>JAGGAB010000044.1 GCA_017889705.1 Bacillota bacterium | reverse complement strand
TTTTTGTAAATTTCATTTGTTACAATGACAGTGAAGTAACAAAACAAGTTGATTCTTGAAGGGAGGCGAATTTAATGGATCAAAACCATCGTGTATTGGTGGTAGATGATGACAAAGAGATCGCCGGTGCTATTGAAATATACTTGAAGCAGGCAGAAATTGCCGTAACTGTTGCCTATGACGGGCAGGAAGCGCTTAATGTGCTGCAGAATGAGGAGTTTCATTTAATTATTATGGACATTATGATGCCAAAGCTTGACGGGATTAAGGCTTTGCTAAAAATACGGGAAGAACAAAATATTCCTGTTATACTTTTGTCTGCTAAAAGTGAGGATACTGATAAAATATTTGGACTAACCATGGGGGCTGATGATTATATTACTAAACCCTTTAATCCTCTTGAGTTAATTGCCAGGGTAAAATCGCAATTGCGTCGGTACACCACTTTTGGCGCAGCAATACCTAATAGCTGTACGATTACGACAGGCTCGCTTTCATTGGATACAGAGTTTAAGTTGGTTAAAGTTGATGGAGAAGAAGTGAAGCTTACCTTAATTGAATATAAAATACTCAAGCTTTTGATGCAAAACATAAACAGAATTTTTTCAATTGAGGAGATTTATGAGCGGGTATGGAACGAGCCTAATATTAATGGGCAAAATACGGTTGCTGTTCATATAAGGCGAATTCGGGAAAAGATTGAAATTAATCCTAAAGACCCGAAATATTTGAAGGTGGTATGGGGAATTGGCTACAAGATTGAAAAATATTAAATATACGCACTGCTTTAAGTTGTTTTTATTGGTTGTCGGTCTTAGCGGCGTCATTCTTGGGTACTGGGGCGCATTAAACTACTCGGATTTTTCTTATGCGTTAAAAAATGATTATAAGCTTGCTTTTGAAGAGGACATAGACGGTATTCATAGTAAGATTCTATTACTTAATAAGTATAAGAGCGAAGAACATATCAAATCAGGTGCTATGATTAATGAAAATGAACTATTGGAGAAAGTCCAAAATATAAAATTTGAAAAAAACACGAAAATTAATACGGTCATCAAAAAATATGACGGTCTGGTTGCCGGGCAGACTAATTCTGCTGAAGCCAAACGGCTCATGCTGGAACGTGACGAAACAGTTACCGATACCAAAAAGGTTTATGACAAGAAACTCGAACAGGCAAAAGAAGAGCTAATTGCGGGGGTGTTAGCACGTTATAATGCGGCAAAACAGTTTTTAGACAATTACGATGGCCTGTATTATACGATTTTAGAAAATGGTCTTGTAACGGGGCCGGAGCCGAATTACTATAATACGCTGCCCTTTTATAAAAAACTTGATCGTGACGGCAGCGTCGTATATATTGGATTCTCCCAGGAGGCCTTTAAGCAGGCATCTCAATATGAAGTAAGGCATCAAAACGGCTTAAACGGCATTAAACACATGGGCATGGGTTTAAGTCTGGTTGTACTTTCGTTTGCCGGATTAATGTTTGTTGCAGGCAGAGTGCCGGGAAGCACCAAATTACATTATAATTCGTTTGATAGAATCTACTTGGATGTTGGCTTTTTAATTACCGGATTTGTTACGATGCTGTGCGTTTTTTTTGCCATCAGTATGGCAAGCGACCAGAAGACACAGTCCTTGCAACTAATAAATTATGTGGCCTTGATCCTGCTCACAGTCGCATACCTTACTTTGGCAGCATATGCCACCATGTTTGCCAAAAGGATTAAGAGCAGGGAAGTAATTAGGCATACTCAGCTATATAAATTTTATCGTTCCACTAAGACAATTGCGGAACAAGCCTACACTTCTGCTATGGATATACCGGCAGACCAGAAGCTTTTGGCCAAAAGAACGGCAATACTTTTGGCATTTTATACGGTTCCTGTTATGCTGAACCTGTGGATATATACAATATTGGCCGAAGCGTTTAATAGTTTTTTTGCTCTGCTTGTGGCACTTGGCCTTTTTAGTTTGCTGGTAGGGGGAATAGTCAGGTTAGTATTAAAGCAGGCTATGATTTTGATGACACTGGTTGAGGGTATTAAAAAAATTAAAGACGGTGACTTAAATCATAAAATTGTTTCGTCCGGTTTTGAATTTGTTGATACAATCGCTGATGATATCAATCATATTGCTGATGGCGTAAAAGCAGCGGTAGACAGAGAAATGAAAGCTGAACATTTGAAAGTGGAGCTTATTACCAATGTTTCCCATGATTTGAAAACGCCGCTAACTTCAATTATTACTTATTCGGATCTGCTGTGTAGCAAATATGACGAACCTGAGAAAGTAAAAGAATATGCAGATATACTAAAACGGAAATCTGGGCATTTAAAGCAACTCGTTGAGGATTTATTTGAGGTCTCCAAGGCGCAAAGCCGCTCAATTGCCGTAAAACTGGAAGAATTGTCGCTAAATGACCTTATAGAACAATCCTTTGCGGAATATGAAGACGATTTTAAGAATGCGGGACTTGAGGTCGTTGCCACTATCCCCTCGGAGAAAATTATGATTTTAGCTGATGGCGCTAAAATGTGGCGCGTGTTATCCAATGTTTTTGAAAATGCGCTAAAGTATACACTGCCCAATACGCATGTCTATGTGGAGGTGGAGGTTTTAAACAATCAGGCCATACTAACCGTAAAAAATATTTCTAATTATATGATGCAGTTTAAGGCTGAGGAGGTCCTCGAACGATTTAAACGCGGTGACGCTGCCCGGAGCGGTGAGGGTTCTGGCTTAGGACTGGCGATTGTTAAAAGCTTTATGGAGGTGCAAAATGGAAGTTGCAGGATTGTTGTTGACGGAGACTTATTTAAAATAATGCTTACGATTCCCTTAAATTAGTTTGCCAATAGGAAATTGCTTTTTAATAAGTAAGTAACAGTCTGCCTCATCTGGAACAAGATGGGGTAGGCTTTTGTTTTTTAAAATTGTATATTAATTTGTCACATTATTTCTGTAAAATTTAATAATTTTGTAAGAAATATAGGCAGGTTTTTGTAAATATCTTTTGTTACAATGACTTTGAAGTAGAAACAAGGTGTTATTTGAAGGGATGCGAATTTTAATGAACCCAAACCATCGTGTACTGGTGGTCGATGACGATAAAGCGATTGCCGGGGTTATTGAAATATATCTTAAGCAGGCGGGGTTTGCTGTGACTGTTGCCTATAACGGGATGGAAGCGCTTAACGCTCTGCAGAATGAAGAGCATCATTTGATTATTATGGATAGTATGATGCCGAAGTTTGATGGGATAAATACATTGTTAAATATACGGGAGGATAAAAAAATTCCGGTTATTCTTTTGTTGACCCCAAGCAAGAATATCGATAAAATATTCGGATTAAACATTAGTGCGGATGATTATATTATCAAACCCTTTAATCTGCTTGAGTTAATTGCCAGAGTAAAATCAAAACTGCGGCGATATACCACCTGTGACGCAGCAATGCCCAATCGCTGTATGATTACTATGAATACGCAAGGTTCTGACAAAACACCGTCACTTTTCATATCAGATGCATCTGCGAAAAGTTGGGAAACAATCCTAAAGAGCTTAAATATTTAGATGTTTATAAGTATCATTTTGTTAAATCGCAATGTGTTCAGTGTCCCAAACTGCTTGAATGTGCCGGCAAGAATGTAAAGAAAAAAGTACTGGGCGTCAGTGTACATAGTGCTCAATATTATGAACATAGTCAATTTACTAAGACTACTCAGTTTAAGCTCAAGTACAAAAAACGAGCCAGTCATGAGTGGAAAAACGGGGAAATGAAGCATTTCCATGGATTAGATCGTGCCCGAGGGTATGGTCTAAAAAGCATGTCAATACAAACAAATAGAATGCTAAGGGACGGGGTCTTACTTTTGTCATTGTAGTAGTATCCTCTTTAGGTAGACAGCGTAAAAAAGTACATGTAAGACTTGGTGGTGATTCTTACACCAGAACTGAAAAGGGCAATCATTGATCATGGTGCTATCGTTGATGATTTTTTAAAGGAAAAATGAAATTATTGTCGAAAATAATCTTAGATAACTAGCGCTTCTAGGAGGAGATATATCTATGACGGAGCTTACAGGCAGCGAAATGATCGAAATGTTTTGTAAAATGGCCCCTTACTTTAATGACATCATACCGGGAGATATTGGTATTACCGTAGCCAAAGATGGTAAGTATATATGCTATGTTCCGGCAGAAACACTGAATTTAGGTACGAAGATTGGTGATTCTGTGAACTCGGGTGCAACTAAACAATGTTTAGACACAGGTAAAACTGTTTCACGTATTATTCCCAAGGAAAAGTCGGCATACGGTATGGCTTATATCGCAAGTGCTTATCCACTCAAAGATGAGGGTAAGGTTGTAGGCAGTGTTACCATCACCCAAAGCATTGAAGCAATGGAGCGAATGAATAGCATATCGAGTGAGGTAGCGTCTTCGTCTGAAGAACTTACTGCAGGATTGCAGGAGCTTGCCAGTCGTTCTGCGGAAGTAACACGAACAACCAACGAGTTAGATATCCTTGGTAAAAATCTTTCTGAATCTGCCCGCCAGACAGAGGAAATCGTTTCTTTCATCAAAACAGTAGCAGGACAGACTAATCTTCTTGGCTTAAATGCCGCTATTGAAGCTGCTCGTGCGGGAGAGATGGGGAGAGGATTTAGCGTAGTGGCAGAAGAAGTGCGAAAATTAGCTGCCGCCAGTGCGGATTCGGTGCAACGTATTTCTTATTCATTAAACCATATGTACAGCTCAATTAATACTCTCACCCAAATGATTAATAACATTGACCAAAATATGAATGGTCAGTCTAGCGCTATTCAGGAGATGGCCCAGGCTAGTCAAATGCTAGCACAAGTCGCAAGTCAGCTTACAGAAGCTGCCCGGGATTTATATGAACTGAACGAATAAACCCTAAGCCATATGAAAACTTGGTTAAAGAATTCTTTGATCAAAACAAAACCTGCGGCTACTTGAATAAATATCAATTGCATGCTATAGTAGGAAAAAATAGAACTAAAGACTATGAAGAGGAAAAGTAAGTAGGTTGATTCCTTGACAGAGAGCCGGGGGCGCTGAAAACCGGCAGGAATTGGTTTACCGAAGTTCGCCTTGGAGTTGCTTGCTGAAATCTGGTCTAATGAAAAGCAGATGGTAGGCGGAGCCGGAGACCTTCACCGTTACATGCGAAGGGAAGTATCGGTGTTAGGCCTGTACTTTATGAGGGGATTCACCGCGAGGTGGATAACAAAGGTGGTACCGCGAGATTAGCTCTCGTCCTTTTTTAGGACGGGAGTTTTTATTTTTTACTGGAGGGATGATTATGGCAAGGACAGTAGCGTATCTTGGCCCGCACGGCACTTATTGCGAAGAAACCGTTTTGAGCATCTATGGTGATCAACCTGATGTGTCTTTAAAACCATTCAGCACTATTGATGAAGCCATCAGGGCTGTTGCTGGCGGCGAGGTTGATGAAAGCATTGTGCCGGTGGAGAACTCGCTGGAGGGTTCGGTGAATGTTACTTTAGATACCATTGCCCATGACGTTAATCTTTATATTACTAAAGAGATTATTTTGCCGGTCAGGCACAATTTGCTGGCGAACAAAGGCAGCAGTGATGTTGACGCCATTGTTTCTCATCCCCAGGCACTGGCGCAATGTAGGAAAACCTTGGGCAAACTATATCCGCAGGCTAAATTAATTCCGGTTGAAAGTACTGCAGCGGCAGCCAGGAAGGTGGCAGATGGTGAGGGAAGACTGGCTGCTGTAGGCAGCTTGAAAGCCGCTGAACATTATGGGCTAACGGTAATTGCCGCCGGTATTCAGGATAATGCTACTAATTCAACACGGTTTATTGGATTAGAGCGGCAGCCACTTACTGATGCGACTGGTAAATGTAAAACCACTCTGGTATGCCAAATTAACGGCGCGCAGCCGGGCAGTCTGTACTATTTGCTGGGGGAACTGGCACAAAGATCGGTAAATTTGACGCGGATTGAGTCCCGTCCTGCCCGGACTGGTCTTGGTATGTATATCTTTTTTCTTGATATAGAAGGCAGCATAACAGAACCCAATATTGCGGATGCAGTTAATGCCGTTAAAGAAAAAAGCTTGTGGTTCAAAAATTTCGGTTCCTATCCAAGCTTTCAGATTACTAAATAAATGAGACTTGATTCAGATGGGGTTTTAACCCCTAATGAATCTTAGTCGAATTATCCAGGGACTTAGCCGTTCTTTACTCCCGCTACAGCGGATGGGAGTATTAGAACGGCTTAGTCATCGGATAAAGTAGCAAAAAGATCTAAACTTTGGGAGAAGGTGGAATAGGAACAGACGCGAATTAAAATAGTATATATAATATTTTTTATAACTTGGGGTGGTGGTTTATATGAGCAAATATAAAGTTGTAGTTACAGGAGCTGTTTTACCTTCAGCCTTATCCGCTCTTGAAGAGCAGTGCGAGATTTACCGCTGGAACAATAATGAGCCGGACGAGACAGCTAAAAGACTGCAGGCGGCGGAAGGGCTGTTTGTTGCCAGTAAGATTCAAATAAATGAAGCGCTGTTAGCCGGTGCACCAAACTTAAGAGTCATTGCCCAGCCGGCAGTTGGTTATGATAACATTGATATTGCAGCCTGCACCAGACACAAGATTCCTTTTGGTAATACTCCGGGTGTGCTTGTTGAGGCCACGGCAGATTTGACTTTTGGACTACTGTTAACCTCTGCCCGGCGTATTCATGAAGGCTGGGACTGGGTACGCGCCGGCAAGTGGCATCAAGGCCTGCCATTGCCATTTGGGGTCGACTTGTATAATAAAACAGTAGGCATTGTAGGCATGGGGGCTATTGGGACTGCTGTTGCCAAAAGAGCACAGGCCAGCGGGATGAAAGTTATCTATAATAACCGTAATCCGCGTCCTGACGAGGAGTTGCTCAAAGCCGAATACCGCACCTTTGATCAACTGCTGGCAGAGGCTGATTTTATTGTTGTGTTGACACCTCTGACTGAGGAAAGCCGGGGGAGATTTGGTGCTAAGGAATTTGCGCAAATGAAATCCACTGCGTATTTAATTAATGCATCTCGTGGCCCGGTTGTTGATACCCAGGCTCTATATGCGGCACTGTCTACCAAGCAGATTGCCTATGCTGCGCTTGATGTTACCGATCCTGAACCGATACCAGCAGATCATCCGCTCTTAAAGCTGCCTAACCTGCTTATTACGCCGCATATTGGCAGTGCAACCATGGAAACACGCAATAAAATGGCGCTGCTTGCAGCTGAAAACATTTTGCTTGGTCTGGCCGGTAAACCTTTGGTAACTTGTGTAAATGCTGAAGTCAATTATCGCTAGTAGAGAATTTCTGCATAGTTATTAACCTCTTATACAGTGCGAAAATTTTAATAACAGATGTGAAAAGCGAGATGTTTCGTGATCTTTTTTGACTAGATTATGCGGATAACGCCGTGTTATGGTCAAAATGTCACGCAGCATCTCGCTATTATGTTGGTAATAATTTAGCTAAATATAATGCCAATCGATTACGAAAGATATTGCTATATGGCAATCAGAGCACTATTATATAATAATATATACAAATTTTGTTTTTCGGAGGAATATATGGATCAAGCCGAGGCCTTAGGACAAAAAGAAGTAAGCAAGCTGTTGTGGGAGTTTTCCTTGCCGGCCATAATCGGGATGGTTGTGAATGCATTATATAATGTTGTTGATAGTATATTTGTTGGCAATTGGGTTGGAGATATTGCCCTTACTGCTGTAACCATAGCATTTCCTATCATGATTATTTTGATGGCAATTGGCATGCTGATTGGTATTGGTGCTTCGACGCTGGTATCGATCAGGTTAGGAGAGCAAAAGCATAATGAAGCTGAGGCTATTTTGGGAAATGCCTTTAGTCTGATGGTGGTGGCCGTTATTTCAACAACAATTGTCGCCCTTATTTATTTGGATCAGATATTAGTATTATTGGGGGCGGATGCCCAGGTACTGCCATATGCGCGTGAGTTTACCCGTATTATTGTGTTAGGCAGTATTTTCATGCATATTGGCTTTGGCCTCAATAATATTATTAGGGCGGAAGGCAATCCTAAGATAGCAATGGCAACCATGCTAATTGCTTCGTTGTTAAATATTATTTTGAATCCGCTGTTTATTTTGGTATTTAAACTGGGAATAGCAGGGTCGGCACTGGCAACAGTGGTTGCACAAGCGGTTGCTGCTGGCTGGGTATTGCGTTATTTAGCCGGCGATCAAGGTGTTCTTAAACTGCGTTTTGCGAATATGCGATTAGACAAAAGTATTATAATAGATATTTGTAAAATTGGTTTATCACCGTTTTTAATGCAAATTGCCGCCAGTGTGGTAACTATCTTATCTAACTACAGTCTACTCATGTATGGTGGACAAGTGGCAGTAGCGGCATTCGGGATTATTAACCGGGTGGGAATGTTGATTCTGATGCCTATATTTGGTATCAGCCAGGGTGTCCAGCCAATTCTGGGGTACAATTATGGTGCCAAAAAATATGAGCGTGTAACTGAGGTTATGAAACTTGGTATTTATGCGGCTACGCTGGTATCAGTACTTGGTTTTGCGGTTGTACAGCTCTTTCCCGCGCAGATTGTCCGGTTGTTTAATGACAATCCGGAGCTCGTTGCTTTAGGTGCAAGCGGGCTTAAAATATCACTTGCCTTATTGCCGATAATCGGTTTTCAAATTATAGGGGCTAGTTTTTTCCAGGCTGCAGGCAAGGCCGGCCATGCTATTTTCTTGAGTATGTCACGACAGGTAATTATTTTGATTCCGGCGCTTATTATGTTGCCACGTTTTTGGGGGCTGGAGGGAATCTGGCTGGCGCTGCCGGCAGCAGATAGTATTTCGGCGCTGCTTACCGGAACTTATTTATGGCTGGAGCTACGGCGATTATCGCCAAAACTGCTGGGAAATAATACTTAAAGGAAAGCAGCAGTATAGCTGCAGGAACTGACAATTGGGACGCGAATACTACCTGAAGCAGTAAGAAAGGCTGGTAGATATGAAACCCAAACTGTTTATTTCCCTGCTTTCCCTAAGCGTCTTAATCCTGGCGGCAACGCCGGCTGGCGCAGAAAAAAGTCATGCGTCAGATACCGATCTGGCTCCCCTGAAAGCTGATGATAAAAGAGTAGAAAAGCTTCGCCACGGTTATATTACGTACAATGGAAACCGAATGTATTATCATTGGTAATGGATTTTATTAAAGGCCGACCTCGGTTTTGCACTGGGGAAGGTCTTTATTTCCTATAATATTGTAATCAATAAGAAGGAATTTTAGGGAAGATTGTATAAAGGGAAATATAGGCTGAGTACATAGTAAGAAAGAAAAGGACAATATATATGAATAGAAGCATTCACGAGCTGGTAAAAAAGCAACATGAGTATGTCATAGGTTTGCGGCGGCATTTTCGCACCTTTCCGGAAATTGGTGGACAAGAATATGAAACTCAGAAAAAAATTATAACAGAACTTGAAGGTATGGGGTTAGTTCCGCGCATTGTAGCCAGTACTGGCGTTATTGTTGACATTAAAGGTGATAAGCCGGGGAAAACCATTGCTATTCGTGCCGATATGGATGCGCTGCCGATAAATGATGAGGTGGAGCAGCCATATCGTTCGCAAAATGCTGGGTGCTGCCATGCCTGCGGACACGACGGGCATACTGCCATGCTTTTGGGAATTGGCAAAGTCTTTACTGCAATCCGGGCAGATTTAGCCGGAACAGTCAGGCTGCTGTTTCAGCCCAGTGAAGAACGATATCCGGGTGGTGCCCTGGCAATGATTGCTGATGGCGCGCTAGTGGGGGTAGATGCCGTAATTGGGGCACATTTGTGGCAGCCACTGACAGTAGGGACTATGGGACTGACCTATGGGCCGATGATGGCATCGCCTGACGAGTTTACCATTACTATCAAAGGGTTCGGCGGTCATGGCTCTATGCCTCACCAGACAGTAGATCCTTTGTATGTTGGTGCGCAAATTGTATTGGCGCTGAAAACTGTTACCGGCAATAATGTCGATGCCAATGAGTTAGCCGTATTGTCGCTGGGAATGTTCAAAGCCGGGGATATTTTTAATGTTATCCCTGATTCGGCTGTTTTGAAGGGAACAGTACGAACATTTTCGCAAGCCACACGTGAAACCATCTTTGCCGCTGTTCAGCGAATCTGTGATGGAATTTGTGCTGCTGCCGGTGCTGCAAATAAACTGGAAATCTATTATGGCTTTCCGCCTGTTATTAATAATCCTGATATCGCCAAAATTGTTGCGCAGGCTGGAGAAGCTATATTAGGTAAAGAGGCGGTTATTGAGTTGAAGCCGTCGATGGTGGGAGAAGATTTTTCTTATTATCAGCAACAGGTGCCAGGCTGCTTTATGTTTATCGGTGTTGGCAATAAAGACAAAGGTATTATTTATCCCCATCATCATCCTAAATTTGATATGGATGAAAATGCATTAAGTTATGGCGTTGAGGTTATGGCAGAAGCTGCCTTAAAATTATTGCAGAACTAAGTTTAGCAAATTTTTGATAATTATTTTTTATATGCCCGGCAGAAAAAAGGAAAAATCAGAAGAATAGGTGAATATACCTAGACGAGCTTTTGCAAGGAAGTAAGAGATTGTGCCATAGTTTGGAAAAACCATTTTTTTTGCAGGAATACATATAGTTTTTGGAGAACAAGACTTAATGATCGAAGAAAAATTTTACTTGTTTTGTCATCTGTAGATTATTTTTGTAGGAAGCTAGTGGGAGGATTTATATGTGGACCGTGGTTTACATAGCTTCTAATCGGGCGCAGGCCGAAATGTTTAAAAATGTGCTCTGTAATGAAGGAGTGCTTGCCAATATACGTCCGGCTGGACTTGTTTCAGCCACAGGCGATGGCTTGTATGAAATTTTGGTTTTAGAGTCAGAAGCCGATGAAGCACATGCTGTTTTATGCCAGCACGCAATACGCTAATGAAAGCATTTTGAGGAGGAGTTAACTTGCTTAAAAAAACTAAGATTGTTTGTACCGTAGGTCCTAGTACCGATAAACCGGGTGTTTTGGAATCCATGATGGAAGCCGGCATGAATGTAGCACGGTTTAATTTTTCTCATGGTTCGCATGAAGAGCATGCCAAAAGAATTGCCAGAGTTCGAGAAGCTGCAAACAATGTAAAAAAACCAATTGCCTTGATGCTTGATACTAAAGGGCCGGAAATGCGTCTGGGATTATTCGCTGAAGGCAAAGTTTTCCTGGAAAAAGGCCAGAAATTTATATTAACAGGTCGTGACGTACAGGGCACGAAGGAAATTGCTTCTGTTAATCATAAACATTTGCCGCAGGAGGTTGCACCAGGGAACACTATCCTTATATCTGACGGTCTGGTAAGCCTGCATGTAGATGCAGTAGATGGCGACGATATTATTACTACCGTAAATAACAGCGGTCAGATCGGTGATCGCAAGCGTGTTGCCGCGCCAGGAGTGGCGGTAGATTTACCACCGCTATCTGAACAAGATGTGGCTGATATTCAGTTCGGGATAGCCAGTAAAATGGATTTTATTGCGGCATCTTTTATTCAACGGGCTGCCGACGTGCTGGCAATTCGCAAGATACTTGAAGTTGGCAATTATTCTATGGATATTATTCCGAAGATTGAAAATGCCGAGGGCGTCAATAATATTGACGAAATTATTAAGGTAGCAGACGGTCTGATGGTGGCCAGGGGTGATCTTGGCGTAGAGATTCCTGCCGAGGAAGTGCCTCTGGTTCAGAAAATGCTGATACAAAAATGCAACAAGGCCGGCAAACCTGTTATTACAGCAACGCAAATGCTGGAGTCCATGGTAACTAATCCACGGCCTACAAGAGCAGAAGCCAGTGATATAGCCAATGCTATTTTTGATGGCTCAGATGCTATTATGCTTAGTGGTGAAACGGCATCAGGCCAATATCCGCTGGAAGCCGTCCAAACTATGGCCCGTATTGCGGTACGGACAGAGACCTCCTTGCAGCATAGTGATATTTTAGTGGGAAAAGGCATCCAGTTGCAGCGAACTACCACTGATGCAATCAGTCATGCTACTGCACAGATATCGCATGAACTGGGAGCAGCGGCGATTGTAACTTCTACCCAATCTGGCTACACTGCCAGGATGGTGTCAAAATATCGTCCTCAGTCTACTATCGTGGCTGTTACACCCTGTGAGAAAACAGTACGTCGGATGCTGCTGATGTGGGGCGTATATCCTATTTTGGGACCTAGCTTCAACAATACAGATGAAATGGTGCAGAGTGCAGTTACAACCTCGCTAAAAGAAGGGGTTGTAAAAGACGGTGATTTAGTTGTGGTTACCGCCGGGGTACCTGCCGGTTTATCTGGCACTACAAACATGATTCGGGTACATATTGTCGGCAATATTTTGCTGCGTGGTACCGGGATTGGACAACGGGCGGTTACCGGCCAAGTTGTAGTGGCAACTTCGCTGAAAGAAGTTACCACTAAATTTAAGTCTGGTGATATTCTGGTGGTTAACAGCATTGATGAAGATCTTGCTCCTTATGCGGCTAAGGCTGCTGCCATTATTGCCGAAGAAGGCGGCTTGACATCACATGCTGCTATTGTTGGAGTAAGCTTCGGTATGCCGGTGCTTGTCGGTGTAGAAGGCGCAACTGAGCGTCTGCAGGATGGCACCACTGTTACCGTTGATGCTTCCCGCGGTATTGTGTATCAGGGAGAAATTAACGCAAGATAGGGAGAAGTCCTTATGCTAGTTTGGGGTATTGCGTTGACAGTAATAAGTATAGCCGCCTGGTGGTTTTACACTAGGCGGCTTGCTTGGCAGTTTACGCAGATTGAGTCGCGACTGAAAAAAATGAATAACGAGCGGCAAGGCAGTACACATGCCGATAAAGTTATTATGCGTAAGCTTTATAAAATGCTGCAGTCCAGTTTGAAAGCCGGCCAAGAGGCTGAGGCATATCGGGTTCTTGATCTGTTAAAGCTGGCGTTAGGACATGGTATGGGCAGAACCGGTGAAGCATCGCGACTGACGGCCATTATCTATCTTGCCTTGCGCACCAATCAACTGGATGCTGCCGGGCATAGCATTGACGCATTTCGTCCGCTGCTTAAAAATACTAAGATAGAAGAACTTCCGGCAGCGATTGAGCAACTGGGTCTTATCGCTGTAATATGTTTAAAGCAGCGGCAAAATTTTTTGGCTGCGCGAGCGGTGGATATTCTTTTTTATTGCACTGGTAACCGGGAACCTCTTGTACGTTCGGCAATTACCAGGGCGCTACGCTTAACCGGTCTGACTGCACTCAGGCGCAAAGATATCGGGCTGATACGTGAGCTGCAGGCAAAAATAAATAACTGGCTGGCCGATGAGCCGGCAGATAGTATGCTACATGAACAGATAGCCGGAGTTTTGGCAGCATGGCTGCATCGGGCGGTTAAAGCCGAGGACTTTTCAGTATTTGAATTAATTACCGAATACAGTAGTCAATTAGCCGAAAAAAAACTATTATCTGAGCAGGCGTTGGCAGCTATTATTGTTGAATGTGCTCATTTATCCAGTATGGATAGTCTCAATCCGTTTAGCAAATTAAGCGGGCAGATTGCTATGTTCAGTTTGGCATTAGCTGCTGAAATCCGAAATATTGCTATTTGGCGACAATCCGTTGGTGGGGTTATGCAAGCCGCCAGAGGAGCCGTCAATCAGCGAAGCTTGCCAGAAAGCTTTCCTGTTATCTATCCTTTATTTGAAATGGGGCGCCGTTTATTGGCTGCCGAACTTACTGCTTCCCCCAGAGAGGATGTATTCCGGCAAGAAGCGCTGTTTATATTAATCCGTGAGTGTTTGCAACTGGTGGATTTTGTGGCACGGCAAAACTTTACAACCACAATCGCTGATATTATTGAACAGATTTATCAGGAATGGATTAAGTACGAGCAAAACCAGGGTTTGCATAAATCCATAAAGCGCTTTTGTCAGTTGTTGTTTCAATATTGCACACGGATTAAACGTCGTCAAAAAAATATTCCGCTCGAAGAGGATGGCTTTAATGCCGATAATGTAATTTCACTAAAAGATCGTGAGCACTTGGAAAAATTGGGTTATTTATACTAAACAAAAAGGGGCTGTCGCAAGTGACGACTCCTTTTTTGAAAAAACCAATCCACGCTAAGTCGACGGGATGTCCTTTTGTCATGACACAAAAGGACCAAAAAGTCTAGGCCTGAAGCCTCCACGCTAACCTGTTCCACTAGAGAGCAGCTTTCATTGCTGTATGATATAGTCTCCATATCAATGCACGGACCTGAAAAGCCGGACGATATTCCTGCAATCCGTAAACTCGCTGCGCTCAAACAGTACGGATTGCTTAACGGAATATCGCCCGGCTTTTCTCCTGCGGAACGCTTTTTCCGGCAAAGGACAAGGGTTACGGGAGTAACGAGAGGCAACATAGGGTGAAAAAAGCCATCGCACTAATCACTTAGCACGACAGCCCTTTACAATTTTGCCGTAAGTTTGGTTTTGGCGGGAGATGAACCCGTAAGCAGTAAGCCTAACAAAGGTAGGTGTCTGCTGATTTTCTCAATAATCCAGGAGAGACAAAAGCTTGCCGCTAGAGTTGTAAGATAGAAAAAGACGGTGGTCAGCGGTGTTAACTCCTGCGAAATTTTATTGAGAGTAATAAGAAGATAATACATGACAAATGGATGCACAAGATAAATTACATAGGAATGTTTGCCGAACTGGGTTAGGAGAGCAGATGTCTTATCGGGAAGCGGGCCGCTAAAGATCTTAAACCAAAACAAGGCAGCACTTGCTGTATATAGCACGCCTAAGGGGCTAAGCTGATGAACGGTATTTACGGCTGATTCCAAACTGTAGTGTTGATAATAAACAAGATAGTAATAATGAATAAGCATTCCAGCTAAAGTCAGCAGGAAGCAAAAATTAATCTGACTGCTTTTTTGCTTAAGATAAGCCTGAAATTGCGAAAAACGTTCTGCACATACTGCGCCCAGCAGAAAAATGAACAAGTAGTGAAGAACTAAATAGCTCATGCGATGTTCAATGGCGAGATTGAGATAGTGATTTTCAAAATTTGCTCTAAGTATATAACTGGAATAATAATTAAAAGCGATTTGTCCCAGCAACAGGCTGGTTAATCCTAAAGTGATATTTTTTACAAGCCAGGCAGCTAAAATGCGCCACAAGGGCATTAGGGCATAAAACCAAATTAAAATTACTAAAAAGTATAATTGATATGAAGCCAGCCCCAATAGTAAGTATTTGAAGACTAGCGGCCCCTGCCATAAGGTTGTATCGCCGCTTAGCCAGGTATAATGCAGCATATAAAGGAGCGACCAAGTTAAGTAAGGTAATAGTACAGTACGAAAGCGTTTGGACATGAAAGTCGGGTAGTGGAATTCTTTGTTAAGCGGCTGGCTGAGAAATAAACCGAAAGCCGACACAAAGAAAAATATTGGCACACTAAAGCGGGAGACTATTTCATATAATGCAAACAGATGAGGATTGGCAGCCGAATAGCTAAGTGAATAGGCGCCGGTATGAATACCGATTACACCCAACATCGATATGGCTCTGATATAGTCAAGGGCGACTAGGCGTGAATTTGACATAAGATTCTCCTTTGGATAAGGGCTGATGCGGAGGCTGACCCAGCCGGTTTGTAGTAAAATACGCTATAAGAGTGATGAAAAAGTAAGATACCTTCATTAATTATAAGGCGTTACCGGCTTTGCTGCAACAAGCTTTTGCTCAAGTTAACAATCAGATTATTGCGGGTGAGTGAGCAAGAAAGGCGGCAAAACATCAACAAGTTTTCCAGTTTTAGCAGGAATTTAATATAAGGTTGACGTAAATGGAATAATAACAGTAGTTGTAAGGAGGTCGCTTATGAAACCAATTGGTTTATTGGATGGTAAAATCATAGACTTAAATGAAAATGTTGTGCCTATGGAGGATCGAGGACATCAGTTTGGTGATGGTGTCTATGAAGTAACTAGAGTATATAATGGTCATTGTTTTGCGCTAAAGCCGCATATGGATAGATTGTACCGCTCTTTACGGGAACTTACAATTCCGGCGGTATATACCTATGAAGAGCTAGCTGAATTCCATGAACTTTTAATTAAAGAAAGCGGCATTACCGATGGGGCTATCTACCTGCAAATTACGCGCGGCGTAGCGCCCAGAGCGCATGGGTTTCCCGAAACCGTTGTGCCGCGATTAACTATGTCAATTCGTCCTGGTAGTGCCACACCAAGTAAAAATGTACTGGAAGGCGGCAAAGGTCTGTTAATACCTGATGAAAGATGGCTTAGGTGTGATATTAAATCGCTGAATTTACTTGGTAATGTAATGGGAAAACAAAAGGCAAAAGATGCTGGCTGTGTGGAAGGTATTCAAGTTCGTGACGGGATTGTCACAGAAGGCACCAGCAGCAACTTCTTTGTTGTCAAGGATGAAGTTGTCTGGACACATCCCCGCTGCAACCTAATATTGACAGGTATTACCCGGACCATACTTATTGATAAGATTTTGCCTGATCTTGGACTTGTGCTTGTTGAGAAAAAGTTTGACGAGGCCTTTGCTAAGTCAGCGCAGGAAGCGTTTATTACAGGAACCAATAGTGAGATTATACCGATTTTGGCATTAAGCCGCCAGCCTGTCGGAAACGGCAGCATTGGTCCTATCACCAGCAAAATTCGCGACGCATACTGGGCCTTGATTGACGAAGAGTGTAAACGTAAATAATACAAAGGGAGGGAAACTTATGAATTTGACAATTGCCGGGCGGGCACAGGACTTCATTAACCAAGAGGGCGGCGTAATTTCGGTAAAAATTGAAAAACGTCTGATACCTGGTTGTGGAGCAATGCAAACTGCCGATGTCCCGGCTGTGCGTCTGGAGAAACCCGAAGACCATGAGCAGGCTAACTTTGAATTGATAGCTATTAATGGAATTCAAGTATATGCGCATAATTCAGTTGTCAACTATAATGCAGAGATCCCTTTGCTTATTGATATCGAAACTACATTATTTGGTCATAGACTAGCGATGTATGGTTTGCCGCTGCCAATTCAGACCTGCGGCAATTGTACATCCTGTTAAATCAAGTTTTGTGTTAGTTATGTAAAGAAAACACGGCTTGTGCCGAGCTTTTAGCGATGGCGGAAGTCGATGTTGCCCTTATCCTGCTTTTAAGAAAGCTATACTTTCTGTTAGGGTAATAAAAATGCTGGAAGCCTTTTGGCCTCCAGCATTTTTATTCAATTATGTTGCTTGCGCAGCTTGAGCAACCGCCGCCCTGTTCTTGAATGGCCTCTTCCAAACGGCTATTGTTAAATAAAATCATTTCGGCCAATGCCATTGGCATTATCTCAGTCAAGAGCACTTCCATTGCATTATGGACAGCTTGTTTTTGGTCGCGGTGGTTAAGGGCAGTTGTCAGTTTTTCTTCAATCGGCTCACGATAAGTAGTCAGCCAGCGTTGATAATGGGCAAGCAGTGAAGGGCCGTCAAAATACATGTACAACACATCCTTTTATTATTCTATATTACTTTTGTAATAGCTTTTTAGGACTGGCGGGTTAGGTTAAGCGATAATATTTTGGTCAGGTGTGCCAGCGAGTAACATTCAAACATGGCACAATATGCAGAAAATGAGGAAATGGCACTGGTTTGTGGCCAACGTTCTTTGGGTTGCGTATTAAGCCATAAAATCCGTTTGACTTTTTTACTCATTATCGATAATTGGCCTGCCGTTTCCTGCGGTGCCAGTGTATTGGCATCGCTGATAATAAAGAGCAAGGTGGAAGGCGTGAGCAGCTGACGGTGCTGTTCTTCCAAACGTGATAAGGCAATAAACAGATTAGTGCCTTGCCCCATTTGCGCAGAATTGGTTATCAACTCTTCAGTAACTTGGGCAAAATCATTACTATGACGAAAATAGTCAGTTACTCGCTCCAGATCAGTTGCAAAAATAAAGCTCTCAATATTTTTTACGACACTGGATAAACCAAATAAAAGCGGCAGGGTAAACCGGACATATTTTGTCATAGAGGCCGATACATCACAAACAATAACAATATTGGGTTTATGGATTTTTTTTGTTTTATACTTTAAGGAAATCATGATGCCGCCATAACGCATATTGCGACGGATGCTTTTACGAATATCAATGAGTTTGCGGCGGCCGGTCATACGAAAACGCCGGGAAATACGGGTTGTCAAACGGCTGGCTAAGCGTTTAATTAATGCCGTAACCTGTGGAATTTCCTGTTCGGCAATTTCCTGCATGTTTTTATAAAGCAGTGGATTGCCGCCTGTGCCGCCAAGGCCGGCAGCTGAGTCTACAACATGGTCAAGTTCATCATGTCCAAGCAATTGACGGCGGGCCGCTGCAAGCTGGGCCAGATCTTCTGCAGATAATTGCCGTTGCCAGAAGGAAAGCGAACTTTTTAGGAGATTTTCGACTACCGGCTGGAAGGATTCTTTGACATTTTTGCCTGTGGAGGTTTTCTCCAAAAACTCCTGCAGGCGTTGTTTTTCTTTTTCTGGCAGCATCTTGTAAACATCTTTCAGATCGTCGGAAATTTCTAAGGGGCGGCCCTGAAAAACCAGTTCCTCATCAGCCTGTAAGGATTGCTCCAGGTCAAGCTGCTGTTTGGATTCCCAGGCAGTTTGTTGTTCCTGTTTGGCTTCCGGCGGAACAAAGAAGAGGTTAAAGGCATGATTAAAGGCGGCTTGGTCTTCCGCGTGCTTTATTAAGGTGCTTTTTAGGGCAGCTTTGAATTCTGCCTGATCAAAGCTATCAATCAGTGTTAAGCTGTCAACCGCATCAATGGTTTCTGCTGTGCTTATCCGTACTCCAAGCTGGCGCAAGATCTGGATGAAACCTACAATATTATCTGCCAGTGAATGCAAGCTAATCAGCCCTTATCGCTTGCTGCGCCGTGGCAGTTACAAGCCTGATGATGGTTAGTTTGCTTAACTGCTCCACAAAGTTTGTCTGCGCCTAAATCTTTTTGGAATGCCAGCAAATCATCGCGGTTTTTCAGCAATAAGCCCATGGTTTGTTTTACTAAGGCTGGGTCAAGGTGGTCGGCGTGCATAGCAATCAATGCGCGTGTCCAGTCTAGTGTTTCGGCAATAGACGGTTGTTTATTAAGTGTCAGGTTATGACGCAGATGATTGACTGCAGTGGCAATCTGTATGGCAAGTTTTTCCGTGGCTTCTGGAATTTTGGTGCGAATAATATTGATTTCTTTCTCGATAGAAGGATAATCAATATATAAATATACACAACGACGGCGCAAGCCTTCGGAAAGTTCACGGTCATGATTGCTTGTCAAAATTACAATTGGAATATGGTTGGCGGTTACCGTACCCAGCTCGGGGATAGAGATTTGAAAATCCGATAATATTTCAAAAAGGAAGGCTTCAAATTCTTCATCGGTTTTGTCGATTTCATCGATCAGTAATACCGCGCGTTTTTCGGCCCGAATAGCTTTTAAGAGGGGACGCTCTAATAAATATTCCGGAGAAAAAACATCATATTCAGTAAGTTTTTGCGAGGCATTTTCACGGCTCATCTGAATTTTAATTAATTGTCGTTGATAATTCCATTCATATAAGGCTTTATTTTCATCTAAGCCTTCATAGCATTGCAAGCGAATAAGTTCGGTATTGAATATGTTACTTAGGACCTTAGCTATTTCGGTCTTACCAACACCGGGGGCACCTTCAATTAAGAGCGGTTTTTCCAGTTTTATTGCCAAATAGACGGTGGTTAACAGTTCTTTGTCGCTGATATAACCTTGTGCTTCAAAAGCATCTTTTAATTGATCCGCAGTAAAATTTTGTAATTGTTTATTCATATTATTACTCCCGTTCATAGAAACGTATTGCTTTAATTTTACAGCACATTGATAATAATTGACAAGGGAAAATGGTTCTTTTTTAGTAACGCAGAAGGTTAACGCTGGAAGGTAGCAATGGTAGAGCAGTTGCGGTTACTTAAAATAACTGCTGAATTTGTACTAGATAAAGAAAACACGGCTTGCGCCGAGCTTTAGCGAAAGCGCAAGTCGATGTTGCCCTTATCCTGCTTTTAAGAAAGTTATACTTTCTGTTAGGGTAAAAAAGTAAAAGTTACTCAGCTGAGTAACTTTTATAATAACGATGGGCTATAAGTTAATGCCAATAAAACTACCGCTTTTAAAGGGCGTATTTTCAATTAGCTGGCTTGGCAGAATATCAAAGTGTTTAAAAAATTTCTTTGCGCCGATATAGGCTCCTTTGGCGGCATAGCGCACAGGAAAGGTATTCGGCTGTAATTCTGTTGTTGGCAAAATGCCAAGAGCGCGATTTTCAAAATCATAGCCCAACATGCAAAAATGGTTGTCTTCTAAAAGCTGGGTGGCATTTTTGTTAAAGACAATGCGCCCGTTAGGCCGTATTTCTATAGCGGGTTGATCGTTTTTGGGCAAGCGTGAACGATGCGGCTCAAACAGAGTAAAAGTAAAATTATTTTCTTCACTCATGACAATCACTCCTTGGAAAATAAGTAGTAGTACAAAGTATGCTCAAAATACCAAAACTATAAACATTATTTTCAAAAAAAGAGGTTATCTGTATACCTAAATAATGATTTTATTTTAAAAAATAAAGTAGAACATCAGATGCAGCAGGATTTTTATAAAGATGGGCATAATTATGTTAGAGAGTTTTATTTATTATTATAGTTAGTAACACATAAATTTTATAAAATAGAGAGGAGATTATAAATGAATCAGACATGGTTTAAAATATTAGCGGCAATGATTGTTGGGAGTATGCTTAAGTATGCTGTTTTTAGTGTAGTAGCCTGGGTAGTTATTGATTTGGCGGTACTAGGAGTTGCCTATTTGCTGCTCCGACGTGATCCTTTTACAGATATGAAGCATTCCATGATATTTATTGGTGGTTTAACAGCTGTTAATATCTTGGTTGATATTGGGATAATCGGTGGAATGCTCGGAAATCTTATTTTATTAGGATTATTGGCATATATGATGTTTGGGCGTGATTACAATTACCGCCGGCGCAGGTAATATAAGTATGCCGAACAACCGGATAATTACGAGAACTGCTTTATTATTAGCGCTTACTCTGTTATTTCAGTCATTACGCCTGTTTATTCCCATACCCCCGTTTCTGTCCAGCTTTATTATCGGGAGTTTGGTGAACGCTTGTTTGCTGGTTGCTGCGGAAAAGGCAGGCTTTTGGTCAGGGTTTTTTATTGCCATGATTGTGCCAATAGCAGCATATTTTCAAATGATGCTGCCGATACCGGTTTTTATTATTCCTGTAGCCTTAGGCAATCTGGCCTATATTTGTCTGTTTTTATTTGCTGGTAAATGGTGGGGGCGGCTTACGGGAATTACCTTAGCCGCTTTAGGGAAAGCAGGGCTAGTGTACGCAGCATTTACCTGGCTATTAAGTTTTATTGCAATCCCGACCAAAATAGCTGCCGGAATCATGCTGGCCATGAGTTGGCCGCAACTTGTTACCGGTGTTGTGGGTGGCTTATTAGCCAGTATAGTAGTAAAACGTATTCAGTAACACTCTGTAAAGAGTGTTCTTTTTTTCACTTGAACAATGAGTAACTTTTTTGCAGGAGTTTTCTGAAATATAGCAAAATATTCATAAGCAAGCAAAGTTATTTCATACTTTTGTATTTTTATTAGGATTGTTGCAAGGGAGGATTCAGCATGCCTGTTTACCAAGGGCTAACCTTAGCAGATATTGTTAATGTTAAAGTATTGCAGGAAATTCAGGACAAATTTTCCGATGCTACTGGCTTAGCTGCCGTAATCGTAGATAGCGCCGGTCAGCCAGTTACAAAGCCAAGTAACTTTACCCGGTTATGCAATTTTATTCGATCAACACCACAGGGCTTATCCCGTTGTATGGGCTCTGATGATTGTGGTGGCAGAATGGCAGCCAGTCAATTGTGCCCCTCGGTATATCGTTGTCATGCCGGACTGATCGATCTTGGAGCACCTATTAGCATTCATAAGCAGCATCTGGGTGGGTTTTTGGCAGGACAAGTAATTCTGCCAGAGGATGGCGGGAATATTGCCAATGGGGTGTTAAATGGAATCGCTGATTTAGATCTTCAACAAGAAGCTGTGCTGGACATGCTGTCCGAGATTCGGGTGGTGCCGGAGGAACGCATAAAAGCAGCAGCCGACCTGCTGTATATTATGACCAACTATATTGTAGAAATAGGCATGGCTAATATTACCCAAAAGCAGTTGATGGATGAACTGAAAGCCAAGGCCGATTTGGAAAAAGTATTACGGGAAACTGAGTTAAAGGCATTACAGTCACAGGTAAATCCTCATTTTCTGTTTAATACGTTAAATACCATTGCTCGTCTGGCTTTATTGGAAGAGGCACCCCGTACCCAGGAAGTGGTATATGCTTTGTCTGATTTATTGCGTAACAACCTGCGCAACATTGATGAAATGGTTACGGTTGACGAAGAAGTCCAATACATTAAAAACTATTTGCTTATACAAAAAATGCGGTTTGGTGATCGGATCCAAGCTACAATTAAGATTCCCGAACAGTTACTGGAACAAAAAATCCCGGTTATGACCTTGCAGCCCTTAGTGGAAAATGCGATTATTCATGGGCTTGAACCCAAACGCGGTGGGGGAAACATTCATATTTCAGGCGGAATTCATGGCGATCAGTATGAACTAAGTATAGCCGACACAGGCGTCGGGGTTACCAACAGCCAAATTGAGCGAATTTTCCGGAATGAAAAGAAGGTTTCTAGCAAGGGGCAAACTACCGGTTTAGGTATTATCAATGTGCATAAACGTATTCAGCACTATTTTGGCACTCAGTGTGGTCTTTCGATAAGTGGAGAACAAAACAGAGGCACAACAGTAAAAATTTCTCTGCCTTATCAATTTTCCACGCAAGAAGTTAGCATGTAAGTAACAATATTGACAGTAAATAACGGGAGGCTTCGTAATATGAATGAACAAAATCAAGAACAAAGCACTATTAAAGACTTGGCCGGACAAAATTTTAAGGCAGGCTATAATTGTGCCGAATCAGTTGTCCGGACTTTTCGGGATTATTACAAACTGGATATCTCTGATGAAGCACTAAAAATGTCTTCCGGTTTTGGTGGCGGCCTTGGACATGCCGGGTGCATGTGCGGTGCGCTTTCCGGTGCCACGATGGTGCTGGGGATGTTGCAAGGACGTACAAATAAAGAGCAAAGCCGGGAACCAATTTACGGCAGTGCTCAGGAGTTTCATGGCATTTTTACCGGAGAGTTTGGCGCTGCCTGTTGCCGGGTGCTTAACCCACATGAATTCGGCAGCCAGGAGCAGCGGCGCACCTGTCTGAAACTTACCGGTACAACAGCTGCGTTGTTATTAAAATATCTTGACGGCAAACAAGTGGTTACTTCAAAATAATCGGGACAAAAGTTTACCATTATCAGTTAACCATTTGCGGCATTCTTTATAGTTGGGACAAAAACGGCTGACTTGTTCCCAGAATGCACTGGAGTGATTAGGAACAAGCATATGGCAAAGTTCGTGGATGATAAGATAATCGGTTACCCAGAGCGGCGCCATAATAACCCGCCAGTTATAATTGATGCTGCCAAGACTTGAACAGCTTCCCCAACGGCTTTTTTGGTCTCGAAGGGTTATCTTTTTTGGACTGACGCCGATAATGGCAGCCCACTCTTTGGTTTTAGAGCGAAGTAGTTTGCCCGCCTGGTCAACAAACCAGGCTTTTATTATTTTCTGAAGGATAATGCCTGACTGCACCTGCTCAAGTAACCTTTGTGGCAATGTCACACGGAGTTCACCGGCAATTGCTGTCACTTCGATTTTGGGGCTGCCTGGCAAAAGTGCCAATGTGTGTGGTTCGCCAAGATAAAGCAACTGCGAGCCGCAAGCTACCTGTTGATTTACGGGATTCTCTGAGAGCGCAGCCAGACTGCTCAATCGTCTCTTAATCCAGGTGCTTTTCGAAGCAATAATATGGTCAATATCAGGCGCTGCTAATGTACTAGGCGTAATAATTTCGACGACAGCAGTGGGGAGGATGCGTAACTGAATGTTTTTGCGGCGCTTATCCAAAAAAAGTGTATAAGTAACGGTTTGACCGTCAAGTTCGATTGTTGGCATAAAAGTTCAATCCTTTCTAACTATGCGGGAGAGCAATCTTTCGTTTGTAATAAGGATATATATTTTGCCGATAAGCAATATTCTCCTTTAAATAAAACAAAAAAATCTCTATAAAACTTACTTGACAATAATATGACCAAATGGTATCATAACAAATGTCCGATACAGGACATCAACAAAATAAATGCCCGGGTGGCGGAATGGCAGACGCGGAAGACTCAAAATCTTTTGTTGGTAACAACGTGGGGGTTCAAGTCCCTTCCCGGGCACCAGTTAATGCATTATAAGCCGTGACTTCGTTGATTTTAAGAGCTAAAATGTCTATGTGATTTTTACATCATATAGGCTTTTTTTATTTCCCGAACTCCAGAATACTCTTTACAAATGCTTAAAATATGCAAAGTAAGGTATATGAACTCATTAGTAGCCTTACTTTTAGGGCAGAGGATTTGTCTTTACATGTCGAAAATAATATGGTAATTTTATACATAAGATACCCCTAAGTATACATGCTATGTTGTTGTAATAACTATTGCTGGGGAGGCGTCTCAATGCCCAGATACAAGGCGAAGACACTTTATATGCGCAAATCGATAGTCCAAGCCCTGGATAATATATGGGAATATCCGCTGATTGTTGTGGAAGCACCAATGGGCTATGGCAAAACTACAGCAGTGAAGGAATATTTATCTGACAGTAAAGCCGAGGTACTGTGGCAAATGCTGACAGATGATTCAGCAACTGGTTTTTGGAATGGGTTAAGCCGTTCGATTAGGAAGTTAGACCCAGTGGGCGCAGATACTCTTGCGAGATTAGGGGTTCCTGGAAATAGTTCTTTTTTGGCGGAGTCTATCCGTATTATGGCGGCTATAGAGTTTCCGGCAAGAACGGTCATCGTATTTGATGACTATCATTTACTGTATTCGGGAGATATCGACAGATTTATCGAGCTATTGGTCAAGTCTGAGATTCCTAATTTGCATATCGTTATTGTATCTCGCAGTGTTTTTGGCGAGAACACAACCGAGCTAGTACTCAAAGGATACTGCCACGTTATCGAAAAGACCTGTTTTGAGCTTTCGCGATCCGAGATCGTTGAGTATTGCAGGCTGAACGGAGTCAAACTAAGCGCTGAGCAAGCGGATTTCATGGTATCCTATACTGAAGGCTGGATTAGCGCCGTATATCTTTGCATACTGGGTTTTTTGCAGGATAAGCGGATTGAACGGCAGGCCAGCCTATATGAACTAATAGAAAAGGTCGTCTATCGGCGCTGTTCTGCCGAGATCCGGGAGCTTTTGCTCAACATCTGCATTTTCGACAGTTTTTCCTCGCAACAGGCTGAATATATGTGGAACAAGGGAAATACCGAGGCTCTGTTGGGACAGCTTATGGCCGAGAATGCTTTTATCAAATATGATCGTGTCAGTCAAACATATAACATGCATAACATCTTTACAAGTTACCTGCGGCGAATCTTTGACAGGCATAGTTTTGACAGGCAGCAGGCCATCTGGACGGTAGCAGGTAAATGGCATTTGAGTATCGGAGAATATTTCCATGCCATGGATTGCTTTTACAAAGCCGCCGAATTTGACAATCTGTTAATTGCTATTGAACTTGATAAAGGCAACTTCATAACCACTGAGCATAAAGACAAGTTGATCCGGTATTTCAGCGAGTGCCCGGTGGAGATAAAAAGAGACCATCCGTGGGCCTGTCTGATTTACGCCATCAATCTATTCTCGTTTAATGAAATGGAGTTATTCGCGCAGCAATGCGAACAAGTCGGAAGCTACATCGAATTTTTGCCGACGGAAAAGGAACAGGAGAAAGCTCAGTTGGCGGGCGAACTTGAACTTTTGTGCAGTTTTTCTAAGTATAATAGTATAACAGGAATGGCTGAACATCACCAAAGAGCCGGGAGCCTGCTGACGGGGGCGTCGAAGTTTATCGACAGAAATGGTTCATGGACATTTGGATCACCCTCTGTGCTATATATGTTTTATCGTGAGACTGGGCAACTGGAGCAGGCAGTCAATGAAATTCTTGTGTCTATGCCGCAGTATTGCCAATTAACAGCCGGTCACGGTTCAGGAGCAGGAGATGTGATGCAGGCCGAGTGGTATTATAACACCGGCAACTTTGAAAATGCGGAAATTGCGGCTCATAAAGCCTTGTATATTGCTAAGTCCCAGGACCAAATGGCGATAGTACTATGTGCATTGTTTCTCCAAATGCGGCTGGCGACGCTGCGGGGAGATTTGGCGCAAGTGACGGATATCCTGTGGCAAACGCGGGAGGAAATCAAAGAATGCGCTTTGTACTCGTATATTCATACCTGGGATATGTGCGAGGGATTTATATATTCGTGCCTCAATCAGGACAAAAAGATC
Organism: Bacillota bacterium; assembly: GCA_017889705.1. GTDB lineage: Bacteria > Bacillota > Negativicutes > Sporomusales > Sporomusaceae > Sporomusa. Next base: position 19,151 of record JAGGAB010000044.1, on the reverse strand, counting down.
CCTGCATGGATTATGAAAGGTGAATTGCAAGATAGTTCAATATGCTTCCCCGCGTACGCTTTTTTTAATATTATTTGGGGCAAGGCGCTGTTAATCAGCGGTCAATATCTGAAGCTAATCGGGTTAGCCGAAGGATTCATCGGTATGGCAAGCGTTTTCCCGAATCTGTTAGGGCAAGTGTATACATATATCTATGAAGCAGCAGCCAAGTTCAAACTGGGGCGGCATGAGGACGCACGGAAAACGCTCCAGAAAGCCCTCAATGTCGCGGCGCCTGATCAGGTTATTATGCCTTTTGCGGAAAATGGCGAGTATATTGCTGATATGCTCGCTGAGTTGGAAATAAATGGGTGTTATCGGGAATTTATCGGACGGATAAATGCGCTTTTTCCGTTAGTTGCCAAAAGCAGGGGAGAGATGTCGGCGGAAATAAGCAGCCGTGACAACAGGTTAATGCTTACCGAAAGGGAAATCACTATCGCAGAGCTTGTTGCATCGGGATTATCAAACCAGGATATTGGAAAAACGTTGCATATAGCTGAAGTAACCGTAAAAAAAGCGTTGCAAAGTATTTTTGCGAAATTGGGTATCAGCAGCAGGACAGTGCTGACCAAGATGATGATTGAGCAAAAAACAGGCTGAAAGAATATACTTTCGTATAGTATCACTCAAGGCTGACTTCCCTTATGATTAAGGTGAGTCAGCCTTTTGGCGTTTTGAGGTGGTCTTATGGGGAAAATCAAAGAAATAGTCATCGGGGCTGATTATCAGGTGACAGTCCACTTTGACAATAGCCATTCAGTGACTATCGACATAAGCACCAAGCTGCATACCGCCCGGTTCTCCGAACTCAGAAACAGGCAGGTGTTTAGCGCGGCGAAAACCGATGGCAAATCGATACATTGGCCGGGAGGAATATCAATTGCCGTTAGCGAGATTATGGAAATCATCACAAAATAAAAACGCAATTCAAACAGGAGGTATAAGAAATGAAGAAAAAAGGTGTATTCGGCAAGTTGCTCGGTGCCGTACTATTGATGATGATAGGAATGAGCGCTGTCCCCTCCTCAGCATTGGCCTACCAGATGGATATTCGAAATCCCTACACTGATAAGATGCATTTGGCGGTGGTCGATTACGACGATGTAGCCGGCAGGTGGCGGTGCCATGGCTGGTGGGAAGTACAGGCGTTGAGTACAAGACGGATTAATGTCGATTCGTCCGTTTCTAAAAACATTATTTATCTTTTTGTGAAGACGTCGGAAGCGACGTGGAGCGGCGAAGGGATACCAAGTTCAATCACTCGTACGGTAAATGGCAATAAGTTTTCCTATTATGACGGGCAACCCTGCCCGGAAGGACCTAGGATGCGAACGGAATTTTTCGTAAAATACGAGCTGGAAGATGGATTTTTGTATTGGTCGCCGGAATAAGCCCGTAAAAACGGGATTGTCTGAGCGCTTTTTGCAAACAGCCAAGGCTCACTGAAGAAAATCTCAGTGAGGTTTTGCTGTTTTCTAGAAAGGAAAAAGATATGGAGAAACGAGGAAGAAGGGGAATGACCATGAACAAAAAAGTGATTTTGGGGTTTGCTGCTGGAATTATCGTTGTTTTCGCGGCGCTTTTTTTTATTGGCGCAACTGATGAGGCTGACAAAAAGCCGCCTGCAAGCCAAACGCCGGCCGTCAAACCTGCGGCTCCACCGGCAGCGGCACCTGCGTCTCCGACGCCTGCAACCCCTGCACCCCAAGCAGCAGCTAAAGATTATCGTAAATACCTTACGGTGGAAGATCTGATAAACATAACCGGCACCAAGTTCAAAATGACTTATGCTGATATGAAGTTTAGCGGCAAGCCTGACCTTACTTTTTCCACCACTGATGAAGGTCACGTCGTCCTTACCGTGACCGTTTTACCTGGCAGCCATTACGAAAAGATTTACGGTGAATTCAGATCACAGGATTATAAAACGATGGAAAACGCCTTTTGGGGACCGAAGAAGGAAAATCCGCCCCGGATGCTGGGATTTCGCAAAGGTGATACCACCATTACTGTCACTAGATATGTTGAGTACGGCCAGTATCCGATATCGGTGGAAATGATGGAGCGGATTGCCAAGACGATTGCCGCCAGATTATAATACTTGCAGCGCGGATTGGGAAGAACCATACATGAACAACCTTGGTTTGCAGGAGGATACTCCATAATGGAAATAGCTTTACCCCGGCTTTCCGACATCGGACTGCATGTACGAGGAAGGTGATAAAATAGATTTAATGATTTTTTCTGGAATAGGATTTATTACCTTTTTAATAGGCGTATTAGTGCTGAAGCGGGAAATTAGATTATTCAAAAATGCCGTTACTACTAATGCAAATGTAATTAAATACAATGAGTATGAGAGTATAAATAGACTTACTATGTATACCATGGTTGCTGAATATAAGTTAAAGAATGGAAAAATAATCCAAGTGCCAGAGCAGTCTGGATGTAATCGACAAAAATACTTAATAGGAACTGAGCTTCAGATTGAGTATAGTCAAGAAAAACCAGAGCTGTTTATTGTCATAAACGATTATTCAAGAAAAGCAGCGATGATAGGAATGATCATTGTAGGATTAGCAATGCTTATATTTGGTATATTGTACGAACTTGGTTAGAGGAAATCTGGTATAGTTAGTATTGTGTAAATGAGGTGACAATATGGTTAGTTTATTGCGTGGTCTACGTTGGTTGTTATGTCTGGGCTATCTGTTAGTAGTTTTTGCTATCCTAAATTTTTTGCCTTCTGACATTATAGAGGTTGCTGTAATATTATTTGTCATCGTTGGTTTTTGCGGTTATCGAATACTCTTTGTTGGTGATGGTACCAGCATCTTTTGACAGCCAAAATATAAAACAAAAGGTGGCGGTGGATGTGATGAAAATTCCATATAGAGAAATCAAGAAGGTGTTTACCATGCTGAGCATGTCATTGCTTATCTGGGGCATGACAGCCTCCGTGGTATTGGCGGATGACATGGCTGTTAAGGAGGAGTCGCCCATAGCCATAACGGTTAAAGCAGATGCCGACGATGCGGTAAGCGAAGGATTGGTTGTTGACATTAAAGCAGGCGATTTTTTCAAGGTCGAATTATATGCGGCCAGTGGCACTGGTTATGAGTGGGAATTGATCAATAAAGCGTTGCAATTGGTTAAAGTAGAGAAGCGTTATTCAGTAATGGAAATGCCAAACCTGCCAGGCGGCAAAATGTGTACGGTATATATTCTTCAAGCCAAACCAGACACTGGCGGTCAGGAAACAGTTGCTTTTTCGCTGCGGCGAAGTTGGCAGCCGGCTGATATGGCAGCTAAGACAATTAACTGCGAGGTCAAAGTCAGCAAAGAGTAGCTGCGACTAGACTAAGGCAGAGCTGGAAAGATTGGAAAAGGTGCCTATTCTTTTCAGTGAATAGTGATGAGAATGGTAATTTTACATACACATTTGATTAATGCCGGAGGCTATCGCGAATAGTATCGCAACAACAAAATCATAGAGGTGGTTTTATGACAGAATTACTGAGTATCAAAGACATATCTCAGGAACTTGGCATTCCCCAAAGCACCTTGCGGTATTATCGCGATCTATTCATGGATTATCTGCCGTCTAGCGGTGAAGGCAAAAAGAAACGATTTTATCCTGAAGCTGTAGCGGTGTTTCAGAGTATCTCCAAAAGTATGCATAAAAACAAGAGCTACGAAGACATCGCGAGTGACCTTAATCAGCGCTTTACCCGTTTTATTGAGGTAGATGAAACCGAAAATCAATCGCAGCAAAGCAGCGCAACACAATCGCAACAGCAGGAAATTAGTCAAATCCAGGCATTGACGCCATTAACCCAGCTTGACGGTTCGGCGATAATGGCAGTGGTTGCTTCGCAGAATCAGGCATTGCAGCAAATTGCCGCAACAATTAGTGCTGTTAACGAACAGCAGGCAGAATTGCAAAATCTGAAATCAGAAGTAACAAAACTTGAGGAGCGATTGGAAACGGAATTAACCGATCATTTTCAACTGATTGATATTCGCTTACGTCAGATTATGGAAGAGAAGGAAGCCAGAAAGGCGAAGTCCTTTTGGCAGCGGTTATTTGCGTAAACTTAAGCTATAAAATGGGACAAGCAGATAGAGCGGTGGCCAGGCATTTTGTCTGGTCACCGCTTTTCTATGAAATGGATAAAATTTACAAATAATGGAAAATAAAATGATTTTATGGCTAAATCTGAAATTGGAAATTTCAGAGGGATATTTTCCCAAGGACATTATGTCGAATTGCGAGAGGCTTGAAACTAGCGGGTTACTATAGTCAGGATGCATTGTTTATGGTTTATTCGACATGTGTTTTATTAAAGAATGTCGGTTTTTTACGAAAAGTTATTCTTCATATTTGGCAGGAAAAGTAAAATTTTACAAGAATGTAACTGTCATTAAACGGAATAGTCAGTAGGAGGCGGTCGGCATGTCTGTGGCACAAGCGCTTAATAACAAAATAGTGTATTTGCACGGAGAAGATGACTATAAAGACTCTATTGACACTACTACAGGAATTATTTTTTTGGATAACGAGCTTAGGGTAAAGAATCTTAATCGTGAAGCTGAAAAAATCTGTGGTGTTGAGCGAAGCCGGTCAATTGGCAGAAAAGCCGATGATGTCTTTAAGCAGCATGGAGATAAATTTTTGCAAGTTTTTCATTTGGAAGAATATGAAGAATTGAATACGATGAACTTAAAGCTAAAAGTACAAGATCAGTTCATATTTGCCCATATTGATACGCTCAAACTTCGGGGTAATGCCGGACAAGTTACCGGACTTATTGTAATTATTCAAGATTTGTCGGCAGTTCGTGCAGCTATCAAACAAATACAAGTAACACAGATGTTGCTGTCGTTAGGGGAATTGGCGGCTGGGGTGGCTCATCATGTCAGAACGCCGCTTACTACTATTAGCGGCTATCTTCAGGTGATGTTAGCACGCCTTGAGGATGATCGCTATACGGTAGGACGGCAAGTGCTGGAGACGATGTTAGATGAGGTGTCGTCAATCAACCGTGTTGTAAAAGAACTTGTTTTATTTGCCAAGCCTCCGGTTAATAAAGAAGATAATGTTGATATAAACCGAACGATTGAAGAAGCCTTGCTTTTAACCTTTAAACAACTTGGTGGCGAAAATATTGAAATTGATAAGCAGTTAGCTGCAAATTTGCCTGCACTTAATGTGGACAGCAATCTTATTAAACAAGCCATTGTTAATATCATGGAAAATGCTATGGAAGCTATGCCCGAGAAAGGTGTGCTAGCGGTAAAATCCTGGATTAATTCTGAACTTAATATGCTGGTTATTGCTATTGGTGACACTGGTCCGGGAATTTCGCCTGAGATTCTCCCGCGTGTTTTTGAACCGTTTTACACAACTAAGCTTGAGCATATGGGGCTAGGACTGCCTGTCGCACATCGAATTATCGGTGAGCATGGCGGTTTTATTAACATTAGTCCGGTTAATCCTATGAATTCGGGCACGTACATTCATATCTATCTCCCTATCATCGATGATCGCCACCGGCATTTGCGGGTTGTCCATCAGCAGGTACTTAATCTGCAATAAGAAGAGTATAAAAAAATACTAAGAATCTTGCTAGCCGGGGTAATAACAGGCACGGTATTCTTCATATTATGTTAGGGCTATAAAAATTAATGTGAAGAAGGGATGCAGGTGTTACTCCGGGTTTGTTTTTGGGTGAATATGGTTTGTTTTTTTCTTTTTTATTTCACAACAAGTGCATTGGCTGGATCAAGTATTGTCGTGAATTTGCCTAGTCGAACAATTGAATTGTTTGCAGACAATAAATTGATAAGGGAATTTCCGGTGGCCATTGGAAAACCAGCTACTCCGACACCGCTCGGTGATTATTCAATTATCCTAAAAGAAGTTAATCCCACTTGGTATATCCCCGAACAGCCAGGAAATTTTATTCCACCAGGGCCAAATAACCCGCTAGGGTATCGCTGGATAGGAATATGGAAAGACTACGGAATTCATGGTACTAATGCGCCATCATCAATCAGTAATGCAGTGTCAAATGGCTGTATTCGCATGTATGAAGAAGATGTGGAAGAACTGTTTGAATTAGTTGGGTATGGAACACCTGTCAAAATAACGTATGAGCAGGTTAAGGTTCGCAATGATACTAATGGTCAAATATTACTAAGTGTATATCCTGATATCTATGGTTATGGAAGCATAACACTACAAGGCATCAGAAATAAATTAAATGAATATCGGATAAGTGAATTAGTTAGTGATGAGATGCTGCTAAAAATGTTGGATGCGCCTAGTGATCAACAGATGTTTATCGCGAAACAATTTAAGATCCAGATGGCAGGTAAGCTGCTTAATGAACGAGGCCTAGAACTGCAGGGCGTAAAATATGTTCCCATTAATGCGGTTGCCGGAATAGTTAATGGACAAATGCAATGGAATGAAAAAAGTAAGACTGTTACATACGGAAACATTACTATGCCGGGAATTATTGTTGGTAAAATAGTATATATAGCTACTGACAATCTGGCACCTATGTTTGCAAGTAAACCAAGTTGGAAGTCTGCTGTTAATACTTTGGTTTTTGAAAGACAGGGAGTTTATCTGAATGAAAAACCTGTAAATCTTGAAGTCAACAAACTGCAAGGGATATTGGCGGTGCCGGTACTGCCGTTGGCAGAAGCTTTGGGCCGCAAAGTCGATTGGAATCCACAGAACCAAATTTTAAAGGTAACCAACAACGGGAAAAATGTTATAGTGCCGACAACTATGATCGGCAGCGTTCCTTATATTAAGATTACAAACATTAACGAATATTTTGATGCCTATGTCTACTGGAATCAAGCCGTGAATACAATAGATTTGACATATCCTTGAGTATTGTTTTGTGACGAGATGCTTTGCAATCTCGTTTTTTCTTTTTCTAATACATAAGGTTAAGCAATATTTTAGAAAATAGAGAAGGGATTTTCATACTTATAGCTAATATGAATAGATTGGACACAATACTGAATCATAAGGTGGTGGGCATATGTCGAAAAGATTTATTATTATAGATGGCAGTAGTTTAATTCACCGTGCGTTTCATGCATTACCTTTGCTGCGTACAGCCGGGGGATTATATACTAATGCAGTATATGGATTTACAACTATGCTTGTTAAATTGTTGACAGAGTACAAACCTGATTTAGTTGCAGTGGCCTTTGATAAAAGCCGGGTTACTTTTCGTACCGAAGTCTACCAGCAATATAAAGGGCAGCGACAAGCTACTCCCGCAGAATTATCCGAACAGTTTCCGCTGGTACGGGAACTATTGCAGGCAATGGGAATAGCAACACTGGAAGAACAAGGCTATGAAGCCGATGATATCATTGGGACTTTGTCAACAAAGGCGGCTGAACTGGGGCTTGAGGTGCTTATTGTTACCGGTGACCGAGATGCCTTCCAGTTGATTGGAGAAGCAACCAAAGTGCTGCTTACCCGAAAAGGGATTTCAGATATGGAAACTATCGATGTGCCGGCACTTAAAGAAAAATATGGGTTAACTCCTGACCAGATGATTGATATGAAAGGCTTAATGGGTGATTCGTCAGATAATATACCGGGAGTACCTGGGGTCGGTGAAAAAACGGCACTTAAGCTACTAGCAGAATTTAACACGATGGAAAATGTTTTATCCAACATTGATAATATATCAGGGAAAAAACTGCAGGAAAACCTCCGGCAGTATTCTGAACAAGCTGTATTATCCAAGCAATTGGCCACTATTGTTCGCGATATGGACCTTGCTTTTACGCCGGAAAGTTTCGGTATCACACCGGAAAAACAGGCGGTAAGAGCATTGTTCGTTAAGTTTGAATTTAAAAGTCTGGTAAATAAGGTAGATAGTTTATTTCCAGGTGCTCATGGGCAGGAGGCTGCGCCTGAGGTAACAACAACAGTTGCTTTTTTGCCGGTGGATACTGCTGCCAGTCGCTCTGCGGTGAAAGAGATTTATGCGGCAGCAAAGAACCTTGGACGTATCAGTTGCTATCCTCTGGCAAGAGGAAATTCTCCACTGGGAGGATTGCTAGGGCTGGCTATTACTTATGCTGATAAAACCGTGTATATTGCTGAAGAATCTGAAGGATGGGACGGTATCTTTGAGATTTTGGCTGATAGTCATATAACAATAGATACCTATGATTCCAAGAAGTTGTACCATATCTGTCAATTGCGTCAAGTAGAACTCTCGGCTAAGTTGTTTGACGTTGTAATTGCCGCCTATCTGCTTGATCCTACAGCAGCAACGTATCCGCTTGATGCCTTGGCGGAAAAGTATCTAAACCAGGCAATTGCCTTGCCGACAGGTGATAAAGAAATGCTGCACAAGCCTGAATATGCCGTCTGGGCCAGCAAGCTTGTGGGGCAAATGCAGGCCTCACTTGCTGATGCTTTGGCGCAGGCGGGGCTTGATCGGCTGTTTAAAGAGGTGGAGCTGCCGCTTGTCGAGGCTTTATCAGCCATGGAAGTTACCGGCATAAAGATTGATAAAGAGTATTTAAAAGAAATGGCAATCGGTATTGCCGCTAAAATTGATCAGCTTGTCGATGCAATCTATCTCTTAGCCGGTGAGAATTTTAATATAAACTCAACGAAACAGCTGGGCGTCATTCTTTTTGAAAAATTGCAACTGCCCATTATTAAAAAGACAAAAACAGGTTACTCTACAGACGCGGAGGTATTGGAAAAGCTGGCTGGGCAGCATCCTCTTATTGATAAACTGCTCGAATACCGGATGCTGACAAAACTCAAATCAACCTATTTGGATGGTATGGAAGCCTTGATTATGCCGGCAACCGGCCGCATACATACCAGCTTTAATCAGATGGTTACCGCAACCGGCCGTTTAAGCAGTTCTGAGCCTAATCTGCAGAATATTCCTGTGCGTACAGAAATGGGACGAAAAATCCGGGAACTGTTCGTTCCCGGTGAAAACTATCAATATATTATGTCTGCCGACTATTCGCAAATTGAACTGCGAATTCTGGCTCATATGGCCGGGGATGAGAGTTTACTGGAGGCCTTTAGGCAGAATCAGGATATTCATACCCGCACAGCGGCTGAGGTTTTTGGGGTTCAAATGTCAGAGGTTACTCCAGAACTTCGCTCAAGGGCCAAAGCGGTTAATTTTGGTATTGTATATGGTATTAGTGATTACGGATTATCGCGCGATATTGGCGTTAGCCGCAAAGAAGCAGCACACTATATTGAAAGTTATTTTGAAAAATATCAAGGGGTAAAACGCTATATTGACGAAGTTGTGGCCGGTGCCCACCGCGATGGCTATGTTACTACTATATTTGGCCGGCGCCGCCAGTTGCCTGACATCAATAGCAGCAATTTTAATCAGCGTTCTTTTGCGGAACGCACAGCTATGAATACTCCGATCCAAGGCGCAGCAGCTGATATTATCAAAATTGCAATGATTAATGTCTATGCCGCCCTTAAGGCTGCAGGACTCAAGAGCCGCCTGTTATTACAGGTGCATGATGAATTAGTACTGGAAGTTACAACCGAAGAAGTAAAGCAGGTAACTACTCTGGTAAAACAAGCCATGGAACAAGCCGTAACGCTGAATGTGCCGTTATTGGCCGAAGTCAAAACCGGAGACAATTGGGCGAAGGCCAAGTAAGAGGGAGGCAGTATTATGCCGGAAATGCCGGAAGTTGAAACCATCCGCCGGACACTTGCAAGCAAGGTTGAAGGTCGTAAGATTGTTTGTGTGGATATTGGACTGCCTCGTCTTGTCAAATGGCCTGATGCGCCAGAGTTTAAGGCGGTCCTTACAGAGCGGGTTATTATAAGATTGGCAAGACGCGGCAAATACTTGCTCTTTCATCTTGATAACAAGATGGTGCTTGTTATTCATTTGCGTATGACCGGCCGTTTGTGTTATGCTACTACAGGTGTCGCACAGGACAAATTTACCCATATTGTATTTGGGCTTGATAATGGGGATAGTTTGTTATATGCTGATACCCGTACTCTAGGAACCCTTTATTTAATGCCACAAGAGGAATTATGGAGAATTAATGGTTTGGCCACAATGGGACCTGAGCCGTTATCAGAAGAATTTACATTAGATTATTTTAGCGATATGCTTAGTAAGCGGCACGCTAAAATTAAGTCTGTATTACTAAATCAAAAACTGATTGGCGGTCTTGGCAATATATATGTGGATGAAGCGCTGGCAGTCGCCTGCCTTGATCCTGAACGTACAGCAAGCAGTCTTACTGCGCGCGAAGTAAAATACCTCTATCAGGCGGTTAATCAGGTTATTGCCGATGGAATTGCGCATGGCGGCACTACTTTTCGTGATTATCGTGATGGCGAAGGCCAGCGTGGTAGTCATCAAAAATACCTTAAGGTTTATGGCCGGGTTAATGAGCCTTGCCAGCGCTGTGGTGCTATTATTGCCCGCAAGGAAGTGGCTGGCCGGGGGACGCATTATTGTCCTAACTGCCAGAAATAGTGGAAGGATAAGCTGTTATGTATTTAATTGGATTAACAGGCGGGATTGCCAGCGGCAAAAGCACGGTAAGCAAGATGCTCAGCGAACTAGGAGCATGTATTATCGATGTTGACAAGCTTTCCCGGGAGGTTGTTCAACTGGGAAAACCGGCATATCTGGATATTATTAAAGCTTTTGGTAGGGATATTGTGGAACCTAATGGCGAAATTAACCGTCGCCGTCTGGGACAATTGATATTTGATAATAAAGAGGCCCGCTTTACTTTAGAAAAAATTACGCATCCTCGCATTGAAGCGGCGGCAAAGGCTGCAGTTGAGGCGGCAGAGGCAAATGGTTTTGCCGTAGTTGTCCTTGATGCGCCGCTTTTAATTGAAGTGGGCTGGCATACCAAGATGGATGCCGTGTGGGTAGTCTATGTTGAGGAACAGACCCAGCTTGCCCGCCTAAGGGGGCGAGACAAGCTTGAGGAAGCGGCCGCCCGGGCCAGAATGGATGCCCAGCTTGCCTTGCGGGAAAAAGTAAAATATGCGGATGTGGTCATTGACAATAGTGATACTCCCGAAAAAACGCAAAATAATGTAATACAGGCATGGAACAAAATCAGTAAAACAAATTGTAGTGATGGCATTATTTCTTAAATGCCTACATAGTTTTCTACAGCAATTCTTATTACGGAGTGATTTTATTGCGTATCCGGACTTGGCTAAGAGTCCTGGTAGTTGGTTTGTTATTTGCAACAATGGGAGCATATGCTGTATTCACCAGTGAAGGGTTTCAGAAGAAGTATATGTATCCATTTTTATATCAGGAAGCCGTATATACCTATGCACTGGAGCGGGATATTGACCCGTTTTTAATTGCCGGTGTTATTAGAACTGAAAGTAAGTTTATTAATGGAGCCCAATCCCCGAAAGGCGCATTAGGCTTGATGCAGATTATGCCGGAAACAGGCCGGTGGATTGCCGAACAGCTTGGAGAAAAAGACTATATGACTGCAGATTTATCAGATCCAGACAGAAACATCCGTTTTGGCAGCTGGTATCTGGCGTCTCTGAAAAAAGAGTTTGGCGGCAATGAGGTGCTGATTTTAGCTGCTTATAATGGCGGCCGAGGCAATGTAAAACAATGGATGGAACGTTATGGTTGGACAAAGGATTTTGATGATATTCAACAAATTCCTTTTAAAGAAACCAGAGAATATGTTGAAAAAGTAATTTACAGCAAGAACCGTTATCGGGAACTATATGGAAAATAGAGAGTAAGTAACTATGGGGAAACAGGGTAATGAGGAGAATGTATTATAATGCGTAGGCTAATAATTCTTTTATTATTAACACTGTTAATGGTTGTCGCTGCGGGTTGTAGTCCTAAAGATAATAATCCTCCTGCTGAAAAGAAAAATGTAACAATACAGCAGGGGGGGCAACTTAAATATGGCAGTATGAACGAGCCAAACACCTTGAATCCGCTGCTTTCTGATCTTTTGGCAACAGCCGAGGTAGGTAAATTAGTATTCAATGGCTTGGTTACCGTTGGCGAGAAAGGCGAATGGCTGCCGGATTTAGCGGTGAATGTACCGACAACAGCCAATGGGGGAATCACTGCTGATGGCAGGACAGTTACCTATCGCCTACGGCAAGGAGTGACCTGGCATGATGGTGCGCCATTTACTGCCGATGATGTTAAGTTTACTTGGCAGTTTATTATGAACAGGAAAGCCAATGTTGTATCAAGAGCGGGCTATGATCGTATTGTTTCGATTGATACGCCGGATAAGTACACGGTTGTAGTTAAGTTTCGTGATTACTATGCGCCGTATTTAACGTTATTTGGCACAATATTACCCAAACATATCTTGGAAAATGTCAGTGATTTAAACAAAGCACCCTTTAACCGTGCCCCAATTGGCACCGGTCCATTCAAATTTAAGGAATGGCAGGTAGCGGAAGCGCTTGTTCTTGTGGCTAATCCGCAGTACTTTCAGGGTAAACCGCGATTGGACAGTTTCATTTATAAAATTATCCCTGATCAAAGCCTGATACTTACGCAGCTAAAGGCAGGAGAACTCGATATTGTCAGCCAAATAGCATTTTCAAATTTGGAACAAGTAAGAGCAATTGAGGGCATAAAAGCAGTAATTTCGCCAACCATGGTTTGGGAGCATATGGATTTTAATTTGGATAACGCGCTGTTTCAAGATGCTAATGTGCGCAAAGCAATTTCTATGGCTATTGACAGCCAAGCCATTATTACCAATATACTTAAAGGTGTAGCTGCACCGGCTTATGGGGATCAGTCGCCGCTGTCATGGGCGTATAATCCTGTGTCACAACCACCGGTACGGGATGTAAAGACTGCCCGTGAATTATTGGCCCAAAGTGGCTGGAAACCAGGCACTGATGGAACTATGACCAAAGAAAATAAAAAAATGACGTTTACCTTGACTGTCCCAAACGGTAATAAGCAACGGGAATTAACCGCGCAAAAGATTGCCGAACAGCTTAAGGAAATTGGCATTGCTGTTGAAGTGCGGCCAATCGATGGGCAGTTGTTTTTTAATGAAGTATTGAAAGGCCGCCGTTTTGATACTGCTCTTTATGCTTGGGTTGCCGGGGTTGACCCTGATAATTTCAATCTGTGGAATTCGCGAAAAATTCCCGGCCCTGGTAACGGCTATGACGGCCAGAATTATCCAGGCTGGCGCAACCCGGAGGTTGACAAATTGACTGACCTTGGATTAAAAACTGTGGATATTACTGCCCGAAAAGATATATACTTTCGCATTCAGGACTTTATTAGGGAAGATTGTCCGGTTGTACCACTGTATTTTCGGGGCAACATTGATGCCGTAAAAACATCGGTGGCTAACTATCATCCTAATTCAGTGCCGGCAGGCAATCTGTGGAATGTTTGGCAATGGGGTTTTGCCAAGTGATTTAACACTTTTTTGCTTGGTAACAGCACCTGAAAGTTGGTGCTGTTACCAAGATTCCGTAATATTTTATGCTTGACGAAACTCCTGTTTTATCATATAATATCGATTGTTGAGTTGTTGATATGCGGCCGTGGCGGAACGGCAGACGCGCTAGCCTCAGGAGCTAGTGGGGGCAACCTCGTGGTGGTTCAAATCCACAATCGAATATGCGGTAGTGGCGGAACGGCAGACGCACCAGCTTGAGGGGCTGGCGGGGGCAACCTCGTGATGGTTCAAATCCATTCTACCGCACCAAAAACTTTAAAGGTAAGACTAAGTAAACTTAATTGTTTACTTAGTCTTTTGTTTTTTAGTTGTTATCACTTCCTTAATTTCTTGCGGTAAAAAAGTTGCTATTTTGTCTAACAAAAAACTGGTAAGATGTCATTCGGCATTTTGTCAGCTTTTTGATATAATATAAACGATATTAAAATTAGTAAATACCTTCGAGAATTATGTTAAAGAACTCAACATCGGATGAAATATTGTAAGCATTGTATGATATAGAGTATTAATGGTATGAGATTTCAAGTGTTTATTGAAACTAAGGGTTTGGTGAATTTATGAAAAAAATTGTTCTTTTTACTACTGATGAGCATAAGCTTTTTGAATTAAATCAAATTATGGCTGAGTATCAGGAGGAAATTATCATCGAGACAGGTTCGCTGGTTGATGGTGTAGCAAAAACCAGAAACCTACTGTCGCACGGAATCGAAGTTGTGCTTGCAAAAGGGCAGACTGCTATTGAAATACGCGATAATTTTCCGTCGCTGACAGTGATTGATGTTCCGATTACCGGCTTCGATCTGGTTAATGCTTTTGAAAAGGCCAGGACTTTGGGCAGTCAAGTAGCGGTTATTGCATTTCCGGCGATGATTAGTCAAATAGAAAGCCTTGAGTCTGCTTTAGGAGTAAAGATTAAAAAGTACAATATTCTTTCCCGGGATCAGATAAATGCTGCGATTAATGATGCCATAAAAGATGGTGCCAATGTTCTAATGGGGGGATATTCTGCCCGGCAAGTTGCTGAACAGCGGGGGATTCCCTATGTTCAGCTGGTGTGTGGAAACCAGGCCTATATTGAGGCTTTTCATAATGCCAAACGTATAATGGCGTCTGTTCATGAGGAAAAGCGAAAAGCCGGTTTGATTACAGCCGTGCTTAATCACGCCTATGAAGGTATTGTTTCTGTAGATGAAAACTGCCGTATTATTGCTTTGAATCCTGTTGCTGATCAAATAATTAAATTCCCTTCTGATGCCATTGGTCGTAATCTCAACGACTTATGGGCAGATTTAAATTTAGATAAAGTGCTTGTAAGTGGTAAAGAAGAACTCAATATTTTATACAAAATAAACGGTAAACAAATCTTGTGCAATAAAGTACCCATTAAGGATCAGCGAAAGGCCATTGGCGCTGTTGTAACCTTTCAGGATATTACCAAGATTCAGATGATGGAGGCTCGCATCAGAAAAGAAATATATTCTAAAGGGCATTTGGCGAATTTTACTTTTAAAGACATTTATGGTTCCAGTGCTGCTATATGTGCGGCGATTAATGAAGCTAAAAGCTACTCGTTGACAGACGCTAATGTTCTGATTACCGGTGAAACCGGAGTGGGAAAAGAAGTGTTTGCTCAAAGCATCCATAATAATGGTAAAAGAGACAAAGGGCCTTTTGTCGCAGTAAATTGTGCAGCACTACCTGCGCAGCTGCTTGAAAGTGAATTATTTGGCTATGTAAGCGGCGCTTTCACGGGGGCGAATAAAGAGGGAAAACCAGGCTTGTTCGAGGTTGCACATACAGGAACCATTTTTTTAGATGAAATTGGGGAAATGGACTATATAAATCAAGGAAGATTGCTAAGAGTTTTACAAGAAAGATCAGTCATGAGACTTGGCAGTGACCGGGTAATCCCCATAGATGTTAGAATCATTGCAGCTACTAATAAAAACTTGCAGCAAATGGTGGCGGATAATAAATTTAGAGAAGATTTATATTATCGATTAAATGTGTTGCATTTGAAAATTCCTTCCCTAAGAGAACGGAAGAAGGATATTTCATTGTATTTTACTCAGTTTTTGAAAAATATTTCCCCCAATAAACTAAAGATAAGTAAGTCTGTTTTGAAGGTGTTGGAAGCGTATTCGTGGCCGGGAAATATACGTGAATTAAGGAATATAGTAGAACGTAGTGCCGCGCTTTCTCAAAGGGAAACTATTAATGTTGCCTTTATCAGCAAAATACTTAATCTAGATAATAGTATCAGTCCGGATAACCAAGAAGCTAAAGAGATAACAACCGCACTAGCAAGCTGTAATGGAAGAATTGGAGATGTTGCTAAGCTTATGAATATCAGCCGATCGACATTGTGGAGAAAAATGAAAAGACTAGGAATAAATGCATAGGTTGTAAAGCGGAGCAGTGGATAACTTATTTTAAGTTTTTCCGCTGCTTTTTTAGTAGCAAGCTTTTAAATTATGCATATAAAGACAAAATTCTACGTGCATTTAAAACAAAGAAAGATAATTTTTGAAACAAACCATAAAATTATTGAAACATAAGACGAAAAAATAAGACGTGGATGTAGTAGATGAACTAAATATGTTTGAAATTGTGGAAAAATAAATATATAGGGTGGATTTTGGTCTTTGAAAATAGCGAAAATGCTTAATTTAAAGCATTTTTGAAAGTTGGCACGTAATTTGCAATATTGAGTAATAAAGAGCACAGCCTTGGCCATTCATGTGAGAAATAAAGCTTTTACGTACTTAAGGTATTTAGATTATGAAGTGCTGCTGAGAGGCGTGATACTTGCAATATGAAAGCATATTGATGGTTAAAATCAGGGGAGGTAAATTATGGGGCTTACTGTTGCGGAGAAACTGATTGCTGCGTCACTTGTTGCAGGAGAAATGAAAAAGGGGGATAGGATCGGAATTCATATCTCTCAAACATTAACACATGATGTAACAGGCGTTATGAGTTATTTAGAACTGGAAGCTATTGGAATTAAAAGAGTGAAGACCGATTTATCGGTAAGTTATATTGACCACAATATTTTGCAGGCTGATTACAAAAATCCCGATGATCATAGATTTCTGATGGATATTACAAGCAAATTTGGTATTTTGTGTACCAAACCTGCCAGTGGGATTTGTCATCAATTGCACCTGGAGCGTTTTGCTAAACCGGGAAAGAGTTTGCTTGGCAGTGATTCGCATACGGTTAATGCAGGTGGCGTTGGTATGCTCGCCATTGGTGCCGGTGGTTTAGACATTGCCATGGCTATGGCAGGAGAACCCTTTTATGTTAAAATGCCTGAAATTATTAAAGTAGAGCTTACCGGAGAATTACCACTCTTTGTATCGGCTAAAAATGTTATATTAGAGATTTTGCGACAACTTACGGTTAAAGGCGGTCTCAATACAATTCTTGAATATACTGGTCCTGGAATAAAGTCTTTAAATGTTACTGAGCGTGCAACTATTTGCAATATGGGCGCAGAAGTCGGCGCAACAACGTCCGTATTTCCAAGTGATGAAATTACACGCTATTGGTTAAAAGCGCAAGGGCGGGAACAGGACTGGATACCAATATCTGCCGATGATGATGCGGTATATGACAGGGTAATAGAAATCAACCTGTCAGAATTAGAACCATTAATTGCCTTGCCGCATCAACCTGATAATGTTGTGCCTGTTCGCGAGGTGGCTGGTCTTGATATCGATCAGGTAATGTTTGGCGGGTGTACGAATTCATCACTTCAAGATGTAATGTCAATTGCCCATATTTTAAATGGCAAGCATGTACATGGTAATGTCGATACCGCATTATACTGTGGCAGTCGGCAGGTAATGGTAGAAGCGATCCGGCGGGGCGTTATCGATAATTTGGTGTGTTCCGGTGTTCGGATTATGGAAATGTTCTGCGGTGCATGCAACGGGATGGGTTTTGCACCACCGACCAATGGTAAATCACTGCGGACCGGCCCAAGAAACTTTATTGGGCGATGTGGCACCGAGTGCGCAAGTGTATATCTGGTTAGTCCGGAAGTTGCTGCTGCGTCGGCAATAACCGGAAAAATAACTGATCCGCGTGATCTGAGCTTGCCGGTATGGAAGTATAGTATGCCTGCAAACTTTAGTGTTGACGATAGCATGTTCTTGCGTCCTAAAGAGAGCTTTGACAATACTCCGGTCAGGAGAGGGCCTAATATTAGGCCGTTGCCAGAGTTGGAGGCCGTACCCAACCAGCTTACAGGCGAAACACTGATTAAGCTTGGTGATGATATTACCACAGACCATATAGTGCCGGCAGGGGCACATTTTCTGCCTATCCGTTGCAACATTCCGGAAGTATCCAAGTATGTGTTCAGAGTCGTGGATGAGTCATTCCCGGAAAGGGCGAAGACGGCGGGCGGTGGATTTATTGTAGCCGGACATAATTATGGACAGGGATCAAGCAGAGAGCAAGCAGCGCTTGCCCCAAGATATCTGGGAATCAAAGCTGTCATTGCTAAAAGCTTTGCGCGCATCCATCTTGCCAATTTAGTTAATTTTGGTTTGATTCCCTTTGTTTTGGTTGATGAGGAAGACAGTCATGTATTTGACCCGGGTGATATGTTGTCTATTGATACAACAGAGTTAAAACAGGGTGCGAAGTATGCTGTTCATAACCAGACTAAAGGAATTATGATACCTGTTGAAACACCGCTGACACAGGATGAGCTTGATATTATCCGCGTTGGTGGACGCCTCAACTGGATAAAGCTCAGAAACAATTAATATTGGGTATTCATTACATTATTTAATAAAAATATAAGAGAGAGTAGGGGAGGATATATGAGTAAAGTATTATTTTTGAATGGAAACGCCCAACGTGTAGCAGATATATACTGCGAGATGGCTCCGAAAGGATTTGAAGCAATCTATGCCTCAAGCAAGCTTAGTGAGGAAGAAAAAATTAATATTATTAAAGATGTTGAATATGTCATATTACATCCGGGCATTATTTCTGGAAAAATTCTGCGCGAAGCAAAATCACTTAAACTTATTCAATCCTTAACTGCCGGCTACGATAAAATTGATATTGTAGCGGCGAAAGAACTTAATATTCCGGTAGCCACCAATGGCGGGGCAAACTCCTGGTCTGTAGCCGAACACAGCATTGCCTTGCTGCTGGCTTTGTATAAACGACTGATTAAACGACTGATTGAATGTGATAAGTCAGTACGTCAGGGAACCTGGCGCGAGCCTATCAATGGCTTTAATACATTTGATGTCGTCGGAAAAACAGTGGGTATTATCGGTGCCGGAAACATTGGCCGCAAAGTAGCCAGAAGACTCAAGGCTTTTGAAACTGATATCATCTATTATGATCCATTTCCTGCCCCCGATATCGAAAAAGAGCTTGGCGCCCGTAAGGTTTCTCTGGAGGAATTGGTAAGCTCTGCTGACATTATTTCGATGCATGCGCCGTTACTTAAGGAAACTTGGGGCTTGGTTGGCAAAAAAGAATTTGCTCTCATGAAACCCACAGCAGTTATCATTAATACCTGCAGGGCGGAATTAGTTGACAAAGATGCA
>JAGGAB010000083.1 GCA_017889705.1 Bacillota bacterium | reverse complement strand
AAGAAAGGGATTAACTATTATGCCAATGATTCAAGTAAAACTTACGATACCGGTCAGTGCGGAGCAGGATGTAAAATTGCATACGGCTTTGACAAATGCGGTAGTAGATATCTTCCATAAACCAATCGAATATGTGATGGTTCATGTGGAAAAGGAAGCAGACTTATGGATGGCCGGGCAAAAACTTAGTAAGGGCGTTTATCTTTCCGCCAGCCTCATGGGAGAAATAAAGAATGAAGACTGTGATCTTTTCACGGCCAAGGTTTGTGAAATTTTCAAGAATGAATTTGACATTGAGGGTACACAGGTCTATACCACATTCCAGTCCATTAATCAGTGGGGCTGGGATAGCAAAATATTATAATCGAACTAAAATGGGGGAAATACAATGCTTGCTGTTTTTGCAAAATGTGAAGTCATCAAAGGAAACGAAGAAAAATTCAAGGAATTAGCACATAATCTGGCTGAAAAAAGCCGCCAGGAAGAAAAGAATATCAGCTATGATATTTTGACGGAAACACAGGGGGAGGCGGGCGAATATTTTTTCCTTGAGAAGTGGCAGGATCAGCCTGGGCTGGATGCTCATATGAAGATGGATTATTTTTTCAGCACAATTGAGGCAGTTAACCATATTATTAAGGGTGAGCTGGAAATCCATGTCTACGAAACGGTTTAAAATCATGAATCCCATTGAGATTAGTAAGAACCTAGCCAATGAAACCAGGGTGAATATATTGCATTGGTTAAAAAAACCTGACGAAAATTTTCCACCGCCCTCAATTTGTGATGTAAAAGATTGGCGAGATGGAGTATGTGTTCAGGTTATCCAGGAGAAGGCGGGCATATCGCAGTCCGTCTGCTCCGGCTACCTGGCAGCAATGCAAAGAGCTGGTCTGCTGACCTCTTATCGTAGTGGTAAATGGACCTATTATAAGCGCAATGAAAGAATCATTCAGGAATTTGCTGCCTTCTTACAAGAAGAGTTATAAGCAAATTTCTTATTTTAATAATCACATCTGCATTTTTAGATATGTGAATTTGATAGGGAGTTAAGCTATGCATTTTTCAAGTGGTATTAATCGTCCACCGTATGAAGCACAGGATGCCTATCTGCAGATCACGTCTGGCTGCAGCCATGGCAAGTGTGAATTCTGTACATTTTATAAAGAAAGTCCGTTTAAACTTTCGCCTTTGGAGGAAGTTGAGGAGGACATCAAGGAACTGAGAGATTCTGGTTGGCAATTTGACCGTATCTATCTGCAGGGGGCGGATCCGTTTATCCGTAAATATGAAGATCTTATGCAGATTGCTGACATGATCCATACATATTTGCCGCAGGTTACGAGTATTGGTGGCTATGCCCGCGTAGACAATTTGCGTAATAAGACAGTAGAACAATTAAAGAATCTGAAAGATACTGGCTACAGCTATTTCTACTTTGGTATGGAGAGCGGTGACGACAAGTTGCTGGATCGGATGAACAAAGGCTATCATTCGGATACGATTATTGAGCAGTGTCGAAAGATGGATGAAGCTGGTATGCTTTATATTGGCAATTTCCTTGGTGGACTTGGCGGTCATGGTTGGGGGCTTGGTCATGCCCGGGAGACGGCTCGCGTTTTAAATGAATTGCATCCGGCATTGGTTTATGCATCAGAACTCACGTTATTCCCGGATACGCCGTTATCAAGAGATGTGGCTCTGGGTGAATTTACGGAAGCCTGCGAACTGGAACGTATTCAGGAGATGCAGGAATTTATCCGTTGCCTGAATACGCCAACTGTTTTTAAGGCAGAACATGTGACGATTCCAGTGCCTATCCATGGCAAAGTACCAGATGATAAAGAGAAGATGATTGCCAGACTGCAGAACGTGATTGATGTCCATGGTGAGGACAGTTTGAAAAATTATCGTGCTGGTGTTATGAGTCTTTAAGGTGGTGTCAGAGAGTGATTCTTTATTTTAGCGCAACAGGCAACAATAAATATGTAGCAGAGCAACTAGCGGAGGCTGAAAATGATAAACTTGTTCCGCTAAAGCAGTTGGTGCGGAATAAGCTGTATCAGTTAAAAATCGAGAATGGTGAAAACCTTGGCGTTATCATGCCCACCTATTGGGAAGGCTTACCGTCAATCGTGCTGGATTATTTGGAAAAAGCAACGATAGAGTTGAGCGGAAAGAACCATTACTGTTATTTTGTTGCAACATATGGCTGTGATTATGGTAATATTCTTTCGACTGCGCAGAAGGCGTTTGCGGAAAAAGGGGTACACTTTGATAGTCTTTATGCAGCAAGATTCGTTGATAACTGGAGTCCGTATTATAATGTGAAAGATCCGGTTCGAAACCGCCGGGCCGAGGAAAATGGAGAAAAGGAAACGCGAGAAATTGTGCAGCAGGTATTACATCGTGAAAAAGGGCACAGCTTACCAGATCAGATGATGGGAGTTATGGCAGCGGCTGCTAAAGCAAATTACAACCGGATAAGAAAGACAAAGCTCTTTCAATTGAATCAGGAACGTTGTATTGGCTGTGGACTTTGTGCAAGGCAATGTCCTTTGTCTGTTATTGAGATGCAGCAGCGGCAACCTGTGTGGATCAAAGAGAAGTGCACACTTTGTCTGGGATGTTTCCATCGTTGTCCGGCAGCTGCAATTGATTATGATCATGGGCTGCGTAATGGACAATATGTCAATCAGAATGTCGTACTGGACGACTGAAATATAGAGTAGGAGAATTTAGATGGAATATAATGGAACAGTGTATCGTCCGCCAATGGAAGCAGAGACTTTTCTGATTCCTGTCACGGAAGGATGTACGCATAATAGCTGTCGCTTTTGTAATATGTATAAAGATGTGGATTTTCGGATGCTATCGTTGACATCTATTGAGGAATTCCTTCGTGAAACTAAGAAACATTATGGAAGATTTATGGATCAATTGGAACGTGTTTATCTTGTGGGAGCAGACCCTTTTGCACTTTCTGCTGATAAGTTGGAAAATATAATACATCTGATTCGAAAATATTGTCCAAAGGTCCATATTATTACGATGTATGCTGCGGTACGCAATATCACCATCAAAACCGATGCTGAATTAAAACGATTGGCTGAGTTAGGAGTTAATGATATCTATGTGGGGATTGAAACTGGCTCGACAGCATCGCTTACCTATCTGAATAAGGGCAATACGGCAAAAGAGGCTAAAGAGCAATGTTTAAGGCTTAATGCGGCAGGTATTCGTCATCGTGATATGATGATGCCTGGAGCGGCAGGCAAGGGAAAGCTTTTGCAGGAGGCAGAGGAGTCGGCGAAACTTGAAAATGCTACGAAACCAGATATGGTCATCCTTACAACAATGTCGATATTCCCCGGGACAGAATTGGAGCAAGAGGTAAAAAATGGCACTTTTACTGTGGCACCGGAGTCAGAAGTCTTGATGGCGGAGAAACGCTTTATTGAATTGCTAGATCTTCCAGATACTTATTTATGGGCAGCTCATTCTCTGGATTCGACACGGATTGCTGGTCTGCTGCGAGAGGAGAAGGAGGCTATGCTGAATCGTTTGCAGCATAGTATTGATACAATGGATGATGAGAAGTTTCGGCAAACGTTCCGCCGGGATCATCTTTGAGATAGGAGGATACGAATGGGATTTTTTGCGAACGATGATGATTTTTGTTGCATGTGGAAGGGGAGTGGCTTTATGAAAGTATGGAAAAAAGGATTGGTATTGATGTTGACTACTGGAGTTCTTATCGGAATGCCTTTAAGTACTGAGGTGCCATGATGCTGGAAGATATTCCAGAAAAGCTGGATGCTTCAACCATTAGTTTGCCGACACGCGGGGTTAGCATTGATACCAAAGAACAGGTTACAGAAACTAGTGGTGATAACTATTATCGGATTTGAGGGCATATTCACTCAGTCGATAGGAACGCACCGGAAATTGAGTTTCAGGTAAATTTGCCAACAAATTGGAATGGTAAAATGGCACAGGTTGGTGGTGGTGGGTTTGATGGATAGCTCGTGACTGCGGATGATGCTAGTACTGGATTAGGAAAAGAGTCGAAGACTCCATTCGAGCAGGGATATGTTACTTGTGGCAGTGACGGTGGTCATAGAAGTTTGGATATTATGAATGGGCTTTTAAATAATGAAGGAATTTCACATTTTGGTATGGCGCGCCCAGTCATTTGCGAACCTGATCTATTAAAGAAATGGGAAACTGGTGATTTTACAGCACCAAAATGCGTGTCTTGTAACCAATGTTTTACTACAGTAGGAAAATGCTGTATTTTGGATAAACATAAGACACACTCTTAAATATTTTATTAATCTGATGTTGTATTGTGACAACGTAATAAAAGGACAAAGAGCAGGGAACTTAAACATAATACGTTTAAGTTCCCTGCGTAGGTTATAAAAAGGTGCCTACTTGTTGACCGAATAAAATACTTTTATAATTACGGTAGAAATTAAATGAGAGTTATGTGAGGGGAATTATATAATGAAATTAAAAATGGAAATTATGGCACTGGGGCTGACTATTTTATTGACAGGGCCAATTGGATTTTTACCGAAAGATATAAATGGGGCTTTTGAACAGCCAACCGTTGAAGCATCTATGGCTACGCAAAGCAGTCAGACGGGACAAATTCGTTATTTTGGGCAGCTGGAGGGCGTTAAAGGCAGTAAAACGCCATATGGAAATAATGTGTCTGCGGGACATTATGTTCAGGCAGATGATGCGAAAATCTACTACGAAGTCTATGGAACAGGTACGCCCGTCTTTGTATTCCATGGTGGTGGCGTTGGTACGCCTTATGAGATGGGGGCTTTGATTGATCAGTTGCGTAAAGATCATCAGGTTATTGCTGTGTCGACTCGTGGGCATGGCCGTTCAGAAATAGGTCATACACCATTGTCCTATGAACAGAAAGCCAATGACATGATTGCCGTTATGCGGGCGGTGACAAAGAAACCAGCAGCCATCATCGGTTTCAGTGATGGTGGATATACTGCCTACAAGGTAGCATCTATGTATCCGGAGGCTGTTGACCGCGTTGTGGCAATTGGGGCTGGAACACTCAAAAAAGGATTTTTTAGTGGGGAAATGAATGTGGCGGATTTAGAGAAAATCGATAAGGCTTTCATTGACCAACAGATGAAAATTATGCCAGATCCTAAACGATACCAAGAGTTTTGTACAAATTATATGAAATTTTGGAGCCAAATGGAAGTTGGCAAGGACTTGCTCAGTACAATCAAGTGCCCAGTGCAGTTGATTGTTGGTGACGAGGATGATCATGCATCGGTAGCGACCGTTTTGGAGGCGCATCAGTTGCTGCCAAATTCACGTTTGTGCGTAGTACCAAAGGCGTGGCATACAGCGTTCCTCGATAATTATCCAGTGACCTGGAATGTGATCAGTGAGTTTATTCATGCAGACAGCAAGAATTTAGTGTCGAGTAAAAAACTTACTATAAATAATCGTTGAGGATCTGGTAGTTATTTAGTTGACTATATAATGATAAAAAAACAGAATGCTTCTGTCTGCAGTGTTGGATAGAAGTATAAACATGGAGAGGATTTTTTTATGAATGACAATTTGCTTATGGGGTTCTTTCTGGCGCTGTTTTTTATGGGGATTGGTGTAAATACCGTTCAAGCTCAAATAAAGACGGAGAACGTTCAATAAGTGGATATCTTAAATGAAAATTGGAAAAAGTCTGTAAATGGTTCGACACAGCCAACATTGATGTTTAATGATTTAAAATTAGAAAGCGACCAACGCGGTGAAATGGGGTTTTGGATCGAGTCTGGAACAATTGGCTATTTTAACAATTTAAAAATTACACGTAGCAATTAAGTTTTGATTGAGGAGCGATACGTTGTGGAATATAAAAAAATGGAAAATGAAATTTACATTAGGATAGACCCTGATGAAGACGTTATGGAAACAATAAAAAATGTATGTGAACAAGAAAATATTATCACCGCATACTTTCAGGGGATTGGTGCCTGTGGAAACGTTGTATTATCAACGTATTGTCCAGCAACCAAGGAATTTATTGAACATCCATACGCAGGGATGTTAGAGATGGTGTCACTCATGGGGAATATTACAGAGAACAATTTAGGTAACCCTAGTTTACATGCCCATGCAGTATTTTCTTATTTAAATGAAAATAAAGAAGTAAAAACAATCGCAGGGCATATGCTTAAGGCAGTAATAAGCTATACAGGCGAAATTGTTATTCGGGTAGCGCCTGAGAAGATTGGGCATAGAGAAGATATTGTGCCCGAGATAAATGTATGGAAGTTTTAAATAATAAAAAAGCTGGGTGTAATTTAAGTGCATGATATTTGGAATCCTTGGCATGGGTGTGTGAAATGTAGCGAAGGATGCCTGCATTGTTATATGTATTTTTTGGATCGTACGCGTAATCGTGATGGTAAAGAGATCTGCCGGACAAAAAACTTTTCATATCCATTGCAAAAAAAGCGAAATGGGCACTATAAAATCCAAAGCGGTGAGCTGATCCGTGTGTGTATGACTTCCGATTTTTTCTTGAAGGAAGCAGATGAGTGGCGAGAAGAAGCATGGCGGATTATGCATCGGCGCAGCGATGTGAAATTCTTCATTCTAACCAAGAGACCAGAGCGCGTTCGGGAATGTTTACCCTTTGATTGGGGAGATGGCTGGGAAAATATTTTTTTTAATGTTACCTGTGAAAATCAACGCCGGGCAGATGAAAGAATACCAATATTGTTAGAATTGCCGTTTAAACATAAAGGGATTATGTGTGCACCTTTCATTGGACCAATAAGCATAAAGAAATATCTTGTTGCTGGCCAGATTGAACAAGTTATTTGTGGTGGCGAAAACTATGATGGGGCAAGACCGTGCAATTTTGATTGGATTAAAAATTTGCGTCAAGAATGTGTGGCGGCGAATATGACTTTTTGTTTTATTGAAACAGGTACAAATTTCATTAAAGATGGAAAGATGTATCATCTGAGAAAGAAATCTATACAAAGTACCATGGCTTTTAAGTCGAATATGAACTTTACAGGCAAGCCGATTTCTTTTTATTTACAGGATGCATATGGGGAGATTCCCAAAGAGTATTTGTATGTTCCCGAATATCGGGACAATTGTAATTGCTGTAGTAGTAAGTTGATCTGCAATGGTTGCAGTAATTGTGGAAAATGCCAATAAAAAATCTGAACGCATAGAGATATGGCGTTCAGATTTTTTTATTCCCAAGTTTGTTTGTAGTCCGTACCCCATGCTTCCATAGATTTAATGATAGGTCGCATGGTTTCACCTAGTTCGCTTAAACAATATTCTACGCGAGGGGGAACTTCCGGGTAGACGGTCCGGGTGACGATGCCATCGGCTTCCATGGAACGCAGGCTGTCGGTCAGAACTTTTTGGCTGATCCCGGGAAGGGTTTTTCGCAATTCGTTGAAGCGCCATGGCCGCTGGAGCAAATTACGCATAATCAATAGCTTCCATTTGCTCCCGATCAATTGTACCGTGGTTGCCACGGGACATTCCGGTAATTCTTCTTTTGTCAGCATGGTGACACCTCTTTTTATTGGTTTAAAAACGAACATTATATTGAAATTGTAGTATAGGACAACTGCTTTTTCAAGTAGTTATAAAAAAGTAACTAAGTAATAGATTTGTGCGTACTTTTTTTCAAATCGTCGCTGCTTTAGAATACAAATATGGAACGACTAGTTCCTAAATAAAAACGTGGAGGTAATAGATTATGTCACTTTCTAATTTAGCGGGTTGGAATCAACAAGCGGCATATCCGATGGGCGGCTCTGCCTGCGGTTCGTCCGACAAACCGGCAGCTTGCGGCAGTGCGGATAAGCCGGAAGACAAACCGGCAGCTTGTGGCTCGGCCTGTGGCGCTGGCGATAAGAAGTAATTGATGCTGTTTTTGAATGCCCCGGTGAAAGTCTGCCGGGGACTTGAATTTTTTTCTGGTACTTTTACCAGTTTATATAGAGAAAGGAGAGCTATATGAAGCAATATTTTGCTTTTCAATGGCATATTACGGATGACTGTGACCAGCGCTGTAAGCACTGTTATATTTTTTCCGAAGATACCAAAAAGCCTTTGGAGGCTATGAATTGGGAACAGATGCAGGAGGTTGTTGCCAACTGCTGCGATATGTGTGAAATGACCGGGCGGTTGCCGTATTTTTATATAACCGGCGGCGATCCTATTTTGCATCCGGACTTTTGGCGTTTATTGGAATTGCTAAAGGAAAAAGAGATTCCCTTTACGCTAATGGGCAATCCATTTCATTTAAATGAGGATGTATGCCAGAGGTTGAAGAGGTGTGGCTGCCAGAAATATCAACTCTCTCTTGATGGCATGCGGGAAACACATGACTGGTTTAGGAAAGAGGGATCTTTTGATTGTACCTTAGATAAGATTCCCGTACTGAAACGTGCAGGCATTCGTGCCGTTATTATGACAACGGTGTCTGGGAAAAATATAGACGAGATCCCGGAAATCGTGGATACGGTTGTGGCGCAGGAGGCCGATGTATTTGCTTTTGCCCGCTATTGTCCGACCAGTGGAGAAAAGGATACCGGCATGACGCCGCAGCGATATCGTGAATTGCTGGATGTTTGCTATCAGAAGTTCCAAGCGTATGAAGAAGCTGGCTGCCAAACGTATTTTAACAGGAAAGATCATCTGTGGACGCTCTATGAATATGAAAAGGGTTTATTTGAAATTCCCGAAGATGCTGTGCCTGGCATGATCTATGGTGGTTGTAACTGCGGCAATTGTCATTTAACCATTTTACCTACCGGGGATTTATATGCCTGTAGGCGCCTGAACAGTAAAGTTGGCAATGTATTTGAGGACCGGATTGCCGATGGCTGGGTGTGTGAAATGGAAGAGTATCGGGATTATATGAAATTCAAGAAATGTGCGAAATGCGAGCTGCTTGCGTGGTGCAGAGGTTGTCCGGCTGTTGCGTATGGCACAACGGGAGATTTTTATGGTAGTGATCCCCAATGCTGGATGGAGATTGTGGAATGAGAGCTGTTTTATTGACGGAGCCAACCGAGGCAAAAGATATCGTACTGACAGAATATGCTATACCAAAGGTAAAAAGCGGCTGGGTACTGGTTCGTGTCAAAGCCTTTGGGTTAAACCATTCCGAACAGATTTTGAGGAAATCGGAAATTAGTGCAAATTATATTCAAAAGCCAATCATTCCGGGGATTGAATGTGTGGGAGAAATTGTGGATGCATCGGACAGTCATTTTTCTGTGGGAGAAAAGGTTGCTGCCTTGATGGGCGGCATGGGGCGTAGCTTCCACGGCAGCTATGCGGAATATGCGCTGCTGCCAAGTCACCATGTGTTTTCAATTGCCAGCAATCTTTCCTGGGAACATCTTGCGGCCGTGCCGGAAACCTATTTTACAGCATGGGGATCGCTGTTTGAATGTCTGCATTTGAAGCCAGATGATACGCTGCTGATACGGGGAGCTACCTGCGCTCTGGGGTATGCA
>JAGGAB010000143.1 GCA_017889705.1 Bacillota bacterium | reverse complement strand
CTTCTTCGGCAATAAGTGTATTGCTACCGGCGGCGACGATCCGAAAGCTCATAGCGCTCCTAACCCTTTCAATGTTTAAGTCCATTTTAAACTCTTTTCGCGGAGCTGTCGACGCCATCGTAAATACCGTTATGGACTCAAGCTTATGGGCAACGGATTAGAAGCATTTTTACCATCTTCCATCAAGTATTAAGCAGTCCATTTAAAGGCATTTCATTATTTGTAAATCACATTCATTCTATTGAATTCCTCTAACTATAACGGCTATTGCTACGCCAAAATATCAGGTGGATTATTTTTCCCTCACTTGTGATTTATGTGATTTAATTGAAGGTCTCTTAAGCCCAAATGAAAAAAGGATTGTTTTCGGCTTGTGAATGTAGTAATTTCAAATTTATTACTTAAAATCCGTCTGTAATGCTCTTATATTATCCTTTATTATCCTTGGATGCTTCGATTCCGTCACGCCATTGTCATGTCCAGTTTTTTACTTGGAAACTTTTCGGCAGTTTGAATGATCAGAATAATAGAATAATTTTTTTTAAATAATCAAAAAACATGCAGGAGTTTCCGCCATAATACAGAAGAATATTTTGCAGCCCAATAGCGCAAGTGGGTACGAGTAAGAAACAACCTATTATTTAGTCCGTAAAATAACAAAATTGAAAGGATGGGATTGTTTATGAAACGGCAATGGGACAGAATTGGGCTAATGACACTTTTGTTGGTTTTCTTTTCTTCCGTGAATATTGCTTATGCCGATAACTTTATCAGACCAGATCCCAACTTGAAATTGTTAGTTAATCCATCGCCTTCTTACGAGTCAAAGGTTATCGAAGAGGATACTAAATATTCGATTGGCGGAAGTGAACAAGCGCCTGTGTGGTTCAAGAAAGGGACAAAAATCTTCACTCGTCCAAACGGTTCTGTGGCAGGCGGGACGCTATTGAAGGATACACCTTTATTGATTGATAAGAAAGCCAATATTCTCTTGACGTTTAAAGCTGGTACAGAAGTTGGTTTTTTTAGCGACGGTCTTGTTTGGACTGGAACGTTGCTTAAAGATGAGAAGTTGGCGATTGATGAGGCTGGAACAATATCTGCATTATTTAAAGCGGGCTCAGAGACATTCTTCCGTCACAATAAATCTGTGAATCAGGGAACTTTGCAAGGTTCTTCACCTTTTTGGGTAGACATAAACCACTCTATATCAGAAGATTTCAAAGCGGGGTCAGTTATCTCCTTTCGTGATGACGGTTCAGTAATGCGAGGAACATTGCAAAAAGATAAAATGTTGAAGTCCGTTTGCGGTGATGTTCCTTCAGAGCAATTGCTGAAAGCTGGAACAGAAATTGGGTTTAACGACGATGGCTCAGCCATTATGGGATTTTCGGATATTGCTTGTGGCGATCAGGCAAATAAAAAATTTTTGTTGGACAACGCAGATTTATTCATTGATACTGAACACCAGAAATATGCACCATTTAAAGCCGCAACCACTGTATACGTTCGTGATGATGGCTCAATAATGCGAGGAACATTGTCGAAAGCTAAAGAGTTATATTATGTTTGCGGAGGAAAGGTTTCAAAAGGGCTGATTGAAGCAGGCAAAGAAATTAGTTTTAATGACAATGGCTCTGTTATTAAAGGATTTTTAGATATTCTATCAGACTGTACTCCTGACCAGTAGCGTTAGTTGAAAACTGGAGCTGTTATGACTTTAATGCTTTTTTCTACGTAGTTTTTCATTCAATATTGAAGTGCTTATATCTTGTGAATTTTAATAATAAAGGCTTCTAGCCATTTGCGGTTGGAAGCCTTTTGCTATATGCACTAATATACGTATTCACTGAAACGTCATTCGAGGCAGTTACGAAGGATACCCCTAATTTCTAATAACAAAACGCTAATCATCTTTACACCAAATTCGTCTTCAATCTGCCGAATGCGGGCGGTAAGCGACGTTTGTGAAATAAATAAATCTTTGCGGCAGGGGTTATATTCATATAGGCTTGCAACGTTTTTACAAGCAACCAGTCACGACCATTCGTAATGGAACAGTTCCTGTTAGTTGAACCGATTCTAACATGAAAATAGCCCGGTCAACCGCTGAAACAAATGACCAGGCCGAGGTTTTTCTGGCATAGGTTATATCGACTTCACAAGACCGGCGGGCATGGCAGTCGTTTTTCACCTGAATTACATGGAGTCTTGATAAATTGTCTTCACTAGATCCCGGGTTGCATTGATCGGAGCCATACTCAGCAAAAAGTCCAAACTGGGGGGTAGTAAAGGCGAGTTCGACCAACCAACTTGGCCCGCTTCTTCCGGCTGGCCTTTCAATCCGGGTAAAATCGGAGCAAATATTTCAGCAAGGGTTTTGGCTCTGGCTGGATAAATCTTCTTTATTACTGCCTGCAGTCGAATGCCCAGCCTCAGGCCATGCAGATGATTTCTTGGACTGCTTAAAATTGGCCGTCATTCAGCTATAACTCCGCCTTTGCCGATTCTTAATTCAGATTTCATTCGGGAGCAGCAGCGCATGTTTGCACTGCTGTCAAAACATGGCGGAAACGTAAGCAAGGCTGTCTCAACGCAGGTTTATACCTGATTGAAACAGCCCCTTAACAATTATTTTTGGCGTTTTTTATACCAACTTATCAAATACAATATTCCGATAAGGAGCGCCGGAGCGGCAATTGTCAGATTCCATGACAAGGCCACACTCCAGTCGATTTTCGCTCGCGCCGTCATAAAAATGTATAACAACCCGGCCAGCAAAAAAGCGAGCCCCCCGACAATTTCATGCTTCCATGCTATGCTCAGAACAACAATCATAACAATGGTTGGAATGTTGTGCATCAGCAGTCCGGCCAGAATCTGCAGGGGACTCAACTCCGGTCTTATAACATCCATGGACATCAATGCAATAGTGATAATAAAGAGTAAGGATAAAATCCTTGGCGGCCAAACGATGTAGCCGCTGATTTTTTTTGCCATTTTTCTCGCCTCGATCCACCTAAGATGGAGTGGACACATACTCACGACATCCAAAGGAAGTAATAATCTACCAAAGACCTTCGCGGTCAGGTTGTGATTTCCTGCTCTGTTTAAAACGGTTTGCGGATAACGTCAAGGAGCGTGCCGTCACG
>JAGGAB010000043.1 GCA_017889705.1 Bacillota bacterium | reverse complement strand
AAATTAAAAGCGACTTCGCAGAAAACCTACAAAGTCGCGTCATTCCTGGTGGAGATAAGCGGGATCGAACCGCTGACCTCTTGAATGCCATTCTCAAAATACCATTTAGTTTACTTATTTTTATAAATTACGTCAGATTAATAAACCATTGATATCATTGGTCTCAGCGGCATCTATCGGGGAAAGCACCCACTCTCACAATAATATAATTTAGCTGTTTTAATCAGTTTTTCGTCCCCTAAATCAGACTTTAGGGGACAATTCAGGGGACAACTCTCTCCATTAGACTCACTATTTCAGCAATCACAAAAATAATAACGTATAACGCAGCAACAGCAATGGTAGCAATTAATCCGCAAATAATTATTACCGTATATCTCAATTTCTGTATATTGGCTCGTTTCTAGTTTCGCTCTTCCTCATTTTTTTGATTTTGTGTACACTACCTCGGATTTATCTTACATGCCCGACCTTCCTTATCTATTGGCTCATTCACAAAAGGTCCTAATAACGCTAGCTCGCTTCGTAACTTTGGATAATATAAGCTTTCGCTTTCTCCATGTCATCTATGTTCCTGACAGTTAACTCCAAATCTCCAGTCCCAAAATGTCCAATTTTACTAACGTCGCGACTGAAGTTAGTTTCAAGTGTAACGGTATCTGGATTGATTTTGACATAAATGAGCAACTTTTCTTTTTGTGGGTGTACTTCCACACAAGCGAAGTTTTTAATACGCTGAAAAGCAAAATAGTTATTTAATACCTTCTTTTGAACATCGTCCCCAAGAGCTATAAGAAAGGCTTCCACTGCTTCATATAAATCACGCAACGAAGGTTTGGCCCCTTCTAGATACTCTGAAACCGTTTTATCTTTCTTTTGTGGCTTCCCAGGATCAATCGCAGGAGTGGATGGCTGATTTGAGACGGTTGCGTTAATTAGTTCTAGCAAAAATAGTTCTTCACCATATCTACGATAGCGTATAAGTTCTATGTTGCGATTTATCTGCTGTACTGCATGAATATCGTACTTTGTGAAATCACCGGCAATACAAAGCAATCGGGGACTTAACCATTCAATTAATTCGGCCGCTGATACCCCAATTTTTTCCATTGCAAGAAGTTTAAACTCAGCTTTATGATCCATTAACCAATCCAAATAATACAGCCCCTGATTAATTACGTTTTCATTCACTGCACGCTTAAACTCGATAATAACCGGACACCCATTTTCATCAATGCCTAGAGTATCAATTCTGCCGGCATGGGTTTTCCCAGTAGAATATTCAGAGGCTAGGAATCTGACACCTAAAAAGCCTTCCAAATGCATTTCCATTAATGTCTGTAAAGATTTTTCTATTGCAAAAGAATGTGCCTCCATTTCCGTGACACTATTATTAATTAGTTTAAATAGCTTGATATCACTCATTTGGCTCCTCCTTAAGTAATTTGAAAGCCTATCACGCGCTGACTACTCAACCCCCAACGCCTTAAACACCGCGTCCTCAGCGCTCTGATAAAAAATGATATTAAAATGCCCAATCAGGTCTGACGGGACTGTCCCCAAATCAACCGCAGAAGTAATAGGAATTAAAACCTTTCTGGCACCACTATCCAGGCAAACTTGCAAGGTATTAGCAAGTTCTTCTACTTTGTTAATTGTACCGCCAATACTTAAATCACCCAATACAACCGCACTACTAAGAACTGGCTTATTGAGTGCCACTGAACAGATAGCTACCGTAGCAGGTAAAGTCAAGCATTTCGTCATGCCGATGCCATTTAAGTCTTGCACGTGCAGCAGATAATCTTTCGTAGTTGTGCTGATCGAAGCACTGATATTTCTGCTGTTTGCTTTTAGATAGCGGTAGGCCGTATCAACTGCTTCCTTAGCTTCTCGATCTGACCCAATGCCGGTTCTCTCAAACTTGCCATTACCGGCGGTCATCTGCATTTCCAGTTTGTATACACCTATCATGCCGGACTTGCCGTGTGATACCGTGTAAATATGGCCGGGCTTGCCCATTCCTTCCGGGATCAGCTTGCCGCCGCCCTGTTCCGGTACCGATACATATTCTTCATTAAAGGTTTCGCTATCGATATAGGAAAAGTTCACATCGTAGAATTCCATGCCGCCAATTTTTTTGAGCTGCTCCTTAACCCGGCGGCGCATTTCAAGGGCAAAGCGAAGGATTTCTTCAACATTTTCCTTTGTAAATTGACCATCGGGATGAATGAGTTTTACCAAGCCTGACACCGTCTTTTTGACCGCAATAACGTCTCGTTGGTTGAGGTTACTGCCTAACTTGAAATACTTCTCAACGGCATCGGCATAAGAAATCTTCCGCAGTTCCCGCATGACCTCGGAAAAATAGTCGGTAATAAATCCAAAGCCATCCGTAAAATACTGCGGCCTATATTTCGGAATCTCCCAACCGGGAATATAGCAGTGCATCCGATCCAAAAAGGCAGTATCATTTGCCATCGCATCAGGAAATGGTTCAAACAAGTGAGAGGTTTTCAAAATCACATCCACGCTCTGGTTAATGTTGCCGACGAATACCATGGAAGCATAAGCATTTTTCTCTTCCTTGCCCCTAGCGAAAGATCCAGATGCCATATAGTCTTTCATAATCTGTACACCGTCTTGATCTTTAAACTTGATACCCGCTACTTCATCAAAAGCCACACAGTCCCACAACCCCACCAAGCCAACCGTTTTACTGCCCATGTTGTAAAACAGGTTAGCCACCGTGGTCTGTCCGCCGGAAACCAAAATACTGTTAGGGCTAATCTCCTTATAGATATGGGATTTGCCAGTACCGCGCGGTCCAAGCTCGCACAAGTTATAGTTGTTCTCAATCAGTGGAATCATTCGCGCCAAGTGCAGCCATTTCACTCGTTTATCAAATTGGGATGGCTCCATCCCTGTGCTCCTTAGTACCAGATCGATCCATTCTTCATCAGAAAAGTTCTCTCTGGCGGTCTTGACCTCATCAATATCAAGACCGGGCATCTGGATAGGCGTCAGTTTGCGAATGACAAACGGGCAGCCTTTGTCTGCTTCATCATAGAAATATTCCATCTGGACAATGCACCAGATACCACCACAGAGCAGCCGTTCATAGTCTGAGACATAGTGTGCGACAATCGGCACACCCTTTAAGCCCAGATTGGAAAACTCCGCTTCGTAGATATCGTCTTTATAATTTAGCTTTACCGAAACTTTATCAATGACGGTATAGCTGCCTCGTTCACGCAGTTTGGAGATAATTTTCTGGGCTTCGTCAGGCCGTACATAATTCTCGGCCAAAATCTGCTTTACGTTTTGTACTCCAGCTTCTATTTCGTCTTCATTGCGTGAAGAACAGTACATGCCTAGCAGGTATTCTAGCACATATACGGGAACGTTCGCTCCCTCTTTGATTTTTTTCGTTAGATCCTTGCGAACAATTTTTCCGGCAAAATGGGTATGCAATTTCCCCGTCAATTCTTCGTGCTTATCCACATCGACTATTTGCGCATCGAACTCAAATTCGCTCATGTCATCATCACCTTATACATTAAATCCGAAGTCATTGGCAAAAGCGATATCCATAACCACATCATGGCGCAGCATTTCCAAGTCATTCTTAATATCATAAGCCACAAGGCAATACTTCTTGGACTTGTCATACTGCCTGTTCTTAAACGTGAACCGCAAACGGAAAATTCTCTTTTGCGGATCAACATCCTTTTTATCCGCCACATACATACACTCACTGGAAATTTTCTCATTATCCTCAGAAATAAAGAACAGCTTGTAACTGCTTGCTTTCACAACATCACTAACCGGTTCTGATTGAATAAAGTCAAGAGAAGCGATAAGATTCGTGATTTTCTGCACCATGCTCACCAGAGAAATTTGGGCCGTCCGGGTTTCAGTATGATATCTCTCTGTTCGAACATCAATAACCGGAACAAGCATCTCCTGCGGCGAGGAACCGCCATGGACATAATTCTGTCCGCCGCCGGGAACCTTGAATACATGGGAGTTAATCGGGAAAGATACGCTTCGTTTATCATCATTTCCGAGCATACTTCCCAATGATAGGGAGGTCACGCCATCACCGGCAATCGCCGCGTCAGAAATGATAAAGCGTCGATTCACAAAGTTGCCTTTTCCGGCAATCCCGCTAATTTTATCGCTCTCATTGAGCTTATCTCGTTTATAAATAAACCCATGATCTGCCGTAACAATAAAGTGATAGGTATTAGCACTGACGGACAGGCGTTTAATTAGATCATAGATTTCTTCGACCGCTTCCGCGCAGGCGGTAAAAACTTCATGTTCCGTATTGGGTTTGTCACCATGAGCATCAATCTGGTTATGATACACATAGACCACTTCCATGCCCGTAACCAACTGCCGAAGATCAGCCCGTTTCATCATCTTAATCTCATCAAACTGCACACAGCGGCTGTTCGGTACATAGATTTGCAGAATGGCTTCCCGTTGTTTTAGATCATCACAACCCAAGTCATCCACTAGCACCTTAAAATCATCCGATATTGCTAGCGTCTTATGAGGCAAAAGAGCTGCCATACCCAAGCGGGTATAGGACGGAAGAATGCCCAGCATGACATCCAGAGTTGCCGTACATTTAGCATCCTCCAGCAATTCTTGATACAGACACCGCCCGGTCTCATAACGTAAAGCATCCGAAATAATAACAATTACCTTGTCTTTGCTGCTTTGAACATAGCGGTTAAAGAAATTGCGCTGCAACGGCAATACCGTTTTGGAACTATCAGAAGAAAGCGCTGCATTCCATCTTGGCAGCACTTTTGCCAGATACTCATTCGTATAGATGTTCTCAACTAATTCCCGCAGCTTTTCATAACCGGCAGGTTCAGAAAGTTGGTCATATGCATAGTAAAACTCACGATAGCGACTATCAAGCAAAAAATCATCCGTCCAGTACTTCTTAATAATCGATTCCATGTCATCCGGGCAAGAATAATTAGCAGCGCCGATGAGGTAAAAAGCACTAGACAGCATCTGATACTGTGTCTTAAACCTCCCGCCAAAATGCTTCTTGCTGCGATACTCGCAAATTGCAGGTATATCCAGACCGTTCAGCTTTGCTCCGGTGTTCTCGTTCATCAGGCACTCCGTGATCCACCGCAAAAAGAAACTGTCCATTGCCTCAAAAGTGTCACAATCCAGCATTTCTTCCGGCTCGTATTTTTCGAGCGTAGCGGCAACTTTAAGGCTAGCTGCAATGGTATTGGAAATTTCATCATAACGATCACGATACAATATGTTATTCATCAGATTATCCAAGAAGGCAATTATATTGCCGGACTTGTAAGCCGCAAAGCTGCGCCAGCTTACAGGTATTTCTCCACGCAGACATCTAGCGGTATAGGTTACAAACAAGGTCACAATAAGCTTTTCCAGCGTAGGCTTTACATCGGTATAACCAAACTCTTCCTCACAAAGCCGCCAGAAAGCTGGCAACAGCTCATACTTTGCCAATTCAGCCAGAAACTTATTGTCCTCAAAACCATCCTCCGTCATAACTACGCGCAGCACTTCCTCGAAGGAAGCGGTGCGTGTTTTGCAAACCACACTCATCAGAGCAACTTCAATGCTCTCCCTAGTAAAATTCTCAATCTCCAAATCATAAAACTTCTGCGTTCGATTCTTTTCACCGAAAAATTTGATATACTCCTGAATGACTGACTTGTATTTTTCATCAATGCCCAGATCCATTGCCAACAAAGAGGCGCGATCGGCAAAAAACTGCTTCGAATACAGCAGCATATCTTCCAAATGGTTATCTCGCACAGAAGGTTTGGGAAACGGCGCATAAATCAGATAACTGGTATCACGATCCATCCGCTCCAAAAAGTACTTTGTATAAAACTGATTATCTGGTTCTAAATGATAAACCTTAGCACCGACCAGTTCCAATGTATCAATATCGTCAGCAAACTCTGCCTTATCATCATACCAGAATACCAGTTTCCGGATATCGCCGACAAACTCGGCGTTAAGCTTGTCCGTGATCTGCTTTAGAGTTAACTCAGGCATTTTTTAGCCTCCATCTTTCTCCACTACAATCATAAACTTTTATTCGTCTGTCTTTCTCACATTTTTCGTGAATGTAACTGTTTTGCGGCGTCTTCCAACGCCTTGATGTTTTCGTCGACACCGACTATCTCCTTGTACTCCCGACGGCGGGCAGCAAAACGATCGTATTCCTGTTTCGCAAATCCATCAGCTTCCTGTTGGCTTACATTTCCTTTATTAGTAAGCACTTGACGCTCATTAAATTTGAGAAACTCATTCAATTTTTGCTCCCAATCCTTAATGAATACCTGCTTACGCCGTCTGGCTTGATCTTCTGCATAATCCAGCCACATAACAACAATTCGATTCAGCTCATCAATTTCTTTTTCATTCAAATAGTTTTTGACAACAATCACATCTGCCTTACGGACTTCATCACCTTTCCAGGTCTTCAATCCCATATTAGGATGGCTATGATTAGCACGGGATTGAATTAACTCAGTGGCTGTCATTCCCGTTGCAGCATAATGCAGCTTATTTTGAATCACACTAAAAAATTGAATCGTTTCTTGAGAAGAAGGTTCATAATCAACAGCCATAGCAAAGATTTCTTTAACCCGCAGGTACATCCGCCATTCGCTTGCACGAATATCACGAATGCGCTCCAGCATTTCATCAAAATAATCCGGTATACCCGAGCCTGGCAGAGGAGGATTTTTAAGTCTCTCATCGTCCATAACAAAACCTTTGATTAAATACTCCTTTAACCGGTCCGTTGCCCACCTGCGAATTTGTGTACCGCGACGCGAACGAACTCGATAACCGACAGCAAGAATTGCCTCTAAACTATAGTGTTCAATTTCCCTGGTAACTTCCCGTTCACCTTCCATTCGAACTATCCGGAATTTCCGGATAGTTGCCTCAGGCGATAATTCACCTTCGTCGTAAATATTCTTCAAGTGTTCATTGATTGTCCGAACGTCTTTTTGATAAAGCTCCGCCATTACCCCTGGCTAAGCCAAATAGTTTCATCTTCAAAACGGCATTCTACACGTGTTTTACCATCTTGCGTCTGATAAAAAAGAATTTCCCCTCTGGACGAAGAAATCTCATCATCTTTTTCGTTCATCCCTGTCCCCCCTAATCAGTTGAAGTATAAACCGTAACATTCTTCCTACTTCAACTAAAAATTGCAACTCTATATCTTCGCCAGTACTTCGAGTTTCTTACCATCCGTCCCGATCTGCACTTTTTCATAATTAGCCTTAACTCCATCGTCTAAATCAATAGCAATACGTGCAAGCGCCAAATGGGCAATTTTTTCGTCGTAGTCCTTGGTTTCTTTCAACTGCTTGATCAGCTTATCCTTGCGCTTTTCGGCAGCAGCTACCTCACGGGCGTTGGTGCTGTTATCAATGGTTTCCTGCATCCGAGCAATTTCGCGCTCATAAACACGCTGCGTCTTATGCAGGTAGTCAATACGGAGGTTGCCGATGGTGTTTTTATCATAGCAGTGCATATAGATCAACGCCTTGAAACCATCGGCCTTGCCACTGTCAAATAGCCAGTAGATCGGGCGTTTTTGATATATCTTGCAGTGATCCTTGAAAAAGTCCTTCACAAAGTAGCTGCGAATAATCTCTCGAGAGGTGTTACCTTTATTCCCCAATGCTTTAGCTATAAAATCAAGGTTTTCTTCTAATGTTTCTTCACCATAAACTTTTTTGACAAAAGCAACGAACAGACCAACAATATCATCTTCGAAGTATTCCTCGTCAGTGATAGGAATAATATTGTCCTTATCTGGGATAAAGGTGCTATATTTCCCATCATCCCACTGACCGCCTGCATAGGCAAGACCGTCTACGTCAAGGCTGTAGCGTCCGAACATGCATCCAACAGCATAGGAAATAAAACTGCGAATATCACGTCCTAAGTCTGCCTTTCGAATGGTCACGTCCTTATCATCGACTTCTGGGGCTAATTCGTCCTGCAAAGCATATATTTTAATGAAGATGCGGTTTAGTTCCTCTTCATCAGCTTTCAACTGAAAAAACCGAGAATTAGTTAATTTTTCCCAGTTACAAAAGGCCGTAAATACAGATCTTTCTGCGAAAGAAAGCAAGGGATGACGAATAAAATCCCAGCTAATTTCAAAGGAATCCCAATCCTGCTTTGAAATACCCACACAATTTTTCGCAATAGCTTCTATCTTTTCTTTTTCGATATAATCAACGATAATTGGCAATTGAACAATATTTTCAACCTGACAACTAAGTGTAGAATTATTCACCCTAAAAAAAGTAATTCCTATTTTGCTACAAATAAGCGCCTGTAAATAGTATAAAAGGTTAGTTTTATCCATTATACCTGATCCGCGAACATCCCATAAAAACCCAGCCGGATAATATCTTGCTGCAATAGTATTTGAAACGGTGTATGACCACGCTACATACTCGCGCAAATAGTAATTTTGGAAAGATTTTTTTCCCCGTGTTTTATCTTCAGGTCCATTTCTCCAGTTAACTACATAATCTTGAATGCCATACCATTTTCGAAACTCACCACCTTTGTTATAGGGAATCCAATATGTTTCAGCTAAATCAATTTTTTGTATATCTCTCGAGTGAAATGGAATCTTTGCTGAACTAACTTCTGTCCATAATCGAAGAAATTTATCATTATCTCCTGTAATAATTCCTTGAAATGTATCCACATACTCCGTAATACTTTTTCCCTGGCTAAACGCTTTGGCCACTGCTTCGCTGACCCAATAAGCAATAGGGGAGCCAGGAATATTAGAAAAATTATTTTTTGGCGATATAAATTCATGTTTCTTAACTAAAAATGCCATTTCTTTATCAGTTTGTCCCGAAAAATCAACTATTCTTTCGTAAACTGCACGATAATAACTAATATTGCTTTTTCTTAAAGCAAAAGCTGTCGTTTGAACAAATTCTCCTCCAATCTCGTCAAAGGCTCTAGATCCCAAATGTGCCATATTCACTATATCCATACTTGACATTTTATTTCTTACTTTTTCATAACTTGAGAGAAACATCCAAGAATGTTGAGTAATCATTGCCTGATAGCAATTTTTTTTAGTTAAAGCACTACACTTCTCGATAAATACTGCAAACAAATCACCTTTGCTATCCGGGTACTTCTCTTTTACAAAATCACTCAATTTTCCACCAAAACTTGTGCATCCCATATAAGGAGGATTTGTTACTACTACATTATATTTTTGCTCTATTAGGGCGGCAATATCTACTAATTGATGTAGTTGAGTCTGTGTTTCCTCAACACCAGCGGTACCAAATGACAACTGTCCCATCACGCCTATATTATCAACAAACCGGTGCAATGTTTCCCAATCATATCTATCCACATTTAGAATGGATCCATATTCTTCGGCGTCAATAAATGTGTCCAATAGCCCCTGTATTTGCAACATAGCAATATTGCGCTGCATTTCGTCCATACCTGCGCCAAAGTATTGCAGTTGGTCACGATTTACCCCATTGCTTTCCTGAATCGCATAAACATGCAGATTGGTTTCACCATTCAAAATCCGCCGATTATATTGCCTGGCTTTCATCATGATGGCAAAATAGGCAAGCTGATAAGCACGGTTATCAATGTCAAGCCCATAAATATTGTTTT
The DNA here is from genome assembly GCA_017889705.1 of Bacillota bacterium. Classification (GTDB taxonomy): domain Bacteria; phylum Bacillota; class Negativicutes; order Sporomusales; family Sporomusaceae; genus Sporomusa. The sequence goes on along the minus strand of JAGGAB010000043.1, from coordinate 21,098 downwards.
CAATTATACTCTTGGCAGCATCTCGCTGGCTATAGCCGTAACTTTCGTAAATCTGCATTAGTACATCAAAGGCATACACCAAAATATGGCCACTGCCCATGCAGGGGTCGATTACCTTGATATCTTCCGGTTTAATGCTTTTGTACTCATCTCGAATAGCATTAAGTTGTTTCTGAACGTCCTCTTCCTGCTCCGCTTCATCCAGATAATACTTCCACTCCGATTTCAAAGCATCATTCGGATGTCCTTCCAGCCACAAACGGCCAAGGCTGTTTTCCACCATATAACGCACGATCCAGTCCGGGGTAAATAATTGCGTAGCCGCCGGAATACGCTCTTTCGTGATTTTAACGTTTTTCTTTAAGAGGGCAAAAGTTTCGTCTTTCGGCTCGGTATTGTAATACTGATATAGCCAGCCGATGATCTCGACCTGACCTTCCTTGGACACATTAAAATCATCTTCGGGAATATCATGCACCAGACGATACACGACGCCATCCTTGTCGGTGAACGCCACATTCAACAGCAGTTCGGTGTAGTCACTGGTTTTTTCAAACAAGTTCGGTAAAATGGCATTGAGCGCATTGCACTGCTTGATAAACAGCATACGAAACAAGCCATCCAACTGATTCTCATGTTTTAGCTGCATGATGCGGTCTTTTTCATAAGGAGTAAATTCCAAATCGGTGTCAAACGGATTGGTCACCAGGTCTGGTTCGTCTTTCCCCGTGCTTTCCGAAGAAAGCACACGGATATGAGCTGGGAGATAGTCGTTGGCCTCCATAAACCGTACTGCTATCAAACGGTTGAACCAAGTGTAGGCCACTTCCTCGATAACCGCCTTATAGGCAGTCAAGTAATCAAACTGCTGTTCCTTGTTACGAATAACGTTTACCAACGTTTCACGTTGCTTAATTTCAATGCCGGAAATGGTATATGGCTCTTTCGTGCCGATGTCAAAAAACTGCACATCCTTTGTTGATTGCGGCAGAGGGCTTTTAATCGCTTTCTCAGTAATTCCTAAAAGCCCTGCCTTATATGTGATATCTGCGATCAGCTTGTTTCTAGCCCATATCGCAAAGTTTTTGATAGCTGTTTTATTCATTTGTGACAGCTCCTTTTAGAATTCAATGTTAATAACCGTATCTTCGTCCAATTCTTTGAGAATCTGCTCCCTGAGAACTGCCATATACTTATCCACGTCCTGCACAGATTCAATCTGCCAAGAATTAGCCACGTTGACAGTTTTGATGCTGATGTTTTTATGTTTCTTGATTTTCGGCGGGGGAGGAGCAACCGGCTTTGTTCCCGTGCTGCCATATTCGGCAGGCGTTTCGCGAGCGGCTTTCGCTTTGGCCATGGCAATAGCAATCTGCTCATCCTTCTTGGTAAGCTCGTTCAATAATCGGACTTTCAGCGCATCGGCTTCCACTTTGATATTCTGCAAGGTAGCGACATTATTGCACGACTTGGCCTTCTCGTCAATTTCTTCAAAGAGTTTCCGAAAGCGAACAACGAATTCTTCTTTATATTCCTTGGTATTCAGCACTTCTAGCACTCGGCTGCGAGCATTGTCAATCGCGGCTAGAACCGGCGCTTCCATTGAATTTAAAACTTTCATGTACGCATTCCTGAAACGTTCAATCAGTTCGGGTAGTTTGGGAATATCTTTATAAGGAGCCTCTTTATGCAATATAGTCTTAATTTCCGAAACAGCGTTTTCCACGCCTTCATCCACGATGAAAGTCTTACTATCATCATAAATCCTCATAAGGTCTAAAGCTCGCTCAAAAATTGTTTTCTGTTCACCAGAGAAAAAAGTCTTCACCGGCTCATAATCTTCGGCAAAATCAAGATACTCGTCCCGGTCACCATTGATCTTTTTGAAAAATTCCATGGGAGTCTGGATCTGAATTACGGCGCGGAGAATACTTTTTCCGTTCGCAACCACTTTCTTGCCTGGCAAAGCCGCCGCTTTCTGCATAATCTCGAACTTTTCCAACTCAGTCAGGATATTCTGACTGTAGCTTTGGAAAGATCGCATCATGGAGTCATCGTCGTCATTTACGCTGGAAGTGCCGAACAGTTCCTTCATGACTTCACGGACAACCTTCTTCTGGTTGTCACTCGCTTTTTCGCGGCGTCCGGTCAGTAGCTTTTCTACATATTCCCGTTTAGTGATATAACGGACAAGTTCTTCCTCGCTCTTATTTAAAAGCGTGACGCTGCTCCCGTTGACAGTGAACGCGATATCACCATGTTTGAACAGCCTGGCCACCAGCCATTCCACGTCATCCTCCACAAACCCATAAGGCGCTTTCATAAACCGATCCAAAAGGCTTTTCATGGAAGTCTTCATGTGAGCACCGGAGTTCATTGAAATGAAATTCAACATATCATTGAGGGCGTGAACATTTGCTTCCGTCTCGCCGTTCAAAGTCAGAGCCTGCTGATTTGAACTTTTGAACAAGGCACGGATGTTGGCTTCCCCCATAGCTGCATCAATGTAAGTCAGCTTATGATACACAGCTGAAACCAGACGCCCCAGGGCATCATTGATTCTTGCTGTGACATCCTTACTCGCAATCTGTGTTTTATCACCATTTACATAGATATCTGCCTGTTTCATGGCCTCAATCAGATACAACCTGGCGTTCCCGTTACGGTCCCGCATCTCCACCTGTTTTGCTTCTTTGATGGTTTCAAATTTAGTTAGATTGCTGGAAGTCTTGAGTCGCAGGTACTTTTCTATTTTAAGTGCACTTCTCAGTTCATCAATAAACGCTGCGTCGTTAGGCAAAACCACTAGAACTTCTTTACGTTGCCCTGACAGCATACGCAAAGTAATTTCGTCTCCGCCATACTCTGACTTTGGCGTCAGCACATGAACACCAATATCATGATTTTGATTGGCTTTATACGGACGATCGTCCACCAACTGATTGAAAGCAAAATTATACCGCCCGTTGAAGGCAGGATAGCGATATTTTTTCTCGTTAACAAGATCTTTATCTTCAAAGATCAGTTCAGAAACCTTGCCCAGCACTTCGGCCATCTCCACATTTTGGCCCTCAATTTCCCTGTTGATTTCCTGCTCTTCATCGGTGAGGAATACATAAATATCACCGTTATTCTGCACTAGCATCTGGCGGACAAGGACTTTCAGGGCTTCTTCCACTTTCTTTTTCAATTCGATACGGTCAGTATCAATAGCATCAATCATCAGGCTAGTAATGTTGTCGATATTGGCGGTGATCTCCTTGACGTATTTGATCATGAACAGCGTTTTCAGTACGTTTACGTTGAAGCAGTCTTCTTCACGGTCTGGGTTGATATAATCGTTCTCCCAGGCCCGGATAATTACGCCTTTATGACTGTGATCGAGGAATTGGTGCAGGGCATCATAGAAAACATTAAAGGGAATGATAGCTCCCGTTTCCTTGTGCATCAGCGTCATAGCAGACTCCTTGAACAACGCAATCATTGAGCGTTCACCCTCGGACAAATGCTTACCAGAAGCGCCATGAGTACGGATGGATGTTAGCACGCTGGCCAACAGATTAAACTGGTACGGCACAAAAGGATAAACGGCGGCAAAATCCTTGTCACCGGCATATAATTTTTTCTCTACACCATCATTGAAAACAATCAGGTTTTTAATGATGGTGGCCTTTTGCTCATACAAGAGTGTAAGGGTTTGCTGCATGGTGGGCTTTTTGGCTAAAATCCTTTTCTTGATGACTTCGTCAACATTTGCGGAAGACAGTGACAGTCGGGTGTCAAACCGTCCCTGAATCTTCGAGAAGTCATTGCTTCGAAGCCCCATGTCTTTGGCAATAGCGTCAATATCCTGCTGACTAGTCACAACAACCCACGCCTTGCCCTGGCAGGCAGTGCCCAGATCCTCGGTTACCGTCTGGAGGTTCAGCATTAGTTTTGAGTCATCGCCTATGTACTGACCGATTTCATCCACCAAGAAGACCACATGATGGTTGTTGCCTTTGCAATCGATATATTTCTTCACCAGCTTGGCAAAGTCTCCAATGCTGATATTGTAGCTCCCCGTTGCCTTCTCGCACCAATTACGTGCGGAAACTTCACTCATAAAGCCTATCTCGTTTAGAATATCAACAATGGCATCCTGAATAAAATCAAATTTATGCCGGTATTCCTCCCATGACTTTCCGAAATCGGAAAAAAACCTATCTTTGAATTCTTCGTAGCGCCCTGCTTCTGACATCTCCCTCTCTAAGTCGGCCAAGAACGGGATGGAACCGCAAAATCCCTGCATTTCATTAAAAACTTTCAAAAACACCGAGACGATGGCATCCTTAGATTGTTTGCCAGCCATCTCGCTTTTGGAGTCAATATTAAACAGCACCACATCTGTGTTTGCGGCTACACTGGCAGCAAGCCTCATGTTCGCCAGCACTGTGGCATCGATAATTTTATTGTCATCAATAAAATAGTCCAGCGCCTTCTTGCCATTCACTTCTTTGTTTTCGAGCAAGTATGATAGGATCTTCAGAAAGTGCGATTTACCACTACCAAAGAAGCCGGAAATCCAAACACCCATCTTATCAGTATGGCCGCTGATGCCTTTTTGGTAACTGGCGAAGAAATCTGCAAAATAATTTTGCAATTCGCGGGTGACAACGTATTCCTCCAGTTCCTGGCGAATGTTTTCATCATCGCCTTGGCCGACCTTGATCACGCCTTTAATATCACGATCAATTTCTTTGGCAAACAGTTCTTTCAGTATCACTCTATCCCTCTCCTTTAATCCCCAAGCCGGAAGGCCCTGTAATAATTATTATCCTTAATCTCACCAAACAGGATTAACTCTTGTCCATCGTATTTACCAGGAAAAAACATTACAAACGGCACTCGATCAATGACCTGATGAAGGTTGTTGAGCACTTTGTGTGAACGAAGTATCGGATAACATTTTCCAACACCGGTCAGAAAAACCACTGCATCTTTAGGCGTATGCTTCTGAATATATCGTGCAATAAAACTCTCATCATCAGTGATTTTCAGCAGGTTTCCTACTGAATTGACAATGCGTTCCATCCCATTTTTCTTTTCGAATTGGAAGCACGTCTCCATAAAGCCTTCCTCTTCCAGAAGATCTATAATGATGTCGTAAAGGTCAAACACTACCAACTCAAAGCCGTCTGTACCTTTGCTGTTTTTGGCCTTCATATATTGAATGCGTTCCCGCACAATTAATTCTTGATTGGCTGGATAATCAAATACATAATAGCCCACTTCATTTCCCAGACCTTTGTTCTCCCTGAAACTGGGCATTCTAATCGCACGCTCAACGGCGTCCAATCGTTCTTCCAGACTTGCCATCATCTCACTCCTGTCAGCGCACGGAGTGTTGTCTCCATGCCATTAGCCTTAAGGCATTCTTCCAAAGATTTATCTATAATTGGCTTTACAATTTTTCGACTTCCTGTTATTCGATCAATCAGACCGGCTTCCATAAGCATGGTCTTATAGCACCTGCCTAAGCGTTTTAAGGTATAGTCCGTCCATTTTGCCACCTTTTCACTCTGCAGTTGCTTATTTTTGAAAAAGATTCCGACATCTCTGTCAGCCAATTCGTCAATACCAAGAATCAGTTTTTCTCGATATACCTCATACATAAAATCAAAAAACAAACTATCCGTCTGCATCACGGCAATCAGCGCAATCATCTTCTGATTGGATATATCGCTTTTTGAAAAGACTGCATAAAAAGAGGAGTCCACGCCTTTCACACGAGTTGAAATCGTATTAAATATTTGAATTGCCCGTGCCTGTGTAGGCGCAGAAAATATGTTTTCTGCTGCGTTCATCGGTTTGATATCCTGCAGCGTTTTACCGCTGATTAATAACTCAATGACCTTGCGAAACTCAGCAAACCAAAAGGAAAGCTTAACCATCCCCGCACTATATTCTTTGCGTTCCATATCTGTTATCCCTCCTATTTACGCCTTATTTCTTATAGTTGAGTCGTTTCACAATCAGGACTTGGAACTATTTCAACTATATCGCCAATGTCACAATTAAGCACCCTACAAATCTTTACCAGCACTTCCATGGAAACAAATTCATTATTCGATAACTTCGTCAAGGTGTTCGGGCTGATACCGGTCATTTTTCGAAGCTCGGGCTTTTTCATACGCTTATCAATCAATAGCTTAAATAGTTTATTGTAGCATACATCCATTATGTAACACCTCGTTGCTATAAAATATTACCCTATAAAATATTACAGTATATATCATATCACAATAATTCGCATATCAATCACTAAAATATATAGATTTTTGCGATTTTTTATCAAATAAATAAAACCACCTGCTCACTTCTGCAGATGGTTTTATTTGCAATCAACACATTCAGATAAGTTAGTATTATTATCGAGAATATCAAACAAGTGTTGATCTATTTTATGAAACTTCTTCATAGATAAACCGGTATCGCCCATAATGTTCCCGCTACCGTATCAAATTCTTTAAAGATGCAATTATAATGTCTTAGAAAACCAGAATGTCTATGTAACCTTTCCCCTCCCTACACAGCCCTTTTGAGAAACTCCAACATAGGTTTAAAATATGTTTCATCCGCAAATACAACGGGAAATTTCGCACCCATCGCTCCCGGATGAAACTTTACAAGAAAATTCTCAACTTCATAACTTATCATCTCATTCTGCCAGCCTCTTCGAACAACAAACCGATTCTCCTCTTTGACGGCAAGAATACTACCATCGTCATTAAATAAAATCGGACCGTCCAAAACAACTGCATTTTCCAACTCGTTAATAGCCATTTGAATCATCCCTTCTTTGAAACTAATTTGGATTTCCATCCCTTTCTACAGCATAACAAACCCATATGCTTCAAAATTATCACTTTTGTCAAAAATTCTTCCATTTTGCTTCCAGTCTAAAGCGGATTCACTGTTTTATAATAGCTATAGGCATACTGTTTGAAAGAATGTATGGCTATAATGCTTAACTAGCTACTTGAATAAAAGACAGAACAATTATTAATGAAGAACAATCGCATATATGATAAATAAAAAAAGCATCCCGTTTGTAGATGCTTGTTAACTTTGAATAGAGTTATTAGTTGACTGATTATTTATGGTTGTGCCACGCCATCACGCGGATAGATTTTATAGGCGTTTCTAAACTGGAATAAAGCTGATTTTGACACCTTTTGTGTAATTGCTCAAAATCTTATCCATTACAATTTCTTTTCTTAACCGGTGGCCCCTTTTTGGGCGGTGCCGGTCGTGGAGTAGGGTTTTTAGGGGAAGGTACTTTTAACGCCATTGTTTCCAGCCTCCTTAATGCGGAGATTATTCTTTTATTCTCCGCATATTTTGCGGAGAATAAGTGTTTTGTTTATAAGCCGTGCAGCCGGACGGTTCGCCAACGGTTACGGTGTGGCCGACAAGCCCCTGGCGGGTCATATACTCATACATCAGCCAGCACCGGCAACTCTCTTTTCGCGGGCAATTTGGGGCGTAGCAGGCCGTAAATCCCGTGTCGATGGTATCTATTGCGTCCTTCGGTTTTTTGCCGTATACGCCCTGTTCTAACTCTTGAAAGAAAGTTTCTTTTTCCAGAGTTAACGGTTATATTCTTCGTTGCGCCGGTACGCCTCCTCGAATTCGGCCTGCGACCAGTCCTGGCCAGCCAGCGGGTACACAATATGTTTGTTTTTATCCCATCGCGATTGTATGTACTCTTCAACCTCAGTTATGGTCGGAGTGGGTTCGCTCGGATAAGCACATTTATATTTGGATATATATTTTTTTACGCACCAGTCGAGCGGTTCGCAGTCTTTACCCATCCGTATTCCTCCTTAGAAATTTTGATTGTTTGGGTTTATTGAAATAGTCAAATCCTCTTCAAAATCAAGACTGGTAACTTGCCTTATATTATCTTCGTCACCGTCCCAATATACGCCGATATATTCCTCGGTGTTATCGTTACAAACAACCTCAATATGCGTAATATCGTTATGCCGTAACATACGGTCAAACGGCAATTCACGGTCGGGAATGGGGAAATCGTCTGCATAGGCCGTCATAATGTTGGCTTGTGCGCAAATTGTCAATTGTATGTCATTAGCTGTAATGTGTTCACTTATAGAACCGTGACTGTAGGTAAAGCCTCTTGAAATCTCGTTTACGGTAAGAAATTTTATGTGCTCTGCTTTAAACGTAATTTCCTCACAATTTTCAAGGATCAGAGCGAGAGATTTTATAGTTTTAGATGACTTTTGTTTGCTCATTTTTTACTCCCCTTTAACCGTATTCTTCCGCTTCCTCTTCTGGTGTTAAAATAACCATAGCACCCATTAGCCAATTTATGTTTTTTTGATTATATTCATCAATTAAAAAAGCACCTTGAAAGTCTTCATGAGCTAGTGATAAGTCATATTTTTTGCAAACAGCGGCAAGCTCACCTAAAAAAGCCTTGCGCTTTTCCGGGGATAATTTCATTTTATCTACCTCCCATCGAAAGTCTTTTCAAACCATCGTTGAAGCTCTTCTTGGGTTGCATTCTCGAAGTATTTTTTTTCTAAATAAATTGCTTGATATCTCGTGACTTCGTTACTCCTAAGTGCATTTTTTAGGTCTGCTTCAAATTCACCCAAAATGCAATCCTGGAGAAAACCGTTATTTTTTATACTTTCAACCCAGAGTTGAATATCGTTCCATAAATAATATGGCAAATTCTTTTCAAGAGCAGTTATATCTAAGGCTTCTTTTCTTTTATCATCCATCTGTATTACTCCCATTTGGTGATTTCGCAATTTAACACTCGCGGCAGCGCCCGAAACTGCCCCATCAGGACTTTGGTGTCCCGTTCTACGGTGTCATGCAAAAGTCGCATAGCGCGGACAAATTGGGCGTGGGTAAACATTACTATTAGGCCGTCGGGAAGTCGGCTTAGACGGTCACTGGCGGCTTGTGCGCGGCTAATAAACTCGCGAAAACTTTCGGCCCCCTCGCCGTCATGGTAGTCGGGGTCTGACCGTTCCCAATACTCGTTTACCCGTGCTCGTCGGTCCGCTGCCGTGGTATTGGTGCAGGAGGCCGGGGAGAGGTATGTAAACTCATGGACGTCCCAAACTTCTCGGCGTACCTCTGGAAACCGATTCAGGGTAGGTACGGCGGTCTGCTGTGCCCTGGTGAAAGGGGAGGTAATTATTAAGTCCGGGGCATAGGGCAAAAGTAGGCTTACTTGTTTTGCCTGCTCACGGCCCACCTCTGACAGGGGTATGGTTACATGGTCTGGAGTAGCAGCTCCGGCATTAGCTATGCTTTCGCCGTGCCTTATAAGCCATATTTGTTTCATATTTTTATCACCCTATCATACAACGCTGTGTATTTGTTAATTTTTTCATCTACGTGAAAATGTCCGAAATACCAATGTTTAAAGGAGATTATCGTTTCAAATTCATCCAACATTTTAGTAGTTGGATCTTCGATTTTTCCCCAATAATTATTAAACAAGGAAACATTATGAAGGTAATTCATGATTTTCCTTGGCGCGGTGTGAGTTATTACATAATCCACTTGGTTGTTGTGAGCGGCGAGATTATTGAATGCTTCTTCAACCTCTTGTTCACTTGGTATTTCCTCCGGCCACCATGTTTCGCCCTCTTTCCGACGGCTCTTGTCAATAGATAATGCACCGCCGAAGGTGAAAAAGGTTTTATTATCGATGGTAAATACTTGGCCTCTCATTAAGTGATACACCGAGGGGCGTATTTGATGTACTTTGCCGCCGTTCCATTCAGTAATGGGGTATTGATTGATTAAGTCAAAATTCTCGTGATTTCCGTCCACCCAGCAAACAGTAAAAGGCTTATTTTCATACCAGTCGAGAATCCAGTTATCTTTTTTACCGTCCCATATCCCGCCAAAATCACCAGCAATAATCACGTAATCAGCCCTGGTAAGCTTTTTTTGCTCCGGAAATTGTAGAGAGCTTAGTTTGTTATAGTCTAATCTGCCGTGCGTGTCGCCGGTTACGTATATCATAGGTCAGCCCTCCTAATTGCCTGCCATTTTTTAAATAGGTCGGGGTGGGTAAAAATCTTTGCAATGTTTCGAGCGTCGTCAATGCCTCGATGATGGGTTCCTTCATGGGTAATATTGAGAATACGAAGGGCTTTTGTCATGCCGACGCGGGGCTTGTCCATGAGTTTAGAAAATTGATGTTTTACCGATATGCGCCGGACTAGCCAGGGAAGGGTTTTATCGTCTAAACCGTGTAGAGTGCAGTCGTTTCTAAATTGGTTCATATCGTAATAACCCCAACTACAAAATATAGTATATTTTGCTTTGTCGCCTAGCCAATCATTGAATTTTTGCAGTACCGCAGGGAATATTTCGGCTGCGTCAACGTCCGGCTGCTCTATACTGGTCAGCCGTTTGCAAAAATCGGTCAGTATCGGCTTATTTATGGGTCTGACAAATTCGTCAAACTCGCCAATCGTGTTACCCTTCGCATCCAACAGAACGGCTCCTATTTCGATAATTTCATTTCCGTAGTTTCGGTCGTTTTCTTCGCAGGTCGCCTCTAAATCGCATATTAAAAAGTATTTTTTATACATAAAATTCCCTCCTAGATGGTATTTCCAGGGCAGCCAGCCGACCGCCAAAAACGCTGCCGGTGTCTACGCAAATTTTATCTTTATGGATAGGGTCATACCAAATTTTAGCGTGTTTCCTTTGCTTCGCATCGTTCCTGGCATTTACAGAGGGGAGAAAGTTCCAAGTAGGGGTGTGACCAAAAATAATTGTCTTACCCCGGTACGCAGGGCGAAAAGCAAAATCACTGTCAGCCCAAACAAAGTCATCCTCGGTATTTTGTTTCATGGTTTTCTTGGGGTTTACCCCAGCATGTGTAAATATGTAATTTCCAATGGTAAAGTAATTGGGGAGGCCCGTTATAAACTCTATAATTTCCCTGAGTTTAGCCTCTGGCAAGTCCTGAATTTCCTCCAGCATTTCCGCCCCGCCGTTGTGCCGCGCCCAAACGTCCACAGCTTGATTCCGAGGCCAGTTTGGGTCAGTCAGCATATTTTGTATTACCTCGATCAAAAACTGCTCGTGGTTGCCGCGAAGCGCAACCGCACCCTTGGAAACCAGGCTCTGGACTGTTGCCAGGGTGTCCAAGTTTTCCATACCCCGGTCTATATGGTCGCCGCACATGATAAGTAAGTCTCGGTCCGGGTCGTATTGAGCTTCTTTTAGGAGATTTAGAAAACGAGTATTCTGCCCATGAATATCACTGGTTGCAAGTATCCGGTCTACTGTCCGCATATAATCACCGCCATTGCAAAGGTTCGTATTTTTGATATAATGTCTTTGGTTACTGTTTAACCGGTGTTCAGCTTGGGCAATTATAGCCCTCTGCTATGAAGCCGGTTATTCATTTTTTCAAGTATTTATTTTTTCTTTGGTCCATTTGCGTTTACATCGCCATAATTGTAATAACGCCAGTCTTGTTCCTTTTCAAACCATGTTTTTTCACGTGTCGGACCTGAATGATAAGTTGGAGTATATTGTTGTTTGGGTTTTTATTTTGAAAAAAATCCCCAAAGCAGAGCTATCCAAAACAAAAGTCCAATGCCTTCTTCTAATGCTTCTGGCACTTTAAATGGTGATAGAAATAATAAAAAATCTAAAAAACAATTTCTAGGCAACTTATAACCTGTTTTCATTTCGATAACCCCTTTAGAAATTCGCAAAACCACCGTTTGCAAATTATCTTGAATTTTAAATATAATGTGCTTAGGTTACTGTCTAGTCGGCTTTCGAGCGCGGGTATTTTTACCCTCTGCAAGAAGCCGATTATTCATTTTTATGGGAATTTACTTTGCTACATATGAACCAAATACCCAACCTTCAGTACCATTACCGGTGCATACAAAAAACCATTCGGAAACTTGTTTTTTTATTAAAACCTTTTCCCCATTTTGCAAAGTTGTAACAATAGGCGCGGCTTGAGAAGGGGCTTGGCGTAAATTTATATTAGTACCCTTTATTGTGGCAGCCGTGGAAGTATCTTCAATAGGTTTACCTACGTTCTCTGAACTGTACATCGCGTTAACGGTGGTCATAACCATATTGCTATGATTTACGTAAGTGTTATAAAAGCCCATAAACAAAGCAATTACGAGAATTGAGCAGATATAGTATTTTTTGTAATGTAGAGGAAACAAAAAGCGCATAGCTATAATTATTAAAACTGAAAATACCGCTGAACTGGTCCATAAGTCGCCACTAACGAGAGGTTTAGACAGTAAGTTAAATAATAAAGTAGTTATCAATACCCCTGGAGCAACCACGATGGATGCAATTAAAAACAGTATTGTGCCAGCAAAAAAAGCAAGAATAAGAAAACCAACAAGAATACCACTGCCTGTATAAATATTAAACAAAAGAACACCTGCTTTCCAGTTACTATCTAACAACTTTTTCTTTTTCTGCATGCGGAAATTTAATATTAAATAACCCCTTTATCAACTAATAGCTGTTTTACTAAATTTGAAAACGGAATACCAATTTTATCACAATAATTTTGCACAGCTTCTTTTTGTTCGTCGGTAAAATAAACGGCCATCATGTTTGCCGCTTTTTCCGCTGCGGCTTTCTTTTTTCGCCCAGCCTTAGAAGGCTTTTTATCAGCTAAAGTCTCTCCTCTAGTTGTATTTTTAACCGTTTCGTTATCAATATCCTCAATAGCATCCAAATCTTTCTTTAATACCATAATTAACAAACCTTTCTTAGATTATTTTAAAACTAGTTAGTAATATCTTTTTATATTGGTAACTTTTCTAGCCTAAACTACGAATTTCGCCAAAAGCTTAACTTTTAAGATTCACACCACACTTAAACCCATTTCATAACCTTTTTAAAACATCATCAGCATTGCTTTTTAGTTTTTATAATTCCGTAACGGAATTCAATTTTAAAAAGGTGGCTCAGGATGCAAGAATAGTAACCCTTGTCATTCCACCATCACACACTGAAAGACGTATGCCGTTCTATCGCCCTAATTTTAAACGATTATACTTTTACTGTGATACTTGGTACATAAATCTCCCCATTATTTCCCATTTTAGTTTAATTGTAACACATTTTGAGTTAATTTAAAATATATTTTTTATCAACTCAAAATTAACAAATGTTGTTCCTAACTCTCCCCTCCCCTAAACCCAGTAGTGTCCGGAAGCCTTCGGGATGATTAAGAATTTTGATGCAAGGTTGAAGAAAAAAAGGAAATAATCTACACTTCCTATACTCGCAAAATACGCAAACTGTTAGCCTCCTATACAGGAAGTATGTCGAGACACAACTCTTTTGTTAAAGACACACAAAGCACCCTTCATCTTGACTTAAATAGGGTGCTTCGTTAGGTCTAAGTGAATATGTGATTATAGGGTGTTTTCCCTCACGGCGTTGCGGAATAAAGTTTCCAATTGTTCTTCTGTTAACATTCCAAGGCTTTGCCACTGTTCTTCATTTTCGTCGCCCTGGAATTTTGCAACTAGTGCCGCTATTTTAGCATCTCCGTTTAGAGCGGCAAGGACCATATTAGCTGCTTGGGAGGCTTTTTCAGATATGATGTTACCCCCATCACCAACGCTTCGGGTTCTTGTCCCAGGCATGCCTACTGCAAAGTAGGTTTGGCATTTTTTATTTGCTCCATACCTTTCACTCCGAATGGTTTTTTCAATGTGTTTCTGAAGTTCTTTTAGTTTCGTAATTTCTTTGCGGAGTGGCTCTCTTTCACGATATGTTGCAGTAGAAAGTTGACGATTGTTAGTATTTATTTGATGTTTAAACGCATCGCTGACCTCTTTTAATCCTATAATAATGCGCTCGCATTGTGGTACGTCCGGTTTCTGTAAAAGCTGATCTACTAATAAACCGACTTTGTTTTCTTCTGTTGATCGCTTTAGGAACGGAGTATTTTTTATTGTTTCAACTTGCTTATCAATAGTAGTTATTTTGTTATCGCAATCGGTTAACAATTGGGTGAGCCTGTCTTTCTCTAAGCTATACTGCTGAGTTCCCTCAATGTCGAAGCGCCGAGGTTCGGGTTTAGCGTCAAATTCCTCTTTTGTACAAAGAATGTTTTCTTTTTCAGTTAAAAGTTTATCCTTTTGGGTAAGGATTTCTAATAGTAACGGATTTTCTTCCAGTTCCTTACGCCGCTCTTGTAATTTGCGCACAAAATTTTCTAGCCTTTTCTTGTTTTCTTCGGCTTTTTTCGTATATATTTCAAGAGAGGGAATTTTATCTATATGTTCTTCTTCGAATACTTTTATTTCCGCTTCTAATATTTGAGCGGTTCTTTTTAGAGCTGCGACGTATTTGGTTTCTTCTCGGCTGATGGTTCTGCCTGTAGCATTTTTAGTTTGAAGGTACTTTTCTTTTTGAGTGATTCGGCCCTTGTGCCATGTAAGATTATTTTTTTTAGATTGATATTCTAAAAATTGTTTTCCTTTACATTGCTCCCGAAAATACAACATCATTGCAGATTTAGAAATATCAGTTGCCATTTTTTGTTGTGCGTCAATAATTTTGTTGTTTATTTCCTCTATCTTAACAGTAGCCGCATCTTCGACTTCATCAATGTCACGCATTTTGAATAAGATTATTCCCATTTGTGTTTCAATTTCCTTCATTCGTGATTCTATGGCTCGAACCTGCTCTTCATTACTATCAGAAAAGCTGATTTCTCCTTCACTAAATTCTTTTTCTTCAGCTTTTTCTAATAGTTGACGATCTATAATCACTCGCCGCATTTCGCGTTTTTTTAGTGCGGCTTCCACCTTGCGGCTGTTAGGAATTCTTAATTGATATTCCCCTAAATGCTCCTCTTTTCCTAATGTCAACAGTTCAGCACTATTTAGGTCATTTCGCGCTATAGCATCTTGTAGTTGCTCCTCGTTGGTTCTGCAGTCAACAAAATAATCGTATCCATGCCTTTTATAATGATTATTAATTACAGTTTCAATATTTTTTCTGATTTTATCCATTTCAGCAGTTCGCTCTTTTTGACCCTTTTTTGAGAATCTATCGTCCTTTTTACACCCTCCTAGAGCAGGATTTTTAGAATTATATTGTTTAAAATAATGCTTGGGAGTATCGCGTTTATGTTGACCCGGTATTTTTCCATTCCACATTATATGCACATGAATGTTTCTGTCATTTGGCGATAATGCGGCCGGTTTATCATGAATAGCAAATAAATATGGTCTATCATCTAATCCATTTAGCTTCATGATGTCTTTTACCATTGAAATATAATGGCTATAGTTAGGAGTTTCATCTGCATTATAATATTTAAGATCTTGCGGTAATGCTGCTTCTATTTCATGATACGTTGTAGCGTTTTTTCGTTCATATTCCATAGCACATTGAAAAAAATATCTACTGGGACGCTCACCGTTTTGAGCCGCCCCTTTTATAGCCCAGGCTGGAGCATTCACAAATTCCGTGTAGGCTAAATCCTGCCCATAATCTGGCGACGAAATACGTTTGCGGTCCTTCCGTTCAATGTAATCGACTTCGCCTGATTTTTCTTGACGTTCTAAATAATCTACTTCACTAACTGCGAGCTTTTTACCAGGGCTTGTGCTATGGGATATGTTACACATATAGAATGTCTTTAGTTCCATTCTCAAAACCTCCTTTGCTTGTTTTTGTGAGCACCCGCAGGCAATATTCCCTTGTTCTGGAAGGACCGCATCGGGTGTCTCAGAGACACCCCTAAATGCGCCTGCTTACAACAGGTATAATTAAAAAGGTATTTCCCATTGAGATTATGGCTGAACCAAACTTATAGTAAAGGCAATGATCTCGCTGGTAGTAGCTGTCATTGCCCTTACTATTTATTATTAAATTTGTACTGTCTTGCTTTGTTTACCCGGTTTCTTCTGTTGCTCAAATTTTGCAATTTTTTTGTCGCCTTGTCGTTTTAAATTCACCTTTTGTTCCGGGCTACAAGCTTTGCCAGCCAACAGCATTCCAACCAAAAACCCTGCATCCACGGTGTCGCCAAAAACCAGTTCAACTAATCCTCCTTTTTGATATACCCGCCGGTTTCGCGCTTTTCGTTGTATCTTTCGCTCCAAGTTTTCCGCTTTTTCTTGGAGTAATAACTGACGTTCTAATCGATGCTTTTTCTTTGCTAAGACTAGATATTCAGCCTCCAAATTTTCAAGTTCCCGTTCCAGAGACTTCATAATTTTCAATCCCCTTCTGAACAATTTTTTCCAGTTCTTCTTCCGATACATCGCCGCCCAGTAGCCGCAGCAAAATGGCTCCTCGTTGCTCATTTTTCGTTCGCATTTCTTCTTGTTCGCTAACTTTCAGATCTTTTCGCTTCTGTTTTAACTGTTCATTTTTATTTTTGATTTCTTCCTCAATTTTTTTAATTTCCGATCGTATCTCGGCAGCAGACTTGCATTTAACTTCCGCATGTAATTTATTTGCATTTTTGTTCTTATAAAAACCTACAGAATGCTTTAAAACTGCTGTTTCCGGGAAACTACCAGCTAACTGGCAGTCTCCGTTTTGAGTCGAGTTAAAGGTTTCAATAGTATTATCCATATACATTCCCTCTTTTGCTATTTTTTCTTACTCTCAACCAATGTCTCAAGTATCATCGTTACAACAATGATTTAGCTTGCTTTAAACTCAGTTCCCCTTAGACTTTGGCCAATAAAAGTTAATATATCACAAGTACTACGCAGCCGATCAATCACACGCTCAGCATATGTTGATTTCATTTGTTCACTAGTCATATTCGTAGTAATAATTGTAGCCCGGCAACGATTATATCTTTCAGATACGATCGCATCCACCTTATTCAAGACCCATCCGTTTTGGTATTCTGCGCCAAGATCATCAATTACTAACAACTGAGTATTACGCAGTTTATTTTCAAAATTTACCCATTCCTCAGTATTCTTTTTGGTCAATGTAAAAATAGTATCCAATAAACTAGGCATCCCGACAAAAAACCCACGTCTATTCGTTGCTATCAGTTCTTGCAATATTGCTACAGCAATACTTGTCTTTAATGTGCCGCAAGGTCCTCTAAGAATTAAACCTGTTCCATCTTTCATATGTTTTTCCAGCTGCTTTGCGTATTCTTTAGCAACCCTAAAGTTTTCTTTATGGATGTCTGGAATTCCACATTCTTCAATATTATCGAAATTGCAATTTCGATAACGTTCAAATACCCCACATACTTCTAGGTTTTTCTCAAACTCTTTTATAGCCTGCTCTTTTGCATAATCACAAGCCTCTTGTAGCTTCTGCTTCCCAATCAATCTCTGAGCTTTCATTGCTCTTTGAACGCATTCCATAATTTCTTTGTTCATTTCGTCCATTTTTCTTCATCCTCCACTTTTTTAAAATACCTTGAATATATGCAATTGTCACTTTCTCATGCCTAGCCGCCTCATGAATTGCTTCAATAACTTGAGATACACTGTATTGAGTAGCTAAAGCGCTCAAATCATTCTTATTTAATTCAGATATATTGTTATTAGTAGCTTTTTTATATTCTGTAATAATTTCTATAGGACATTTACTAAAGTAGTTGTTTACATCTACTATTTTATTGTTTATGTTTATTATGTCATCAGTTTTGGTATCAGTTTTTAATATATTATCTCCGAACTGTATATCAGTTTGGGTATTAATACTTGATACCCAAACTGATTCTTTTTTAACATTGGTATCAATATTTGAGGCCTTTACATATAGTATTACCAGTTTGTATTTAGTAAGTTCGCCTCGTTTTGTTCCAGGGATAAAATCAATTAATCCCTTATCTTTTAATTCTTTTCGAGCTGACCTCATGGTATTTTCCGCAACATTCATCATCCCCGCGAGAGACGAATTTGTACGAGTAAACCATTCTTTCCAAAAACAGCTATTATTAACTGCCATTAACTTATACCATAATAGCTGAGCCGAAGCAGAACAGTAATTTGCAGCTATCCAATTATCAAAAGCATTTAACTGCCGTATATAGTCCATAACTTTACACCACTTTTATCCTGCTCATTGTTTTCAATCTCTTAATAAATTTTTTTCATTTTAGTTGCAAATGCGGGAATTCTTGAACCTACATAAGAATGTTCTTCATTTCTCTCGCTGCTGCTACTTTTTTTCGTTTCTAGCCACTTTAAGTAATCTTCTTCAACAATATAAATTCTTCGACCAATTTTCCGTACACTAAGACCATGCCGAGCTATCCAAGCCCTTAGAACCACTTCACTCATACCTTTTTCCTTCGCAAATTCTTTTATAGTATACATACCGTTTTTCTCCTTTTATTTTTGTTAGTACTCGATTTATCAGGAGTCCTCTGATTTAATCTGCTTCTATCGTAACGCGCCAAGCACTAAAAAAATTATCACTTTTGTCAAAAAATCTCCCTTTTCTTACCATTCCGCGGATTTAAAATATTCATAAAAATAGAGATAAACTCTATTTTTATGAATATTTTAAATCCGTTACTTCGCTTATTATCGAAGTTTTTCTCCTTTTATATAGAGTTTTTTCAGTATATAATAGAGATATATTGTTGATTTATATATTTCCAAGAATAAATTGTTTTATCGGTACAGTATTACGATACCAAGGAGGAAAAGCTCATTTTTACTTGCTCAATATTCAAACAACGACTTAAAGATTTACGTATTACTAACAATCTAACTATGCCCCAACTAGCACAAGCGTTACAGCTCAAAAGCAAAGGTTCTATAAACCACTATGAAAAAGGAACCTCCCTTCCCACCCTCTCTAACCTAGTTGCTATTGCAGAATATTTTTCTGTTACAACCGATTATCTTCTGGGGTTATCCGACAACCTACAAGTTCCATCTGATCGTACCGAAGAAATATTATCTTTACAACAACAGATTGCAGATTTAAAAGATGAATTATCCATTATTCAAGAAGTACAAGTTCCTTGCAAAAAATGTGAAAAACTAGAAAATCAAATTGCTTCATTGAAACAAAATGCTAGAAATAATCAATTTAATTTATATGAAACAATTCTCTCAAAGTCAAAATATAAATGTATTAAGACAAGCCTATATGGATACCACCTTTTTATTGATGATATCAAAACAAGCTTAACAAGTGATGATTTTTTCGCCACAATGACATCAGGAATGTTAGAAACCATAGATCTCCTCAAAAAAGAATTACAATCTCCTCCTGCTGATCCAAACGCCAAAATCCGTTTAGAGGAATTAGCAACTGCCCTCCGTGTCGTTGCACAGAGCATAGATGAGACTGTAAAGAAATCCTATTGAAAAATCGAGGTGCTATATGATTGTTTATAAACCGTTACTAAAACTACTGATTGATCATAATATGCAAAAGCAAGACCTTGTCAAAAACAAACTTATGTCTTGGGGTACTGTTGCCAAAATTAACAAAAACGAGCCTATTTCTTTTGCTGTACTCAATAAGCTTTGTAATTACTTTAAATGCCAACCTGCTGATCTGCTAGAACATCTGCCTGATGAAACTCATGATGATACTAAGCCATAAACATTGATCTACATTGTTTATCCATTCTATTTTCTTAGGAGGTATTCTCCCTATGCCCTCAAAAATCAAAAAACGCGGTGTAAACAGCTATTTGCTCAGTGTCAAATATCAACAAAAAGAGTACACCAAAACCGTTTACACAGAATCAAAAAATGAAGCAGATCGCCTTTGGAAACTATTTGCTTCGGAAGTAATTCAGGGCAATGCGTTATCCGGCGATACACAAAAAATGACATTACTGCAATTTTACGATTATTGGAAACGCCACTATGCTGTAAAGAACAATGAGCTTACAACTATCGCCTATGATGATTCCCTATTTATCCGAGCAGGAGCTACTTTAGGCCACTTAAAAATTGACAAAATATTACCTCGCCACATTTTAGAATTTTTAGACCAACTTTCAGCACCAGATGCTGGTCACGGCAACAAACCGCTTTCTCCCAATACGATTCGTAAACATTACAACTTGCTAACAACCCTTTTTAATGCGGCCAAACAATGGAAATTTGTTATTAACAACCCATTAGATGATATCAAGCCACCAAAACAAACTAAACCCAATAAGAAGATAGCGTCAGAAGAAGCTATGACCCTGTTTTTAGAAAAACTTTCACACGAAACTCTTAAGCATCAGTTGTGGGTTCTCTTAGCATTCGGTAAAGGATTGCGAAGAGAAGAAATTTTTGGGCTTCAATGGGGCGATTTTGACTTTGAGAAAAACACAGTAACAATCTCACGCGCTGCTGTTTATATCACTGGAATAGGAATTACTATCAAAGACACTAAAAGTGACAATTCCTATCGTACTTTATCACTCCCAACAGATATTGTAACAATGATCAAAATGTGGAAAGAAGAAGTTAAAATTGCTGCACAGCGGCGTAACAAAAGACTGAAAATTATTATTATGGATGACCCTGTTAGTGTCGAAAAATGGATATTCTCTCAAGTTAATGGCAACCCCGGTCATCCACATTCCTTTAATACATTTTTGAAACGTTTTTACAACGCCAACAATGACCTACCAAAACTAAGCCCACATCTTCTTCGTCATATGACCGGCAGTTATTTAATTCGCTCTGGGGTTGACGTGGCCAGTGTAAGCGCTGAACTCGGACACAGCAACAAGGCATTCACTATGAATACATATATCCACGAACTTGAATCAGCCAAAGAGCACGCCGCAACTACTATGCAAGGTATACTCAATAATCTAAAACCTAAAACCTCTTTTTAAATAAAGAAGCGGCAAAAAGAATCCCATCCTTTTTGCCGCAAATATAGCAGTATTTAGCTAATAAAACTGACGTTAGGGGACAAACCAGGGGACAATTTTACATAACAAAAGGCTTCGCGTTTCCCGCGAAGCCTTGTAATTTCTGGTGGAGATAAGCGGGATCGAACCGCTGACCTCTTGAATGCCATTCAAGCGCTCTCCCAGCTGAGCTATACCCCCATTTGTTCGTCGATTATTTTTA
>JAGGAB010000142.1 GCA_017889705.1 Bacillota bacterium | reverse complement strand
CCAATGGAAAGGGCAACATCACATTCTCGCAATCCAGTATTGTTATTTACCGCTCCTGGATCTGGATTTCCATTCGGGGCATGACCTGGATTTATAACTATTTTCATGATCTCACCCCCTTTTGCTTAGTTAATTGAGCTAAACGATCTTTTAATACCCCAGGTATGGGCACTCCTATTTTTGCTGCATTTTCAAGCATGGAAAGCCCTTCATTACCGATGAAAAACCATGTAACCATCGTCTTAATTAACGCATCTTGACCAGTAATTAGATCAAGCTGGTGTGCCATTGTGACGATTGCCATGATCACAAACTTTTTAACAATACCGCTAAAGCCTTTTTTGCTATTGAGTACCCCATACCCATAGGCAGCGATAACGCCTGTTAAGTAGTCGATCACCATGAATATGGTTAGTGCAATCATCATCTGGTCAAATCCCCCAATGGCATAGCTAAAAGCGGTACCCATGATCGATACAATCGAGCCTGTTATGTATTCTGTTTTCGTTCCCAATGCCACACCTCCCAAATATCAAATCCTCTTTAATTACTTACATTCCGCAACAGCGGAAAAGTAAACGATGTTTAAACACCTGTAAAATCGCATAATAATAGCCGCTCATGGCGGCAAGGTTCTCGCTGTCTATTCATAAACACCTCATAAAAAAATAGAGCTACCTAGCTCTTACTCTGCAATCAATCTTTGTGTTACCACTTCCTTTGTTTCAATTTTTACAAGATAATCTATAATTCTTTGATTTTCCTTTGATTGTATCTTTTTCCATTTTTTTGTTTTATTTAAGAAATAATTGTTATATTATTATGATAGGAATCTTCACCAAAGGAGTGCTAGAATTATGCCTAGAAAAATTTTGTTCTTAACTCGACAACCTGAAACAGAATTCTATATCCAAGAGCAAAATAAATATGACAATGTTACTTCCACATGCATCTTTAAAAAAACAGGTTTCTTGGGGAAATTATTATGTAAAATACTAAGGCTAAAAGGCTCATTTCTCTTTTTCGGCGATTGGAAAGAAAATATTAGTGATTATGACCTATTCATTATAAGAGCATCAAGATACAGTCTGGAAGTATCTAAATACATAAGGGAACGGTCTAACAAAAAAATAGTTCAATGGTACTGGAACCCGGTATGTGCAGATATTCATCCAGACAAAGTTAGGGGTTATGGCGCGGAAATTTGTTCCTTTGACCCTTCAGATTGTAAAAACTACAATCTGAAGTATATTACACCCTATTATTTTTCAACTTTTAAGCTGCCACATAATAAAATAGTAAATGACATTTATTTTGTAGGCGCTGATAAAGGTAGGCTTAACGTACTGCTTGACTTGAGAAAAACATTCGGAGATCAGGGATTAAAAGTTGATTATCGTATAACAAAATCTTCGAAATCTACTGAATCGGGAAATTATACATATCAACCTGGAATACCATATCATCAGGTTCTAGAGGAAATATCTAGTTGTCGGGCTATACTTGATTATGTTCAATCCGGACAAACTGGCTTAACACTGAGACCAATGGAGGCACTCTTTCACAAGAAAAAACTAATTACCAATGATGTAAACATTTGTGAATATGATTTTTACAACAAAAGCAATATTTTTATTTTAGGTAAAGATGATCTGACCGAATTGAAATCGTTTATTCATTCTCCCTATATGGAGATTGACAAAAGAATAGTTGAAAAATACGATTTCAAAAATTGGTTGAAAAATTTTTAAAATCGGTATGTAAATAAAACAACCCGAATTTAATTGGGTTGTTTTATTTATACAACGTACCTCCCAGCACAACAAGTTATCTTATGCGTCCGTAGTATCTTTCGTATCTTCTTCTGCTGTTGTGGTTGTCGTCTTTGGATACCGTGGGCAAGTGTTGCTTGTGCATTTACCCATTTCAGCATCATTTTTTCCACCACATATAAAGCATCGTTTACTCGCCACTGTTAATCGCCTCCAATGCTGTTTGATATTGGGCTTTTAGATCCGTATAATCCGTTTGAATGGATGCTGCTGTCGTGGTATCTCCTGCCATAATTGCCGTTGAATATGCCTGTGCCAAAGCAGTAAATTGAGACTCATACTCCGTGTCAAGTGCAGATAGTTTTTGATCTGTTGTTGCCTCTATGCTTACGTCTTCACTGTCCATTATGGTGTATTCAACGCCGGAAGGTACGTCCTTTTCCGCTATTTCATTTATTGTTAAACCACAATCTAAATTTAGAGCCATAACTACTTGTTTACCTTCTATTTCATAAACAATTACCTGCATTTTTTATTTACCTCCTTTAACAAATTATTGCCAAGTTTATAATCCCATCGCCTGCCGAACTCCCATGCGTAAAGTTGCAAGTAAAAGAGTTTACAGTTTTGGTGCTCGGATGGAAAAACCAATCCGTATAGGATGTATTTACTATACTACCAAATGTGGCATAATCTGCGCTGGGCATAGCTGTAGTAAAGTTTATAGTGTAATTACCCGTGCTATTTTTAACAACGCTGCTAACGTTGCCGCTTGCGTTTATCGTCGGTGTTGCAGTTGTGCCGTCAAAACTGACCCATGCCCTGCAAGCGTACAGGGGGGCTGAACCAGGTGCTGTTACAGTACTAACTGCTACCCCATTAATATATAATCCAGTTGATGCATTAATGTTGCCTACTACATCCACAGAATAGCTAGGGGCAAAATTATTTACTCCCATCCAACCAGCATTATTTATAAAAATCTTCTTAGTTGGAAAGGTTTCAGATGTATCCTTAGTATAAAACATCAATCCCCCTGCATAATCTGTTGAGCTTCCACTTCCAGTACCTCCATTACTAAGATGTGATGCGATTCCGGCAATAGGCTGTGAAAGCGAATTATTAGTATAACAATCAAGTAATACTCCTGTCCCTATTCCCGAGTAACCGCCGCTTCCAGTCACAAGTGATGATAAGCGAGTATTCCAGTTTATAGCGTTAGCGGCTGAAGCAACGCCAGCAGTTACATGTACTACTCCTGTAAAATCTGCCCCAGACAAAGCTGCCTTAGAGCTCGCCAGCTCCGCAATGGCAGCTTGCACGTTTATGTGCCCCGCTTGTAGCGGTTATATGGGTATTGGCCGCTTCCAGCGTGGTTGCTGGTGCTGTATACCATGCACTTTTACCCGTTATTTTTTTGATCATGTTGCCTAACATACTGAGCAAATTAGTTAGCGTGTTAGCTCCCGTGACTGCTGTTACGGTATCGGTGATAGTGCGATTGCCGATTTTGGTGTCGGTGACGGAGTCACTCGCCAGCCCAGCGCTGGTAATCTGCGGACCATTTGAACCGGTGCCATCATGTGTATGGGTTTGTAGCATCCCCGTCGTAACTAGTCCGCTAGTACTTAGTGTAGCTGAAATAGAACGCCCAAATACTGTACCTGCTGCACATCAACCATCTTAAAGGCCGCCGGATAGATGCCTACCTTTCGATGCAGACTCTGGGCAATACCAAAATAA
>JAGGAB010000082.1 GCA_017889705.1 Bacillota bacterium | reverse complement strand
GTATTCGGCTTTGCCGATACTGCCGTTACCTGTGCCGGCATGGACAATACCTTTGGCACCTGCAGCCGTAATTGCCTCGATAATATCGCCGGTATTATTAGCATAATGGTAGACAATATCAACACGCGGCAAGATATCCAGTTGGGAAATGTTAAATTCGGTGCTGGTAGTATGTTGACGTAATGGAGCCCGGTAAAAAACAGGCTGGTCGCCAGTAAAGAAGCCCAGTGGCCCGATTTCCGGAGCTTTAAAGGTATCTACCCGGTCGGTTATTGTTTTGGTGACGTCGCGACCGGTATGAATGGTATCATTAAGCAGAACCAGTACGCCTTTGCCAACAGCGTCTTTGCTGCCGGCCAGTATGGTTGCACGGTAAAGATTAAGCATACCGTCAGCACTCATGGCAGTAGGGGGACGCATGGAGCCTACTAGAACAACTGGTTTATTGCTTTTTACTACCAAATTAAGAAAATAAGCGGTTTCCTCTAAAGTATCTGTGCCGTGGGTAATGACAATGCCATCAACATCATCTTGCGACAACAACTGATTGACGCGTTTAGCCAGTTTAAGCCATACTTCGTTAGTCATATTTTCGCTGGCTATTTGGGAGATTTGCTCACCGCTGACATTAGCAACTTTTTTTAATTCCGGTACATTGTTGATTAAGGCATCAACAGGTGCTACCGCTGCCGTGTAACCAACTGTAGTTGTGGAAGTTGCGCCTGAGCCGGCAATAGTGCCGCCTGTGGCAAGAATCTTGACATTAGGGAGTTTGTCCGGTGCTTCTGCAGCCAGACCTACGGCCTGTAAGCTAAATAGCAGTATACAGAGGATCGCCAGGAAGACAAGACTTTTCCGATTCAATATAACCCCTCCTCATAATAGGTAGATTCTATTTTAATTATAAGTAAACAGGGGAATTTTTCAAAATTAGGAAATAAGCGTATAAGGTAATTAGATCGGTTTTTCTATGCTGTCCTCTCCAAAAGTACTTTTTTTGAATTGTTTCAATTTTACATCATTTGAGTAAAGCTATTAAAAAAGTGCGGAAAGAAAGTTAATTCTATGCATGGATGGTAGGGCTAATTAATAGGATGATAATAGCAAATTGAACAGGAGTAAAATAAATATGCGGTTTTTTTGCTTAGATGGTCGGCAGGCCAAAAACCGGTTTGGGCTCTTAATGGCTGCGTTATTTGTTTTAATTGGTGGTATCTGGCTATATGAGTATGTAGATGCCGTTGCCTTAAACTACTCAATCAGTCAGCCGGCAAAAGTGCCACAGGGTGAGATGAAACTGGTTATCAAAATTCCTGACCGGGTGCTGGAACTTTATGATAATGGGGTATTGTTCAAGCGATATCGGGTGGCTGTTGGTAAACGGGCGACACCAACGCCGCTTGGAGAATGGAATATCGTATATAAAGGCTGGAGTCCAAAAGAAATAATGGGAACTCGTTGGATGGGGCTTGATGTGCCGTGGGGCAGCTACGGAATACATGGCACCAGTGCGCCCTGGTCTATCGGGAGTTTCGCAAGTCATGGCTGTATCCGCATGAGTAATCACAATTCAGAGGAATTGTATGAATGGGTGCCTGTGGGGACACCTGTCGATATTATTGGTCCCAAACCGGGGGTGGATCGGGTATTAAGGCGGGGAAGTCAGGGGACAGATGTGGTTGTACTGCAGCTTAAACTGGTAAAGCTGGGGTATTACCAGGAACGGGCCAAGGGAACTTTCGGCAAGGATACTGAAGCGGCACTCAGGGCTTTTCAACGGGATAATCGGCTGCCGGAAACCGGTATTACTGATGAAAAGACCTTGCAACTGCTAAAACTTTAAAGCTGATAATAATTGCGCCATATAGTATTAAACCGCTTTGTATCGATTTTAAAATCGCCATGTGCTGAGTAAACGCGTCTTAAAATAGTAGGCAGTGCTTCCTTAGCATGGAAACCTCCCAATTCGGCCATTACCTGGATAATCTGAAATGCCATTTCACTAAGTCCCAGGACACTCTTTGATTTGTGGATGACTTCGCCCAGGTTTACTTGGCAAGTAGACCAGAGACCGCCAGTTTCGACAGCTTGCATAAGCATAGCCATTTCTACACCATAGTTTGCCGGTATTCGCATTTTTAGAAGTGAATTGCGATAAATGGCCACAGTTCCCGCTAAAGGTTGGATATAACCGGAAAGTTTAGGGCAAAAGGTGTTAATCCAGGGGCGTGCCAATATCTCTGTAACCCGTCCACCGCCTAATTCAAGGCCAGTGGCTTCGACTCGAACCGGCCGGGAAAAGTAGCCTTTGGAAAACTTTATCTCGGGGTGGGTAAGCATAGGGCCTAACAGTCCATAGAAAAAGCGTGGTGTAATTGTTTCAATATCAGTATCTACCCAGGCAAGGATATCGGCGTCGGTAATATAGGCGCTTTTATACATGGCTTCGCCTTTACCCGTAAAGCTGCCCTGTTCAGGTGCTATTTCGGCATGCTGGTAAGTAGGAATTCCATGTGCTTGGGCAATAGATACTGTATTGTCTATAGAATTAGAGTCGATGAGAATAATATCGTCAATGACTCCGGCGTCTTTTACTTCAAGGGCAGTCTTGATTACATTGCCAACCGTCTTTTCTTCATTCAAACTGGGAAGAATTATAGCAACCTTGACACCCAAATTTTTCTTGCAAGTTCGTAGATAGGAGGGGAGCGAAAAATCTGCTGCTTCAAAAGTTCGCTCTCTTACCCAGCGGTAGATGGCATCACTTTTATCAAATTCAATATCTTGTACCGGCCCGCGTACCAGTGTTATACTGCCATCATATACTTGTTTTAATTGCTGATAAAGAGGGGAAATTTCCGATTGGGCCAGCGGTGCACCAAAGAACAGCATACTGTAATGTGAACCAATGCTCTTTACTAAATCAAAAATAGTGGCCTCACGCCGCCAGGTAATGGTAACATTATCAAAGAGCGTGTGGGCAGGTGCGACCACTGATGATAAAAATATTTCCTCTAATTGCGGGATTTTTTCCTCTAGGTGGTAAATGTGTGCCTCTCTAATACCAGACTGTGTCATGACGTCAAGTGCTGAGCGGGCATTGCTGCCGCCCCGGAGAATGGCTGCGACTGGCCCTTTGGCCCAACCATCTGTAACGGCGGCAATTTGCTCGCTGTGTTGGGAGAGATCGGCTATGTCGGTAATAGCTTTAATTATGATTTGCGAGTCAGCTTGAAGGGGCCATTTTTCGACCGATGCAGTCATAACAATTCCTCCTGATACTTTTTCAAAAGCGTATGTATCACTGATTCATATTCCAGGGGCAAGGCGGCAGTCTAAAATAAGTTGAAAAGGAGCCTGCCAGTGACAGTCTCCTCCATACCCATAACAAACACTCTATTTACATATATTACCATATATTTTATTCGTAGTCAAGCAGTGCCAGTGTTTCTATGTTAAGCATAAAAATCGCCAAGCCGGAGTAATACTCCGAACTTGACGATTTTAGTTTAGCCTAAAAGTAGCGCCAATATAGGTAAATATGCGAAATTACAATAGATACCAACATCAGGGGAAAGGCGATCTTCAAATAGTAATTAAAGGAGAGGGGAATACCATTCTTTTCTGCAATTCCGGCGACAATAACATTGGCGGAAGCGCCAATAAGTGTGCCGTTGCCGCCAAGACAAGCACCTAAAGCTAAGGACCACCACAGGGGATCTAAATTCATGCCGGAGAGTTGCCCCATCTCGAGTATCAAAGGGATCATGGTGGCGACAAAGGGGATGTTATCAATAAAGGCAGAGGCAATTGCCGACACCCATAAAACAATCAGGGTTGTTTGCAGCAAATCCCCATGTGTTACCGTAAGTGTCCAGTGAGCCAATTCGCCAATAACGCCGGTTGCTTTAAGGCCGCCTACCAGCACAAACAGTCCAACAAAGAAGAAGATAGTTGGCCATTCAATATGCAGTAAAATATCTTCGGGCTCTTCGCGACTGACAAGCATTAAGAGGATAGCTCCCGTAAAAGCCACAGTGGCTGATTCCAAATGGAGCGCTCCATGAAGCACAAATGCAACAATAGTAATTCCCAGTATAACCAGAGATTTCCTCAGTAACTGCCAGTCTTTGATTTCATCTCGATAATTAAGCTGCAAAAGGGCTTGGCGGTTCTGCTCATCCACCTGTAAATCTTTGCGGTAAATCAAGAGCAATAGGGCAATGGTCACCAGTAAAATGACAATAATTACAGGGGTCAGATGAATTACAAAAGCGTTAAAGTCGAGGCCAACCGCGCTGCCAATCATTATGTTTGGGGGATCGCCAATTAACGTAGCTGTCCCACCGATGTTGGAAGCGATAATTTCGGCGATAAGAAAAGGGGTGGGATTAACCTGCAGCTTATCGGTGAGAGTTAATGTTACCGGCACAATTAATAAGACAGTGGTGACATTATCAAGAAAGGCTGAGGCAGTAGCAGTAATAAAGGAAAGCAGAGCGAGCAGCCGCAGCGGTTCGCCGCCGGTGATTTTGGCGGCCCAGATAGCGACAGCTTCAAACACGCCAGTACGGCGGGTGATGGTGACAAGGATCATCATACCAATTAATAGGCCAAGGGTATTAAAGTCAATATTATCTTTAAGCGCAGTTTCCTGGGTCAAAAAGCCAAACAGCAGCATGAGCATACCGCCGGCTGTTGCTACTACCATACGATGGATTTTTTCCGAGATAATTAGGGCATAAGTAATTAGGAAAATAATAATAGAGCCCCAAAATGCAAAATCGTGCAAAATAAATGCGCCTCCCCAAATAATTATGTGATTATGTGATGGCAGAGAAAATCGCATAGTCGCTGCCACAAAACTACTCATTGGGAAAATAATACGCTATGTTAACAGGCTAGTCAAATTTATATTTGCATTTGTACACTTTATGATGTCTCTACTAAATTTAGTCCACTAACAGAGGAATCTTGACAATATGGTTGGCTTTGTTTATGATAGAATCACAAAAAAATATGATTTGTATTTAGGAGGAGCCTGTCACCAAGGGCTCCTTCTGTTTTTTTAGGGAATGCTAACAGAAAGAGGCCTGACGGCTATCCGCCATATTTGTTTGTAATTGTGGATAGTATATTGAACGATAAAATGGAGGTTACTATGGAAAATAATCAGGCTGTACTTGCTATAGGCATTTTTCTTGTTGCCTATGCGTTAATTATCTCGGAGAAAATTCATAGGACGGTTGTGGCACTAGCCGGTGCGGTGCTTGTTATCATGCTGGGTGTTATAAGTCAGGAGCAGGCTATCCATCATATCGACTTTAACACCTTAGGACTATTAGTGGGGATGATGGTCATTGTTGCTATTACCGGGGAGACTGGCTTGTTTCGGTTTTTGGCGATTTGGGCCGCTAAGGCTGTTAACGGCAATCCCCTGAAGCTCATGGTTGCGTTGAGCATGATTACCGCGTTATGCTCGGCGCTATTAGATAATGTGACAACTGTATTATTAATAGTGCCGGTAACGCTCAGTATTACTAAGCAGCTTGCTGTTAAACCGGTACCTTATCTGATATCGCAAATTATTGCTTCCAATATTGGGGGGACTGCAACACTTATTGGTGATCCGCCGAATATTATGATTGGCAGTGCAGTCAAGGAACTGGATTTTCTCGCATTTATCAATAATCTTGCCGGCATATCATTTGTCATCCTTATCATAACAATACTGCTGCTTACTTTGATTTACCGCAAACAGCTTACGACTACCAAAGAGTTAAGTGAAAAGATTATGAGTCTAGATCCAGGCAAGCAGATTAAGAATAGTAAACTGCTTACACTCAGCTTGGCCGTTTTAGCGCTAACCGTTACCCTTTTCTTTTTCCACCAACAGCTGCATCTGGAATCGGCAACAGTAGCACTTTTTGGCGCGGTCTTACTGATTATTTTGGCTAAGAAAAACTCTGATCACGATTTAGAATCTATCTTTCACAAGGTTGAGTGGGTAGCGCTGCTCTTTTTTGTCGGTCTGTTTATTTTGGTAGGCGGGCTTATCGATACCGGGGTAATCTCTTTGTTGGCGCAAAAGTCATTGGAACTGACTGCCGGCAATCCGGTTACTACGGCGATGCTCATTCTGTGGCTTAGTGCTATTGCTTCAGCCTTTGTGGATAATATTCCTTTTGTGGCGACTATGATTCCTTTAATCAAAGACATGGGTGCTATGGGCGTGACTAATTTGGAACCGCTTTGGTGGAGTTTGGCGCTGGGAGCCTGCCTGGGCGGCAATGGTACTCTTGTCGGTGCCAGCGCTAATGTTATTGTGGCAGGGTTGGCTGCGCAGGAAGGATATCCACTTTCGTTTACGAAATTCTTAAAGGTTGGTTTTCCGCTGATGCTGTTGTCGATACTAATTTCCAGTGTATATATTTACCTGCGATATCTTATTTAATTTTAGATAAGAACGGTATTGCCAGAGGAGGTTAGGAAATGAGCTTTAGTCCGAGGTTGGAAGTTGATCTTGATAAGATCACATATAACACGGCTAAGATTGTGCAGATCTGTCAAGAACAAGGAATTTCGGTTCTTGGCGTTACCAAAGGATTTACCGCAATTCCGCAAATTGTTACCGCCATTTTAGAAGGTGGCGTAGATGGGCTGGCTGATGCCAGAATGGAAAATATCATAGAGCTGCGCAAAGCTGGTTTTTCTGTACCGATAACCTTACTGCGCATTCCGCGGTTAAGTAATGTGGATACTGTTGTAAAACACAGCAATGTAAGTGTCAACTCTGAAATAACGGTTATTCAGGCTCTAGGGCAGGCGGCTCTCAAAATAGGGACAAAACATCATATTATTTTAATGGTAGATGTAGGCGATTTGCGTGAAGGCATTCTGACAGAGCATGTGCTGGATACGGTGCGAAGAATTGTGAAGTTGGAAGGAATTGCGCTAGATGGGCTGGGAACCAATATGGGGTGTTTTGGCGGCATTTTGCCAGAGTACAGTAATCTTAATATTTTAGTACAACTTGGTAACATGATTGAGTACAAGCTCAGAGTTAGTCTTGAAGTTCTTTCCGGTGGTGGTACGTCGTCGCTGCTATTGGTTGAAAAAGGTGAAATACCTAAAGGCATAAATCAATTGCGTATTGGTGAAGGACTGCTGCTAGGGACTGATACGACCAATAATCGCAATATTGACTGGCTGCAAAATGATGCTTTCATTTTACAAGCCGAAGTCATTGAGGTTAAAGCCAAACCGTCGGTGCCAATTGGTAATATTGGCCGGGATGCCTTCGGTAATATTCCGGAATTTGCCGATGTAGGCATTAGAAATCGGGCGATTGTTGCTTTTGGTAAGCAGGACGGTTATATCGAAGGACTCATTCCTGTTGAACAAGGGGTAACGATTTTAGGTGCGAGCAGCGATCATATGATTCTTGATATTACCGAGGCGGAAAGAAAAATCCGGGTGGGAGATGAACTGGCTTTTCGCGTCAATTATGCAGGACTACTTTCAGTGAGTCAGTCCCGGTATGTAAAAAAAGTGTTTAGAAAGGATCAGATATGGTTGAGTTAGTTGCTGAAATAGAACCCAAGCTGCTTGAACGCTTAGTCGAACTCGAAAGAGAAGCCTTTGGTGACGGGGGAATGAACGAGTGGCATCTTGTTCCGGTAATCCGGCACGGCAGAGTGTTTGTAAGCAAAGACAATGGCATAGTGGTGGGAGAAGTTCAGTATATGCTGGACTGGGATAACCCTGGACTTGCTTATCTGATTGGAGTGGCAGTAGCCGGTGAAGTTCGCGGCAAGGGAGTAGGAACTACGCTTCTTGCCGAGAGTATGCAACGCTTATTTGATGATAAGATTGACAGTGTTGAATTAACGGTTGAAGCCGGCAATGTGGCAGCGATCAAGGTGTATCAGGACAAACTGGGATTTGAAGTAACTGATTTTAGAAAAAATGAATATGGGCCTGGCCAAGACCGGCTGGTTATGGTACTTACCAGAGATAAGTTTAAGGAAAGTAAGTAGCCAAATACATGGAGTCTTAGAGCGGGTTAGTCATTAGATAAAAAATGCGAAGCAGGGAGAGTAACTTCCCATACTTCGCATTTTTTACTTTTTCAAGCGGTCGTTTATAATCCGGGCAACATGCACGCCGCTGGCGCTGGCTTGTGACAAACCGCGGGTAATGCCGGCACCATCGCCGATGGCAAACATGTTCTCAATCTCGGTTTCGAGTTCGCCGGTCAGTTTTAGACGAGAGCTGTAGAATTTGACCTCAACACCATAGAGTAAAGTGTCGTCATTGGCCATGCCTGGGGCAATCTTATTGAGGGCATAAATCATTTCAATAATATTATCAAGATGACGTTTTGGCAGCACTAGGCTTAAGTCGCCAGGAGTGGCATTGAGGGTTGGATGGGTAAAGCTTTTGCTCAGCCGGTGTTCGTTGGTACGGCGGCCTTTTAGCAGATCACCGAAACGCTGCAGCAGTACACCGCCACCAAGCATATTGGAGAAAGAAGCAATCCGTTTGCCATACTGGTGGGGTTCGTTAAAGGGCTCGGTAAACTTATTGCTGACCAGCAGGGCGAAATTGGTGTTTTTGCTGTGCAGCTTTTCATCACGGTAACTGTGGCCGTTTACGGTAACAATGCCGTCGGTGTTTTCAGCAACAACATAGCCTTTGGGGTTCATGCAGAAAGTCCGCACTAAGTCACCATATTGTTTGGTACGGTATACAAGCTTGGCTTCGTAGACTTCATCGGTGATGTGCTGGAATACCTCAGCCGGAATTTCTACCCGTACGCCAACATCCACTTGATTGTTGGTTAGTGATAAGCCCAGATCACGGCATTGGTGAGAAAACCACTCAGAACCCGCGCGTCCGGG
Source organism: Bacillota bacterium (assembly GCA_017889705.1). Taxonomy (GTDB): domain Bacteria; phylum Bacillota; class Negativicutes; order Sporomusales; family Sporomusaceae; genus Sporomusa. The sequence goes on along the minus strand of JAGGAB010000082.1, from coordinate 1,178 downwards.
GGCGGCAATCAGGTAATCACATTCGATGCCGCCGTCTTTGATAGTTTCGAGGGTAAAGGTGTTGCCTTGTTTTTTAATGGAACTTACCGTTGTATTAAAGAGCATGGTGATATTTTGTTTCAGATAATCATAGATGAACTTAAGAATTTGCAAATTATTTTCTGTGCCCAGGTGGCGAACCTTGGCATCCAGTAGGTGTAAGTCATATTTTAAGGCCTCTTTGCCTAGGCCGCTGTTCTGGGTGCTGAAATATTCAGCCGGTGCACCATATTTCAAGTTGATTTGGTCTACATAGTCAATCAACTCAAGCACAGCTTGGTCAGAAAGATATTCGTTAAGCCAGCCGCCAAACTGGGTAGTGAAATTATATTTGCCGTCAGAAAAAGCGCCTGCGCCGCCAAAGCCGCGCATGATGCCGCAGGGGCTGCATTTTATGCAGGACGGCACTTTTTTGTCGGAAATAGGACAGCTCCGGGAATAAATATCATGTCCGGCTTCTATAAGAACAATCTTGAGGGTCGGATTATTAATTATAAGCTCATAGGCGGCAAAGACGCCGGCCGGGCCACCGCCGACAATGCCAATATCAAATTTGTTAGCCATGGTAAACCCACCTTTTCTTTGATTTAGGCACAACCTTACATAGTATACTTTACCAAAAAATGATTGTAAATAGCAAATTATTCATTTTTAATCTCTAAACTATTCACGATTTGTTCACAGTTTAGTCACAATTAGCTCGAAATAATACGTTATACTAAAGACAAATACAAACAGGGAGTGATTGTTATGAAAAAGATTACTGGTTTAGCATTAACTGGTGCACTGGTATTAACCTTGGCAGTGGCGGAGGATGCCCCTTTGCAGGTGGTACAGGACAACCAGGGCAGCAGGTTAACCTGACTGACGAACAAAAAGCTCAGATAGCTGTTTGGCAGCAAGATCGGATGGAACACAGAAAACAGGTACTGCAGAAAAAAGTGGAATGGGGCTGGATAACTCAGGCTCAGGCTGATGAACAGATTTCTTTCATGGAACAGCATCTGAAAGACGGCAGTTTTGGTATGAAGGGCATGATGGGTGGTATGATGGGACGCGGCCATGGTCATATGGGTCATGGACAAGGCATGGGACCCATGAACGGAAATTGTCCTAATAACAATGTTCCAGCTCAGCAA
>JAGGAB010000141.1 GCA_017889705.1 Bacillota bacterium | reverse complement strand
ATACAACTAGTATTCCTGCCGTCACTGCCCCGGCAGATAAGACCATGAGCGATGCAGCCTGGCCATATCATGATGCTACATTACAACACCTAGAAGCTACGAAAAAGCTTACCGAAAACGCTAAACCTCAACCGTAAAAACGAAATAAAAGAGTATACAAAAAGGCATAGCAAATGCTGTGGATGATGATCCTAGCAATTGCTGTGCCTTCTTTGCTGTTTAACTATACTGCTTCTTTCACTTGAAGTAGCGTTTCATTCGCAGGGCTATTCCTTTCAAATCCCATATGCATGAATCTTATTCAAAATAGTAGTATTGGATACACCTAAGACTTGTCCGGCTAACCGGGATGACGGATATTTTTCTAGAACCTTCACAATCACTTCTTTCTCAACACGCGCCACAATATCTTTGAGTTGAGGCCACTCACCGTCAAGCGGAATTTCAATTTGCACCGCTTGTTGTTTTTGGGCGATAGTAATGCTAGCATTATTTGTTTTCGCTATATCTGTCCAGGCAAAAAAATGGTCAGGCATAATTTCCGTCGCATCAGTCAGATTAATTAAGCGTTCCAGCATATTTTCCAATTGCCGTACATTTCCTGGCCATTTTTGCGCCATCAAAAGTTCAAGACTTTCTCTTGCTAAATGAATTTCAGGTTTATTTAGCTTTGTACAAATTTTTCGGATCAAATGCTGAGCAATCAAGGGAATATCTTCTGTTCTTTCCCGCAGCGGCAAAATAGTTAAAGGAATAACATTAAGACGATAATACAAATCTTCTCTGAATTCCCCATCACAAATCATTTTTTCCAGATTGCGATGAGTGGCCGAGATAATCCGTACATCTACTCTTATCTCTCTATTCCCACCCACTTTACGGATTGTACCTTCTTGTAGAACACGCAACAACTGAACCTGCAATCGCAGAGATATATCTCCTATTTCATCCAAAAACAGCGTACCACCATTAGCCTGCTCAAAAAGGCCGCTTTTACCACCTTTGGTCGCACCGGTAAAAGCGCCCTCTTCATAACCAAACAATTCACTTTCCAGAAGCGTATCTGTCAAAGCAGTACAATTTATGGCAATAAAGGGGTTTTTACGTCTCAGGCTTTCTGCATGAATTGCATTTGCAAATAACTCTTTCCCTGTACCGCTTTCCCCACGCAATAAAATAGTTGAAGCACTTTTCCCTACCGTTCGCGCCGCGGTTATGAGTCGGATCATTGGACGGCTTTGATGAATAATATCCTTAAAAGTAGTTACATGCCGCATTTTATCTGACTTCAATATTACTCTCTCTACTTGCCGAAAGTCTTGCACCGTAGAGACAGCGCCGATGATTCGCCCCTGATCATTTTTTATCGGTACACTACTTGTTAGAAATTGAATCGTTCTTCCATCTTTCTTGATCTTCCGTTCCTTCAATCTATAACTATTACCAATCCGCAAGGTCTCAAGCATTGGTGGGTTTTCACCTAATAATTTTTCCACTTTTAAACCGATGACCTCTTCAGGCGCACAATAAAATATATTGCAGGCAACTTCATTAATATGGGTTATTTCACCATCGATGCCAATCGCAAGCACACCTTCACTAACCGAGTTAAGAATGGTCCGTAATTTAGATTCCTTTTCTTGATAAGGCATTTGATTACGAAATGTGACTGATTTAATATTTATCAATACTTTTAGATCTGCTGTCAATTTTTGAACTTGCGCTTCAGAGTCATAATGAAATTGAATTGCCATTCCATGTTTAGGAATTACCTCCATGGCTATTTTGTCGATACCATTATTTTCCATAGCTTTAAATATTTCATAGCCTAATCCCGGACAGTCTATAAAATCAATCTGCATAATGTGTTCTGGCATCTTCTAATTTCGCCTCCGCGCCATAATATAGCAACTTCCTTCTATTATATCACATATCACATATCACAATAAAAAACAACCCTGCAGACATCAGAAAAAGCTCATAATAAAAAGGAAAACCTTCTCTTTCGGAAAAGAAGCGAGTTTTCCTTTTGGAGACTGATTAGAATTTGTATGTAAGAGTTGTACGCAAAGAGGTATATTTCAAACTTTCACCGATAAGAAAAGACTTGGCTTGTGCCAAGTCTTTTCTTATCTTAGAACTTATAAGTAACGGTAGTACGGAGGGAGCTGTAACCTTTGCCAGCGTCTAATCCACTAATATATTTCATATCTTTGTAGAACATATCAAAGGTTGTATCTGCTTTTATCTTATGGGAAAAGCCATAGTACATACCCTTGCCGTTGTTGTCATAAGTAGTCATATTGGCAATGAGATCCGTATTGGCTTCTACACGGTTGTAGATAGCAAATACGGAGTTTTTCTTATCAAGGTCATAGTTTATGCCAAGCGCATAGCCCTTGTCATCTGAGTTGGCATCTGACTTGCCGTATTCACCGAAGTAGGTAGCCTTGCCTGCTGTGTAGGCAGCATTTATTGCGTAATGAGTGGTATCTTCACCCACTGTGCGGTCTGAAACTTCAGCCACAGTGGCACCCAGTGTCCAGTTTTTTGCCGGGCTATAGGAAGCATCAACAGCATAAATTTTCGCCTCATCATCACCATCCATCCAAGCCTGACCGGCTACGAACGTGAGATTGGTGGCACCGGATTTGCCTGTGGCAGTAAGGCCATCAATAGCCCCCCTGTTAGTACCCATATAACCGGAGGAGTCCATCAACAGGCCTTTGCCCAGGAATAAGGCTTGCCGACCAATGTTATAGTCAAAAGTTTTACCTTTCACCATGAAGCCGATACGATCCAGAGTTGTTGCATGGTCGTCATGATAATGGCCTTGATCAAAGTCAGCACCGATGTTATCACCAGTAAGGCGCTGAGTGGTCAAACGAATGTAGAAAGTGAGGTTTTTGGAAACTTCCGAAGTTGCATTCAGGCGGAACCAGACTTTACCGCCTTCGGTGTCGTCTGCACCATCAGCAGTGTTCCAGCGGTAGTGAACTTTCACATCACCATTAAATTGGAACTCGGGGAACGAAGCAGCCATGGCCGTGCTAGCGCTTAACAACATCATGGCAGCGAGGGATGCGGCAACAGCTTTTTTCATGGAGTACTCCTCCTTGTCTTATGTGCAATTCAAAAAGTATTATAATAATTCTTTATTCTTCAATAGGTGCCAGTGAAGCCTGGAAGTGGCGAAGAATGGGCGGTTCCCAGGTAATCTTGTAACCGTGTTTAATTTCATGTGCTCTTGCTTTGATGGCA
>JAGGAB010000081.1 GCA_017889705.1 Bacillota bacterium | reverse complement strand
AGAAGCAGTAACCGAAATTACGAAGGCCGAAGCGGCACGAAAGACGGACAGGTTTATCTTGTCAGCCCGGAAGTGGCGGTGGCAGCCGCGCTAACCGGCAAGATTACTGATCCCCGGGAGCTGGGACTTATCTATCCTAAGATTGAACTCCCGGAAATTTACCATGTTGATGATGGTCTCATTATTGAACCTTCCTGTGACCCTAATGTTGAAGTATTCCGTGGGCCAAACATCGGCGCACCTCCGAAAAACAGCGAAATTCCAGAGAAACTCAGTGCGAAAGTGGCCATTAAGCTAGGCGATAAAATTACAACTGACCACATCACCCCGGCGGGCTCGCTGCTTAAATACCGCTCTAATGTACCGAAGTACTCCGAATACGTTTTTTGTAATGTTAAACAAGAGTTTTCAGCAGAATGCATGAAGAACAAAGAAGTAGGTATCGCTTCGGTAATTGTGGCTGGACTAAGTTATGGCCAAGGGTCTTCACGGGAACATGCGGCATTATGCCCGATGTTTCTGGGGGTGAAAGTATTGCTGGCCAAAAGTGTGGAGCGTATTCATGCAGCCAATTTGATTAATTTCGGTATTTTGCAGTTGACCTTTGCTGACGACAGTGATTATGAGCGTATTAAAGATGGCGATGAATTAGCGTTGGCTGATCTTCATAAATCGGTAGAAACCGGCATTGTGATGGTGCGTAACGTCACGCAGGGGTATGGGTTTAAAACAACTTGCTCTTATACGCAGCGGCAAAGGGAGATTGTACTCTGCGGTGGGTTGCTCAATTATATGGTTAAGTAAATTGCATTTAGTTTCATAGGCGACTGAGTATCGGAACAGATTAGCCGTGGATGATTTTGCTTGAAGGGGCTGACGCAATAGCGATAAAATTATCGCTGGCGACAGCCTCTTTTCATGGAAATTCAATTTGTGTCATTAATATGATCACTGGGATATAAGGGAGCGGGGTCTTCCTTTTGGCATCGCCCCAAAAGGAAGCAAAAAGTCTAGGCCCAAAGCCTCCAAAAAGCTGAAAATCCGGACAATATTCCTACAATCCGTAAACTCACTACGCTCAAACAGTACGGATTGCTTAACGGAATACTGCCCGGATTTTCTCCTGCGGAACGTTTTTTCCGGCAAAGGCCGAGGGGCTACAGGAGTTACGGGAGTTACGAGGGATGTCGGGGTTTCCGCGACTCCCAAACCTATAAACTCTAATGTGTGTTAGAGCAATTTCTATAATTTTTTTGCGATGCAGCCATTACTTTGCTATTTAGCTAGGGTTGTCTGTTTTAAAGTGGTCCTATGCGCTGCCGAGGCTGGCAATGGATCGCTTTATTTGTTAAACTTAAAGACAACAATACATCGCTGCGTGGGAGGTATAGTATATGGATGAGCGAGACTGGCTTATGCTGAAAACGTTATATGAAAAGAAGAGTATTACTAAGGCAGCAGCGGCTTTGTTTATTTCTCAACCTGCTTTGTCCAACCGGTTGCAGCATATTGAGGCTAGATTTGGCACTATAATTGTGGTCAGAGGTAAAAACGGAGTACAATTTACGCCTGAGGGTGAATACTTAGTAAAAGCCGCATATGAGATGTTAAAGCGTGTCCAAGTGTATGAAGAAGATCTTCAAAACATGCAGGAACAAGCGACCGGAACGCTCAGAATCGGAGCTTCCATGTTTTTTACTAAATATTTGCTGCCCGAATTATTGCGGCGTTTTAGAATACAATATCCGCGTGTAGAATTTAAGGTCACAACAGCTTGGAGCAGTGATATTGTTAATCTTGTTTATAATAATGATGTTCATATAGGCTTTGTTCGCGGCGAGTATAGCTTTTCCGGTGAAAAGAAGCTGCTATTTAAAGAGAAAATGTTCATTTCGTCCAAAGAGCAGTTGAATTATACCGATTTACCTCATATTCCAAGGATTGATTACCGTAATGATTACACCATACAAGTGTTAATTGATAAATGGTGGAACGAAAACTATTCTGTTCCCCCACGAATTGGCATGGAAGTGGACCGGGTTGACACCTGCAAAGAGATGGTTGCTAAAGGTCTGGGATATGGATTTTTGCCGGAAATAATTCTGAATAACAATAAGGATATTTGTACCCGTGAAATGGTATACAGATCAGGAAAGCCACTAACCCGTGAGACGTGGATGTTTTATAATAAAGATTCAATGCAACTGAAACTAACCAAAGCTTTTTTTGACTTTGTTCAGGATGTGGATTTTAGTACGTTGTATTAATTGTTAAAGGAGCTCTGCGGGCGTAAAGACTGCTTTAAATAAAAACACCAGGCACATAAATTGCGTCTGGTGTTGCATTTATTATCTCTCCAAATAGAAATTGTTATGCCAGGGATGCCAGCTTTCTTTGCCGATGCAGATTTCTTTTGTGGGCATTTCTTTACCATCTTTGTATAGGTCGAAATCTACAGTATCACCGCCGCGGACTTTAAAGTCAATACCGTCGATGCCGCGCCCGGTAAAGCGAAATCGAATGGTGTTGCGGTCGCTGTCTACTTTTATATAGTCGCCGTTTTCTAATTCTTTGTTTTCAATGTTGTGGAATCGTCCGTCAGTGCGAATAACACCTGTGAACACATGGCTATTGCCTCTAAATCCGTTATTAACTGCTCTTAGATGGAACTCGTCATTATCGTCATGCCAGACATATAAACCGGCTCCATTTAGCTTACTAAACCGGAAAAACGGGTGATCTTCCGATACTTGACGCCAGCGAGGGCTGGGATTGTATTGATCTGGTCGTCCTTCAGAACGGTCAGTCCAGGCGAAGGCCGTTGTTGACAGCATAGTAAAAGCAAAGGTGATAGCCAGAAACCCTGTTAGTTTTTTCATACAATCTCTCCTTAAAGTGGTCTTATAGCCAATATAGACCAGATATATGACAAATGTATGACAGGGCGTAGCGTATCATGATAATAATTGTTAGCGCAGTCAATGCCGCGGTAAAGATACCGGTTAATTAGCCAAACAGGCACAACAAAACTGTTATGCCTGTTTGGCCAATTATATCGCAGGGAAGGCTAGCGGCTTATATCGTTTTTTTCTTTAGCTACCAGTTCTTGCTCGAGTTCTTTTATAATTTGTGGTAAGTTGCTAAGAAGTTCTTGCAATTCTTTTTGGTCACTCAATTCTTCCGAAGTTGTGTCTTTAGGTGATTTGTCAGTCATTAGTTATCACACTCCAGTCATTGTTACCGACAAATTGTTTAACTCTCCTAGTGGTATAACCAACAGAAAAAAGACTGCCGGATTGCATGATATGCAACCTGGCAGTCATAGACTCAGTGTCTTTAGACCCATGGCTTTGCGTCCCCACCTTTCGGAAGGTTTGCCAATACTATTTTGATATATGGATACCGTTCGACAAAAAATGAGAAAATCCTCCACTAAAGGTTGTTTGCAGGAAATAAATTAAATTGGGAGAATATTGGTAATAACGTTATAGTAGGAGGGACATTATTTATGAGAAATATTGTATTAGGTTTATTGTTGGCGGTGGCGGCCGGACTTTTACCTGTTTTTGCTGCCCATGCCCCTGTGGATGTTGGAGCATACAACTCGGTTATATCTGTGAAGGAAGACGACACTGCAATCATAGCAGAAGTAAAAGTTCAGAACAGGGAAGGAAACCCATACAACATAAAAAAATATTCGATAGACCGTGGGCAGGAAACAATTACTTTGTTGGAAAATAGATTATATAATGAGGCAGGAGTCTTAAAAGCGACTGATAAGAAACGCATGAAATGGACATATAGCCAGAATCAAATAAGCGCACAAGCGTTGCATGACAGTATATATGAAGCTGTGATTAAATGGGCAGATGAGGAGAAGAAAGACAAGAAAAAGAAATAAGTTAGACAGTTGGTTAATAGCTGTTTTTTGTGCAAAGATTGGTTTGCAACAGGTTAATAAAATGCTTAATAACAAATAAGATAAGTAGACCACTTGGGTCTACTTATCTTATTTGTCATTTTCAAGGATTTTGGCAAAAAAACGAGAAATAGATATCTAAGAGAAAAACCCAAATCAGTTGGGAAAGAGTGAGGATTATGAAGATTTCGATCCGCCGACAATTGATTTTAATTACATGCTTTTTAATTGTACTTGCAATAGTTTCAACAAGTATCATTAGTTTTTCATTGATTTCTAAAGATTATGAGGAAAAAATACAATATAATAATTCAGTTATGGCGGAGAGTCTGGCATCGAATATCATACAGTTTATGCAAAATGCGTATATGGTTAATCAATCAGTAGCCGAGTTTCCCGGATTGAGTAATTTAGATGCTGCCAAACAAACGGAGTTATTGGTAGATACGACAAAAAGATATCCTTTTTTGCAACTGCTTGCCATTCACAATCTTAACGGCGAACAGACGGCGCGTTCCAGCGGAAGCTTGGCCAATAGGTCAGAACGCTGGTGGTTCAAAAAATTTATGGCGGAAAGGAAGTCGTTCATCACTACCCCTTACTACTCTGTGTTTTCCGAATCTCCTATTACAACAATTGTTCACGGTATATATTTGAACGGTACTTTGACCGGTCTCCTTATGGCTGATATCGAAGTCAAGAAATTACAGCAGATGGTTGAGGGCTATAACTTGGGGGAAGGAAGTTATGCTTATCTTTTAGATGACGAAGGCGCGGTTATAGCTCATCCTGATAGACAACAGGTAACTGAATTATACAATTACAAAACAATGACCAAACAGGTATTAGTGAGAAATGCCAGTGGCGAAATTCTGAAAGATGAAAGCGGTTATGAAATTACCGAGAAAGTCTCGTTTGAGGTTTCTCCTGATTTGCAAGGCATTATTCGCAAGGTTTTGGCAGGAAATATTGGTGAAGGCGAATATAGAGACCTAAATGGTGAGCCGTATGTTTGTACTTACCGCGCCATGTCATTACCGGGGTCAACAAAACCATGGGGGCTGATTGTCGTGCAAAAGAAAAGCGCGGCAATGGCGTTCATGGGGCAGGCCACGGCAAAAGTGATTTTTGTAGGATTACTGGTAATTGTATTTTCTGTCCTGCTGACAATCTGGTTTTCAAGAAAGTTGACTACGCCGTTATTAGATATTGTACATGCTGCTAATCAGGTCAAAGCCGGCGATTTGGAAGTAAGGGTCACCACTAATCATACAGCTAATGAAATTAATGTTTTAGCGGCAAATTTCAATCAAATGGTATATGAACTGAGTCAACACCGTAACAGCCTGCAAAAATTGGTTGAAGACCGAACGCTTGAGCTTGGGGCTGCCAATCAGGAAATGCTGGCTATGAATGAAGAATTAACGGCTATGAATGAAACATTGGCAGACACTAATGATCGTCTAAATGAAGAGAATGTGGCCAGGCGCCAGAGTGAAGACAAGCTTTTACTGCGTGACAGGCAATATAGAGCGATAACCGGTTTATTGACCCAGCCTATCGATAAACATGGTATGGAAGATATCCTTGGGCCTATTATGCATAATGCCATACAACTGCTAAATGGAGTGGTATGTTATATCGGGCTATTCGATAAGGCCGGCAAGAATTTTTATATTCGCCATGGTATTGGCATAGACCAAGTTTGGATTGGGAAAGCGAGACCCGCGCGAGTCGGGATGAAATGGCAGGTATATTCTACCGGCGAGATTTTCTATGTTAAGGATTACCGGATATCTCCTATTCGTAACCAAGATACCTGTCTGGACCCTGACACCAGCAGTGTAATTATGGCACCTCTAAAAAGGGCAGGCAAGGTTATCGGCGTTTTAGCAGTATGCTGGCTGCATGAGGTCCATCTTCTCAGTAAGGAAGATATGGAAAGCCTGCGTCAGTTTAGTGATCTTGCATCAGTAGCTCTCGAACGCGACAGTGTTCAACGGGAAATTAGTCATATCGCCTTTCATGACACGTTGACAGGGCTGCCCAATCGAGCCAGTTTGAACCGGTATCTTGCAGATGAGATGGAACAGGCACGCGCTGGCAGAGCCGCCGGAATAATTTTGTTCATTGATATTGATGAGTTAAAAACAGTAAATGATAATTTCGGTCATTCTGTCGGGGACAATATTATTGTTGCGGCAAGCCGGTATATAATTGCTACCGTAGGGAAAGAGGCCAAGGTGTTCCGGATTGGCGGGGATGAATTTCTCGTAGTTGTTCCTGGGGTAAGCACGCGGACAAAAGCTGAAAAAATTGCTGACAAGGCACTACGGAGTCTTAGCAAGGAATACGAAGCAGCCGGTGAGAAGATTCATTTATCGGCAAGTATTGGTGTGTTGGTATATCCTGAGGATGGCGATGTGGCTGAGGATATCCTGAAAAAGGCGGATACGGCAATGTATGCTGCCAAAAAAGCAGGACGGAACTGCTGGCGTTTTTATGAACCCATCCTCCTAGAGGAAGCATATGAGAAAATGACACTAACAAACGGGCTGCGCCGGGCGCTGGAAAGAAATGAGTTCTCACTGTATTATCAACCGCAATTTTCAGCAGAAGGAAAACAAATACTAGGGTTTGAGGCGCTGCTGCGGTGGCAAAGTCAGGAATATGGTTTGGTTACCCCTGACCGCTTCATTCCCGTAGCTGAGCAAAGCGGACTTATCGTACCGATTGGCAGATGGGTATTGCAGGAAGCCTGCCGGTTTGCCAGAAGGCTTGTAGATATCGGTAGAAAAGATATTCGTGTTGCGGTTAATATATCGGCGCGGCAACTTATGTCAGAAACCCTTGTGGCAGATGTTAATAGCAGTATTGAAGCGGTCGGTATTAAGCCAGGCCAGATTGAAATCGAAATCACCGAGAGTGTTTTTATTGAATCGATGGAAGATACCATTCGCAAACTGTGCCAGTTGCGCAACCTTGGAGTGGAATTGGCATTAGATGATTTTGGGACAGGATATTCTTCGTTAACCTATTTGCGGAGTTTGCCAGTGGGGATTTTAAAAATTGATAAATTGTTTATTGATAAGATCATCAGTGATCAAACACAGCTTCAGGTGGTAGAAACGATTATTGATTTAGGACACCACATGAGTTTGGAAGTAGTTGCCGAAGGGGTAGAAACCACAGAGCAGTTGCAAATACTGAGGGCAGCAGGTTGTAACCGTATTCAAGGGTATGTTTTCAGTAAGCCCCTTACCGAAAGCGCGGCTATGGATATGTTGCAGGAGTGAGCTCCTGATATATAACAGTAAAGGCCTGAGCATTTGCTCAGGCCTTTAAAATTGGGATTATTTACTTTGAATTTATCCGATGACTAAGATTCAGGGGGAAACCCCAGCTGAAGCAAATCTCGTTTATAGGTGAACTATATGTACAGAACCCTGCGCTTGGAGCAATTGCCTGCCTTTTGCCGAAATCTCGACAATGTAAGCCGGGCCTACATTGAAGCTGTCGACAAATTCTTGAAACATGTCATTGTCAGAACTATGCTGTTTATCAACTTTATTGAGATAATACGAGGGGTTATTTGAGACTATATCTATAGCCATATATAGTTACCTCTGTTCGTTTAGATTCTATTTCATACTACTATAATGCTTGTGACAGTGGCGGATGTCAAGAGAAATTTGTAAAAATAAAGCAAAAAATGAAGAGCGATTACTAGAGCGTCTTACCTAGCGAATAAAACGACTTCGCAGAGAAAAGGTTACAAAAAATAGCAAAGATGCTACCAGGACGATTGTCGGGCCTGTTGCGGTATTCAGATAATAAGACAAAATTAATCCTGTTATGCCTGAAAAAACAGCGAAGCAAACGGAAGCACAATGATATTGCCGGACATTACCGGTAATGTTCCGGGCGGCTGCTGCCGGCAGAACTAATAAGGAATTGATAATCAGTAGACCGACCCATTGGATGGTCATTGCCACAACAATGGCCAGCGCTGATGAAAATAATATTTCAATTAATAGGGTATTGATACCCCGACTGGCGGCCAGCGCCGGATTGATACTGATAATCAGTAGTTTATTAAAAATAAGCAGCCATAAGAGGATAACGCCGATAAATACGTTAAGCAGCATGATTATTTCTAGAGGAGCGATACTTAACAGGTCGCCAATTAAATAACTGGAAAACTTATTAAAGCCACCGCCTGAAGACATGATTACCAAGCCTAAGGCAACTGCAGTTGAGGCAAAGACACCGATGATGGTATCAGGTGCTGTTTTGCTCTTATGTTTAATTAGTGTAATTAAAACCGCAAAAGCAACAGAAAATAAAAGAATACCCCATAGCGGGCTTAGCCCGCCTACCAGCATGCCAATGGCAATGCCGGTAAATGCGCCATGGCCCAATGAATCTGAGAAAAAGGCCATGCGGCTGCTAACCACCATGGTACTTAATATGCCAAACAGCGGAGTGGCCAGCAAAACCGCCAGCAAAGCATTCTTCATAAAAGTATGATCTGCCCATTGAAAAGGCAGCAGCATGCTCACTAATCCATACCAAGAATCCAACATTATAGTTCCAACCTTTCCTCACCGGACGCCATCTGACTGCAGGCGGTTTGCTTGTTTAGCGGCATTCCGAAGGTTTTGCGTGTCCGCTCATCAGCAAAAACTTGTTCTGGAGTGCCGGTGCAGATAACCTGACCATTCAGGAGAACTACCCTGTCGGCATATTTTTCGACTAAAGCCAGATCGTGGGAGACCAGAATAATGGATAAGTCGAATTTTTCCCGCAGCTCGGAAACGATATCATAGAATAATTCGAGTCCGCTTTGGTCAATGCCGGACACCGGTTCGTCAAGCAATAATAAATCAGGGATGGGATCAAGAGCAAGGGCCAGCAGTATGCGTTGCAATTCTCCGCCTGATAATGCTCCCAGTCTCCGGTCAATCAGATGTTGTGCTTTTACTTTCTCCAGACTTTGCGTAACCCGGGTGCGAATGGTCTGTGAACTCATCAGCCAGCAAGGCAGGTTGGTTAAAGAAGCCATAAAGAGATCTAGGACACTGGTAGGAGTGCTCAAATCAAAATTTAAATATTGGGGAACATAGCCAATACAAGGGTGACCGCTGCGGGCACCCTTGGCATCAAAATATTTTAAGCTACCAGTATGGGCAATTTCGCCCAGAATTGCTTTTAACAGTGTGCTTTTACCGGCACCGTTGGCCCCAATCAGAGCCGTTAATTCGCCGCAGTGGATATGAATATTTACATCTTTGAGTATTTGGGTCTTGCCGACACTTACGCTGAAATTCTCGATTTTTGTACAACATAAACGTTGGCAAGCGTTTTCATTTTCGCAGTTGTGTTTGTTCTTGTTTGTCATTGTAATACGCCTTGCAAGGTTTTTAAGTTTTTCTGCATGATAGTAAGGTAGTCATCATAGGCATCCGGCTTAGCTTCGCCAGTTACGGCAGGGTCGAGGGTATAGATAACGGCACCTGTTTCTCTGGCAATAAGCTCGGCAGCTTTAGCAGAGTATTGCGGTTCGGCAAACAAGGCTTTGATATTAGATTCTTTAATTTGCTTAATAGTATCCTCAAGTTCTTTCGGTGTCGGTTCTGTTCCAGGTTCTCTTTCAATTACGGAAACAATATGTAGGTTAAATTCCTGGGCAAAGTACGGGAAAGCTTCGTGGAAAGTAACAATATCTTTATGCGGCACATTGTCTAAGGATTTGTGCATCGTGTCGCGGAGTGCCGACAGTTTTTCGATGTATTCCGCGGCATTACGTTTGTACTGGTCAGCATGGGCGCTATCTAAAGCCGAGAGCTGCTGGGCAATATTTTGAACTTGCAGTATGGCATTCGAGATACTAACCCACACATGTGGATTTTCTTCGCCATGTTCATCTTTTAGCAAAGCAATGTCTTTACTGGCGTCAACCAGCTTTAATTGCGGCTGTTGTTTTGTCACTTTGTCTAAAAAG
>JAGGAB010000080.1 GCA_017889705.1 Bacillota bacterium | reverse complement strand
GATCCTGTCATGGAGCGGCTGATTGTTTTTTTAAGAATTCTAATTGGCAGAAAGCTGATTATTCTTCAGGATTAGCAAAGGAGGGGGATTGTTTTGCCTATTGAAGGTTTTATAATGGGAACGTTAGGGTTTGCTGCTATGGGCGCTATCCTTTATGTCTGGGGGTATAGAAAGTCCCGCAGCACTCCGCGCCGTTTGCATGCTCAGATGGGGCAGGCAATTGAAGCTAGAATTCAGACCCTCCTTGCCAGCCAGATCCATGGTGCGACGCTGAAAGAAATTGCTAAATCGATTGGTGATCTTAGTGTGGGGGGACAATTGCAAGGCTATAAGCTGCAAGTGGAAGATGCCCGGGCCGCTACTGATGCGGTGCTGCGCCATATGATTAGCCGTGGGCTGGTTGTTAAGCATGATCAGGGAAAAACGCCCAAGTATCTTTTGACAACAATAGAACGATAACTTGACATGAGGATGATGAGATTATGACAAAGCATTTGGAAAAAAGCGCAGAAATTGCAATCCGCCAATGTATGGCGGTTAAAAAGGGAGAAACCGTTCTTGTGGTTACTGACGAGCCAACCCGCAATGTTGGGAGAGCATTATGGGAAAAGGCTGTGGAAGCTGGAGCAGAGGCTCTATATGTTGAAATGCTGCCACGTAAAAATGACGGTGTAGAGCCACCACCCGCTATTGCTGCGGCAATGTTACATGCTGATGTCATTTTAGGTGCCACCTCCTGCTCCTTCTCCCATACTAAAGCTCGGAAAGACGCTAGTCAAAAGGGGGCGCGGATTGCTACTCTGCCTGGCATTACAGAAGATATCATGCAGCGTACGTTAAGTGCTGATTATCAGCATATTGCAGAGCTAAGCCAACGGTTTGCCAAGCTGCTTAGCGACGGCAAAGCAGTACATATTTCTACATTGGCTGGTACTGACTTGACTTTATCCATCGCAGGCAGACAAGGCCATGCTGATACAGGCATCAATCATGCCCCAGGTGATTTTAGCAATCTGCCAGCAGGTGAAGCCTATGTCGCGCCTGTGGAGGAAACGGCAGAAGGCATTATCATTATTGATGGCGCCATGGCAGGTATTGGTGTGCTGGAATCACCCATTACACTTACTGTGGAAAAAGGTTATGTAACAAAAGTAGAAGGCGGCAGAGAGACTGAAAAGCTGGAAGCTATGTTGAACGAGTATGGTAAATTGGCTTGTAATATTGCAGAATTAGGCATTGGTACCAATGATCAGGCGATCCTGTCTGGGCGAGTTCTTGAAGATGAAAAGGTTATGGGAACGGTTCATATTGCTTTGGGGAATAATTTCGGATTTGGCGGTACATGTCAGGTGCCGATGCATTTGGATGGCATCCTGCTGAGTCCTACCCTGACGATTGATGGTCAGGTAGTCATTAAGGATGGCAAGCATTTGATTACAGCATAATTGCTGTTGTTATGTAGTATTTGGAAAGAAAATTGAAAAAGAGTCATCTGGTGATCGAATAGAACCCCTTGTATGATACATTTTAGAAAAATGTATCATACAAGGGGTATTTTTTAAAAACTTTTGATGAAAGGGTTTGTGTTTTTTGAAGATGGTTCTTGTTTCATTTCCATTGCTGAATGTATTGCCAAAACATAAGTAATGACATGGAAGCTTTTTCTTGTTTGGTTCGGGCGAGGACCATATGTTTGTAGAAGGGATCTACTAGGCGGACAATGGAGAGATTGGCACTGTTGTTGTAGTACTGCAGGCCGCTTAGGGAGATGAATGCGATGCCTAGACCAGCTTTGACGAGGTCAATCCTTCGACCAGGGCCATTACATTCACTTACGATTTTCGGCGTGAAGCCGGCTTTGCGGCATTCGGTGAAGAAAATGTCATAAGATACATTTTTCTTTGTCGGGAAAATAAAATTCTCGTTGGCGGTTTCGCTTAATTTGATCGTTTCTTTTTGGGAAAATGGATGATTCGCCGGTGTGATGAGGACGAATTCTTCCTTTTCTAACGGATGAACTTCAAAATTATAACTATCAATATCATGAGGTGCAGCAAAAAGCGCCAGATCAATATTGCCTTCGCAGAGCAGCTTGCAAAGCTCTTTGCTTAGTTCATTGGTGACTGCGAATTTGATGTTGGGATGTTCACTGTTAAAAGCCGTAAAAATATTGGCTATGTTGATATTGCCAAGTCCCGTAATGACACCAAGATGGATCGTCCGTTTTTCTATTGATAGGTGCTTTTGCAGATGTTGGTGCATTTGGTCAACTTCGTGGGTGATTTTTTTGGCATACAGCATAAAGTCTTGTCCGGCGGGAGTCAATTCAATGGGATGTTTGACGCGATTAATGAGTCTCATTCCTAAATCATTTTCTAATTTAGTAATTTGTTGGGATAAAGCAGACTGCGAGACGAAAAGCTGATCAGCGGCGCGAGTGAAATGTTTGCACTCGGCGACTGCCAGAAAATACTGTATTTGTTTTAACAGCAAGTAAATCACCCCAAGGTTTAGCGTTAATTGATACCCTATTTTCAACTCATTATGATTATGTCATTATATCATATCATTTTTGTGGAGTGTGATATGATTTTTTTTTCTAATAATGATAGTAGAAATACGAATTGTACTTTCATTGAAGCAAGCGATATTATGAATATAAGTTAACTGTAAGGAATTAAGGTCATAAATGGCTTGATTGAAAGTGTGCGCGCACAAAGTTATCTGAACATTTTTAAAATATTAAAATGTTCATGCCAAAGAAAGGAGTAGTTTTATGGTTGGAGTTATCATTGCAACTTTGGTTATTGTACTCATTGCTTACTTGGTTTATAAGAAATATAAGCCTCAGACTGTAATTTTATTTGGAGGCATGATCCTTATCGCCAGCGCAATTATGATCGGTAATCCTATTATTGCAGCAAAGCAAAGTATGGGAAATCCATGGCTTGATATTTTTAAAGTCATTGAAGATTTAGCAAGTAATCGCGTTGCCGGTTTAGGATTAATGATCATGTCGGTTACCGGTTTTGTTAAATATATGGATTATATAGGTGCAAGCAGGGTATTTGTTCATATTGGTGTAAAGCCGCTGCAATTGATTCGTTCACCTTATGTAGTATTGGCCTTTGCTTATCTTATCGGGCAGATGATGAAAATGGCAATTACCAGCGCAGCGGGACTTGGTGTATTACTTATGGCGACGATGTTTCCAATTTTACTTAGCTTGGGTGTATCCCGTGGTGCGGCAGCAGCGGTTATCGTCAGTGCATCCTGTATCGACCTGGGGCCGGCAGCGGCAACGTCGAATTTAATGGCTAAAACAGCCGGCATTGATGTCGTTGATTATTTCATTAATTATCAATTGATGGTTGCCATTCCGGTTATTCTTACGATAGCAGTATTGCATTCGATCGTACAGCACTATTTTGACAAAAAAGAAGGCTTAGGGAAGGATGAAAAACTTGAAGTAAAAGAAGGCGAATTACCGCCAAAAATTTATGCAATCCTACCAATTTTGCCGCTATTAATGATCTTTATGTTCAGTCCGGTCGTTGGTTCGAAACTTAAAATGAGTTTAGTCAGTGCGATGTTTTTCGGTTTATTCATTTCGATGGTCTTTGAATTTTTCCGTACGCGTAATTTGAAAGAAGTTTTTAAAGGCATACAAAAATTCTTCGATGGTATGGGCAGTGCATTTGCCACAGTGGTTACCCTGGTTATAGCCGGGGAATTGTTCGCCAAAGGTTTAGATGCCATTGGTGCGGTAGAAACGGTAATCAATGCCTCTAAAACTGCTGGTTTTGGCGAAGAAGCAATGACGATTCTGTTGCAAACGGTTATTGCCGGTGCGACTATCTTGACAGGTTCAGGTGATGCTGCTGTGTTCTCCTTCGCAGGGTTAGCACCTGTTATAGCAGCACATCATGGGGTAAATCCAGTGGAAATGCTCATTCCAATGCAATTTTCAGCAACACTTGCCAGATCGGTATCCCCCATATCTGCGGTTATGATTGCAGTTGCGGGTATTGCGATGGTTTCACCGTTTGATATTGCGAAAAGAACGATGATTCCGTTAGGAGCAGGGCTAATCGTGACAACAATAGCATCTTTGATGTTGTAATAGAAATAGGAAAAGGGTGATCGTGTTATGGAAATAGAAGGCTTGGAAGTATCCAACTATCTAAAAGAACTTGAATACTTAGTGAATATTGATAGCGTATCTTCTGATGCAGCAGGTACAGCAAAAATCGCAGAATTTATAACAGCAAAATACCGTTCTTTAGGCTGGCAAGTTAAAGAGCATCAATTTAATGACACAATCGGCCCTTGCCTTGAAATTACCAATAAAGCGGCAGAACAGTATGAGGTGCTGATCTTGGCTCACATGGATACGGTATTTCCAATTGGCACTGCAAAAGAGAGACCGTTTTCCGTTAAAGGCGGACGTGCTTACGGACCGGGGGTCGTTGATTGTAAAGCTGGTTTGCTCAGTGGTTTTTACGCTTTGGCGTCATTAGAAAAGATGGGAAAACTCGCAGGCAAAGCAGTTTGTGTTTTCTTAAACAGCGACCATGAGGGCATCAGCTCGAAGTATTCAAAATACCATTCGGAAGAATTGGCAAAAAAAAGTAAGTGTACGTTGGTGCTTGAAGCGGCCCGTGCTAATGGAAATCTAGTGCATAAGCGAAAGGGGATTGGTCGTTATTATATTGAAGTTGATGGCGTTGCAGCACATGCCGGCGTTGATCATCAAAAGGGCCGCAATGCCATAGAAGAGATTGCACATTGGGTTTTGGCTCTGCAAGGCAGAACGGATTATGCACAGGAAACTACGCTGAATATCGGCAAAATTTCCGGTGGTACTTCGATTAGTGCTGTGCCGGATAAGGCAAAAGCAGAACTGGATATTCGTTTCTATGATAAAAAAGCAGTGGCAGAGATTGAACAGTTGATGCAGGATTTGGCTGCGCAGCCACACGTGGTAGGAACTACGGCTAAAGTTGTGGGCGCGATTACACGTCCATCAATGGTGCCGAGCGAAAGGACAGAAGAACTTTGCCATGCAATTGATGAAATCGGTAAATCACTCCAGATGGATTTTGGCTGGACAGCAAGCGGAGGTGGCTCCGATGGAAGCTTTTCAGCAGCGGCGGGTACACCGACCATTGATGGCTTAGGGCCAGTCGGAGGAGGTGCGCACAGTTCACAAGAATACTTGGAAATTGACACGGTAGTACCGCGATATGAATTGCTATGTAAGATAATTGCTTATGTGGTCGATTGGAAAAAGTAAGTGAATTTTTGGAATGCTGTCCGGTTTGTCCTTGAAAATCGGGCAGCATTCCAAACTAAATCAGGAAATTGGAGGGGCAATAATAATGAGAAAATTTGCAAAAAACAGACTAATTAAAGAAATATTGATTGTCGGTGCAGTGATCATAAGCGGATTTATGATTACGCCGAATGTGCAGGCAATGTCGACCTTCATTGATGGTGCGCATGATGTAAAAGTAGAGCATTTGGACGATATGACGACGAATAATCCAGCGCAGAATAAAGCTTTTGCCGAGTCCTTAAGAAATGATGGGCGTAACTATAGCGATTGGGATGCGGCAGGCAAACCGTCACGTCCGGACTGGACGGTAGCAAAAGGCATAGTGCCGGGAATTCAGATCAAAGGGATTATCGGTGATGCCCATTTTGTTATGCGTATTCCGGATAAATGGAATGGCAGACTCGTTGTTGGCGCGCCGGGCGGAACAGGCAGTGAACTGTCGGCAGATCAAAGATTAAGCGATTATATTTTAACCAAATTCGATGAAAATGGAAATTCATATGCCTATGCCTACACGGATAAAAGCGCCCGTGGTGAAATTATTCCTAATACTCATGGGGAAATCAAAGAAGCCTGGCGTGGCAGAACTGCTTTTCTCCATCCAGAAGACGGCATTGCTACGTGGAATAAAAGAATGCATGAGCTTACAGTGGCAGCGAAAGATGTACTGAAAAAAATAAAAGGCGTAGGTCCTAAATATACCTACATCAACGGACAATCCAATGGCGGCTATGTTACCCGTTATGCACTGGAGAATGACGGCGGTCTCTATGATGGCGGCATTGACTGGATGGGTGTTCTTTGGACACCGGAAGTTAACAATATCAGCATCAAGATAGACCAATACAGAGATATTAATATCATTCGTGACCCTAAAACAACGGCAGAAGAAAAAGCAGCGGCGAGAGCTCATTATGGATTGCCGGAACAATCGGATTTTTTAATCGATAAAACGATCAGAGGCGGCAGAGGCTTATTGGATGATTCTTTACGGATGAAATATGATCCGGAATGGAAATATCGCGATTGGTCGGAATATGGACAGCATCCGAAAGATTATGAGAATTATAATTGGCACAATCGTCCACAAAAAGTCAAAGATAACATTAAACCTTTTGCGTTAACAGGTAATATTAAAAAGCCAATGATTACTTTGCATGGTACTTGGGATGTCCAGATTAATCCAAACTATAATTCTGTTTACTATAGCAAAATGATTGAGGCAAAAGGCAAGGCCAATATTCATCGTTTATACCTTATCGACCATGCCCATCATACGGATGCCATTGTCGGCGATCCCAAAGTCGATGAGAATCATTTAATGCAGCCGATTTTACCGTACTCTCACCAAGCATTTGACATGCTGGTGAATTGGGTAGAAAAAGGCATTGAGCCACCAATGAATCAAACCGTTCCTGTACCACAGGATAAGCAAAAAGCAATTGATATCAAAACAGGTAATGAAATTGATATGTATTGAGAAAGTTTAAGGGGGATTTCATTGATGAAAAAACATGTTTTCACTTACGTCACCGCAGCGCTTATCTTAGGAATTACCGGCAGTGCATATGCTGCAGAACCGACCCTTGAGGAACAGCAAGCTGAGCTAAGTGCGCTAAAGACGCGCTTAGCAATAGTCGAAAAACAGTTAAAGACACAGGAGGGGAAGCAGAAAAAAACAGAGGAAACCATTAAGAAAAGCAAGGACAATGAATTGAAATTTTATGGCGATGCAAGGATACGGTCAATAGATTCCGGGGATGGTTACAGTTTTGAACAGAGAGTCCGGCTCAACATGGAAAAGCAAATCAATAAGGATACTTTTGTCAGGGTCCGCGGGATCGTAATGAATGAAAATGAAATGGGAACAACCGGAACGGATGACCTTAATAATAAAATTGACAATGCTTATATACAATTTAACAATCTTTATGGCGATAAAAACTCCTCTTTAAAGATAGGCCGCTTCGGGCATAATTTTGGTACGACGGGCTACTGGTCTTCGGCAGGCAGCCTGGGCATGTATGATGGCCTGGAGGTCACGACAGGCAAGGTCGTAAGCATATCGGCCGGTTTTGGTGACTGGGGCGGTGCAAGAGCGCCCGCCACCGTCACGACGAAGGTGTCGGGGACTAAGCTGGTGACGTCGTCGACAGATATTAGCAGGACTACTCTCAATAAACTTGAAAAGAACGTATTCCTTAAATTGGGCTATAGGCCTAGTAAAGCTACCCGGCTGCAGGGCTGGCACATCAGGGAAACCAATGCCGATGAAAGTCCGGTGGATTATGAAGTTACCGGCTTGGGCTTTGACAGCAAAATCGGGAAGAATCTGAGTATAGCCGGCGATTACAGTAGAAACGCGGCGATTGAAGGGGACCCGGAAGGGAAATTTTTCACCTTAAGTTACGGCAATGCCAATTACAATAAAGCACATTCCTATGAAGCACGTTTGTATTATGCAGATGTTGATAAGGGAAATGTGCCAGGTACACTAAATAAAAGTATTAATATCCCCTGTAATGACGTTAAGGGGCCGGGGCTGAGCTTGCATTATGTTGTAACGGAAGGTGTTTTGGCAGAATTTTTAACCGGCTTTAATATGGAAAAGAAAAGCACCGGGGAAGATGCTGACAATTATTATCGTTTCCAAGTGAGCACGAGATTTTAATTTAAAAAAGATGACAAACCTGCTTCGCATGACTCGGGTTTGTCATCTTTGAATTCTAATGGAATGAGGAGAGAAAATGCCGAAAAAGATTTCGTTTATTGGGACAGCGCGGGGTAAATTTAGTGCCCAGGAAGTACATGATGCGGTGGTTCGGGTACTAGGTGAGAACGTGGTAGGGCATGTTTGCCTGACGACAGAATTACCGAGCAATTTGGATCATGTAGATTTAGTCGTTTGTGTGGCCACGATGAAGGAAAAAGTTACTGAAAGAGTGCCACGAGAAAAAATTGTCGGCATTGATTTAGTGCCTACGACGGACTTTTTTTCGCGGGTTGCACGGATACCGGAAGGGGAAACTGCGTATTTGTTCAGCGATTCGATTAACTATGCCAATTGGTTGATTATGCGCTGTAAGGAGAATTATATTCAGCACGTCAATATGGAAATTATCCAAACTGCGGCTTTGAGTGAGCGGGAAGTCGAAGAAAAATTAAAAGATGCCAAATACATCATTGGAGTAGAAAATACCGTTGGTCAAAATGGTGTGATGCAGCGCAAATTCGGTGCATATATACGCAAAGATGCTGTGATTATTGGCGCGCTTCGCACAGCTAGTCTTGAATCAGCCTGTGAGTTGATGCAATGGGCTGTATCGAAGGAGCATCGGCAAATGCTGGAGAACTTCACTGATAAAATGCAGCATCTATACGGAAATTTAAGTGAGATTACCGATGTTTCTAATCATTTAAAAAGTGCATTCCGGCAAGAGGCGGAGCATTTCAGCAAGATTAATGAAGACCTGGGCAATGAAAAAGAAAGATTGACGACATTGAAAGACCTTGCACAAAATTTATTGGTAGCAACCCAAAATATCGGTGATGTGACGGGGGCGATTAAACATATCTCGGCACAGACTAACCTACTGGCGCTCAATGCAACAATCGAGGCGGCGAGGGTTGGTGAGCAGGGGCGCGGTTTTGCTGTAGTAGCGCGTGAAATCGGAAAACTAGCAGATGAGAGCAAAACGTCAACAGAGAAAATTCATTCTTCCATTCAGGAAGTCAAAGGATTTGTAAATAAAATTGCACCAACTTTAGAAGAATTGGCACAGGTCATCGACTACAATCAAAATGTATTTATGCAGGCGTCGAATAAATCAAAAGAAGAAGAAACATCGATTGTGAAAATTCATTCTGCACTAGAAGCAATTAACGTCATGGGCAGTGAGCTCAATAAAGACATGAAGGCAATGGCTATAAATAAAGCTTAATTTGTAGCAATAAGGGAATGCTCGTTTTTCGAATAAATACTGTATACATTCGAAAAACGAGTGTTCTTGCGAGAGAAAAAATGTTATAGTAAAAATATGAAAAACTATAATTTGAAAACTCAAATAAAAACTTCTTATCGTACGTTGCCTGGTATGATTACCGATATTCTTCGCGAAGCAATTCTATCCGGAGAACTTAGCGGGGGAGCCCAGCTAAAACAGGAAGAATTAGCTTCGAAGTTTGGCGTAAGCATGAGTGCTTTGCGCGAAGCGTTAAAAAGTCTGGAAGCAGAAGGATTAGTAAGATTCTATCCTAACCGTGGGGCGGTGGTTAGTGAGCTATCCGCGGATGAAGCACAAGAGATATTTGATATACGGC
This sequence comes from Bacillota bacterium, assembly GCA_017889705.1. GTDB lineage: Bacteria > Bacillota > Negativicutes > Sporomusales > Sporomusaceae > Sporomusa. The sequence goes on along the minus strand of JAGGAB010000080.1, from coordinate 599 downwards.
TGTTTTTAGAATTAGGTGCTTTAGAGCTGGCTATTCCTAATTTGACTGATTTGGATTTAGCAGAGGCAGGCAGAATATTGAAAGAAGCAGATGATGAAACTCAGAGTGGATGCTGGGGTGAACTTGCATAACAATGTTGAACGTTACATGCGCCTATATTTATCAACGATGAAATATCAGATAAAATCGCAAGAAGAGCATCGAGCGTTACTAAATGCTTGTAGCAAAAGAGATATCAAAGCAGCTCAGGATGTATTGCGTAAGCATATGGCTGATGCAAGTACTAGCTTGACCGGATACTTAAGTCGTTGATTTTCGGCTATTTATTCAGTTGATTTGAGATAGTAATTTTATTTTGTATACATTCGAAAATCGAATATATGCTAAATGTTGCCTATATTTTTTGAGAGTGTATTAAAACACGAGGAGGTACGAACATGTCTAGCAGAAGGATTGAAGGTTTTAAGAAGTCGTACATTGATTCCAAGCCATCTATCAGTATTCAACGGGCAAAAGCTTTCACTGCATCACACAAAAATACCGAGGGCGAAGCCGTCATTATTCGGCGAGCAAAAGCATTCAGGGATGTATGCGAGAGT
>JAGGAB010000042.1 GCA_017889705.1 Bacillota bacterium | reverse complement strand
ACCGTGATATTGACACTTTGTGCTTTATCTTGCTGGACGGCTGCTGCCTGAGGTAGATTAACCGGTATGGTATGCTGTTCCACCATGTACAGGGTGCTCATCATAAAAAAGACCAGCAGAAAGAAGATAATGTCAATCATCGGAATGATCATTAATTGCGGCTGGCTTTCCACCCGCAAGCTACGCAATTTCATGGTTTTCCCTCCGGACTGTGCGCTTAGGGGATAATGCGTAGAGCAATTGTGTGTTTACCTGCTCCATATCGGTTATTAAAAGATCTACCCGATGGGAAAAGTAGGTGTGCATAATCATGGCCAGAGCAGCGACACTCAAACCGGAAGCAGTTGCCACCAAAGCCTCGCCAACGCCGCCGGTAATGGCCATAGGCTGGCCGGCCTGGACATTGAATACGCTAAAAGAGCTAATCATGCCAATTACTGTTCCGAGTAACCCGAACAGCGGGGCCAAAGTTACAATCGCGCTAAGGAAATTCAAGTATTCACGCAGACGGGCAGCCAGCAATAAGGTTGCCGCTTCTAACGCGCCTTCGGCAGAATTGCCTTTTTGATAAGCTGATAAGCCCTGGAAAGCTATTTGTGAAATGGCTGCCGGGGTTTTTTCGCAAAACTGGATTGCTTCTGCCAAACGTTGGCGCTCCAAAAGCGGTTTTAGGCCGGCAATAAAGGCGGAAGCATCTGTATTCATATTTCGGTAGTAGATAAAGCGTTCAACCGCGATAGAAACCACTGCCAACGAACATAGCAGCAGCAGATACATAACCGGTCCGCCTTTCTGAAAAATAGTGATTGCCTGTAGTAATGACTCCATGTTTTATCCTCCAATCAATTAGGGCCTACAATTTATATTTGAGGCCAATATAAAAAATGCGTGCTGGCGAACTGCCCGAGTTCGGGAACATATTCGAATAGCTGTCGCTTGTTTCAGAAACTTCATGTATGTATGAAATTACGATCAATGACTGACGACAGTCAGTCATTGATCATAAAAATAATGCCTGCAAACGATAACCTCCTTCAATTGATAAGCTGATGAGACTTACGACTATCCTATATAATTACAAAACAAGCAGTAAGAATGAAAATCATTATCAATGAAAATTATAGTGGCTTTTTCTAGATTGGTCAATACCTTTTTACGAGAAATTTTGGTATTGTATTAGGCGCCGGTGTAAGTAAGCGCGGTTTAGTAATCAGATAAAAACAATGCTCCCTCAATAGAATGAAGCTCTGTTATTATGGCACAGAGCTTCATTCTATTTGGGGGTTATTTTTTATATAGAGTATAGTTGCTTACAGTAATGCCGTTACGGTCGATAAACTTAATATGAATAGGCTTGTTAAAGTTTAAATTTGCCCGGTCAATAGTAATAACGTCATTGGTAATGGTTGATAGTGGTGGTGCTTTCTCCACCGGACTCTTTATTCTGAGGGTGACAACTAAATCGTTATTTGTTTGCACCACTTTTTCAATACCAATTCCATACCCTGTGCTGCCTACATATCCAATATGTGCATAGAGTGCAAATTGTCGTTTGAAATCAATAGAAGCCGCTTTGCCGATAATGATGCTTGGGAGCTCTGTAATAGCTGTTGATTCTGGTTGGGCCAGGAGAACACCAACTTTCATATCAGCGGGGTAAGTGCTTTGATTCCACGACCAGCCGGTAAAAGCGTCAGTACTATACAAGGTTTGCCTAGCGGCATTTCCGACCGGAGCGGTAGCGGCTTGGTAGCCGTAGAAGCTGGCCGGACGATAGGTGGCAGGATATTTGCTGTTGCCAATTCCACGAATCGCGGCAATAACCCAGTTGTTCTCGTTCCTTTCTAAATCAACCTTAAAGGTTTGGCCCCTCGTATTTACTTGAACAATGGCTTTGTCACTGGATATTGACAATAACGTGAAGTTATCTGTGTATGCATCAAAGCCGAAGGTGGTTGCACTGGTCTTTACAACTCCTACCGGATCACCAAAATCAACGCTGTCATTTCCATGAGTGCCGGTTATGACTTCGGTTACACTGGTAACTTTCCAAGCGCCATCTGTCAGGTTAAGGCGCACTTTGAATGTTTTGCCTTTGCCGGTGTGAACCAGGACTACTGCTTCAGATGTACTGCTCCATTGCAATGAAAACCTGTCATGTGTAGCGTCGAATCCGTAGGAACCGGCAACTGCCTTTACGGCGTTTACCGGCGAAGAAGCATGTTGTAGCCTGGAAGACTCGTCAGTATTGTCATGATTTTTCATAATATCGGCAGCAGCATTAGCGCCAAGCTCGCTACTAGCCTGTTCAGCTGCTGGCAGAGGATTTGCTGTAGATTCAGGTGAGGGGGCAGAGACTGGCGGAGTTTCAGCAGCCTGAACTTTGGAGAGTGGAAGTCCTGGCAGCATTGCCGAGGAAACAACTGCAGCGCCAGCAAGAGCGGCTACTAGGCGTTTGTATCGGCGGTAAGCACTTTTTCTCCGACTAGAGTGCCTCATGATAACACGCTCCTTTCTATATCAATTTTTATTGTTATTGTCTGCGAAAATAAAGCGTTCTAGCCCTGCCAGTTTTTGGCGAATGCTTTTAAGAAATTGAATTTATTTGTTGAAAATGGCAGGAATTTAACAAATAAGGTAGAAAAATATTTTGTTTATGCTAGTACGATGCGATTTTTTACATGGCAAGAAAGGTCGGGGTTATCATCAGGGTGGTTAGTTGGGATGAGTTTTGCGCCGAATTGCAGCAGGATTGCAAACTATTTCTCTTTATATTAGGCGTTTTCTGCTTGTTCCGTATGGGCTTTATTGCAGTAATGCATTCGTTTTTGGGTGAAGCAGTGACGATAAAGGATATTGCTTCCGCGTTGTATTATGGTCTAAGGATTAGTTTAAAAAGCGCCGGTTTGCTGGTATTGGTGCCGTTGGTTTGCTGCACCGGGCTGCGGTTGTTTTTTCCCTGGAAGAAACTTAGTCATTTGCGCTTTTATTTGGGTGTACTTTATATTACCGTGCTTAGTTTTCTGTTTCAGGCGCGTATTCCGTATTATCAGGAATTTCGTATGGCCTTCAACCAATTGTTGTTTAACACGCTCAATGATGATGTTGATGCTATTTTTCATACGGTTGTCGAGCAGTACAATTTGCCTGTCCGGATACTTGTTGCCGGAGTAATCGCACTCTTGTTGTGCAAGGTGCTGAGATGGTGGTTGACTGCGAAACCCTTCCGGTTTCCTAGGCTGCCCAAATGGTATCAGAATATTGTCTTGCGGGCGGCGCTGCTGGTGGTAATGTATTATCTGGCTATTTTTGTCCGGTTTGGCGGCACAATGACCTATGCATATAATATCGACTGGGAAAATTCCGGGGTTACCAAAGACCAACTGCTCAATGAAGCGATTTTGGACGATGTGCAGGCATTATACCGGGCTTATGTCTTACATGAGCGGGTATCTTCTTCGACCGGCCTGGAACTGGAACCGGCACGAATGACTGAATATGGCAATTATCTGGCAGGGTCTCCGGTGAATTCGGTTAAATTAGATGATTATTTGCGTAAGCAAGTTGTAGCGGGAACCGACGCGCCACCACGGCAGGTATTTCTCATTATTGCCGAAAGTTATGCTAATTGGCCGCTGCTCCCAAAGTATAGTAATCTTAATATTGCCAATGGTATGAAGGACATAATTGCACAGGAAGATGCAGCCTATGTTCCTAACTTTTTGCCAAACGGTATGAGTACTATTTCCGGTATCATGGGAATAGTGACTGGTTTGGCGGAAGCCAATCTATATTTGAACTGTCTGCCGGAATCGTACAAAGAACCGTATTCTACGGCACTGGCTCCCCAGATGAAACGGCTTGGGTACAGCTCTGATTTCTGGTATGCAGGACCGGCGTCCTGGGAGAAAATCAAGGATTTTACGCTGGCACAGGGGTTTGAGGCGTTTTACGGCATGGGCGATTTCCCCGGTCAAAGCGGTAATGTCTGGGGCTCTAATGACGGAGATTTGTATAAAGCTGTGTTAGGGCAAGTCAATGATGAGAAACCGGGGTTTCATGTGATTGTTACGGTATCTAACCATTCGCCATATACGGTCGATTTGGCTAAGGAAGGCTTTGATCCTGCTATGGTTGCTGCCGGTTTGCCGGATAAGCTTAAGGAGAATCAGGAACTTATCAAGAAGCTAGGACATTTTTGGTATGCGGATAAAATGCTAGCTCAGTTTATTATCGAGGCTCGTCAAAAATATCCGGACAGTTTGTTTGTCGTTGTGGGCGACCACGCCGACCGTGTCAATATTGAGACTAATCCGCCTATGTTTGAACGCTATGCCATTCCTTTTATTGTTTATGGTCAAGGAATTAGCAAAGAAACTTTGTCGGAACAGGCGGCCGGCAGTCATATTAATGTTACGCCGACTTTGCTAGAGTTGGTTGCGCCCCGGGGATATGAATATTATTCGGTTGGCCGCAGTCTGACAAATGGTAACGATTTTGGCATGAATTACGGGTTTTGGATTACGTCCGGCTATATGGGAAAAACTGATGAAGAGAATGCTGAAGAACACTTGGCCAAGCAGGGGATGCAGCCGCCTGACCAGGATAAAATCCGCCGAGAAGTGGATGCAGCGCGGGCCATTTCCTGGTGGCGGATAAAGTTTGGTAAAATGCTGCAAGCGGCGAAGTCTATTTGAGTATTATGTGCTATACTACTATCTGGATACTATAACAGGAAGAGAGTGAGTTCATGAAAAAATATTTAGTTGCATTTACTTTGCTGGTAACCCTGTTGGCGCTTTCTGCCGCCGGCTGCGCCAGTAACAGCAGTCAGCCTAAACAACCGGAGAGCAAGCCGCAACAAACCCAGACACAACCTACTACAGCAAAGAAAAATAGTGTGGCTTTGTTTGAAACTTCGAAAGGCAATTTCCGTATAGAATTGTTCGAAGACAAAGCACCATTAACCAGCAAAAACTTTATTACTCTTGCCCAAAAAGGGTATTATGATAATCTGATTTTTCACCGGGTTATCGATGGTTTCATGATTCAGGGCGGTGATCCTAAGGGCAATGGCACAGGCGGACCCGGATATGCTATTCCAGATGAATTCCATCCTGATTTAAAACATGCGCAAGGAGTTATTTCTATGGCTAACTCCGGCCCCAATACCGGTGGATCGCAGTTTTTTATTACGCTGCAAGCAACTCCTTGGCTTGACAACAAACACGCTGTGTTTGGCAAAGTTATTGAGGGCATGGATGTAGTTCAGGCTATCGGCAAAGTCAAAACAGGTGCCCAAGACAAACCAGTAGAAAATGTAGTGATTAAAAAGATCACCATAGAATCTCCTAAAACCAATTAATATTGGCTGCAACCAGAACTTGCTATAGTTCTGGTTTGTTTTTTTGTACAGAAAAGAAAGGGTTTTAACGGTGCGACCTTGAAATAATCCTTACTTTACTACTGTGGAGGGATGTAAGATGGAATATAAGGTAATTGATCAGGTTATTGCCGGTTTTATTGCCGAAACACCGCTCAATGCTGCAAGCGAGATCGGACTCAGTAAAATATATGATAAACCGCTGGTCGGTGTGGCAAGTGCCGAAGATGCTTTATTTATCGACTTTAAGGCTGCGAGTGTTATCGGCGCATGTCATTTGCTGCCATGTGAATGGCTGCCTACAGCTCAGTCGGTTATTTCTTACTTTTTGCCCTTCAGTCAGGCAGCGGGAAGCTAACCGTAAAGGTGATCTGCCGGCTGTGGAGTGGCTGTATGCACGGATTGAAGGGGAAATAGTCATCACCGCATTGCGCAAGTATTTAGCGGCGTGGTTTGAAGAGGCTGGTTATCAGGCGGTTTCACCAAGCTTAGATGCACGGTTTGCTGTGGTTGACCGCAAAAGCAACTGGTCAGAGCGCCATGTCGCTTTTGCAGCCGGATTGGGGACGTTTAGTCTGAACAGGTCCTTGATAACCAGAGCCGGTGCGGCCGGACGAATTGGCAGTATTATTGTTTCGGCAGTGATAGAGCCTACGCCGCGTGCGTACCAGGCTTTTGATGAATATTGCAGCAAGTGCGGGGCTTGTATCAAACGCTGTCCGCCGCAGGCTATAGATGATAACGGCAAAGACAATGCTGTTTGCTCCGCTTTTCTGGACACTACGCTGGCCCGATTTAAACCACGTTATGGCTGTGGAAAATGCCAGACAGCCGTTCCGTGTGAAGCAACTGCGCCGGTGTAGTATGGGAAAATGACATTCTAATATAATGCGCGTTATGCCGCAAACGCGAGATATAGCATACAAATACTATGATATTTGCCCAAATGCCGCTTTTTATTGTTTCCAAACTTTAATATGTTAAAGTAAAATAAGAATAGTTGTTTTTGAAATTATTTTATAGAGTAAGGAAGAATCACATGGATTATGTTATTGGAATTTTGCCGCCACTGCTCGAGGGTACGGTAGTAACACTGCAAATGTTTTTCGCTACGATTGTTCTTTCGCTGCCGCTGGGCTTGCTGCTGGCGCTTGCTCGCATTTCCCGGTTTCAGGCCCTGAGCAGTGCAGTTGGTGTCTATATTTGGCTGTTTCGGGGAACACCACTTATGCTGCAACTGTTGTTTATTTATTTCGGGTTGCCCTTTTTGCCATATATCGGCATCAGGCTGGATGATTATCCGGCGGCTTTGCTGGCTTTTGTGCTTAACTATGCCGCCTATTTTGCCGAAATATTCCGGGCCGGCATTCAGTCAATCGATCGCGGACAGTATGAGGGTGCCAAGGTGCTAGGCATGACCTATGTTCAGACTATGCGGCGTATTGTGTTGCCACAGGTTATAAAACGTGTTCTGCCGCCGGTGAGCAATGAAACCATTACGCTGGTTAAGGATACTTCGCTGATTTATGTGCTGGCTATGAATGACCTGCTCAGGACAACCAGAGCTATTGTGCAGCGGGATTTTACCACTATGCCCTTTATTGTTGCCGCAGTTTTTTACCTGATTATGACGCTGGTACTTACCTGGGGCTTTCAGAAGCTGGAAAAGAAATACGCTGTATATGACGAGTAGGAGCAATACATTATGAACATGATTAATGCAGTAAATATTCATAAACAGTTTAATCAACTGGAAGTATTAAAAGGCATATCGCTTTCGGTAGATAAAGGCGAAGTTATTGCCATTATCGGCCCTTCCGGTTCTGGCAAGAGTACGTTCTTGCGCTGTTTAAACCGTTTGGAAACTATTAATAAAGGTACTATTGAAATTGAAGGCGATACGCTGGTAACAGACAGTGGTGACGGTACAATCAAATACGTTGCCGAACCTGAGGCCAGAAAGATTTGCCGCCGGATGGGTATGGTATTTCAGCAGTTTAATCTTTTCCCTCACCTCACTGTGTTGGAAAACATTATTGAGGCGCCTATTACCGTCCAAGGTTGCAAACGCGAAGATATTGTTCCTAGAGCTGAAGAACTGCTGGCCAAGGTTGGGTTATCTGATAAACGTGATGTCTACCCTTCGCGCTTGTCAGGCGGCCAAAAACAGCGGGTGGCCATTGCCAGGGCGCTGGCAATGAATCCTGATATTATGCTGTTTGACGAACCCACTTCGGCGCTTGATCCTGAGCTTACCGGCGAAGTGCTAAAGGCAATGCGCAAGCTGGCTGAAGAACATATGACCATGATTGTTGTTACTCATGAAATGGGGTTTGCCAGAGAAGTGGCCAACAGGGTCATTTTTATGGATAATGGTGAAATTGTTGAACAAGGGCTGCCGGAAGACGTGTTTGGTTCACCGGCGCAACCGCGAACGCGGGAGTTTTTGCAGCGGGTGGTATATTAATAAGGAGGGGATGCCTGATTAAACATAGCTTGTAACAACAGAATAGAGAATTTTGTAGGATAATGTTAGCTTGGCTAACAGAAGTAGGAAGGGGTTTATTTATGGAGACGTTAGTATTTACGTTGCTGCCTATTGTAGTAATTTTGGCGATGCTCATTATTTGGAAGCAGCCCGCCGATATTAGTGGTATTGTAGGATGGTTAGCAATTTCGGTTGTTGCTTATTTTGTGTTTCAAACAACTGTGGAAGTGCTGCTGCGTTCGACTGCAGCCGGATTTATCAGATCGTTTGCCGTTTCACTGATTGTGGCGACTTCGCTCTTGCAAATGGCGTTTATGGAACAAACAGGATCTCTTAAGCGCATTATTATTTTTATAAAAACAATTGCCTGTGAAAGCCGGGCTGTACAAATCATGCTGATTAATATCGGCTTTGGCACCTTGATGGTGTCTGTTGGCGCAACGCCGGTGTCGCTGTTGCCGCCAATATTGCTGGCGATGGGGTATTCGACTAATGTTGCCATTGCTTTGCCGGCAATTGGGTATGATTCTTTGTGCACGTATGCGCTCTTAGGTGCGCCGATTGTTGTGTTTGTTGATGTAGCTAACAGTTTTTTTGGTAAAGGTAACGAAATTACTTTGTCCCAGGCGGGAATGGCATTTTATATGTTTTTGCCTGTTGTCTCGACTTTGATTGGTCTGTGTATGCTTTGGATTGTCGGGAAGTGGCAGGCCATTAAGGAAGGCATAATTCCATGCTTGATTACGGGAGCTGTAATTGGTGTGGTGTCATACTTTACCAATAAATATGACAATCTGGTTGTGCTTACCGGGGTGCTGTGCGGCATTGCCGTTATTATCATCATGGTGCTGCTGTTACTGGTTACCGGGAAAAAGGTAATTGACAAAAGCAGACTTACAGCCGAGGAGCTTGAATATGAGCGTCAATATCCTCTGTGGAGGGCACTAACTCCCTGGCTTATCTTGATCTTGCTTATTCTGGTTTTGAACATACCGAAAGATGTGTTTAACTTTTTATATAGAACGCTAAAACTGCCGATTGAGGGCATAACGGCTAACAACAGTCCGATTGATACCCGGGCGTTGTGGAATGCTTATACCTGGATATTTGTCAGTACGGTGTTGGCAATACCCTTTATCAGACCGACTTCCCAGCAAATCAAGCAAACCCTGACTATTTGGTGGAAACGGGCTCCCCGCCCGGTTTTCTCAGCTGCGATCTTTTTCGCCATCGGTGAAATTATGAATATGTCTGGTTACAGCATGGTTACCGGCAAGTTTGAGACTGCCAGCATGGTAAAAGTATTGGCAGATTATTCGGCGCTGTATTTCCATGATTCCTATGGGGCTGTTGTCGCGTTTATCGGTTTGTTTGGCGGGTTTATTACCGGCAGTGAGGCTTCAACTATTGCCATGTTTGCTAAATACACCATGACAACCGCCAAAAATCTTGACATGAATTTAATGGGGACAATCATTATTACCGCCGGTCTGGCATTTGGCGGCGGCCTGGCAAGCGTAATTTCTCCTGCCAAACTCCAAAATGCGGCAGCGTCCATTGACAAGCTGGGGCAGGAAAATCAGATCATCCGCATTGCCTTTGTATTTTCGATTATTATTACGTTGGTCACATCGCTGTTTGTTGTTGTACTGCTAAAGACGGCGGTGTAATCTTCAACTGGAAGAATCGAATTTGTTTAAACTAAAAAAAGCGAGATTGTATCACTGATTAGTGAAGCAATCTCGCTTTTGGTTTTACTTATATTTAATTATATATTACTGTGATTTACTTCTTCAAACATATCAAGAATTTCTTGTGTTGGCGGCGTATCTAGAATACTCACAACATAAATAGCCAGACAGGAGAAGATAAAGCCAGGTACTATTTCGTATAGACCGAACAGTGCCAGCTGCTTCCAGATAAGTACGGTGAGGCCGCCGACAACAATGCCGGCTAAGGCCCCATTGCGAGTCATACGATTCCAGAAGAGTGACAGTACCAATGCTGGTCCAAAAGCAGCGCCGAAGCCTGCCCAGGCATAAGATACCATATCTAATACAAAGTTGTTGGGGTCCAGGCCAAGAATAACGGCGAGAACTGAGACTCCGACAACAGTCATACGGCTAACCCAAACCAGCTGTTTTTCACTGGCGTCTTTATTGATTAAGGCTTTATAAAAGTCTTGGGATACAGCTGAGGCTGTAACTAGTAGTTGAGAGGAAGCGGTGCTCATGACTGCTGCCAATACAGCTGAAAGAATAAGACCGGCAAAAAAGCTGGAGAAAAGATCATGGGTCATAACCATAAACACAGTCTCAACTGCCGAACCGGTGAGCGGTTGTTGTAAATACACCCGGCCAACCATACCTACCAGCACAGCGGCCGATAAGGACAGGATAACCCAAGTCATAGCGATCTGGGTGGCTTGCTTGATTTGCGAAGATGATTTGATAGCCATGAATCTGACTAAAATATGTGGCTGACCAAAATAGCCGAGCCCCCAAGCTAGTAGAGAAATAATAGCAATAAGTGATAAAGGCTTACCTTCCGGGGTGGTAAAAGGATTAAACATTTCCGCATTAAGGGTGGATAAAGCTGCAACGGTGGTTTCTGGGCCGCCCATCATAAAGGAGGCGGTAATTGGTACAGCCAGGATGGCAAAGAACATCATGACGCCTTGTACAAAGTCTGTCCAGCACACAGCCATAAAGCCGCCGAGGAAGGTGTAGAATACAATGACAGAGGCTCCTAAAACCATTGCCCAAGTGTACGGAATGCCGAAAACCGTATTAAACAATTTTCCGCCGGCAACAAAGCCTGAAGATGTGTAAATTAAAAAGAAAATAAGAATAAATACCGCAGATATAATTCTGAGAGTCTGAGATTTATCCTGAAAACGGTTCTGTAAATAATCAGGTAATGTTAATGAGTCATTAGCGATCTCGGTGTATTTGCGCAGTCTCTTAGCAATAAACTGCCAGTTGGCCCAGGTCCCTAAAATCAGCCCTAGTGCAATCCAGCCTGCGCCGAGTCCTGCCACATAGGCATAGCCTGGCAGGCCCATAAGCATCCAACCGCTCATATCAGAAGCCTCGGCACTCATTGAGGTAACCCAAGCACCTAACTGGCGCCCGCCTAAGATGTAATCGGACATTTTCTGTTCTTGCCGCCAATAGTAGATACCAATCGCCATCATGGCGCTTAGATACACAACAAAGGCCATAATGACTCCCATATTCAATTCTAACATGTGTATATATCCCCTCCTCGCAATATGTAAAATTATAACGCCAATATGTAAAGTTGTGCAATAGGCAGAGACTTTAATTGTAAAGTATACATAGTATTTGGTTAGGTTAGTACACGGAACCTGTCCCAAAGGTTAGCAATAATGTACAAAACAGGAGCGCTGGTTTTTGTGATAATTGTATTGCAGTTATTATACAAAGGAGTTGGAACCTATGAGTATTGTATTAGAACAAATTTTTCAAGGCAAAGTAGTAGCCGGATTAACGGTAAAGGACGTGGATTCACTGCCGTGGAATAACCACCCGGCATTTACCGGGGTTGCGCTGAAACACCTGATTACCGGCACGGATACAGAGGGTAAGTTTAGCTGCCATATAGTGCGTGTAGACACGGGCTGTGAAATCGGTACGCACATTCATGAGGGGAAATGGGAACTGCATGAAGTAGTGGCAGGCAAAGGCTATTGCGTACTGGAAAATAAAAAAGTCGATTATGATACTGGAATTGTCACTGCTATCCCGGCAGATTTGCCGCATTCGGTAGTTGCTGAGGAACAATTGTATTTACTGGCGAAGTTTGTGCCGGCGTTCCTGTAACTATTGCCATCAGCAATACAATTTGTTATAGTAAAAACAAATTGAGGCCAACCAGCGAGATAAACTGGTTGGCTTTTTGCCTATTGCGGGGTGCGGAGTATGGGAAAAAAGCAGGGGAAAAGTGGAACAATACAGTTTGCTGACTATCGAAAAACCTTAGGTGTGGAACTTGTCTACGGCAATGAAGTTACTCATGAGTTTACTCGCCACACTCACCGGACGTTAGGACTTGGAATAGTGGAGCAAGGTCTAAGGCTGTACTGGTGCCAGGATAAAAGCTATCATGTTAAGCACGGACAGATTTTTATCATACCGCCGAATTGTGAACATGGCTGTGGCAGTGTTGGCGGTCCGCATAGCTACCGCTTGCTGCTTATTGCCGATCAAGCACTACAGGCTAGCGGCCTGATAAGGGAACAAGCTAATTATGCTTTTGCACAACTGGTAATTAATGACCAGGGGTTGTATGCCAGGCTGCGCGAACTGCATGGAAAGTTAACCGGCGATGAGAGTGATTTTGTCAAAAAGTCATTTATGCTTGCCGTGGTAGGAGACATTTTTGAAGAATATGCTCAAACACCTCCTGCAAGGCTTGAGTTTAATCCTGATATTGAGCAGGCTGTACGGAAGGTACAGAGCTATATTGAAGAAAATTACTCTGCCGGTTTTTTGCTTGAAGATATTGCACAGCTTGCTCATATCAGTCCCTATCATCTGCTGCGCCAGTTCAGCCGCATTGTAGGAATACCACCTCATATCTACCAACAGCAAGTGCGTATTCGTCAGGCGAAACAACTGCTAAGCCAAGGCTGTTCTATCCTGGATACGGCGATGAACACCGGTTTTGCCGACCAAAGTCATTTTAGCAAGGTGTTTAAGAAGCTGGTGGGTATAACACCGCGTGAATATAGGTAAAAAAGAATTTTGACAGTGCGCGCATCCTTACGCTAAAATATAGGGGTATTTTCTAAAACTAGAGGAGTAGAAAAATGAGTGTTTTAACTGTTGAAAATGTATCCCATGGATTTGGAGCGCGCGCGATTCTTACTGAAGCTTCTTTTCGTCTCTTAAAAGGCGAGCATGTTGGCTTAATCGGCGCTAATGGTGAAGGGAAATCAACCTTTTTAAATATCATTACCGGCCAGTTAACGCCTGATGAAGGCAAAGTGGAGTGGTCTAACCGGGTTACGGTGGGTTATCTTGACCAGCATTCGGTGCTAACTAAGGGCAAGACCATCAGGGACGTACTCAGGGAAGCTTTCAAGAACATGTTCGACATGGAAGCAGAGATGCTGGGAATGTATGATAAAATGGGTGATGCTAGCCCGGAAGAAGTAGAAAAAATGATGGAGGATGTCGGGGAGATCCAGGATATGCTGGAACACGGCAGCTTTTATACCTTAGATGCCAAAATTGAGGAAGTGGCTAATGGCTTGGGCTTAGGCGATATCGGTCTTGACCGCGATGTAGCCGATTTGAGTGGTGGTCAGCGTACCAAGGTACTGTTAACCAAACTGCTTTTGCAAAACCCGACCATCCTTATACTGGACGAGCCTACTAACTATCTGGATTTTGAACATATTGAGTGGCTGAAACGCTACCTTAAAGAATATGAGAACAGCTTTATTCTGGTGTCTCATGATATTCCCTTCTTAAATGAAGTGGTTAATGTTATTTACCATGTGGAAAGCTCAGTACTTACCCGCTATACCGGTGACTATGAGCAATTCCAACAAATGTACACTATGCGCAAAAGCCAGGAAGCCAAGGCCTATGAGCGCCAGCAGCAAGAAGTTGATCGGCTGGAAGACTTTATTGCCCGCAACAAGGCGCGGGTAGCTACCCGGGGCATGGCTAACAGCCGACAGAAGCGGTTGGATAAGATGGAGATAATAGAGAAACCGCGGGAGAAGCCCAAACCTACGTTTCAGTTCCGCGAAGCTCGTACACCTAGCCGGTTTATTGTGGAAGCTAAAGGGCTGGTACTGGGTTATGATGAGCCTTTAACCAAACCTGTTGACATTACGCTGGAACGCGGTCAGAAAGTAGCGATTAGAGGCGTAAACGGCCTGGGTAAATCTACCTTACTGAAAACGCTGCTCGGTGTCATCAAGCCGGTAGACGGCCAGGTAATCTTGGGCGATTATTTGGAGACCGGTTATTTTGAACAGGAATCCAGCCGCAATAACAGCCGTACAGCCATGGAAGAGGTGTGGGATGAGTATCCCGGCCTGACCAATTTTGAAGTGCGGGCGGCGCTAGCGCGTTGTGGCCTGACAAATGAACATATTACCAGTCAGATGATGGTACTGAGCGGTGGCGAGAATGCCAAGGTTCGGTTATGCAAGCTGATGCTTAAAGATATTAACTGGCTGGTGCTGGACGAACCGACAAACCACCTGGATGTCGAAGCCAAGGCCGAACTCAAACGGGCGCTGATGGAATTTAAAGGCACTGTGCTGCTGGTTTCCCATGAACCCGACTTTTATGAGGACTGGGTAACTACAGTATGGAATGTGGAAAAGTGGACGACAAAAATCGTGTAAATACTAATCAGAATAAGGGCCGGTCGCTTGCAGGTGCAGTGGCCGGCATTTTGCTTTACCGGGTGTACAATTCCAAACAAAATAATATACACATGCAATTTTGTGAGTAATAAGGAATTTTGTCGACATAATTGGTGATAAATTAAATTCACTAGGGAAAAAACATCTTTTCGCGACATAGGAGTCTATGATATAATTCGAACTATAATGGCGAAATTTTTGCCGAATGTTCGACAATGGAGGAAGAAAATTGTTCACAATATCTACTATAGCGCAGCCTGATACACTGGAAGCTGCCTATAAAGTATTAAAAGAAAAAAGAAGCAATGCCGTGCTGGGCGGCTGCGCCTATCTGCGGATGGGCACACAGAAAATCCATACTGGCGTAGATCTAACTAAATTAGGACTTAAATATATAAAAGAACAAGATAACTGTATTGAAATAGGAGCCATGACAAGTTTTCGCGATGTGGAAACCAATCAGGTTTTAAATAAGTATGCTGGCGGACTGCTTGCCAAAGCCGTTGCCGGTATTATTGGCGTGCAATTTCGCAATGCTGTGACTGTAGGCGCTTCTGTTTTCATGCGCTACGGTTTTTCTGATTTTCTAACTGCTTTGCTGGCACTTGATGCCGAGGTGGAACTAGTACAGGGCGGGCGGATGACGCTGGCAGCTTTTTTGGATATGCCTCGCAGCAAAGATGTTTTGACAAAGGTCATCATTCACAAAACTGAGGGACAAGCCTCTTATCAGGCACTGCGTAACTCGGCAGGTGATTATCCGCTGGTGACGGTGGCTGTGTCACGGCTTAACAATGAGTGGAAAATTGTTGTTGGTGCCAGACCCACCCGCGCTAAACTGGCTGGGCGGGCGGCAGCCTTGTTAAACGAGGCCGGCACTTTGCTTGGTGCTGAACTTGCCGAGCAGGCGGCACAAACAGCAGCCGACGAACTACCCTTTGGCAGCAACCGGCGCGCTTCGGCCGCATACCGCCAAGCAGTAGCCCAAACCCTGATTAAACGGGCCATCATGGAGGTAGCAGCATGCAAATAACAGTTATGATTAATCATCGTCAGGTTACGCTTGACGTGGCGCCTGACGATTTTCTTGTGGATACACTGCGCCAGCAGGGTCTATACAGTGTCAGAAGAGGTTGTGACACCACCTGCTGCGGCTTATGTACTATCTGGATCAACGGTAAACCGACACTTTCCTGTTCGGCGCTGTCGTTTAGAGCCAATGGCAAGCATATTACCACAATTGAGGGAGTGCGCCATGAGGCTGAGGAGTTTGCTCACTTTATGGCGGCAGAAGGAGCCGACCAGTGTGGTTACTGCAGCCCTGGGTTCATTCTTACCGTACTGGCAATGAAACGGGAACTGGTTAATCCTACTGAGGACGATATTGTTCATTACCTGACAGGCAATCTGTGCCGTTGTACCGGTTATCAGGGACAACTTAGGGCTATCAAAAAATACCTGGGGGTGACAGCATGAGAAAATATGTAGGTCAGCCTCTGCCCAAAACCGATGCTATCGCCATTTCCACCGGCAAACCGGTATATACCGAAGACTTGGCACCAGCTGAGGCACTGGTGGTAAAAATGCTGCGCAGTCCTCATGCTTTTGCCAGAATCAAGTCAATTGACACTGCCAAAGCGCTCAAGATCAAAGGGATAGAATGCATTCTTACTTATAAAGATGTTCCGGGCGTGCGTTTTACGCTGGCCGGCCAGTCTTATCCTGAGCCTTCTCCATATGACCGCTTGATTCTTGATCCCATTGTCCGCTATGTTGGCGATGAAGTGGCAATTGTTGCAGCAACCAGTGAACGGGCGGCCAATGAAGCGTTAAAGCTTATCAAAGTAAACTATGAGGTGTTTGAACCTGTACTTGACTTTGAACAGGCCATTGACCACACGTCTGTAGTGCATCCAGAAGAAACGCTTACCTGCAATTTTGATATTGGCATGGAGAAAGGCCGTAATATCTGCTCAACCCATACGCTGGCAGTCGGCGATGTGGAAGCAGAGCTGAAAAACTGCGAGGTTGTTGTTGAGGAAACCTATTACACGCAAGCACAGGCACCGGCGATGATGGAGACCTTCCGGGCCTATACCTATCTTGATCATAACGACAGATTGGTTGTGGTTAGTTCCACCCAGGTGCCGTTTCATATAAAACGCCAAGTAGCCCGGGCGTTGGAATTGCCGTTTTCAAAAGTTAGGGTTATTAAACCGCGGATTGGCGGCGGTTTCGGTGGCAAACAGACAGGTTCGGGTGAGGTGTTTGCCGGACTGGTTACACTGAAAACCGGCAAGCCGGCCATGTTTATCTATAGCCGTACTGAGACCTTTACTTCTACTACCAGCCGGCATGCCATGCGGCTCAAGGTCCGGATGGGCGCTGACAAAGATGGTTTTATCCGGGCGCTTGATATTGAAAACTTATCTGACACTGGCGCCTATGGCGAACATGCGTCAACAACTTTTATGGTGTGTGGTGACAAAACGCTGCCACTCTATAATAAAACCAAAGCAGTCCGTTATCACGGGCATGCCGTATATACCAACAAAACTCCGGCAGGGGCGCTGCGCGGTTATGGCGCAACCCAGGGAACCTTTGCGCTAGAGTCTACTGTCAACAAACTAGCAGCCAAGCTTAATATGGATCCGGCCGAGCTTAGACTTAAAAATATCATTAAAGCCGGTGAAACTGCACTGGCTTATCATGGCAAAGTTCTGGGCAGTTCAACTTTGGACCGCTGTATTGAAAAAGGCAAGGAACTTATTGGCTGGCAAGAGAAATATCCCTTCCAGGAATTGCCAAACGGTAAAATCCGGGCTATCGGCATGGCGGTAACCATGCAAGGTTCTGGTATTGCCGGCATTGACACAGCTTCGGCTTCACTGCGCCTAAATGAGGACGGTCACTACAACCTCCTGATTGGTTCCACTGACATGGGAACAGGCAGTGATACTATGCTGGCTCAGGTTGCTGCCGAAGTACTTGATACACCGCCTGAAGAAATTATCGTGCATGCAGCCGATACCGATGTTTCACCTTATGATCCTGGTTCTTATGCCTCAAGCACTGCGTATGTTACCGGTATGGCTGTACTCAAGGCGGCAGAGGAATTAAAACAGCGGATTATTGAATGTGCGGCCAAAGTGCTGGAAGTAACGCCGGAACAAATAAAATTTGACGGACGCGAACTCAAAACGCTTGACGGTAGTAAGGTTATCACTCTTCGCAAGTTGGCCGAGTCAGTTGTTGTGGGAACTGATAAGAATCAGCTTGTTGGCAATGCTACCTACGGTTCGCCGATATCGCCGCCTCCTTTTATTGCCGGTTTTGCAGAAGTGGAAGTTGACCCAGGAACCGGGAAGGTTGAAGTAGTGGATTATGTAGCTGTTGTCGACTGTGGCACCATGCTTAACGCCAATCTGGTCAAAATCCAGGTGGAAGGCGGTATTGCCCAGGGAATTGGCATGGCCATGTATGAAGAAGTCCATTATGATGAGTACGGTCAGCTTAAAACCAGCAACTTTATGCAGTATAAAATTCCCTGCCGTAAAGATTTTGGCAGGATAACCGTTGCATTTGAGGAAAGCTATGAGCCTACAGGCCCGTTTGGTGCCAAATCGGTTGGTGAGGTTGTTATCAATACGCCGCCGCCTGCTATTGCGCATGCTGTATATAATGCGGTCGGTGCCAGAGTAACCCATTTGCCGATTACTCCGGAAAAGGTGTTTATGGGGATGAACGCAAGCAAGAAATAAGTACTAATCCCCCAAAAGTATATAAAGGAGGAAACAACGTATGCAAGAAAATCAATCCAAGCATCCAGTAGATGAAATGCTGCCACTTGGTCAGTTGTTTACCTATGGTTTGCAGCATGTACTGGCTATGTATGCCGGTGCGGTAGCGGTGCCGCTAATTATAGCCAATGCATTGGGGCTGAGCAAAGAACAGTTGATTTATCTGATTAATGCCGACTTATTTACCTGTGGTATTGCCACACTTATTCAAACTATTGGCTTTGGCAACATGGGCATAAAAATGCCGGTTATTCAAGGGGTAACCTTTGCGGCGGTAACGCCGATGATTATTATCGGGAAAACCCATGGTCTGACCGGTATTTATGGTTCGATCATGGTTGCTGGACTTGTAACGTATTTAATGAGTCCTTACTTTAGCCGTCTTATTCGTTATTTCCCGCCGGTTGTAACCGGTACGATTATTACTATCATTGGCGTAACTCTGATGCCGGTAGCGGTTCGCTGGGCAGCCGGTGGCAATCCTGCGGCTAAAGATTTCGCTGCTTTCCCGTATATTTCGATGGCGCTTATTACTTTAGTTCTTGTGCTTTTCTTTTACCGTTATTTTAAAGGATTTATTAGTAATATTGCTGTTTTATTGGGCCTGATTGCCGGTACTGCCATTGCTATTCCTTTTGGTATGGTTAACTTTTCGCAGGTTTCGACCGCGGCTTGGATGGGAGTTACCACTCCTTTTGCCTTTGGTATGCCGACCTTTGATGTGGCTTCCATTGTTGCCATGATTTTGGTTATGCTGGTGGTTATGACCGAAACTACCGGTGACTGCATTGCCATTGGTGAAATCATTGAAAAGCCTGTTACTCAGCAGGATTTGACCAAAGGCCTGCGAGCTGACGGTTTCTCCACAATTCTTGGTGGTATTCTCAACAGCTTCCCGTATACTGCGTTTGCGCAAAATGTCGGTCTTGTCGGTTTGACAAGGGTTAAGAGCCGTTTTGTAGTTGCGGCTGCCGGGGCTATCCTGGTTATGTTAGGTCTGTTCCCGAAAGCGGCTGCGATCATCGCGGCAATTCCCAATCCGGTATTGGGCGGTGCTGGTATTGCTATGTTTGGCATGGTTGCTGCCAGCGGTATCAAAACTCTTTCCAAGGTGCAGTTCGACGGCACTCATAATATTATGGTGGTTGCCGTAAGTATGGGTGTAGGCATGATTACACTTGCTGTTCCTAATTTTTATCACAACTTCCCTAGCTGGGCTCAAGTAATTCTTCACAGCGGCATAACTGCCGGTAGTGTGACTGCCATTATTTTGAACGCAGTTTTAAATGGTACTGATAAACCGGGCGAAGCTGCCATTGGTAAGCAGGAATACATCGGTTAGATCACGAAATAATAAAGGCGACAGCCGCGATGCGGTTGCCGCCTTTATTATTTCATGTGGAATTAGGAGCAGCGTTTATGAATAGATTTGTAGTAATTAAAGGTGGTGGCGATCTCGCAACCGGGATTGCCCACCGCCTGTATCAGAGCCGGATTCCGGTTGTCATTATGGAAATTGCGAAGCCCACTGTTGTCAGACGGACGGTCGCGTTTGCCACTGCTGTTATAACTGGACAAAGTGTAGTGGAAGGAGTTACCGCCAAACTTGTCAGGTCGCCGGAAATATTGGCGACGTTGGCAAACGGCTGTATTCCGGTGGTTGTAGATGAAATGGCCGAGTGTGTGGCAAGATTTTCGCCATATGCCGTGATTGATGCGATTATCGCCAAGCGCAATACCGGCACTACCCTTGCCGATGCGCCGGTGGTTATTGGCGTAGGGCCGGGATTTACCGCCGGTGTTGACGTACATGCTGTTGTTGAAACTATGCGAGGACACGAATTAGGGCGGGTGATGTATCAGGGGCAGGCAATCGCCAACACCGGCATTCCGGGAGAAGTGGGCGGATATACGCTTGAGCGTCTGATAAAAGCGCCAACTGATGGGATATTTACCGCTTGCCGCGAGATTGGTGATGACGTGGTGGCCGGCGAGGTTGTCGGACATATTGGCGAAACTGCTGTTAGGGTTGCTATTGCAGGCGTGTTGCGAGGCTTGATCCAATCAGGAATAAAGGTTACCCCAGGTTTAAAAATCGGTGATGTTGACCCGCGCTGCCGGCGTGAGCATTGCTATAGTATTTCTGACAAGGCGCGTGCTATTGGCGGTGGGGTGTTGGAAGCCCTGCTGCATTTGGGAGGATAGGTTAAGATGGATATTTTTGTGCGGATGAAGGAATTGGCGGAAGCCGGGAAGACTGCTGATATTATTACAATGGTAAGTGCGCCTGACCAAGCGGCCGGTTGTGTGGGACAAATGCTGCTGGGAGAGGATGGAAACTGGCAGGGAGAACTGGTGGACGCCGCTTTTGCCCAGCTTGTGGGGCAGCAAATTCAAAACATTGACTGGAAGAAACCCATGATCTTGGAACTTACCTATAAGGGCGGACAGTATCGATTGTTTTGGGATAAATTGTCGCGCCGCCGCTCGGCGTTAGTACTGGGTGCCGGCCATATCAGCCAACCGTTGTGTATGCTGCTATCTCAGATTGGTTATGCGGTTACAGTAGTGGATGACCGGCCGGACTTCGCTAATACTATGCGGTTTCCTCAGGCCGAGCAGGTGGTATGCAAAAACTTTGGCCAGGCACTTGCTGAACTTAGACTGGCAGGCTATGGGGCGATTATTGTGGTGACCCGGGGGCATCGTTCTGATATGGAATGTCTGCAGGCAGTGATTGATCAGCCTGCCAACTATATTGGCATGATTGGCAGCCAGGGGCGGGTTAGGCTTGTTATGAATTCTCTTAGAGAAACCGGGGTAAATCCTGACACTGTTGCCAGGCTAAGGGCGCCGATTGGCCTTGATATTGGAGCGGAAACGCCGGTTGAAATTGCGCTAAGTATTGTCGCCGAAATTGTGGCGGTTAACACGGGATCCGGATGCCGGCCGCTGTCAGACAAGTGGAGGTGCAAGTAAATGGAAGATGTTATGGCTCAGGCTGTCCTTGCGGCAAAACAGGCCGGTGAGCAGGCCGTGCTTGTTACGATTATCGCTACCCGTGGGTCGACACCGCGCAAAGCGGGTGCCAGTATGCTGGTGTATCGCGACGGCCGGGTAACCGGCACAATCGGTGGCGGCTGCGCCGAAGCCGAAGTGAGGCTGCAGGCACTTACGGCAATAGACGAAAACCGTTCTTTTACCTATAAAGTGTCCATGACAGGCGAGACTGCAGCCAATGAAGGTATGGCCTGTGGCGGAGTTATGGAAGTATTTCTCCAGGTGGTATAAGATGCTGGCTGATGCATTGGGGATAAAACAACCCGGGGTTGTGGCCTGTGTTGGGGCCGGCGGGAAAACCTCGCTAGTGCAGTCGCTGGCGGCTGAAAAAGCTATATGCCCTGTTGTGGTTACAAGCACCACAAAAATGTTTTATGAACAGGTAGCGGAGTATCAACTGGTGATAGAAAACCATTGCGATACTGGCATGGAAGCTGTCAGGCTGGCACTGGCAGACCAGCAACAGGCTGCCTGGTTTTCCCGGCAGCAAGATGAAAAAGTAATTGGCTTGCCGCCTGACTGGGTGGATAACTTAGCAGCCGCATTGCCAGCAGTTACTGTATTAGTTGAGGCCGACGGAGCACGCCGGTGTCTTGTCAAAGCGCCAAATGCGCAGGAACCGGTTATTCCTGTCAGCACGATGACAACTGTCGGCATACTAAACTTAAGCATTCTGGGGCAGCCGTTAGCGCCTGATAATGCGCACCGACTGGAACTGGTAAGCCGGATAATTAGTAAACAGCAGGGTGAGATCATAGCCTGGCAGGATATAGCCAGGCTAGTGATACATTCGCAAGGGTTATTTCAATATGCCAAAGGAAAACGGGTTTTGCTGCTAAGTGGCGGTGCCGATGGCACTGATTGGGAGGCCGTAAGACAAATTGCCGGCTATGTTAAGAAGGGTAGCGCAGGTATCGAAAGACTTGTAGTAAGTTCAGGGTATGGCAGTGATATGCAGGCTGTTGAGGTGTATGTGCTGTGAATAATAAAATGGGAGCAGTAATTTTGGCGGCAGGGACAGCCAGCCGTATGGGAAAACAGAAGCTTTTGCTGCCGCTGGCGGGAAAGCCATTGCTGAGTCATGTGCTTAGCACGGTACGCAGGTTTCCCTGGGGTGACTGTATTGCCATCATTGGTGAACCTGAGTCTGAATTAGCCGCTCTATGTCAGGCAGAAGGCATTCGCGCTGTTTATAACGCACAGCGTCAGTTGGGACAGGCTTCGTCAATTAGCTTGGCGTTACAGCAACTGGCTCCTGAAGTTGACGGTATTATGTTTTTGCTGGGGGACCAGCCGTTGGTATCGTTTGAATTGCTTGAGGAACTGCTAACTCAGTTTGAGCAGGCAGCCAGTCGTAAGGCGATTATTGTTCCTTGTTTTCAGGGAGAACGCCATAGTCCTGTAATATTTGGGAGTTTTTGGCGTCCGAGATTGGCCGGTTTGTCCGGAGATACCGGTGGCAGGCAGATTTTGCGCGACAATCCATCCCCGATTGTTGAAGTTAACTGGCCGGAAAAATCAGTTTTTTATGATGCAGATACTTGGGAAGAATATCAAAAGTTAGTAGTCGAACAAAAAGGACTTTGATAAGAGGCGATAAGATTGTATTTTGATACTGCCGGTGGGCCGGTGTTTCGGCCTCCCAGTGAAGCAAATAGTTTTATTTTGCGGGTTACCCAGGGCTGCTCGCATAATGCCTGCTGTTTTTGTGCTATGTACCGTGGCGTTAATTTTCGGGTGCGGCCACTGGCCGAGGTGCTGAGTCAGATTGAGGCTGCCAAACCTTATGCCGGGCATATCAGGCGCATATTTTTGGCAGATGGCAATGCCTTGGTGCTGGCAACAGAAAAGCTGCTTGAAATACTGCAGGTGCTGCGACAAACCTTTCCGCGATTGCAGCGGGTGTCATGTTATGCCGGGCCCAAAGATATGTTAAAAAAAACACCGGAGGAATTGGTCGCGCTTCGTGATGCCGGTCTTAAGCTGGTTTACTATGGCTTAGAATCAGGTGATGATCTTGTATTAAGTGCCATCAACAAAGGCGTTTCTGCAGCGCAGGCGATCGAAGCCGGTCAGCGCATTGTTGCATCCGGCATTAAGCTGTCGGTCATGGTTATTGCCGGTCTTGGCGGTCAGGCTTATTCCGGGCGTCATGCGCTATATACAGCGCAGGCTGTAAATGCCATCCAGCCGCAGATGCTAAGTGCTTTGACGCTGATGCTTTACCGTGGCAGTCCACTGGCTGAGCAATTTGAGCAAGGGAAATTTGTGGCTTTGTCGCCGGCGGCAATTATGGCTGAACTTTATCAAATGCTGAGTGCTGTTGATTTGCCGGCAGATAGGTATTGTTTGTTTCGTAGTACTCACAGTTCTAATTATGTCGGGCTGGCCGGCACTTTGCCCAAGGATAAGGACAGGCTGCTTAGGGAACTGCAGGCTGCAGAAGTGCAGTTGCGCGGTTTGCGTGACTGGGATCCTTATAATAATGTGGAGTAGGCTGATGTAAATTTTCCAGACACAATAGTCTGATTTAGCTGTTCCATATCTTGACAAGAAATGCCTTAAAGGCGTAAAATTACTTGAACTTATCAATAATTATGTCAGGCTGGCGAACCGCAAAATGCGGCGGGCGTACTCTCTCGCTGATAAGTTATTAGTATTAAGGAGGAGTTTCATGCGACGCACTATCCAAGTGGAAGAAAAATTGTCAATGATTGAAACATTGCCACTGAGTTTGCAGCATCTGTTTGCCATGTTTGGTGCCACTGTGCTTGTGCCGATTTTATTTAAGATTAACCCGGCAACAGTACTTTTGTGGAATGGTATCGGTACTTTGCTCTACATTTTTATTACTAAAGGAAAAATCCCGGCTTATCTTGGGTCAAGCTTTGCGTTTTTATCGCCGGTATTTTTGGTGCTACCCCAGTATGGATATGGTGCCGCGCTGGGCGGTTTTATTGCGGCCGGTCTTATTTTTACTGTTGTGGCGTTAAGTATTGGCGTTATTGGCACCAAGTGGATTGATGTTGTATTCCCACCGGCTGCCATGGGCGCGATTGTTGCGATTATCGGTCTGGAACTGGCTCCGGTTGCCGCTGATATGGCGGGACTTTTGGCCAAGACGCCTGATCCACAGGCTATCTTGGTATCTGTATTCACCCTTGGGGTAACCATCCTTGGTTCAGTTCTTTTCCGGGGATTTTTGGCGGTTATTCCTATCTTAATTGGTATCGGCGCCGGTTATGCGTTGGCATTGGCACTGGGAATGGTTGATTTGGCAGTTGTACAAACAACTCCTTGGTTTGCAATGCCTACTTTCTATACGCCTGAATTTAATATGCAGGCTATTATCATTATTATCCCTGCGGCACTTGTGGTCATTGCCGAACATATCGGCCACCTGGTGGTTACCAGCAATATTGTGGGACGCGACTTGGCAAAAGATCCAGGCCTGCACCGCTCGCTGCTGGGTAATGGCCTGTCGACCATGCTGTCCGGTTTCTTCGGTTCCACACCCAATACTACCTATGGCGAAAACATTGGTGTTATGGCAATATCCCGGGTGTATAGTGTATGGGTAATTGGTTTTGCCGCAGTGTTGGCTATTATTCTGTCCTTTGTCGGTAAATTGGCTGCTCTGATTCAAAGTATCCCCGCGCCGGTAATGGGTGGCGTATCGCTGCTGCTGTTTGGTGTAATTGCTGCTTCTGGTGTCCGGATACTGGTTGAATCCAAAGTGGATTATAACCGTTCGCGCAACCTGATTCTAACAGCAGTTGTTCTCATTATCGGTGTCAGCGGTGCCCATATGACCTTTGGTTCAATTACACTGAAAGGTATGGCCTTAGCAACCATTGTGTCCATCATCCTGGGCTTAGCTTTCACGGTGTTTGATAAAATGGGTATAACCAATGACAGTGACGCTGCCGAACAGCAGCCAGAACAAGAATAAAAAGCAAAGTCGGGGCAAACGCCCCGTCGCGATGGCCTTATAACAAAAGGTGGCAAGTACAAAATCCGGCACAAACAGCCGTCATACAACGCTCCGACGCTGGCGCTTAACCTCCGCTTATGCATGCCTCTATAGTATTTACGAGCGTGTTGAGCAAAAAGACGGTAGTGTTAAAACGGTGCCTTCGCCGCCCACGTAACTCCCGTAACCCTTCGGCCTTTGCCGGAAAAAGCGTTCCGAAGGAGAAAAGGCGGGCGATATTCCGTTAAGAAATTCGTACTGTTTGAGCGTAGCGAGTTTACGAATTTTAGGAATGTTGCCCGCCTTTTCAGCTTTTGGAGGTTTCAGGCCTAGAATTTTTGTTACTTTTGTTTCGATGACAAAAGTAAAACACCTCCTCTTGTATTCCAGCTACTTTATACTTAAGCAAGTGCCGTGTTGCCACAAGGTTGACCAATAGTGCGAACAAAAAAACCGCATACTAATGGCAAAAAGTTGCGAGGTGGCAGCATGTTCACAATTATAAAAGGCGGCCAGATTTTTGCACCGGAAAGCATGGGAATACAGGATATTGTGATCGCTGGCGGGGTTATTGCCAATATCGCGCCAGATATTAAGCCATGCAACAACTATGGCGAAACACAGCTCATTGATGTCACAGGCAAATATGTTGTACCAGGCTTTATTGACCAGCATGTTCATCTTATCGGTGGTGGGGGCGAGGGCGGTTACAACACCCGCACGCCTGAAGTGGCGTTAGACGATATAACAAGTGCTGGAATTACAACCGTTGTCGGTTGCCTGGGCAGTGATGGCGTTACCAGAAATATGGCCGGTCTGCTGGCCAAAGCGCGCAGTCTTGAAATTGAGGGCATTTCGAGCTATATTTATAGCGGTGCCTATGAAGTGCCGCCGCCTACCCTTACCGGCAATGTCCGGTCAGATTTGGTGCTGATTGATAAAGTCATCGGTTGCGGCGAAGTTGCTATCAGCGATCATCGCTCAAGTCAGCCTACCAAAGCTGAACTGGCCAGATTGGTCGCAGAAGCCAGGATGGGTGGTCTGTTAAGCGGCAAGGCCGGAGTGCTGCATTTGCATGTAGGCGCAGGGCCGCGCCAATTAAGCCTATTATTTGAACTTATTACTGAGACTGAGATACCGGTAATGCAGTTTGTCCCCACCCATATCAATCGTAACTGGGAATTGGTCAGGGAGGGCATCAAGCTGGTGAATTTGGGAGGGACAATTGATTTTACAGCAGTCGGCGATTCGCCTGAGGATGCAGCGTCCATTACTGCTGCCCAGGCTGTTTTGTATTGTTTGGAACACGGAGCTTGTCAAGATAAGCTGACCATCAGCTCAGATGGTCATGGCAGTCTCCCGGTGTTTGACGGCAAGGGCAATGTAAGTAGTTTGCGGGTGGCCAAGCTCTCTTGGCTGCACGAGGAAGTCAGAAGATTAATCAAAGCCGGCATAGCGCCTGAAGTGGCGCTTAAGCCTGTTACCATTAATCCGGCAAAGGTTTTGCATTTATATCCGGTAAAGGGCGTACTGCGGCCGGGAAGCCATGCTGATATAGTTGTGCTTGATCAAGAGTTTATAGTCGAGCATGTTTTTGCCAAAGGCTGTTGGCTGGTTAGAAACGGCGAGGCAATTGTCAAAGGTATGTTTGCGTGAAGGGGGAACAGAGGAAGTATGGAAGTCATACGGGGGCGGTTTGCTCCCAGTCCTACCGGTGAAATTCATTTGGGTAATGTCTGGACGGCTCTCTTAGCCTGGCTGCAGGTGCGTTCGGCAGGCGGCAACATGGTGCTGAGAGTGGAGGATCTTGATGCTGACCGTTCACGCCCTGCTTACATAGCCGGCATGATGGCTGATATGAAATGGTTGGGGCTTGATTGGGATGAAGGCCCTGATGTTGGCGGACATTATGCTCCTTACTCCCAAAATGAGCGGCGCGAAATGTATCAGGCCGCTTTAGAGAAGCTTACGGCTGCCGGTTTGGTATATCCCTGCTATTGCACCCGGGCAGAATTGGCTGCATCGGCACCACACGCCGGCGAGCAGGAACGTGTCTATGCCGGTGTTTGCCGGCAACGGCAGTTTGCGGAGAGCCGGCCAGCAGGCCGCCCGCCAGCACTGCGTTTGGCCGTGCCGGCTGGTGAGACGTCTTTTACTGATTTGCATGCCGGTGCTATTTGCCAGAATATCAGCCAGGAGGTCGGCGATTTTGTTATACGGCGTTCAGACGGAATTCATGCCTATCAACTAGCTGTGGTGGTGGATGATGCCGCCATGCAAATTACCCGTGTGCTGCGCGGCCATGATTTGCTAAGTTCGACTCCGCGGCAATTGTTGTTATATCACCTATTGGACTGGGAAGCGCCTGTGTTTACCCATGTGCCGCTCTTGGTGGATGAAGCAGGACACCGGCTGTCTAAACGCCAGCAGGCGTTATCGATTGCAGCGCTGCGGGCGCAGGGAATTAAGGCTGAAGACATTATTGGCTATTTGGCCTGGAAGGCAGGTCTAATAGATACCTGCCAGGCAGTCAAGGCCTCAGAACTTATTGATGGGTTTGCACTTGATAAATTGCCTTCAGGCCAAGTTGTTATTGAATCGGCGCTTTTTTGTAAGTACTAATAACGCCATAAATTAGACTTGATTCAGATAAGGTTTTAACTCGCCTGAATCTTAAACTTCAGGATGCAGTGAGTAGTGGTGTTGTATTATCGCGAAAAAAGGGGTTTTTGTCAGAAGTGTAGAATAAATTAAGAAGATATTAGCCTGGTGGGAGGGTACTGACATTGAAGGAACATAGCGGCTCACAGATTTTAGATATGTTTTATGACATCGCACCATATTTAAATGATGCGATTGCGACAGATATCGGAGTATTAATTGCGCGGGATGACAAGTATGTACTGTATGTACCGGCAGATGAACTTGATCTACAGGTCAAGCCTGGCGACCCGGTATTGCCTGGGACGACGAAACAGGCGTTAGATACCGGTAAGCAGGTTGTGAGGGTAATTCCCAAAGAAAAATCAAAATACGGGATTGCCTATATTTCTAATGCCATGCCGTTTAAAGACGGCGATAAAGTGGTAGGCTGTGTCACAACTTACCAGCCCATCACCGCCATTGAAAATATCAACCATGCTACCAGTGAACTGGCAGCATCTTCACAGGAACTCACGGCCGGCCTGCAAGAACTGGCCAGTCGTTCAGCCCAATTGGCAGGCACCAGTAAGGAGCTTGATCAATTAGGGAAAACGCTGCTCAATACGGCTAATCAGACTAATGAGATTGTAACCTTTATTCAAAATGTAGCCAGTCAGACTAATTTGTTAGGGTTGAATGCAGCCATCGAAGCTGCCAGGGTTGGCGAAATGGGCCGCGGCTTTGCTGTGGTAGCTGCTGAGGTCCGGAAGCTAGCAGTATCCAGTGCCGAGTCGGTTACCCAGATATCAACTTCCCTGGGGGCCATTCAACAGGCTATAGCAGAATTAACGCGAAGCATTAATAATATTGATGAACATGTTGGCGGCCAAACTGAGGCTGTCCACGAGATGGCTAAATCCAGTCAGTCGCTGGCTGAGTTAGCCAATCGTCTGGCTGATTCGGCCAGCAAGATTTTTCAGGTAACCGAATAAGAATTGGACGTGTAAAGCATAACAAAGGCAGTTTTGCAGCAGCAAAAGTGCCTTTGTTTTTGTTAATGTATTGATATTGTCCTGGCGGAAGCGTGCCTTAGCGCAGAATTCGCGGAAATGTTAGGGTAATTTTAACAAGCAAATATTTGTAGTTTGGGGATTTTTGTATTAGAATAATAGGTAGAAGCTAATTACTTTGCTTTTATATAGGAGGCTTTTCTTTGTTGTTCGATACCCATATTCACACCACTTTTTCCACAGATTCTAACATGAACATTGAGACTGCGCTTAACCGGGCGGCTGCTTTAGGCCAGGGAATTACGATTACCGAACACATGGATTTGTCATATCCTGAACCGGAAGCGTTTACTTTTGATGTGAAAGCCTATTTTAAGGAATATGAGAAGTACAGGAATGATAAACTACTGCTAGGAATAGAGGTAGGTATGCGTCCAGATTGCCTGGATGAGAACCGGCGTATTGTGGAGGGGCATTCTTTCGACTATGTTATTGGTTCCATTCATGTTGTCGAGAACGCTGATATTTACCATAATTCTTTTTATGAGTCGCGTTCCAAACAAGAGGTGTACAACATTTATTTTGATGCGATGCTGAGCTGCGTAAAAAATCATGATTTTATTGACAGCTTAGGCCATATTGATTATATTGCCCGTTATGCTCGCTATCAGGACCCGGACATTCATTACCATGAATTCTCTGACCGGCTTGATGAAATTGTCAGGGCGGCAGCTGAACGTGAGAAAGCCATGGAGATTAATACCCGTCGTTTGACAAGTCCGGAGGCGGCAAAACAGCTGCTGCCGATTTACAAACGGTTTGCCGAAGTGGGCGGCAAAATGGTAACCATCGGTTCTGATGCACATAAGCCGGACGATATTGGCCGCGGACTGGCTATTGCTCAGGAAATGGCCGAAGCCTGCAATCTAAGAGTTGCTTATTTTAAACAGCGAAAACCTGAATGGGGGAGAGCTTAATGAAAATAACACGTGTCGATACCACGATTAGTACAGATAAGCTAATCGAATCCAAAGAATTTTATATGCAGCATTTTAATTTTGAACTTGTCTATGAAAGTGACTGGTATATTGAACTGCTTGCACCTGATCTTTCTGTCGGAGTCAGCTTTACCAAGCCGCAGCGCGATTCAGGCGATTTTTTCCACGGAACAGGCATTATTATTTCCTTTGAAGTCGAAGACGTGGATGCCGAGCACCAACGGCTCAAAGAAGCAGGCTTAACAATTTGCCAGGAGTTAGTGGATAAACCCTGGGGCGAGCGCAGCTTTGTCGTCAATGACCCCAGCGGGGTCCATATTTATATCTATAAATCCATTCCGCCAACCAGCGAGTACAAGGCGGTTTATGATTCGTTTAAAAAGTAATATTCGCTAATTCACAGTAAACGGACTCTGCAATTTGCGGAGTCTTTTATATTGCTGTGCTGCGCAATAGATTTGCGGCAACGATAATTAATTATCAACTAACCAGGAAAAGCTATTTAGTACGATACTCTGTTTTTCTGGGAGGAAAACTGTTCCAGATTGCCGAAAACAAAATAATTAACTTCTTAGCATGGCCACTCATAAGATATTTAAACAAAACAGTAAAAGCGAGGTAACAGTATGTCCTTTGATATTGGTAAAAGCTATCATGGCTTTAAACTGCTTGACGCCAAACATGTAACTGAAATTAAGTCTGATGCCAAATTGTTTGTGCATGAGCAAAGTGGTGCACGGTTATTGCATTTGGGAAATGAAGATGATAATAAGGTATTTTCCGTTACTTTTCGCACCCCCCCGGAAGATTCAACCGGTGTGCCACATATTGTTGAGCATTCGGTGTTATGCGGGTCGCGCAAGTTTCCGATAAAAGAGCCGTTTGTAGAACTGGTGAAAGGTTCGCTCAACACGTTTTTAAATGCCATGACTTTTCCGGATAAGACTATGTATCCGGTTGCCAGTCGTAATGACAAGGATTTCCGCAATTTGATGGATGTATATCTGGATGCTGTATTTTACCCGTTGATGCTGGAAACACCGGAGATTTTGATGCAGGAGGGCTGGCACTACGAGCTGCCTGACGAAGCTGCTGAGCTTACCTATAAAGGCGTAGTTTATAATGAGATGAAAGGGGTATTTTCTTCCCCTGATGCTATTTTGGAACATCAGATTTATGCCGGCTTGTTCCCTGATACTACCTATGGTGTTGAGTCAGGCGGCGATCCTGAGTATATCCCGGACCTAACCCAGGAGCAATTTGTCGCTTTTCATAAAAAATATTATCATCCGTCTAATAGCTATATTTTCTTGTATGGGAATATGGATTTAGAGGATAATTTAAAATTTTTGCATGACGCCTATCTCAAAGACTTCACCAAAATCGCGGTTGATTCTGAGATCAAACTGCAGGCACCATTTAAGGAAATGGTGACAAAAGTAGTGGATTATCCGATATCGCCAGAAGAATCAACAAAAGACAAAACCTTCATCACCCTTAATATTGTTACTGGCAACGCAACTGACCCTGAAAGCTATCTAGGCCTGATGATGCTGGAACACATTCTCTTGGAAACGCCGGCTGCGCCTCTAAAAAAAGCGCTTTTGGATGCCGGACTGGGCAAAGAAGTGTTTGGCAGTTACAGCAAAAGCATTATTCAGCCGACGATGACCTTTGGTGTTGGTGGTGCTAATCCAGACCAGGTTGAGCTCTTTAAAGACACGCTTTATAAAACGTTAGAGGAGCTAGCAACTAACGGACTTGATCAAAAATTAGTAGAGTCCTCGGTAAATATTTTTGAATTCCATCTGAGAGAAGCTAACTATGGCAACCGTCCTAAGGGGCTGGTCTATAACATAAAATGCCTGGACAGCTGGCTTTATGATGAAGACCCGCTTATCCATTTGGCCTATGAACCGGCGTTGGCTAAAATAAAACGCGAATTTAAACAAGGGTATTTTGAAAAGCTGATAAAAACATACCTGCTGACTAATACCCATCAGGCATTGGTTGCTCTGCAACCTAATGGGCAAATCGGCGCAGTTAAGTCTGACGAGACCAAAGCCAAACTAGCTGAATATAAGGCAAGTCTCAGTAAAGCAGAGTTAGCTGAGCTTGTTAAACAGACCCAATTGTTAAAGCAGCGTCAGGAAACGCCTGATGACCCCAAAAAATTGGAGCTTATTCCGTTGGTGGAACTGAAGGATATTGATCCTAAAGCCGAAGAACTGGTTAATGAGTATCGCGAGGAACAAGCTATACCGGTACTACTGCATCCTTTATTTACCAATAAGATTGCTTATCTTACCCTGCAATTTAATACAGGCGCCGTTGCCGAAGCCGATCTGCCGTATTTGTTTTTACTGGCTGACATTCTGGGTAAAGTTGATACCAAAGCATTTCCGTATGCCGAACTGGCAAAGGAGATTAATATTCATACCGGTGGCTTCAGCTATGATGTGTTTGCATATTCAGACAACGGAAATGATTATAAATATACGCCGATGTTTAGAATTAAGGCTAAGGCACTTGTGGGTAAACTGCCGGAAATGTTTGGGCTGTTGGGCGAAATTGCCGGCAACAGTTTGTTTAGCGACGCCGGTCGCCTCAAAGAGCTAATCAGGGAAAATAAAGCAGCCTGGGATACTGCACTATTCCGTCGTGGTCAGCAGGTTGTGGCCAGCAGGTTGTTATCTTATATTTCACCTGTTGCCAAATTTAATGAAGTAGGTCAGCTTACCTTTTACAAATTCATTGCGGCACTTGAACAAGACTTGGATAAAAAGATTGATGAGATTGGACAATCGCTGGCAAGAGTGGCGCAAATCATTTTTAACCGCCATAATCTGTTGGTTGGTATTACCTGCGAAGCTGACGACTATCAAGCTTTTGCCCAACATTTGCCGGTACTTATTGAAAAACTGGGAACAAAACAGTATGAACCGGTTACTTATGGCTTTGATGCCAAGGCTCGCAATGAAGGGCTGCTGACATCAGGAAAAGTGCAATATGTTGCTAAAGGGGCTAATTTCTGCCGGTTAGGCTTTGGTTATCATGGCAGCATGAAGGTACTGGAAACTATCTTACGCTATGACTATCTCTGGAATAAGATCAGAGTGCAGGGCGGAGCCTATGGTGCCTTTGCCCAGTTTGACCGCAGCGGCAATGTCGTGTTTGGCTCATATCGTGACCCCAATCTGGCGGAAACGCTGAAAGTATATGATGAGACTGTGAATTATCTCAATAACTTTACCGTAGAAAACGTCAGTCAGCGCGAAATGACTAAATACATTATTGGAACCATGAGCAGCCTGGATACACCACTGACGCCGCAAATGAAGGGCGAGCGGGCAGATGCCGCCTATATCCGTAATATCACCCAGCAAGATTTGCAACAGGAACGTGATGAAATACTAGCAGCCAAGCAGCCGGATATCAAAAAGCTGGCGCAGCTTGTGGAGTCTGTCATGAAAACCAATTGTCTGTGCGTGCTGGGCGGCGAGCAGATAATTAAAGCCAATCAAGAGCTATTTGGCGAGTTGGTAACTGTAATCGATTGATAGATATTAAATAAATTGCCACGCTTAGCATGAATGCAGACGAAATCATTCGTCGTTCATGTGTTGGCGTGGCAATCTCTCGTTACTCTGTCAAAATTCCCTGTGACAGCAGAATATCATCTCTTTCCCAGCATTCAACAATACATTTGGCTGTGGTATAATCAAATCCCATGCCCATCAAATAGGTAGTTAATGCTAATTCAGTCAGAACATGGCGTACATTGCTGTCAGTTAACTCGGCTATTGCGCTGCGAATGGCAGGTTCAACCTGTAGCAGAAAGTAGCCGGCAGTAAGCGGCTGGCGGGGGATAAGCTGAAATACCGGCGCCGGTCTTGTGCCGCGGCCGGAGAGCAATTTGCGAAAACGTGGCATGTAGCAGCCTCCTTTATGGTTTTACTATAGTTTATGTAATGATGCCGACTTGTGTGTTATGTTAAGAATTTAATTAAAAAACCCGATAACAGAGGTAAGAAGTTTGGGAAAAGATATATTCTTCCGCAAGTAATAAGCGGGGATATGAGGCATAGGAAGGTGAGAGAACTATGACCATTAATCCAATTACTACGGCTGGTACGCCGAATGTAGTTAACACTGCTCCTGCAGCCGGGAGTGTCGGGGCGCCGGCAGCTGCTGCAACCACTGCCGCTAATGCTGCAGCAGCTGCCGATATTGCGAATGCCGCCAATACAATGGCTGTTATTACCACAATTAATGGGACAGAACAGACTGCGGCGGCGCCCAAATCGGAAGCGGTGCAGACCGGACAACCGGCAGATGCCGCTCAGGTGCAGCAAGGAGGGACAAGCAAGGAGGTTAATTCCTCGAAAGCTTTCTCCGTAGCGCTGGAAGGTAATATTTCAAGTGAGATTACAGAGCTTGCTCGGACGATTGCCAGCCGAACAGCTCTTATGAAAAGCCTGCCGCCAGAGATCAGGGAGCTCGTCCGGCAGGTTTTAAACCAGAACCAGTCCGCCCAGACTGCTTTGACTGAAGGACTGGTCGCGCTCTTAAAATCGCCACGGACAGTAAGCGAAAACCTGACAATGCTGGTTGACCTTATGGAAACAGCTGCCGGCTTGTCCAATCAGGAAGCTCAACTAGTGCAACTGCCGGCCCGTACAGCTGCCGGCAAGCAGCTATTGTCAGAGAGTGCCGCTGTATGGCAGGGAGAAACGCCAGAAGATTTGACGGCAGTGGCAAAAGTGCTGAAGGAGCTGGCTGCTTCTTTACCGGCTGGGGATAAACTGCAGAAACCGCAGGATACGGCGGCAAACTTGCCGCGCGCAAATACTACAGGCAATACGCAGCCTGACATGCCTGCGGGAGCAACTGCTTTGCCGCAGGCGAACCAGACACCGGAAACAACGGCAGCTGTAAAAATCATGCAGGCTGCTGTAGCCGAACAGGCTGACCAAATGCTGAGCGGCACAACAGGTACGCCGGCTGATGCTGCGCAAACGGCAGCCGGTAAGCAGCAGAATGTGACGGCAAATCCTGCTGCAACCACTAACAATGCGGCGGTGACGCAGCGTTTGGCGCAAAGCCTGCAAAATCTTCCGCCTGAGATGCAGGAATTTGTGTTAAACTTATTGGAGCAGGATGACGCAACTATGCCTACTGCACAGACACTGAAAAATCTGCAGCAGACAGCCGCAAATTTGCAGGCTTCTCAAAACCAGCAAGCCAATAATCCGGCAAATCAGACACAAGCGGCCACCCAGGCGCCGATAGTTGTGCAGACACCTGCGGCAACGACCAATCCTTCGGGTGTGGTACAACAAACAGCGGTAACCGGGAAGTCGGTAAGCGTGACCGGAGTGCTGCAAAACGGGCAGCAACTGCCGCAAGTATCGGCAGCACTAGCAGAGCTAGTGTCGTCACTAAATAAATCCCGCAAATCGCCGCTGGAAAAGATCACTGAATTTGCTAAGTTTATGGATCAGGCGGCAGACATGCTCGCTGCGCAGCAACCTAAGAATACCCAGGCCGCAGTGCTTAGACAGCAGGCTTTGGCTGAAATGGCTGAAATGCTGCAGGAAAAAAGCCCGGAAGAACTTAAAGCAGCTATAAAAGTGGTGCAGGAGCTGGCTGATACAATAGGTAAACCCAGTGGTGTAACAGCCGAGCGCCAGGAAGCTCAAAAAGTGCTGACAATGGCAATGCCTTTATATTTTGGCGACGGGCAGACTGCTTATCCGGCTTATATTCATATATATTATCAAGAACAGGAAGACAAAAAGAATCCAGGGCAGAAGGTGACCGAGACGTGGCTCAGGATTTGTTTGGAGACTGAAAATATCGGTGTTGTCGATGTGGCATTCCGCCTATATGATGAAAATAACCTTGATGTCAAAGTGCGCTTTACCGAAGAAGATGCCGCTGTCGGCTTTACCCGGGGAATTGAGGAAGTAAAAGAGCAGCTAAAACAACTGCCGCTTACCCTCGGGGATATTCTGGTGAAGTAAGGCAACCGAGGATTGTGCCGGCAAACGTATTTTTAGCGTTATTTGGAAGAAACTATAGCGGGAAAACACCGTTACTTATGGCATATAGATTACGTTTAATACAGTGAAAGAAAAGCGTGGTGACATTGCTTGACAGAGGCAGAAAATCGCATGATTGCCAAAGCGCGGGAAGGTGAAAAGGCAGCTTTAAATGAGCTGGTTACCACCTACTGGCCATTTATCTACCGTTTGGCTTTAGCCAAAACCGGTAACCAGGATGACGCCCAGGAGCTTGCGCAAGACACGTTCTTACGGGCGCTGGCCGCACTGCCGCGGTATCAGGAAACCAACGCTACTTTCAAAACTTATTTGGCGCGGATTGCGCTTAACCTTATTACCGATTATTACCGGAAAAAGGGGCGTACTCCCCAGGTATTTGACATTGCGCAATACCAAGATCCGATCATTGATACCGGCACTCGTCCGGACGAAGCTGCCGTAAACAGTGAGCAACGCCAGGAAGTGGCGAGAATGCTCACGCTTTTGCCGGAAGAACAGCGGCAGGTGATTGAACTTAGGATTATTCAGGGAGTAGCGGTAGCTGATGTTGCCAGAATTATGGGCAAAAGTGCCGCAGCTATAAAAATGCTGCAGCAGCGCGCGCTTAAAAAACTTAAGGATTTATTTGCGGAAAATGGCCTGGGCGGAGGAGGTGAAGTCGGTGCCTGATACTGAGAATAAGGAAAAAAGACAAGCAGAACTTTTATCGGCAGCGATTGACAGCCTTAATCAAGGCCTGCCGTTTGATGACTCCCAGGAGGACGAGGAATTTGCCGAGCTGTTGTCGACTGTCAGCCTGATTAAGACAGCAGCGCCGCTTGCGCCGCCGCCGGCCGTGTTACAACATATTGTGGAAGAGAGTGCTCAAGCTATTGCCAGGGAAAAACGCAAGAAAAGGCTGCAGCGGGTATGGGCCGGTTGTACCGGTGTGGCGGCAGCCGCCGCGGTAGCTGCCTTCTTATATATTATGCCGCCAACAACACAAGAACTACAGCTGGCTAAGCAGCCGCAACCGGTGCCGTCACCAACTGTCGAACCGCCACAGCCGGCAGCCATTGCACCTGCGCCGCCGAACCTGACAGAACCGTCAGCGGCACCGGCGGAAAAACCTGCTCCGGTCGTTGATGCCAAGGTAGTAATGCAAGACGAAACACTTCCTGGTGAGCCACAGCCCAGTGTGGCTTTAGGGCTGCCTACGCCGACGACTCCGGCCAAGACAGAAACCATGCTGGCCCTGGCTGACCGCAAAGCCGACAGTGTCACCATAGATTCTGTCAGTAACATCATTCGCCAGATCTATCGCAAAGGTGCTCCTGATGAAATTATTCTTACACAGGCACCTAAACGGGCCGAGGTTTTGCAGTCAACAGAACCAACTCTACCTGGAATTCAAGCAAAAAGGGCAGTTGTTAAGGAAACGGTCGATATGAAAATTAAGGCACCTGACCGTAATAAAGTAACGGTTACTGTTGGCGATAAGGAAGTTACGCTGGAAGGTGCGCTCAGCCGGGAAGAATTGCTCAAACTTGCTGCCACATTGACTGATGTGAATATTGCACAATAAACAATAAAACTCAGGGCGAATGCCGCTGAGTTTTATTGTTTATTGTGCTTATAATTTCTGTGCCGGTTGGCCGCAGTTTTCTGTTGGTGGAAAATAGTATATAATTAATATACCTGGAGACTTGATTGGGTCGGAGTTTTAACACCGCCTTACAGTCTGGGGTCAAAATTCTGGGAAATGTTATTAGGGTGCTGCCGGTTTGGGTGTGGTTTTGAAGAGGTATCAAGGGATAGCACTTCTGTAGACGTAAATACCTTAGAAATAAAGGTTGTCAGGTGTTGTGTCAGAGCAATTTCCGGGCCATTATTC
Organism: Bacillota bacterium; assembly: GCA_017889705.1. Lineage (GTDB taxonomy): Bacteria > Bacillota > Negativicutes > Sporomusales > Sporomusaceae > Sporomusa. Next base: position 50,237 of record JAGGAB010000042.1, on the reverse strand, counting down.
AGACGGCGGTTATAGGCATCAATCAAGATTTTTAAGGAGGGGCGGGTTTGCAGTCCGGGAGTTACTTGGGTTACAAGTGCAATTTCGCCGGTATTAAGCTGGACAATGCTGCCAAGCGGATACAGGGCAATCTGATTTAGAAACTCTTTCAGAATATCAGGATCAAAATGAGTATTTGCCAGAGACATCATAATCTCGTAAGCTTCATGCGGTAAACAGCCTTCTTTGTAAGGGCGATCTGACGTTAAGGCATCATAGACATCAGCAATAGACACAATACGGGCATACTCGTGAATATCCGCACCGCTTAAGCCCCGGGCATAGCCGGTACCGTCAAATCTTTCATGATGCTGATAAGCAATATGAGCTGATAGGAGGGGAATATCCCCTTGCTTGCGGAGAAGCTCAAAACCCAAATCCGCATGCTGTTGCATGATTGTGCATTCTTGCTCTGTCAACGGGCCTGGTTTGGTTAGAATTTCTTTGGGGACGAGCATTTTGCCGGTATCATGGAGTAAAGCACCCAAGGCCAGTTCTTTGAGCTGAGTTGTATCATAGCCTAGCTGAATACCGGTAAAGGTAGCCAGAACGCAGACATTAACCGAATGACCAAAGGTGTAGCCGTCGCGGGTCCGGATATCGGTAAGATGGATCATGGCGCCACGATTTTTGATTACTTCGTCTAAAATAAAATCGGCAATTGCTTTGAAGGGTTCGGTATCCAATTTCTGAGTAAGAGCAAGTTTTTGGAAAGACGCATTTACAATCTGTACGGCCTGTACCCGTGTTTCTTCGCGGACTACTTCGGGAATAGTGTCAATAAGATCACTATTGGCAACAGTAGCGGTAAAGGGATTTTTTATATAAATACTAGGCAGATCAAATTGCTGTAAACGTTCAATTTGTAATGTGTTTAGCACAGTATCGGCACTTAATAGCAATACGCCTTCTGTGCTATAGATATTGCGGGCAACCACCATGTTTGGTTCTAAGTGTAAAATGGCGATTTTTTGCATGATCGAGCCTCCTAATATACTAGCAATTCTATTCGACAGAAGGTAGTAGAAAATCCTTCAGTTTTTAATTAATTTTGGTATATGGTCAAAAGGAAGAGAAAAATGACGAACGGAGGGGTAAATGTGTCGATATTTACTGTAGGAATTTGTCAATTAGGCGTTGTGAATGATAAACAGGCTAATATTCGGAAAGCAAGTCAGATGATTGCCGAGGCAGTTGACCAGGGCAGTGACTTGGTGGTATTGCCGGAGATGTTTAACTGCCCTTACCAATCTGATCTGTTTTCTGAGTATGCAGAAATCTATCCGGATGGACCGACAATTGATATGCTGGCTGAGTGTGCGGCAAAACATCAGATCATCCTTGTCGGCGGCTCCATTCCGGAACGTGATGAAGCCGGAAATATTTATAATACCAGCTTTATCTTCAATGAAGAGGGGACGCTAATCGGACGCCATCGTAAAGCCCATTTGTTTGATGTGAGTATCAAGGATGGGACGGTTTTTCAGGAATCTAAGACTCTGACCGCCGGCGACAGCCTGACGCTGGTGGATACATTTATGGGGAAAATCGGCGTGGCGATTTGCTATGATGTGCGCTTTCCGGAAATGGCCAGAGCAATGGTATTGCAAGGTGCACAAATATTGGTTTATCCGGGAGCTTTTGGGCCGATAACCGGGCCTGCCCACTGGGAACTGCTTATGCGGGCCAGGGCAGTTGACAATCAGGTGTACGTAATTGGGGCGTCCCCGGCATTAAATGCAGCGGCTGAATATAAAGCCTATGGGCACTCGATCATTGCCGACCCCTGGGCCAGGGTGCTGGCAATGGCCAATCAGGAGGAATCAGTAATTACGGCTAAAATTGACTTTAGAACAATAGACAGAGTGCGCGAAGAACTACCGCTCTTACGCCACCGCAGACTAGAGCTGTATCGAAGCTAAGGAGGGAAATACAGGATATAATGGAGGCATTTTTCCATGGTATTATTTTGGCATTTGGCCTGATATTGCCATTAGGTGTACAAAATCTATTTGTTTTTAACCAGGGGGCGCTGCAGGCTTCGCTGTGGCAGGCTATGCCGGCAGTGGTGACAGCAGGTATTTGCGATACGCTGCTTATTTTGGCGGCTGTACTGGGAGTTTCGCTGGTAATACTCAGTTTTGCTTGGCTGAAAACCGCACTGCTGGTCGGGGGTTTTATATTTTTAGTTTATATGGGCTGGGCTGCCTGGCAAAGTAATGGTGAGGGTGAGTTGGCCGCAACCGGCGGCTTGTCTCCTGCCAAGCAGATTATGTTTGCCGCTTCGGTGTCGCTGTTAAACCCGCACGCTATCTTAGACACCATTGGGGTGATTGGCACCAGTTCATTACAGTATACGGACGACGGCAAAATTTTGTTCACTTCAGCCTGCATATTGGTATCCTGGCTGTGGTTTTTCGGGTTAGCCTTTGCCGGGCGTCTGCTGGGAAGTCTTGATAGTTCAGGCAGTTTTCTGGCGATAATTGGAAAATTTTCGGCTGTATTTATTTGGGGAGCAGCGGCATATTTGGGCTATAGTCTGGTGGCTGGCGTTTAATGCCGGTTTTTGGCTAAGCAAAGGGATGTTGGCTTATGCTGGCGCCACCAGGTGTAATCTCGAGCTCACCCGAATTTTTGCAGAGATATTAGCAAAAATACCGTAAGAAAATACCGTAAGATAACTTGCATAGCGTAATTTGATATGCTATAATTACAAGGCATAAATTGATTTTTAGTGGCTTTAATAAAGTGAGGTGCAAGACATGCAAGAAAAAATTCATCCCCAATTCAGTGAAGCCAAAGTTGTTTGCGGTTGTGGCAATACATTTGTTACCGGTTCGGTTAAAAAAGAACTGCGTGTAGATGTATGTTCTAAATGCCACCCGTTCTATACCGGTCAACAGCGTCAAATCGCAGCTGGCGGCCGCGTGGAAAGATTCAACAAACGTTTTGGTAGCGCGACCAAGGAATAAAGCAGCTTAGCTAACTGAACAACATCTGGGCAGCAGAGCAGGAATGCTCTGCTGTACTTATATACAAACAAGAATAAGGAGGGCGGAAGAGCATGAGCGAGAAAAAACCTTTTGTTGGCGGTCAGGCTGTCATCGAAGGTGTCATGATGCGTGGTCCGAAAGTTATCGCTACTGCCGTGCGCGAACCGTCCGGCAATATTGCAATTCAACAGGAACGGTTGACTTCCATTGCCGACCGTTATCCTATTTTGAAAAAACCTATGATTCGCGGTGTGGTTGCTTTAGCCGAATCGTTGATATACGGGCTTAAGGCTTTGTCGTTTTCCGCGCAGGCGGCCGGCGAAGAAGAAGAGACCTTGTCTACAAAGGAAATTGCTATGACCATGATATTTTCACTAGGTCTGGCAATTGTACTGTTTGTCGTTATCCCGACTTTTGCGGCTAAATATATTCATAGTGCTGTGACTGATTCCCGGCTGCTTAACACCTTTGAGGGAATTTTGCGGCTGGTTATCTTTTTCCTATATATTTGGGGAATATCGCTCATGAAAGATATTCAGCGGGTATTTCAATACCATGGTGCTGAGCATAAAACCATTCACGCCTATGAAGCCGGCGAGGAACTGACAGTAGAAAATATTCGCAAATACAGCCGCCTGCATCCGCGGTGCGGCACTAACTTTTTGCTTATTGTCATGGTGGTAAGTATTATTATGTTCGCCTTTTTAGGTTGGCCTGACCTGTGGCTGCGGATTTTATCGAGGGTTGTTTTACTGCCGGTTGTGGCCGGTATTGCCTACGAAATTATCCGGTTTGCCGGACGCAGCAAAGCCCGTTGGGTGACTTGTGCCATTACGCCAGGTCTGTGGCTGCAACAGCTAACCACTCGTGAGCCCAGCGACGATCAGATTGAAGTAGCTATCGCAGCACTAAATGCTGTGCGCCCCGACCAAGATATAGAGGTGAAAACAAATGCTGGATAAATTGCAGGCGCTGGAAGATAAATTTCTCGAGCTGGAAGGCCGGATCAGCGACCCGGAAGTCATGGCCGATATGGTCGAGTGGCAGAAACTGACCAAAGCCCATAGCAAAATGACGTTGGTTGTGGAAAAGTTTCGGGAATACAAACAAACGCTGCAGGCGATTGCCGATGCCAAGGAAATGCTCAAAGACAAACTTGACGATGAGTTCCGGGAAATGGTGGAAGCCGAATACCATGAGGCTCAAGGAAAAATCGGCGGTCTGGAGGAAGAACTGCGGATTTTACTGTTGCCTAAAGATCCCAATGATGACAAAAACGTAATTGTGGAAATTCGGGGCGGTGCCGGCGGCGATGAGGCTGCACTGTTTGCCGGCGACTTATTCCGCATGTATACCCGTTATGCCGAAAATCAGGGCTGGCGCACCGAAATGCTGGATGCCAACGCGCCTGAACTGGGCGGATTCAAGGAAGTAGTATTCTCTATCCAGGGTGATGGAGCGTATTCCAAGCTCAAATATGAAAGCGGTGTGCATCGTGTGCAGCGCGTACCGACCACCGAATCAAGCGGCCGGATTCATACTTCAACGGTAACTGTGGCGGTGTTGCCGGAAGCCGAAGATGTAGATATTGACGTTAATCCCAATGACCTGCGGATTGACACCTACTGCGCCAGCGGCGCTGGCGGTCAGCATGTTAACAAAACCGAATCAGCGGTACGTATTACCCACTTACCGACAGGGGTAGTGGTGCAATGCCAGGATGAAAAATCACAGCTTAAAAATAAAGACAAGGCGATGCGAGTATTAAGAGCCCGCTTGCTGGAACTGGCGCAGGCCGAGCAGGCCGCCGAAGTGGCAGAAAACCGCAAGAGTCAGGTTGGTACCGGTGACCGCAGTGAACGTATCCGTACTTATAATTTTCCCCAGGGACGAGTTACCGATCACCGTATTGGTCTGACACTGCACAAGCTTGATTTTATTTTGAATGGCGAATTGGATGAACTTATTTCGGCACTGGTATCTGTCGGACAAAGCGAGAAACTGCGGGATGTAGAATAATGGAAGAATGGACGATATCTTCAATTGTAAATTGGACTAGGCAGTACTTCGGCTCCAAGGGGATGGATAATCCCCGCCTGGATGCCGAGGTGCTGCTTTGCCATATACTGGGTAAGGACAGACTGTATCTCTATACCCATTTTGATCAACCACTAACTACGGGCGAACTGGCAGCCTACCGACAGGCTGTTAAACAGCGGGCTACGCATGCGCCGGTTGCTTATATTAACGGTTATAAGGAATTTATGGGGATGGATTTTGTGGTTAGTCCGGCTGTGCTGATTCCCCGGCCTGATACCGAAATTCTGGTGGAAGCCGCACTTGACCGACTAGCCTTAGCTAATGCACCGGCGATTGCCGATCTGGGAACAGGCAGCGGGGCTATTATTGTCAGTATTCTTGCAAAGCTAAGCGCTGCTGTGGGGGTGGCAGTTGATATTTCGTCGGAAGCGTTAACGGTTGCCGGGGAAAATGCCGTGAGGCATGGGGTTAAAGACCGGCTGACCTGTCTAAAGGGAGATATGCTGCAGCCCTTAACCGGGCAAAAATTTGATGCGATTATATCGAATCCGCCGTATATTCCGGATGGCGATATTGCCGGACTTAGTCCGGAGGTCCGGCAGGAGCCGCATATGGCGCTGGCAGGCGGAGCAGACGGTCTTGATTTTTATCGCCGGATTGTGTCTGCGGGGGCAGAATATATTCGCCCAGGTGGATTTATTGCCGTGGAAGTAGGAATTAACCAGGCAAAGGAAGTTGCCGCGCTGGCTAATGCCGGAAACAGACTGACAACCGAAGCTATTATCAAGGATTACGCCGGTATTGAACGAGTTGTAGTTTTCCGGCTGCTTTAAGCTGGGAGAATTGGTTTTTTCATGGAGATGAATAGATTGCATACTGAATATTTTAAAGTTGATCCGGTTAAACCGGACCTGGAGATTTTGGCGAAAGCGGCTGCTATGCTGCAACAAGGTCGGCTTGTGGCTTTTCCAACTGAGACGGTATATGGTCTTGGTGCCAATGGACTGAATGAACAGGCGGTAAAAGCTATTTTTGCAGCCAAAGGGCGGCCCAGTGATAATCCGCTTATTTTACATATTGATGCTGTTGATAAATTGACAACACTGGCAGCGCACGTTCCGCCTAATGCGGCGGCGTTGATAGAACGCTACTGGCCAGGACCGCTTACTATTGTGGTTAAACGTCAGCCAATTGTGCCTGATGTTGTGACAGGTGGCCTCGATACAGTGGCTATCCGACTGCCATCTTCTCTGGTTGCAAGAGAATTGATACGGCTGGCCGGCGTACCGATTGCAGCTCCCAGTGCCAATACTTCAGGACGGCCAAGTCCGACAACCGCACAGGCGGTACTGGCGGATATTGAGGGAAAAATTGCCGCTGTAATTGATGCTGGCTCCTGTGATATTGGCGTAGAATCAACAGTAGTGGATTGCACTACTCCGGTGCCGACCCTCCTTCGGCCTGGCGGCATTACCTATGAAATGCTTGTGGAGGTGCTCGGCGAAGTCGAGGTTGATCCGACACTGGCCGGTGCCCAGGCTATTCCTAAGTCGCCGGGAATGAAATACACGCATTATGCGCCGGCGGCACCGCTTTTTTTGGTGGAAAGCGAACCTGTGACTGCAGCCAGGCTGATAAAACGCGAGATTGACCAGGCTCTGGCCACAGGAAAAACTGTTGGCGCAATCGTGTCGGCCGAGTTGGCAGATAGTCTGCCGCCAGAGGTTAGAACAGCAGTCTATGGGCGACGTGGTGATGCGACTGTTATTGCTGCAAATTTGTATGAGAATCTCAGGAGTTTTGACAATGCGCCGGTAGATGTCATTTATGCCGAAGGTCTTGCCGAAAAGGGACTGGGACTTGCTGTTATGAACAGGCTGCGCAAAGCAGCAGGATATCGTATTATTCGCGAGTAACCTGATGAGGATTGCTCATATTGCCTGCCACCGGTACATATACATTACCAGCGGAGGTGGTAAGATGAGCTGGTTTGAACTGGTTGTCCTGAGCATGGCGCTGGGAACAGATTTGTTTTCGGTAGCTGTGCCTATTGGTATGAATAAAGTGCGCCGGCTGCTGATTTTGCGTTCGGCGTTGGTGTTTGCCCTTTTTCACATTATCATGATTTTGATAGGATACCATATCGGGCATTGGCTGGGAAGTATTGTTGAACATGTCGGCGCCTACCATATCGACTGGCCGGCTGCCAGTGTGCAAAATTTTGCGGCGATTATCGGTGCTCTGGTGCTGGTTTGTTTAGGCGTCAATATGGTTAAAGATAATATGCAGGGCCGGAAAGAAGTTGTGGACGGCAGCCCTTTGCAGGGAGCAACACTGGTGCTGTTGGCTGCCAGTGTCAGTATTGACGCACTGGCGGCAGGATTCAGTCTGGGAATGATTGACGTTGATTTGCTTAGGCTGAGCCTGATTTTAGGAAGTGTGATTTTTGTTATTGCGCTCTTTGGGCTGGGCTTAGGCCGTAAGCTGGGGCGCTATATCGGCCGCAGGGCGGAATTGGTTGGTGGCGGCGTGCTCACAATACTAGGAATACACCTTTTATGGACGGCCATCTTCTAGTATGCAAAACGGGAGCTGCCGGAAGCGGCGCTTGCCTGCTGCGACATATAAACTGGCGTAACAACAAGGTATGAGAAGATTTTTCCTGACACAAAATAGAAAGGGGTAAACCAATGTTTAAGATTCTATTGGTGTGTACCGGCAATACCTGCCGCAGCCCGATGGCGGCTGCTTTGCTTACTGACATGGTTAAAAAGGCGGGCCTGGACGGTGAAGTTGTTGTGGATTCTGCAGGTGTTTCGGCCTGGCAGCAGCCTGCTTCAAAGCATGCGCAAACTATCATGCGCCAGAACGGCTTGCAATTGGACAAGCATTATTCCAAACAACTTGATGTGGCAGAGCTACGAGAGGCAGATTTGGTGCTTGCGATGACAAATGCTCATAAACGAGCGATATTTGGTCTGCTGCCGGTGGCAGAAGTAACTGGTATGACAGGGAAAATATATACGCTAACTGAGTTTGCCGGTGTGACAGGCGATGTTACAGATCCGTTTGGCGGCAGCGAAGCTGAGTACTATAGTTGTGCACAGCAACTGCAGCAACTGCTAAACTTGTCCTGGGGAAAAATTGTAAAATTAGCAGGAAAAAAGTGATTAGCGTTGAATGAGAAAAGATGCGCAAATATAGATAGGAAGTGTTACTGTAATGAAAGTTGCAATTGGCAGCGACCATGGCGGTTTGCGATTAAAAGAAGAAATTAAGGTTTTGCTAGACGAACTTAAGGTAGACAGCCATGATTTTGGCACATATACCTCGGCGTCGGTTGACTACCCCGACATCTCCCGTCAAGTAGCCGAAGCAGTGGCCGGCGGTGAGTATGAACGGGGCATTATTGTGTGCGGGACAGGTATTGGTGTTAGTATCGCAGCTAATAAAATCAAGGGCATTAGGGCAGCTCTCTGTAATGATGTTTTTTCTGCACAAATGTCGCGGGAACATAATGATGCCAACATTTTGACACTGGGAGAACGTGTGATTGGCTGTGGCCTGGCCAGGATGATTGTCGAAGTATGGCTTAAAACCGAATTTGCCGGAGGGCGTCATACTTGCCGGGTGGACAAGATTATGGAATTAGAAAAAAATTAACTACAGGACTGGCAGCTAACAGGCAGGTGGTGTATTGATACCGCTTGCAAACGTATACATATGTATGTAAATTGGAGTGAGGAAACCAATGGATACAGACCTGGCGACAATTGGCCGGCAGACAACGCAGGCGGCTGAAGAACTGATAAAGAGGGCGCAGCTAAAACCCGGCAATATTCTGGTGGTGGGCTGCAGTACCAGTGAAGTACAAGGCAAACGCATTGGCTCTTATGGTTCTGATGTGGTGGCTGCCCGAATTTTATCAAGTCTTATGAAGGTTTGTTCCTGGAATCAGGTTGCTTTGGCAATACAATGCTGCGAACATCTTAATCGGGCGCTGGTTGTCGAGCAGTCGACAGCTGGAACCTACCATCTTGAACAAGTTACCGTCATTCCGGTGGCTAAAGCCGGTGGCGCGCTGGCGGCTCAGGCCATGCGCGAATTTGTAAATCCGGTAGTGGTAGAACATATTACCGCTCATGCCGGTCTTGATATTGGCAGTACGCTTATTGGCATGCACATTAAACGTGTGGCCATTCCTGTACGCCTGGAACAAAAACATATTGGGCATGCCTATCTGACGGCAGCCCATACCAGACCTAAACTAATCGGCGGCGCACGTGCAATTTACGAGCTATGCTAACATAATCTGTGCAACATCTGGAGGAGGAATTTTTAATGACAATACTTGCAGGAGTGGATCCGGACGTAAAAAAGGCTATTGACCAGGAGCGTGCTCGTCAGCAAAATAAGCTGGAGCTTATCGCATCTGAGAATTTTGTCAGCAAAGCCGTAATGGAGGCGCAAGGCTCGGTACTTACCAACAAATATGCCGAAGGCTATCCCGGACATCGTTATTATGGCGGTTGTGAATATGTGGATGTTGTGGAACAGTTAGCTATTGACAGGGCCAAAGAAATCTTCGGAGCCGAACATGTCAATGTTCAGCCGCATTCAGGCGCACAGGCCAACACGGCTGTGTATTTTGCCTTTTTAAAACCGGGAGATACTATTTTGGGTATGAACCTTGCTCATGGCGGCCATCTGACACATGGCAGCCCGGTAAGTCTTTCCGGACAATATTTTAATGTAGTTGCTTATGGTGTTGATCCGGTTAATCATCGGATTGATTATGATCAGGTTGCCGAATTAGCCTTTAAGCACAAACCCAAGATGCTGGTAGCTGGTGCCAGTGCCTATGCCCGCATTATTGATTTTGAACGGCTGGGTCAAATTGCCCGGGATGCCGGCACCATGCTGATGGTAGATATGGCGCATATTGCTGGTCTAGTGGCTGCCGGTTTTCATCCAAGTCCGGTACCGCATGCTGATATTGTTACCACAACTACCCACAAGACACTGCGCGGGCCGCGTGGTGGCTTGATTATGTGTCGTGCCCAGTACGCAAAAGCCATTGACAAAGCTGTTTTCCCCGGGATACAGGGCGGCCCGTTAATGCATGTGATTGCAGCCAAAGCGGTAGCGTTTAAGGAAGCACTTAGCCAGGAATTCCGCAATTACCAGGGACAAATTATCAAAAACGCCCAGGCTATGGCTGAACGTCTTAAACAAAAAGGCTTTATTCTGGTTTCGGGCGGTACCGACAATCACCTCTTGTTGGTTGATGTGCGAGCACAAAATTTAACAGGTAAACAAGCAGAACACCTGCTAGATGAAGTAGGCGTTACTGTCAATAAGAACGCGATTCCTAATGACCCGGCAAGTCCGCTGGTAACAAGCGGTGTACGTATCGGTGTGCCGGCCGTTACCTCAAGGGGCATGGTTGAGGCTGATATGGTGGAAATTGCCGATATAATTGCTCTGGCATTAAGCAATCCGGAAGATAGCGCCGTACAGGACAAAGCGCGGTCGATGGTGAACGAATTATGCCGGAAATATCCGTTATACGCATAAGGAGAGATGATGTATGCAGGTAAAAGTTATTGATCACCCATTAATTCAACATAAACTGTCACTAATTCGTGATGTCAGGACAGGTACCAAAGAATTCCGTGAACTTCTGGAAGAAATTGCCATGCTCATGGCCTATGAGTTAACCCGGAATCTGCCGCTGGAAGAAACCAAAGTGGAAACGCCGCTTACTACCTGCAACTGCAAAATGTTGTCAGGCAAGAAAATTGGTGTTGTGCCTATTCTGCGGGCTGGTCTCGGAATGGTAAACGGCATTCTCAAGCTCATTCCTGCAGCCAAGGTGGGGCATATCGGCTTATATCGTGACCATGATACCTTGCAGCCGGTGGAATACTACTGCAAATTGCCTACTGATGTGGCAGAACGCGAACTTATCGTGATTGACCCCATGCTGGCCACCGGCGGTTCATCGGTTGCCGCTATTGAAATGCTTAAGGCCAGAGGCGCCAAGCATATTAAACTGATGTGTCTTGTGGCTGCGCCGGAAGGCGTAAATATGGTTAACTCCCATCATCCTGATGTAGAAATCTATGTGGCGGCAGTTGACAGCCATCTCAACGAACATGGCTATATTGTACCTGGTTTAGGAGATGCCGGAGACCGTATTTTCGGCACAAAGTAAACAGTTATTTTTTGCATGTTCCTTGAATAAACTGTTAGGACACTGTTTGGTCAAGGAGGTAACTCGCATGAGTGATAATAAAGAATGTACCCGGCCTTCCTGGGACGAATATTTTATGGATATAACCAAAGTGGTTGCTACCCGCTCGACTTGTTTGCGTCGACAGATAGGCGCTGTTATTGTCAAAGACCAGCGGCTCTTGGCTACCGGGTATAATGGCGCACCTCGCGGCTTGCCGCATTGTGGTGATGTCGGCTGTATTCGGGCTGACAGACAGGTGCCATCAGGCGAGCGCCAGGAACTTTGCCGGGGGCTTCATGCCGAACAGAGCGCCGTTGTACAGGCTGCTATGTATGGTGTGTCTATCCGGGATGCTACCATCTACTCTACCCATCAGCCATGTTCGTCCTGTACTAAAATCATCATAAATGCTGGCATTAAGCGTATTGTGTATCAGTATAGTTATCCTGACAAGCTGGCTGAAAAGTTGATTGCCGAAGCCGGTATTGAGTATGTCTGTTTCGGATAATTGTGCTTATATATAGCTGATTCTTGTTGGGAATTTACTGTATTGCTAAGCCAAAGAAGAGGGATTTACCAGATTTTGACGAATACAGTAGTGACGTAAATGTCGTAGTAGTAATATAGGTTGTTAATTTTGCTATTGTGCAGGAGAGTTCGATGTTAGAAGCTATTTACTTACCGAAACTTAATAATCTTACTCCGACTTTGGATTCAACCTTGCTAAAAGCCATGGAAGAGGCTGGGGAACTGGCTCGGGCTGTACTGAATTTTATGTTATGGGAAAACTTAAGTCCGGAGGAACTCACGAAACAGCCGCAGGCACTTGTCTTCCTTGCCGATGTCAAGGAAGAGCTTTTGGATGTGGCGCAAACCTGTGTAACTATGATTTTTGTTATGGAAGATTCCTTTGGTATTGCTGCCGACAGCTTGATTGGTGAGCACCTTGGCAAGCTGTCAGATAAAGGCTATTCTTACGATGACAGGCAAAGTTACCGCATAGCCACAGTTGAAAATCCGCAGGGCGGTAACTATAAATGCATTAGCCTGCCGCACCTGGAGATTGCCAATGTAACACTCTTGACTACTGTGTGTAAGATTCAGGAAGAGCTTGGTGAGCTTACTCAGTTTTTGGGAAAACATGCCGGTGCTTCCGGGGAAAAAAACCGTCTTGACAGTAATGAGGTTAATAAAGGCGCCGCGTTAGAACTACTGGATGTGGCGCAATGCTGTTTTACCATGATGTATATTTTGGCGGAACGGCATGCGGTAAATATTCCGGAGCTTGTTGCCGGGCATGTGAGCAAGTTGCGCCGTAAAGGTTATTGCCGGTAATGCCGCCTGAGGAACATCAGGTCTGGTAACAGGCGATAGCGGCTAAGCTTGGTATATTGCAACTAATTTAGTGCATATAGTTATTGATAATGAAAATACTATAACAGCTACTTGCCGCCCTTGTCAGGACGAATGTCAGCCATTCACCGGAAGGCGATGGTTCGTACGTCCTAAATACCTTATCACAGATTGACAAGTTTCAGGTGGATAAGGTACAATGAGTGTTGCGTAGAAATGAGGTGTTATTATATGCAAACATATTTAGTGGCTTTTTCTGTTGCACTGGCAGCGGCCTATTTTATTACTCCTAAAGTTAAAGAATTGGCCATTAAGGCAGGCGCTTTGGATGCCCCGGACGCCCGTAAAGTGCATACTACTCCAATTCCCCGTATGGGTGGGTTGGCGATATATTTTGGTTTTGTACTGGCTGTATTGTCCAGTATGCATATTAGTCATGAAATTTTAGGCCTGTTATTAGGCGGCACTGTTATTTTGGCCGTTGGTGTTATTGATGATTTGATGCAGTTGTCAGCGAAAGTTAAGCTGCTGGGTCAGATTGTAGCGGCTGCAATATTAGTTATGTTTGATATCAGGATTGAATGGTTGACCAATCCGTTTGGTGATATGATCTATGTCAATTACCTGTCAATCCCGCTTACGCTTATGTGGGTGGTTGGCCTTACCAATACCGTTAACCTGATTGACGGCCTTGACGGGCTGGCGGCCGGAGTTTCGACAATTGCTTCGCTCACTATTTTGTTAGTGGCGCTTGAGCAAAACTTTTGGACAGTGGCGATTTTGACGGCTGCATTGGCGGGCAGTGCCCTTGGCTTTTTGCAGCACAACTTTAATCCGGCCAAAATCTTTATGGGTGATACCGGCAGCATGTTTTTAGGATATATGCTTGCGGCTGTTTCCATATTGGGTGCTGTAAAGAGCGCCGCAACCATTGCGCTGGTTGTTCCGATTGTGGCCTTAGGCTTGCCGATCATGGATACGGCTTTTGCGATTATTCGCCGTTATATGAATGGACGGCCGATTTTTAAACCTGATAAAGGGCATTTGCATCATCGGCTTTTGGCGATGGGCTTAACCCAGAAGCAGGCAGTACTCTTGATGTATGTAATTAGCGGTTTCTTGGGTGTAAGTGCTATTGCTCTTACTGAAGTAAGCAAAGCATATGCTTTCATAATTATCCTGGCAATTATTGTTGTTGCCTGCCTTGGAGCTAAAAAAATTGGTGTGCTGAGTAATAATGACGGGGCGCTCAAACAGAGTTCCTCGGTGAAAAGCCATTAATACCGTTAACGGAATAGATTTTGGACGAATAGGCGGGCAATTTGCCCGCCTTGAATTTATTAGAAGAAAAGTGAAAAAATCCACTTGTTGCCAATGGAAGGAGCATTCTTACTATGTCACGCATTAAAGTTATGACTGTCTTTGGTACTAGGCCGGAAGCCATAAAAATGGCACCTGTTGTCCTTGAATTAGCAAAATATCCTGAATACATAACCCCGGTCGTTGCGGTAACTGCCCAGCATCGGGAAATGCTGGATCAGGTATTGGGCTTATTTAAGATTACGCCGGATTATGATCTTGACATCATGAGTCAGGGCCAAACCCTGTTTGATATTACCTGCAGGGCCATGCAAGGACTGAACAAGGTGTTAAGCGAAGAAAAGCCTGATATTGTTCTGGTTCACGGCGATACGACAACAACTTTTGCGGGTGCTCTGGCAGCTTTTTATCACCAGACTGTCATTGGACATGTTGAAGCTGGCTTGCGTACCGGTGATAAATATTCGCCTTATCCGGAGGAAATGAACCGTAAGCTGACAGGCTCCTTGACAGACATACACTTTGCGCCGACAACCACTGCCAGGAACAACCTGCTGCAGGAGAATATTGACCCCAAAACGGTAATTGTAACCGGTAATACCGTAATTGATGCATTAAAGACTACTGTAGATGCTAATTATAAATTTACCGATCCGCTGCTGCAAAGCATTGACTATAGCCGTAAAGTTATTTTGGTTACCACCCATCGCCGCGAAAATTTGGGTGAACCGATGCGCCATGTGTATCAGGCATTAAAAGACATTGTTAATCAGCATGCTGATGTTGAGATTGTTTTTCCGGTTCATAAAAACCCCTTGGTGCGTCAGGTGGTGCAGGAGGAGCTGGGCGGACTTGACCGCGTGCATCTAATTGACCCGCTTGATTATCAACCGTTTGCCAATCTTATGGCCAGAGCTTATTTGATACTCACCGATTCCGGCGGCATTCAGGAAGAAGCGCCGGCTCTTGGCAAACCTGTTCTGGTTCTTAGGGATACGACCGAGCGACCAGAGGCAGTAACTGCCGGTACAGTTAAACTTATCGGCACCGATAAAGACCGGGTATATCGTGAGACACGGGAACTTATTATTAACGGACAGGAATATCATCGTATGGCAAGTGCGGTAAATCCTTATGGAGACGGTAAGGCATCCAGCCGTATTGTCAACGCTATATTATATAAACACCAGCTAATTTCAAGTATGCCAAACGAATTTGAAGCTAGCAGTAAGTGACAAATTTGTTTCAAATAATGCAAATTGGTTAAATTTTTCTTGTTTTCTGTAACATAATAGCAGGAGTTTTGCGATACAGTATAGAATATATATCCCGAATATCGGCCTTTTGCAAGGATTTGCCATATAATAATAGCTTTTTACTATGTTGGTTATAATAAGCAGCATAGGCGGAGCTATATGAGGTGAGGCTATGCCGGAAAAACCCGGAAATACTTGGGCTGCACTTGGTGTGGCCGGCAATATTGGCCTGACAATGGTGGCTACGATCGCGGTAGGCTTGTTTGGCGGCCGGTGGCTTGATAACTTCTTTGCCAGTTCTCCATGGTGTACTGTATCAGGGATTGTGGTAGGTATGCTAGCTGGATTGTGGTCTACTTACAAAAAAATTATCAAGTTATAAAGGATGGTTTTTTTGCTAAAAATGCAGTTTAGTGATACCTATAACGGCCTAATACGGCAATTTCTTCTGCACATGCTGCTCTGGGGGTTAGTAATAATCCTTGGCGCTTCATTATTCAGAAAAGTATACATAATGCCCGGCTTTTTAATAGGCTGGACAAGCAGCCTGTTTTATTTTCTGTACATGTGTCACAAAGTAAAAAAAAGCGCAGAACTTCCACAGGGCAAAGCCATTGCCTCAATGCGGACAGGCTGGTTATTTCGGTATGGATTTATGATTTCCATACTTGTTTTATCAGTCAAGATTCCCGGCATTAACTTTTGGGCGGCGGTAGTGGGTTTATTCTCACTTCATATAGTACTAATGTTACAAGCCGTGTGTATTGTGGTCTCAGGACTGGTAACAAATGTAGGAAAGTCAAAAATAAACTTATGAAGGGAGTGAGAATGAGATATGGAACATGGTGGAGGAGGCCACGAGATTGGGGTACATAAGTTGGCGCATTTTGCCGGCCTCACCTTTAATCTGGATACTCTGTACATGACGTGGCTAACAATGGGGATTGTAATTTTTCTAGCGGTAATTGCCACCCGCAGGGCCGAGATTGTCCCACGTGGCTGGCAGAACTTCCTAGAGATGGCTGTGATCGCCTTGTTAGAACAGATTGATAACAATATGGGACCAAAAGGGAGAAAGCTGGCACCACTGATTATTACCCTATTTTTATTTCTGGTTGTTGGAAATGAACTGGGTTTGATACCAGGGCTAACCTCGCCAACCAATGACATTAATACAACACTTGGGTTGGCCTTAATGGTAGTTATGCTAGTACATGTTATAGGAGCCATTAACAAGGGTCCTGTAAAATACTTCAAACATTTCTTTGAGCCCTTCGTCCCTTTTGTCATTATCAACATTGTTGAAGAAGTGGCAAAACCAATTACATTATCTTTCCGGCTATTTGGTAATATTTTGGCCGGTGAGATTCTGCTTATTATCTTGGGAATGCTCGTGCCGTATGTTATACCAACGGCATGGTTAGCTTTCAGTGTGTTTGTCGGTATTGTGCAGGCATTTATTTTTACGATTCTGACCATTTCGTATCTGTCCAACTCTGTGCAAGACGAACACCATTAATTTTTGTGTAACTGCTGCTTATTCATAAGCAAGGAAAAAAAGGAGGAGTTTTTTGTGGAAAACGCTATTATTATCGCAGCTTCTGCTATTGGAGCAAGTCTGGCTATCGGTCTGGCCGCTATCGGTGCAGCTCTTGGTGACGGTGCAGTAACTTCTAAGGCAATTGAGGGAATGGCAAGACAACCTGAGGCAAAAGGAACTATTCTCGTAAACATGTTGATTTCCGTAGGCTTGATCGAGTCTATTCCTATTATCGCAGCTGTTATCGCGATTGTACTTGTATTTGCCAACCCGTTCATTAAGTAATATACGCGTTAGCGGGCGACTGGCAGGATACCGCATATTTTTCTGTCAGCGCTCCCCTTATACGCCGGAAAGAGGAGGGCCCTCAATTGGTTGCAAATTATAAATTTTCTTATACTTGTTGCTATTTTAACAAAAGTGGCATATAAACCGCTAATGCAGGCGCTGGCTGACCGGCAGGCCAAAATTGCTGACAGTCTGAACTCGGCTGAACAGGAAAAGCAAGCTGCTGAGAAACTCAAGCAGGAATATCTTGCTCAACTGGCTGACGCCCGTACTCAGGCGCAGGCTATTGTTGAAAAGGCCGCCAAGCTGGCTGAACAAACCAAAGAAGAAATTCTCAAAGAAGCTCGTGAAGAAAGTGCCCGGCTGTTAAAAGCCACACAAGAAGAAATTGCCCGCGAGCGCGACCTTGCCATTGCTGAACTCAAAGGCGAGGTAGTAACCTTAGCCGTTGCGGCTGCATCGAAGATTATTGTCCAAAACATGGACGAGCAGGCCAATGCCAAGATTGTCGATGATTTTATTAGTAATCTCGATGGTAAGAAAATTGGTGGCTTGCCATGCTAACAAATACTCTGGCACTTAAGTATGCGCAGGCTATATATGAAATTGCCGATGAGAAATCTATGCTTGATGCAGTGGAAAAGCAACTTACCATGGTTGTTGCCACAATTGCCGAGCATGCTGATTTAGCGAATCTGATGTATCATCCGTTAGTTCCGGCCCAGGCAAAAAAAGATACCATTAACAAGATTTTTGCTGATGAGTTGGACGAGTTTGTCCGCAATTTTTTATTGCTTCTGATCGATAAACGCCGGGAAACAGCCTTGGCGGCTATTGCTCAGGAATATGTACGACTGGCCAATGAAGCCAGAAATATTGCTGAAGCTGAAGTATTTACTGCTCGGGAATTGAGTGTAGCGCAGCTTGAGGCACTGGCGACCAAACTAAGTGAGGTTACCGGTAAAAAAATTGTGCTCAAGACAACAATAGCCCAGGATTTGCTTGGTGGTATTGTTGTTAAAATTGGTGATAAACTGATTGACGGCAGCGTAGCTCGCCAGCTTAAAGCGCTGAAGGCGGCACTTTTGACAAAACCAGCCTCTGCTTAAGTCGCTTGAGCCGTCTTGCTGTAGACTTTACGATTGGGGTGACATACGAAGTATGAAAATGAGGCCAGAAGAAATAACGGCCATCATCAAACAACAAATTGAGCACTATCAGGTAGACTTAAGTGTTGATGATGTTGGTACTGTTATCGAAGTAGGCGATGGCATCGCCCGGATTCACGGCCTGGAAAAGGCTATGGCCGGCGAATTATTAGAATTTCCGCATGAAGTATTTGGCATGGTTCTTAACCTAGAAGAGGACAATGTCGGCGCTGTACTTTTGGGCGGTGAAATTGAAATTAAAGAAGGCGACACTGTGCGCCGTACCGGTCGTATTATGCAGGTACCGGTTGGTGAAGCCATGGTTGGTCGGGTTGTTAATGCGCTTGGTCAGCCGATTGATGGCAAAGGACCTATTAATACCACCGAGTTCCGGCCGGTTGAATACAGTGCGCCCGGCATTGCTGACAGACAGTCAGTTAAAGAGCCGCTGCAAACCGGTATTAAGGCCATTGACTCTATGGTGCCGATTGGCCGCGGTCAGCGTGAGCTGATCATTGGTGACCGTGGTACTGGTAAAACAGCTATTGCTGTTGATACCATTATTAACCAAAAGGGTCAGGGCGTAATTTGTATTTATGTCGCTATTGGTCAAAAGGCATCGACGGTTGCCCGGGTTGTAAAAACCCTGGAAGAAGCCGGTGCGATGGAATACACCATTGTTGTTGCCGCTGCTGCATCTGATAGTGCGCCACTGCAATACCTGGCTCCTTATGCCGGTGTAACCATGGGCGAATACTTTATGTACAAAGGCGGCGCTGTGCTTTGCGTGTATGATGACTTATCAAAACATGCTACCGCATATCGTGCCATGTCGCTCCTCTTACGCCGTCCTCCCGGACGCGAAGCTTATCCAGGCGACGTATTTTACTTACATTCCCGTCTCTTAGAACGGGCAGCTAAGCTTTCTGCCGAATTGGGCGGCGGTTCGATTACTGCTCTGCCGGTTATTGAAACTCTGGCCGGTGACGTATCGGCCTATATCCCGACAAACGTAATTTCCATTACCGACGGTCAGATCTTCCTGGAAGGCGAGTTATTCTATTCCGGCATTCGTCCGGCTATTAACGCCGGCCTTTCGGTATCGCGTGTTGGTGGCTCGGCGCAGATTAAAGCGATGAAACAAGTTGCCGGACGCTTGCGTCTCGACTTGGCGCAATACCGCGAACTTGCGGCCTTTGCGCAATTCGGCTCTGATCTTGATAAAGCTACTAAAGCACAGCTTGACCGTGGGCAGCGCATGATGGAAATTCTGAAGCAGCCACAATATGTACCAATGGCGGTTGAAGAACAGGTAATTTCCATTTATTGCGGCATTAATGGCTATCTTGATAATGTGCCTATTGAGGATGTAACCAAGTTTGAACAGGATCTCCTCAAGTTCATGCGCAGCAATTATGCCGAAATTGCGAAAACCATCCGGGATAAAAAGAATATTGATGCGGAAACCGAAACCGCTCTGAAAAAAGCGATAAAAGAGTTTAAAGACACGTTTGTTAAAGTTGAAGCGGCGAGGTGATAATACATGGCTAGCGCCAGAGATATCCGCCGCCGTATCAAGAGTGTAAAAAATATTCAACAGATAACCAAAGCCATGAAAATGGTTGCTGCAGCCCGGCTGCGCCGGGCGCAGGAAAAGGCTATTGCCAGCAAGCCTTATACCCAAAAAATCAGAGAAGTATTGGCCAGTGTAGCGGCCAATGCCCGTGATGCTTCCCATCCGCTCCTGGCAGTGCGGGAAGTAAACAAAATCGGATATTTGGTATTAAGTGCAGACAAAGGCTTAGCCGGGGCGTATTCATCTAACCTCATTAAAGAGGTGCTGCCGCGGGTGCGTGGCAATGATAACGCCAAATTGGTTACCGTTGGTCGTAAGGCCCGTGACTATTTCAAGCGGCGGGGTTATACCATTGATGGCGAGTATACCGGCTTTTCAGAAAAACCATCCTACCAGGATGCTGCGATGCTGGCACAACTCATGGCTGATAAATACGAGGCAGGTGAGTATGACGAAATTTATCTGACCTATACTCATTTTTATTCGCCTATTAATCAGAAGCCAACAACAATTAAACTATTGCCGGTTGCCGAAATCGGTGATGGGGAAGAAATGACCCAGACTGAGTATATCTTTGAACCGTCAGCCAATGAGGTTCTGAATCTACTCTTACCGCGTTACCTGGAAACAGTCATTTATGGAGCGCTGTTACAATCAGCCGCCAGCGAGCTTGGTTCGCGGATGACTGCCATGGGTTCGGCAACTGATAATGCACAAGAACTCATTTCCAAACTCACATTAAACTACAACAAAGTCCGTCAGGCCACTATTACCCGGGAAATTTCCGAGATTGTGGGCGGCGCTGAGGCACTTAAGTAGATGGTTCTAAGAAGTTAAGGAGGGGAAACCCCGTGAATATCGGTAGAATTATACAAGTTATCGGTCCTGTTATTGACGTTGAGTTTCCCCCGGAAAAACTGCCTGCTATATATAATGCTGTTACCATTGATGAAACAATTGGCGATACAGAGGTAAAGCTGACTGCGGAAGTCATGCAGCATTTGGGCGATAATACCGTCCGCTGCGTAGCAATGTCGTCCACTGACGGCCTTACTCGCGGCATGAAGGCAGTAGATACCGGGGCACCCATTAAAATTCCGGTGGGTAAAGGCACACTAGGCCGGGTATTTAACGTACTTGGCGAAACAGTGGATAAAAATCCGGAAAAAGTAGCTGCTGATGATTTTTGGCCTATTCACCGTCCGGCACCGGCGTTTGAAGATCAAGAAACATCTACGCAAATACTGGAAACAGGCATCAAGGTTGTTGACCTTATTGCTCCCTATGCCCTCGGCGGCAAAATTGGTTTGTTCGGCGGCGCCGGTGTTGGTAAAACCGTACTTATCATGGAGCTTATCCGTAATATTGCCACAGAGCATGGAGGCTACTCGGTATTTGCCGGCGTAGGTGAACGTACCCGTGAGGGGAACGACCTGTGGAACGAAATGATCGAATCAGGCGTTATTGATAAAACTGCGCTTGTGTACGGTCAGATGAATGAACCACCCGGAGCCAGAATGCGGGTAGGTCTTACCGGGCTTACCATGGCCGAATATTTCCGCGACGTTGCCGGACAGAACGTGCTGCTGTTTGTTGATAACATTTTCCGCTTTATCCAGGCCGGTTCCGAGGTTTCGGCGCTCTTAGGCCGGATGCCTTCGGCGGTTGGTTATCAGCCTACGCTGAGCACTGACGTTGGTGCACTCCAAGAGCGGATTACCTCAACGAAAAAAGGTTCTATCACCTCAGTACAGGCCGTATATGTGCCTGCCGATGACTTGACAGACCCGGCGCCGGCAGCGACCTTCGCTCACCTGGACGCCACCACTGTTCTATCTCGTCAGATTGCTGAGCTTGGTATTTATCCTGCTGTGGATCCGCTGGATTCCACTTCACGGATCATGGACCCGCATGTACTTGGGGAAGATCACTACCAGGTTGCCCGCGGTGTGCAGGAAGTACTGCAGCGCTATAAAGAGCTGCAAGACATCATTGCCATTTTGGGTATGGAAGAATTGTCTGATGAGGACAAACTTACTGTTTCCCGGGCAAGGAAAATTCAAAGATTCTTAAGCCAGCCGTTCTTCGTAGCGGAAGCCTTTACCGGTACTCCCGGTAAATATGTACCGCTCAAAGAAACTATTCGCGGCTTTAAAGAAATCTTGAGCGGTAAGCATGATGATTTGCCGGAAACGGCCTTCTATATGGTGGGAACGATTGAGGAAGCACTGGAAAAGGCTGAGAAGATGAAGGGGGAGTAATACATGGCCAATAAAATTCGGCTGGATATTGTTACTCCTGATCGGATGGTCTATTCCGAAGACGTGAATATGGTAATTGCCAGGGCCACTGACGGTGACCTTGGTATTCTTCCCGGTCATGCTCCCTTAATTGCCGGCCTTGAGATTTGGCCGCTGAGAATTCAGACCGACGAAGGCGAGCAACTGTTTTCGGTATGCAGCGGCTTTATTGAAGTCCGTCCGCAAAAGATAACCGTGCTGGCAGGTTGTGCTGAATTGCCGGAAGAAATTGATATTAAACGGGCCGAATCTGCTAGAGAACGTGCCGAACGCCGTTTGAAAGAAGCAGGCGGTTCGTCAGATATTGATGTCCGGCGGGCTGAAGTGGCACTTAAACGGGCTATGGTGCGTTTAAGAGTGGCAGACAAAAAATAATGTTACAAAAAAGATTGCGGTCTTTAGTACCGCAATCTTTTTGTTTTCGCCAACAGAAAGTGTAACTTTCCTTTACCTCACCATAATTTACATGGAATAACCTGCCTAAATACTGGCAAAAATGTAGATATAGAAATTTTTTTGAATAATTATAGGACTCAAAACCCTTGCGCAGCTACCACGGTAATGATAAACTATTGTAGGGAATTTATGCATTGCACTTACCGCTGTGGTGGGAGGAAAGTTTGTGGAAAAATTAATTGTTCGGGGGGGCAATCGGCTTACTGGCACTGTAAAAGTCAGTGGAGCCAAAAATGCTGTATTACCTGTAATTGCGGCAACATTACTAGGGACAAGTCCCAGCACCCTGGAAGAAATACCTGATTTGGAAGATGTCCGCACAATTGCCGAGGTGTTAGCACACTTAGGCGCGGCGGTTAAAATTGAGCCGGGTACATTGTATGTTGACAGCTCAAAAATAGCAACTTGTGAAGCACCTTATGAACTTGTGCGTAAAATGCGAGCTTCATTCCTGGTGATGGGCCCGCTACTCGCGCGGGAAGGTTCTGCCAAGATTTCATTGCCTGGTGGCTGCGCAATTGGCACCAGACCTATTGATCTGCACTTAAAAGGTTTTGAGGCTTTAGGGGCAGAGATTATTATGGGTCATGGGTTTATTGAAGCCAAAGCACCTCAAGGCCTAACCGGTGCCAGAATTTATTTGGATTTCCCCAGCGTTGGGGCAACCGAGAATATAATGATGGCAGCCAGCATGGCTAAAGGACAGACCATTATTGAAAATCCGGCAGAAGAGCCTGAGATTGTGGATTTGGCTAATATGCTTAACCATATGGGGGCAAATATCCGCGGTGCCGGCACTAAGAAGATTAGAATTGAGGGCGTCAGTGAACTAAAGGGCGCTTGTCACTCGGTGATTCCTGACCGGATAGAAGCCGGAACCTATATGATAGCGGCCGCGATTACCGGTGGCGATGTATATGTGGAGAATGCACTGACAGAACACTTAAAACCACTTATTGCCAAACTGAAAGAAGCAGGCGTTACTATTGAAGAAGATGTAAATGGTGTTAGAGTCCGTAGTGACGGCAATATTAGGGCTGTTGATATCAAGACATTGCCTTATCCCGGATTTCCGACAGACATGCAGGCTCAGTTTATGGCGCTCATGACAGTGGCTCAGGGGACAAGTATTGTAACTGAGACCGTCTTTGAAAACCGGTTTATGCATGTGGATGAGCTTAAACGGATGGGGGCGTCAATTAAAATTGATGGCCGCAGCGCTGTGGTTGAAGGTGTCAAAACCTTGACCGGCTGTCCGGTGAAAGCTACTGATTTGCGTGCCGGTGCTGCCCTTGTTTTAGCCGGTTTGGTTTCTGAAGGCCAAACCGAGATCGGTTACATCCATCATATTGACCGCGGTTATGATAAACTGGTGGAAAAATTCTGCAATATCGGCGCTAACATTGAACGGGTAGATTGTTAGCCGTACTGAACTAATACTATAATGCGAAGCGAGATTGTTTCCTATGCTCGCAATGACCGGCAGAAAAATGTGGGTCATTGTGAACAAAAGGAAGCAATCTTGTTTTTTTCTAACAGAAAGCATAATACCGCTTGACGTGTTTGCATAGTATGAATATAAGACGGTAAAAAGCTAAGAAATAGGCCTGAGGTGAAGAAGGTGAGTGGGTGAGGTATATAGCTATTGGCAGCATACTATTGGTGATTGTCGCTGTGATTGCCATTCCGGCAATTGTGGTGCTGAGTACTTATGAAATGAACAAACAGACGGCAACTACCTTGCCGCCTGTGTCACGGCAGGAGGATGTCATGATTAAAGTATATATGGGTGACATCAAACAAATTGTCGCAATGAATCTTGAGGATTATGTTAAAGGAGTAGTGGCAGGTGAAATGCCTGCAGAGTTCGAAATTGAGGCCCTTAAAGCCCAAGCGGTAGCTGCGCGCACCTATGCGGCAAAACATATGGCACTATTTGGCGGGGCTGGGTCGCTGGAATACCCGGGTGCTGATATCACAACCGACTATAAGGAAAGTCAGGCTTGGTACAGTGAAACCAAACTACGGGAAAAATGGGGAGCAAATTACGGCAAGTATTGGCGAAAGGTTTCACAGGCTGTAGATTTGACGCAAGGCTTGATTCTTACCTATAACGGCGAACCTATCAACGCAGTATTTCATTCAACCAGCGGAGAGCGTACTGCCAGCGCGAAAGAGGTATGGGGATTTGAGTATCCTTATCTGCAAAGTGTGGTCTGCAGCTGGGATAAGGTCTCGCCAAGATATCAGGACAGAAAAGAAATAACACTTGCCGAACTTGAAGCACGCCTGGGGAATGATGCCGTTATAATGGCCGCCGCACAAAGCGGTAAAAGTGCAGGTGTTGTAAACATTATTGACTATACTGATTCGGGACGCGTCAATATGGTGCGGGTAGGAACAAAACAATTATCTGGACTGGAAGTGCGCGAAAAACTGGAACTGCGGTCAACCAAATTTATTGTTGAAGCCATTGATGATAAGTTAGTATTTAAAACAACTGGGTATGGCCACGGGGTTGGTCTGTGCCAGTATGGTGCAAATGGGCAAGCTAAAGAAGGTCGCGATTTCAGGCAGATTTTAACGTATTATTATA
The DNA here is from genome assembly GCA_017889705.1 of Bacillota bacterium. Lineage (GTDB taxonomy): Bacteria > Bacillota > Negativicutes > Sporomusales > Sporomusaceae > Sporomusa. The sequence goes on along the minus strand of JAGGAB010000042.1, from coordinate 25,094 downwards.
CCGGGACTGCCATAAAAAATATCTTCGGTTTTTAGCCGCTTGCGTTTTTTGATTTATTCCTGGAAGAACTGGGCATACTATCCATGAGGTGATTCTATGCCCAGGAAAATTTTAACGAAGTTTGCGCGCTTCGGTTATGTTGGGCAGGTAGTGACAGCCGGATTTCTGTTGACAGTCGCCGTATTGCTGATGTTTGCTGTTATCGGCACACTCGAGCCGATGGCAAAACCACCGACGGCAAACCCTATACCGCCACCTGAGCGTAGACAACAAGAACAGGCAGTAATACCTGATGCTTTACCCCAAGAACAACTTTTGATTTCGCAGCCTGAAGTACAGCTGCCGTCAACTGGCGCAACTGCCGAGACAGCGAAGGATAAAAACAGGAAAACTACCGGTGAACAGTTGATCAGGGAGTTATGGAACGGAAAAATTATCGGTGATTTTGGCTGGCAGTTTCAGCCATTATACCAAGACTGGCGCTACCATAATGGTATTGATGTCAGCGGCGGCGAAGGACAAATTGTACCGGCCTTAACTGCTGGTGAAATACTCGAGATATATACAGACAAACAATATGGTCTTACTGTGGGTGTTAAGTATGATAGCCAGATAATTACCTATGGTTCGCTTGCCAGTGTTGTCGTGCAGCAACATAGTAAAATTCAGGCAGGAGATCCGCTGGGATCAATGGGGGTTACCCGCAACAAACCTGAGCCGCACCTGCATGTTGCTGTGCAAGAACAGGAAAGAAAAGAGTATCTTAATCCACGCGAATTATTTCCTGACATTCCCAAGTAAAATACCGAAGAGCCTTTTGTATGCCAGAATGGGTAGCTGCTTGCAGCTCCTGGCAAACAAGGGGCTATTTTTATTGTAGGTTGTTAGTCCCCCCTGCGGTTGTCTGTTCTGCTTCACCTGATTGCTGCATATACATGGTAGCAAGAGTAAAAGGACGGGCGCGAGGGGGAAGAGAATGAATGAAAGAATATATTCGGAAAAGAGTGCTGGATATATGCAATCACATCATGGAAACAAAACATACTGTACGACAGACTGCCGTGGTGTTCGGAGTGAGCAAGAGTACAGTGCATAAAGATATGATTGAGCGGCTGCCGGAAATTAACAGGCGCTTGGCAGTCAAGGTGAAAAACATCCTGGAGATGAACAAGGCAGAACGCCACATTCGCGGTGGTGAAGCTACCAGAAAAAAATATAAAGAGGAAAAAGAAGAATAAAATAATAAAGAAAAAAAGACAGATATGTGGGGAAAGAGATCGAAAATATAAAGGACTTTTAAATTATTTGTAGAAATATCTATTACTTGTGATTCTTCTTAATGCACCTCTTTTTTTCTTTTAGAAAAATTCTGGGACAAGTTTTAAGGGGCATCAGATAGCTTGAAAGGGGATTGAATTTTTATATGTTTGGAACTATGGATATTGGCGTGGATTTAGGAACAGCCAACGTTTTAGTATACATAAAAGGAAAAGGTATTGTTTTGCGGGAACCTTCAGTTGTCGCAATTGACCGGGATACCAACCGCATTTTGGCAATTGGCGAAGAAGCTCGCCGGATGCTGGGGCGGACACCAGGCAATATTATTGCTATTCGTCCTTTGCGCGAAGGCGTAATTGCTGATTATGACACAACCGAAAGCATGCTTAGGCATTTTATTCAGAAAGTAGCCGGCAAGAATTTCTTTTTTAAGCCGAGAATTATGATTTGCATTCCTTCCGGGGTGACCACCGTAGAAAAACGGGCGGTACTCGAAGCGGCCATGCAGGCCGGAGCCAGCAAGACCTTTCTTATTGAAGAACCGCTGGCAGCGGCGCTTGGTGCCGGACTGGAAATTGCCGAACCTTGCGGCGCCATGGTGGTTGATATTGGCGGCGGTACTACTGATATTGCCGTGCTCAGTCTTGGCGGCATTGTTGTTAGTGAATCGCTGCGTATTGGCGGCGATAAATTTGATGAAGCGCTCATTCGCCATGTCAAGAAAGAATATAACGTTCTGATTGGCGAGCGGACTGCGGAAGAAATAAAAGTAGCGATTGCTACCGCCTATCCTAATGGGCGCAATGAAACCCTGGAAATTCGCGGACGGGACTTGGTATCAGGCCTTCCTAAAACCCTGCGGATGAACTCAGCGGAAACTAGGGAAGCCTTGATGGAGCCGGTAACACTCATTGTTGAATGTGTTAAGTCAGTATTAGAAAAAACACCGCCTGAACTGGCTGCTGATATCGTTGATCGTGGAATTGTCATGACTGGTGGCGGTTCGCTCATTCATGGGTTGGACAAGCTTATCAACCAGGAAACAGGAATTCCTACTTATTTGGCAGATGATCCGCTGTCTTGTGTTGCCTTAGGAACCGGCAAGGCCTTGGATTCGCTGGAGGCTTTGCAGGATACTCTTACAACGCTGAAAAAAGGCAATCTGGCCGGGTAATATTACCCAGCCAGATTATGTGGTATTAAGAAATACGCGAAATTTTACGATATTAGTAAAAGAGGTGATAGCATTGATTCGGGGAATTTATACAGCTGCTTCTGGTATGTTAGCCGAAACTACCAGAGCCGATACCATTGCCAACAACCTTGCCAATGGCAATACGGCCGGCTATAAAAAAGATATAGCGATATCTAAAGATTTTGCCAGTCTGTTAATTCAGCGGATAAACGACGGCCCGGAAGCGCCGGTTATCGGTAGCTTGGGTGTTGGCACTTTGATTGATGAAATTGCCACTATTCATGATACCAGCTCTATGCGTTCTACCGGCAATCCACTTGATTTTGCCATTGAAGGCAGAGGCTATTTTGCCATTCAGACGGCGGCAGGAATCCGTTACACCAAAAACGGCACATTTACCCGCAATGCCCGGGGCGAACTAGTTAACAGCGAGGGGCAGCAAGTGCTTGGCACAGCTGGACCTATTCAGCTTCCTAACGGTATGGTCAGTGTGAATCAGGATGGCGTTATATCAGTTGACGGGCAAGATGTCGGAACACTGCGTGTAGTCGAATTTGCTAATGAACGTGAATTGGTAAAAGAAGGTGCAAACCTGTTCCGTGCGCCAAACAATGGTCAGGCAGCAACAACAAGCAAAGTGGAACAGGGCTATTTGGAGCAATCTAATGTTAATGTTGTATCTGAAATGGTTAATATGATAAGCGGCTATCGTGCTTATGAAGCCAATGCCAAAACAGTGCAGGCTCATGATGAGCTTTTAAGTAAGGCCGTTAATGATGTAGGTAAAGTATAGCTTGGTAGCTAAGGACACTTAATTTTTTGTAAAAACATCTCGATACTATTATGAACGGGCTGGACCCAGATGGAGGCCCTCATATTGCTGACCGACTGATGCAGTATGCTAAAATAATTACGGGGGTAATGATTAAATGATTCGAGCATTATGGACTGCCGGAACTGGCATGGGTGCCCAACAAAGCAACCTTGATGTTATTTCCAATAACTTGGCAAACGTTAATACTACCGGCTTTAAAAAGAGCCGCGCCGATTTCGCTGACCTTATGTACCAAAACATGCGCCAGGCCGGTGCTTCTACAGGCACTGACACCCAGGTGCCAAGTGGTATTCAAATGGGACATGGTACCCGACTGGTAGCTACGCAAAAGATTTATACCCAGGGCAGCTTCCAAAGTACCGGTAACGAGCTCGATATGGCTATTGAAGGCTCCGGTTTCTTTCAAATAACGATGGCGGATGGGACAGTTGCTTATACCCGAACTGGCTCATTCCAACGGGACTCTACTGGCCGTGTTGTTAATGCCGACGGTTATCCTTTGGAGCCGGCAATTACTATTCCGGATGATGCAACTGCAATTACTATCTCTTCTGATGGTATTGTTACTGCTACCAGACCGACAACAACAGAAGAACTTGGTCAGATTACGCTTGCTCGGTTTATCAATCCGGCCGGACTAGAAAGCATGGGCGGTAATTTACTTAAAGAAACTGTGGCTTCCGGCGCGCCGATTGTCAACAATCCTGGCGAAGAAGGTGCAGGAACAGTAATTCAGCAATATGTGGAAATGTCTAATGTTCAGGTCGTTGAAGAAATGGTTAATATGATCGTGGCTCAGCGTGCCTATGAGGTAAATTCCAAAGCTATTCAGACAGCTGATGATATGCTGGAAAAAGCAGCTGCTCTTAAACGGTAGGAATAATTTATGAGAACTAAGCTATACCGGCTTACCATGGTGATTCTATGTGTTGCCGGTATATTCTTTACCGGACAACAGGCGAGTGGGCAGGGAATGACAGTGGTCATACCTGCTGAAGCGAGTGTTAGCGGACAATATTTTACCTTGGGAGATGTCGCGGTAATCAATGGTGATGATGCTGAGCGGACAGATAATTTGCGCAGGATCCGGCTGGGGCATACGCCAGCGCCAGGTCATAGTTATGTGATAAACAAAGAACTTATTTTAGCACGGCTGCAAGCGGCCAATGTGCTTGCGGCGACAGACATAACCTGGAATATTCCGGCGCAGCTTGCTGTGACAGCCTCTTCGCAAACTGTCAGCGGTAAAAAGTTACTCGAACAAGCTGAGCAGTATCTTAAAGCTACAGTAATCGGGGATGCTACCATTACAGCAATTGGTGAACCACAGGATATCCTGGTGCCGCCCGGTATGATAACTTATAAAATTATGCTGCCTTATGGCATTCGTTATAATACTCCCACTAACATAAGTGTTGGCGTACAGGTTGATGACAAAGTTATTACGCAGGCCGTAGTAAGGTTTGAAATAAAAAAGTATGTGCAAGTCGCGGTTGCTGGCAAATCATTACCTGCCGGTGAGGTCATAACTGCTGACAATATTAGCTTTGAACGGCGAGATATTGGCCGGCTATTACCGGGATATTTTACCGATCTTGCGAAAATACAGGGACTGTCGGTCAAACGCCCCATGGCTCCCGGTGTTGTATTAACCGAAGGTATGCTAAAAAAAGCGGTAATCATTACCCGGGGAAAACCCGTCAATATTCTCGCTCAAATTGGCAATATTCAGGTGATGGTGGCGGGAACTGCGCTGCAAAATGGCAGCGCAGGCCAGTTTATCCAAGTGCAAAATACTAATTCGAAGAAGGTAATTATTGGCCGGGTAATTGATGATACAACTGTACGAATAAATATGTAAAAAAAGTAAGGTGAGACAGGATGCGCAAACTTATAGGTTTTTTGGTAATCGTTACATTTATTCTCGCGCCGGTGCCTTATGCCAAGGCGGATTCTCTCTGGACAAACAATGCGCCGGCCGCTAATTTGTTTACTGATCATCGGGCGCATGCGGTTGGTGATGTTATTACCATTATTATTAGCGAGTCTTCCAGTGCAAAACGGACTGGTAGTGCGTCAAATACCAAAGAGGCCAGTACCAGTGTGGACGCCGGTTCGGGTTTGCTTACTTTTATTAACGCACTCAGTGGCTCAAGTTCGGATAGCTTTGCCGCTAACGGTTCTTTATCGAATACCAACAAAGTTACCGGGCGGATTACCGTCAAGGTTGAAGAAGTTCAACCTAATGGTCAGCTACTTATAAAAGGCACGCAAACCATTAAGCAAAATACTGATGAACAGAAAATCACCATTACCGGTATAGTGAGGGCAGAAGACGTGACTGTTGATAATACTGTGTTATCAAGCAACGTGGCAGATGCCCAGCTTAAGATCGAAGGTAAAGGGCCGATTGCTGGGAAGCAGCGGCAAGGAATATTTACACAGATATTTAATTTCTTATTCTAATACACAAACACTAACCAATTAGTGGAGGACATATGCGTAAACTAACAGCATTTTTTCTAGCCGCTATGCTCGGGGTAAGTTTACTAATTCCAGCAATAGCTGCAGCCCAGGTCAGCACCCGTATTAAAGATGTAGCCAAAGTACAGGGGGTGCGTGCCAACCAGTTGGTAGGCTATGGTTTAGTAGTTGGGTTGGCTGGTACGGGTGATAGCAATAAAACCACATATACCATTCAATCAGTAACTAATATGCTGAAATCTTTTGGCGTAATTGTTGCTTCCTCAGATCTGAAACCGAAAAATGTAGCGGCTGTTATGGTGACAGCAACCTTGCCGCCGTTTGTTAAATCAGGCGATGGTATTGATATTACGGTTTCCTCAATGGGGGATGCCAAAAGCCTGCAAGGTGGCACGCTGTTGCAAACACCGCTAAGAGCGGCCAATGGTCAGGTATATGCCGTAGGCCAGGGGCCGGTGTCAACCGGCGGATTCTCAGCCAGTGCCGGCGGATCAAGCCAGCAGAAAAATCACCCGACAGTAGGCAATATTCCGAGTGGTGCTTTGGTTGAACAGGAAGTCCCGATGGCTTTTGCCGGCAAAAATCAGGGAAGAATTACCTTGGCACTTAGTCAGCCGGACTTTACAACAGCCAGCAGAATTTGCGACTCTATTGATCAGCGGTTTGGCCAGATTACTTCTGCCAAAGATCCTGGCACAGTAGTTGTCAGTGTTCCATCGTCTTATAGTGATAACTTAGTTGCTTTTATCGCAGCAATTGAAGAATTGCCAATTACCCCAGATGTTGCCGCCAAGGTTGTTATTAACGAGCGGACAGGCACTGTGGTTGTAGGTAGTAATGTCACCATTGATCATGTCGCAGTTGCGCAAAGCGGTCTGACGGTAAAAATTGGACAAACTACTGATGTATCGCAGCCTCAGCCGTTTTCCAACGGCAATACGGTTGCTACAACAAACACTACTGTTGATGTCAAAGAGCAACCGGCCGGACTTGTTGAACTGCCAGCCTCGGCCAGTGTTGGTGATGTAGTGGCCGCTCTAAATGCAGTGGGTGCAACCCCGCGTGAAGTTATTTCTATCTTGCAGGCCATAAAAGCAGCTGGTGCGCTGCATGCTGATCTGCAAATAATGTAATGAAATAAAATTGATTGCTGCGGTATGCTTAGCATTAATAGAGATAAGGATACCGCGGTAATCGTATCTCAATAGGCGGTGATTTTGATGCGCATAAACTCCGGAAATATGATACAGGCTAATACTGTTGTTCCTAATAGCGGAGGAACAACACCTGACCAGGAGGCTGGTTTTGCCGACAGACTGGAAAAAGCCGTCCAGGCTTCGCAAGTCTCTGCATCACAAGCCAAGGCCAAAGGTAATGCGGCTTCAGCAGCAACTGCTGCAGAAGATGCCAAACTAAAAGCAACTTGTCAGGAAATGGAAGCGGTTTTCCTCAATTTGATGCTGAAGCAAATGCGGGAAACAGTGCCAAAAGGAACCTTGCTTGGCAATACCCAGGCAGAACAAACGTTTAGATCGATGTTAGACACCGAGTTAACCAAAAACATGGCTAAAGCCGGTGGGATGGGGTTGGCCGATATGATTTATCGGCAGATGACTAAAACCGCTGCCGCTGTTACGACTGTTGCTACAGATAAGGGCCAGGCTTCTAAATAGCCTGGCTTTGTTCCTTTATCATTCGTTTTTCTTGGAGCGTGATATATTATGTTTAATCAATTGAGACGTAAAACAGTTCTGTTTATGACTGTGGCATATATTATTTTTGCGGTAATACCCAGTGTGGGCTGGGCTGCTCCGGGTGCTGTCCTAAACAAAATACGGACAAGCCAGACTGCAGATAAAGTACGGATTGTGTTTGATGTTGCAACCCTGCCTGAGTACACGGTTACGGCTCTCGAAAATCCAATGCGCCTGGTTATTGATATGCCGGGGGCTGTCAATAAGGCGACTGACCAACTTGTTTTTAATGATCCGACACTTGACAAGCTGCGGTTGTCGACCGAAGATGGCAGTGTCAAAACCGTCATTGATTTTAAAACAGCATATACCTATAATGTGTTTACTTTGAAAAATCCCAATAGGCTTGTTGTTGATATTATAAAAAGATATGACCGCAAATATGTGGATGAAATTACCCCCGGCATTACCTATACTGCATGGATGCGAAGTGCAGCCAGTGGTCCGGTGCAGGCGTATATTCTTGATATTGATCCTAAGTCTGGGTATGTTATTAAGCCGGCAATCTCAAACGGCGTTGTGCAAGGCCTTGAACCGGTAAAGGCGATGGCCGACAATAATCAGGCGCTTGCAGCAGTAAATGGTTCTTATTTTGGTCTTGACGGTTCTATTATCGGTTTGCTAAAAATCAATGGTGAAATTGCCAGCACGCCGGAATTACCACGGACAGCGCTCGGAGTAATGCCGGAAGGCAAGGTGCTTATTGATCAGGTAGAATATCAAGGGAAAGTTGAACTGCCTGGCGGTCAGAATATCACGATAAGTGCAGTTAACCGGGAACGCGGCGAAAATGAGCTTATTTTGTATAATGATTTATATGGTGCCACAACCGGCAGTAATGGTTATGGGCAGGAATATGTCATTATCAATGATAAAGTGGCGTCACTTAATCCAGGTAATACACAAATACCGTCAGGGGCGATAGTTCTGTCGGCACATGGCATAGCTGCCAAACAAATGTCGGCTCTTAAAGTAGGTGACACGGTTAAGGTGCAGGAAACCCTGGGACCTGTGTGGGATAAAACCATGCATGCGATAGGGGCAGGCCCTATGCTGGTCAAGAACAACAGTGTATTTTTAACTACCAAAATTGAGGAATTTGGCTCTGATGTAGCCGGTGGCCGTGCGCCGCGAACTGCACTTGGCGTTAAAGGCGACGGACATATTTTGGCAGTAGTTGTTGATGGACGACAGGAACATAGTATCGGAATGACACTGCTTGAACTGGCAGTGTTTATGCAGGAATTAGGGGCAGAGGACGCTATGAACCTTGATGGCGGCGGTTCTAGCGAAATGGTAGTCAAGGGCAAAGTAGTTAACAAGCCCTCTGATGGTCGTGAACGCCGGGTGGGGGATGCTTTGGTAATTGTACCTTCCATGTTGCCAATTACTAAAAATACGCTATAATGAAAGTAGGAGGAGCCTTTTCCGTAAATAGAAAGGCAGGTGTTATATATGGCTCATAAAAAAAGTATTATCGCCATTACCGTACTCTTGGTTATTGGTGTGGTTGCTTGGTCACTAGCGGCTGGTCAGACTGTTGATCAGCGCGGTGTACTGTCAGGCAGTGTACTGGCTAAAGGCCTTGTTTCCATTGGTGCTACGGCGCGGGAAGGTGATATTTTGGTATATGTAGAAACCATTACCGGACCGGCGGTTGCTGTTCGTGCCAATGTTGACGGGGTTGTCCGAGAAGTACTGGTTAAACCTGGCGACAAAGTCAAAACAGGCGATGTATTAGTCAAAATTGAACCACGTAAAAGGTAATTGGGAAGGATGAATATCTTGTCTATATTGATGAGGCGCTGCCTGGCAGCGCTGGTAGCAGTTTTTCTGCTGTTGCCTACTGCATATGTCCAGGCTGCGCCTGAATTTTTGCCTGTTGACCAAATCACCAAAGGAATGCATGGTATTGCCAAAACTGTTGTTTCAGGTAATACCATTGAAGAATTTGGTGTTGAAGTTTTAGAAGTTATGAAACAAAAGGGGCCATCAGGCGATCTGCTGTTGGTGCGTACTTATGGTGATCTGATTGACCGTACCGGCGGGATTGCGCAGGGAATGAGCGGCAGTCCGGTATACATTAATGGCAAATTGGTAGGAGCGATTGCTTATGGCTGGCCGCTAACCGACCATAAGATTGGTATGGTAACCCCAATTGCCGATATGTTAAAACTATGGGAACTGCCTGACGGACAAGCTGAGAAGAAAGAACAGACCCAGGAACCGCTGGAGTTTCCGGACACAGCCGCAGTTGACACCGCGCTGGCTGCTTTGACGGGAAAAACGTCTATGGCCACTCCGCTTATGGTTTCAGGGTTTGGCGAACAGTCGCTGAAAATGCTATCAGACAAGCTTAAGCCGTATAACCTTACGCCGTATGCTGTTAGTGGCAGTGTGTCAGATACCAATAACGGAATTGCTTATAAAACGGTGGAACCTGGCAACACAGTGGGAGTTCAGTTAGTCCGTGGTGATGTCAGCGTAGGCGCATTAGGAACGGTAACTTATGTGGAAGGCGATAAGATTCTGGCATTTGGTCATCCGTTTCTTAAACGGGGCAAAGCTAATTACTTCCTTACCGATGCCGATGTTTATTCGGTAATTAATGGCCTCGAGAATTCATTTAAAGTAGGAACCTCCACAGAAGCAATCGGTATAATTAACCAAGACAGAGGCGCCGGTGTTGCCGGCAAACTGGGGAAATTTCCTGGCGTTGTGCCTGTGCGCATTACTGTTACCGATAAAAATCTGAACCGTACTAATGAAATGTGGGTACAGGTTATTCAGGATGAAGAATTAGCGCCTACATTGTCGGCGGTAAGTATCTTTAATGCGATTGAAAAAACGACTGACCGGATTGGTTCAGGAACGGCTAATGTCAGTTTTGAAATCAGTGCAGCCGGTATTCCCGGACAAACAATGAAACGCAGCAATATGTTTTACACCCAAGGAAACATTGGCGAAATGGCCGTGGCTGAAGTGCATGAAGCCTTGACCCTGCTGGCGGGCAATCAGTTTAATGCCGTTAATGTCATGGATGTTAACGTAAATGTCGCCATTGATAGTAGTCGGCAGACAGCTACCATTACTGAAGCCAAACCAAAGACCACCAATGTTAAGCCTGGTGACAAAGTAGATATTACCGTTAAACTCAAACCTTACCGGAGTGAGGCGATTACCCGCCACATTACTTATACAGTACCCAAAGAGCAGCAACCGGGAACGATGGCGCTAGCAGTGCGGGGCGGCGGTATGGTATCTTTGGCTCAGTTGTTAACCAAACGCCAAGCCGGTGAAGAAGATTTAACAAAGCTATTTATTAAACCTCGTCCCAAATCATTGGAAGAGGCCGTTACCGAGTTGCTTAAGCGCGACCGCAATAATGATATTGTGGTAGAAGTCATTGATATGGGTATTCCGGATGCCGCGCAGTCTGGTGAGGGAAATACTCCGAAGAAAATGACCGAGAAATTTGAAACAAATCCTACCCCGACTTCACAGACTACTGCCAATAAAATGGTAGCCGGAAGTGGAAATTCAGCCGCAAAAGCAGCTAAAGCCACCGAAGCTGAGAAAAAAGTATGTATCACTACTGACTACATTATTGATGGTGATACCCAGATTGTTCTGAATGTACAAAAATAAAAACAAAGAGAAGCCGATGAATTTCGGCTTCTCTTTGTCATTTTAGGAGTAACGACTAGTTGTTAGGTATAGGAAGATTATGGGTTTATGGTATGCGGAGAAATTAAATTAACTCTCTGCCAGGAGGGAATTTCAAATAAATATTGAATAATATTAGTCATCATCCAAGTAAGGAGCAGAGAGATGCTGATTACTCTTTTCGCCCGTACCGGTACAATAGTACTTGGGGTTTTAGAAAATATAGGAACAATTCTAATTCTGTTTGGGCAGACCTTCTATAATCTGCGTCAGTTTGATGCTAAACTGCTGCTTAGGCAAATGGCACATTTGGGAGCTGATTCACTGCCGATTGTGTTGTTAACCATGTTATTTACCGGAATGGTTATGACTATACAGACTGCCCATGAATTTGTTAAATATGGAGCCCAATCGTCGGTTGGCGGCATGGTGGCAATTGCTATGGGAAGAGAATTATCGCCGGTGCTAACTGGTGTGGTGTTTGCCGGGCGGGTTGGGGCTGCCATTACTGCAGAAATTGGCTCGATGAAAGTAACCGAGCAGATTGATGCTTTGCGGGTCATGGCGGTAAATCCGGTTGCCTACTTGGTAGTGCCGCGCATGCTGGCCTGTATGCTTATGCTGCCGCTTTTGGTGGTTTTTGCCAATGTCATTGGCATTATTGGCGGTTATGTAATTGCGACAACGTCTGCCAGTATTAGTCCTTATACTTTTCTAAATTCTATTGATGTATTTGCCGTCCCACACGATATTATTGGTGGATTAGTTAAGGCTATGGTATTTGGCACTATTGTTGCCATTATCGGCTGTTATAAAGGCTTGACAACCGCGCAGGGCGCCGAAGGTGTAGGGCAGGCAACAACAGGTTCGGTAGTGTTGTCGATTATCTTAATTTTTGTCAGCAATTATTTTTTATCAGTGGCGCTCTATCGGTAATAGCCCAGGCAGGCCATAGAAATGAGGTCCAATATGATCAAGCTTGTTAATGTCAATGTAAATATGCGGGGAAAACAAATCCTCAAAGACATTAACCTTACCATTGAAAAAGGGGAAATCATGGTTATAATCGGGCCGAGCGGCTCGGGAAAAAGTACTTTACTCAGGTTAATTATCGGTCTTCTAAAACCGACCAGCGGGGAAATCTGGGTGAATGGCAGGGAAATTACCGGTATGACAGAAGACCAGCTTAATGAAGTACGTCTGGAAATGGGTATGGTTTTTCAATACTCTGCCCTGTTTGACTCCATGACAGTGGGAGAAAATGTTGCTTTCGGTTTGCGGCAGCATACCAACTTGCCGGAAGAAGAGATTGCACGGACAGTGCGGCGTAAACTACGGATGGTTGGACTTAGAGGCCAGGAAAAAACTATGCCTAATGAACTGTCTGGCGGTATGAAAAAGCGGGTTAGCCTGGCTAGGGCGATAGCGATTGATCCACATATTGTTTTGTATGATGAACCTACAGCCGGTCTGGACCCGATTATGTCCAATACCATCGACAGGCTGATTGTCAGTACACGCCGGATGATTGATTCCACATCGGTGGTTGTAACACATGATATGTCAAGTGTTTTTGCTATTGCTGACCGGATTGCCATGATTTATGGTGGAACCATTATCGAAACCGGCACGCCTGATATGATCAGGCAGTCGGAAAATCCGGTTATTGTTAAGTTTATCCGGGGCGGAAGTGTTTTACCGGAAAGTCAAGGGAGGTCCAGAGCATGAATACAGAAGCAAAAGTAGGTGCCATAACGCTGGCTGGGCTTGCTTTACTTGCGGGGATGATTGTTTTTTTAAGTGATATAACACTAGGTGATAAAGGATATCCGCTCCAGGCCGTGTTTGGACAGGTAAGCGGGCTGAAGCCTGGCAATGTTGTTCGTTATGCAGGCGTTGATGTTGGCAAGGTTGCCGATGTGCGGATAGTGAATGATGGTGTTGTGGCCGATATTTTGCTCAAACCGGGCGTGAAGATTCCGGTAGGTTCAAAATTTGTTATCGGATCAGACGGGCTGCTAGGGGAAAAGTTTATTAACGTTTCGCCGCCCCGGGACGTCCAAGGTTTTTTAGCTCCGCATGACAAAGTTTACGGCGATAATCCGCAGGGCATGGATGAACTCATGGTAGCTGCTAATGAGGTACTTGCTGAAGTAAAGACATTAATGCAGGCATTTAACGATGTAATGGGCGATGAAAAAGTCCGCGCAGCTCTTAAGGAAGCTGCGTTAAATACACGGGATATAACTGAAAACTTAAATCGGCTCACAACTACACTGGCCATGCTGGCTGATGCAAGCCATGGTGATGTAACTTCAATGGTTAGCAACCTAAAATCCATGTCAGTAAGCCTCAACAATACAGCTGCCCGAGTGAACGGCATGATTGCTGATGTTGACAACAATGGGCAGACTGCCAGAGACCTGAGAGAGACTATCCAGGCCATTAAGCAAACCAGCTATCGGGTTGAAAAGATGGCAGCCGCATTAGAGGGGGTTGTTACAGATCCTGAGACCTCCAAAAATCTTAAAGAAACACTGCGAAATGCCCGTGATGCATCAGCCAAGGCCAACAAAATGCTAGATAAGGTTGCAAACATTAAAACCGAGGCTAGTATTGATGCGCTATATGATCCGGATAATCAAAAATATATGAGCAATGCCAATATTACCATTAGCACTTCACCCAGTGATTTTGCGGTTGTTGGCGTCAGCGAAATCGGTGAAGATAATAAACTCAACCTGCAAATGGGAAAAAGTGGTCCGGCCATGAACCAGCGTTTGGGCATTATCGACAATAAAGTTGGTGTTGGCTTAGATACTAAACTGGGCAAAGAGTTGCGCTTGTCGCTTGATGCCTATGATCCTAATGATGTCCGGGTTAAACTGCGTACCCAGTATCAACTGGCACCAGATACTTTTTTAATAACCCAGACCGATAATATTAACAAGCATGATGAAAGAGCTTCCTATTATGGCATAAAGCGTTCATTCTAAGTGTGGCATGCATTGACACTGGTAGGGGATGCACCTATAATAGTAAGTGTTTGACTGAACAGTCAGAATGGATAATTTGCGATAACGTCAAGGAGGTCATATATTCCATGGCAAAAAATATATTTTTCGGACGCATGCCGAAACAAGCTGCGGCTTTACTTACCGGTACGATGCTGCTGTCTGCGGCGCTTCCCGGCTTTGCGGCGCCGGTTGAACTGACGCTTGATCAAGCCATTGAAATGGCACTTAAAAGTAACCCGGCTATTAAAATTTCGGAATCAGAACTGGATAAGGCAAACTGGGATGTCAGTGTTGCGCGGGCTGGCAGAGGACCGTCGCTTACTTTTGATCACAGCTTCAGCCGGTATAAAACAGCGGAATCAAGTACTTATGTTTATGACTATGCTTTAATAAACCCTCCTAAAAAAATTACTGTTCCGGAATACTTTACAACCCGCTATACTAACAGTGTTAATCTGAGTCTGCCATTATACACTGGCGGTAAACTGGAAGGCACTATTGATAAAGCCAAGCTGGCAGCAAAATCGGCTGATTTAGGTGTAACCGATACTCAGCAGCAAATTAAGCTTAATGCAACTACCGGGTACTACAGCATTTTGCAGACCCGTAATCTTGTTAGTCTAAGAGAAGAGTCCTTAGACAGACTTACTGCGCATTTGAAAAATGTTGAAGCCCAATACAATGCCGGCACAGTAGCAAAATCAGATGTACTGCGCTCAGAGGTAGAAAAAGCCGATGCCGAACAAAATTTAATTATCGCCAAAAACTCGTATGAACTTGCTGTATCCAATTTGAATAATATTATCAGTTTGCCGCTTGCTACCCAGCTTGTGGTTAAAGACGAGCTTAAATACCAAAAATTTGATAAGGCCCTAGAAGAGTGCATTACTTTTGCACTAAGTAACCGGCCTGATCTCGCTCAGGCGCAAACCAATGTTGAGGTTGCCAAAGCCCAAATTAGGGTCGCCGAAAGCGGCAGTAAATTATCGATAGCTGCTACCGCCTCGGAAAACTGGAGTGATAGCGAGTATCCCGGGACTGATAAAAACACTTGGTCAGTTGGTGTCAGTGCCAGCTACAACCTATTTGATTCCGGCTTAACCAAAGGGCAGGTCAGAGGTGCCGAGGCTGAACACAACAAAGCAAAAGAACAACTGCGTCAGGCCAAGGATAGTACTCAGCTGGAAGTCCGTCAGGCATATCTTAATATGTTGGAAGCCGAAAAACGGATTGAAACCAGTAATGTTGCGGTAATCAAAGGTGAAGAAGACTACAAGATTGCCCAGGTTCGCTATAGTGCCGGCGTTGGTACCAATCTGGACGTTATTGATTCCCAGGTTGCGCTGACTACTGCTAAAACCAATTATGTTCAGGCTTTGTACGACTATAATACCAGCCGGGCAAAACTTGATAAAGCAATGGGTATTGCCGTGAAATAGCGCAATAACGCTAACTGAAATTTGTTTGACTATAGCAGGGGATGTTTTGACAGCAGGTCAAAACATCCCTTCGTTCTTTATTGCAGTCAGTTTTTGCGAGGCAAGCTAGATGCAGCTTTTTACTTAGTATAGAAAATTTCCCAGCTAAGCCATAAAGGAAGATATAACTGCTGCGTCGAAAATAACCACTACCGAACCGAGGAGGCGCACAATGCGAAATAAAGCTATCGCTTTAACGGTTATAGTATTGGTAGCTGCTATGGTTGCTATTGGATGGTGGTCTGGCTATCGTCAGACTGTTTTTGCCAAAGTGGAAGCAACCTTGGCTGCGCAATTAACCGAATCCCTGGGAATCCAGGTTACTATAGGAAAACTGCATACAGCAGGGATTACTTCTGCTGCTGTGGATGATGTAATACTATTTGATAAGCAAGGCCGTGAAATGGCGGCTATAAAGCAAGTTACCATTCAGTATAACTTGCTTAGTTTGTTGCGAGATAAAACAGCCATTGATGCCTTGAAAAAAATCACGCTTACTCAGGCAAGCCTTACTTTGATTGAAGAAACAGATGGTACTTGGAATTTTGAGTGTTTAAAGCAAGAATCTAAGCCTGACAGTCCTGAATTCAACGGTAATGTAATACTGGAACAGGGCGATATTCAAGTACGTTCGTCTAAAGGTATGTGGCAATTTAATAAAGTTGATGGCCAGTTTGCAGTCAAAGGCAGTCAAACCGTGGATGCAAGCGTGGTTTTGACCCATAACGGTTATCCGCTAGCCTTGCAAGGTTCGCTTAACAATGCAAAAAGCAGCCTGTGGCTGACCCTTAAAGCTGATACTATTAACCCGGCTGATTATGAGGCTTTGCTGCCTGCTGGTACAGAACTCAAGTTTACAGACGGAGTGCTTAAACAACTGGATTTTACCGTTACTACCAGCCCGGCAGGCATGCGTTATGCCGGAAATTTTGAACTAGATAATATAGCGCTGCAGACTTCAGGGATTACTGTGGCAGAGGCGCAGGGCGAGATTAGTTTTACTAATGAAAATGTGTACATATTGGGAGGGCATGCCAAGGTAGCCGGTCAACCGGTAACTGCGTATGGCAAAATCGGCATTGCTGGAGACACTCCGGTATTTAACCTTAAAGCAACTTCGCCAGGTTTTGATCCGCTTGCTATTAACGATAAACTGCCTTTTATCGGCAAGATAAAGTTTGATGCCATGGTCACAGGGACATTTGATGATCCTTTTGTTGCGGCTAAAATTTCTACAGCTGAGGCAACCATTGCCGCATATCCTGTGAAAGCAGCCCAGGCTGCTATTCGATTGGCTGGTAATATCATTACTATTGATCAATTTTCTGTCGATATGCTGGGTGGACAGGTAAAAGGCAAAGGAGACTTTGCTACTACCAGCAATCGTTACCAATTGCAACTTGCCGGTGAAAATTTAGATGTTGCGGCAATCCGGGATTTGCCTATGGTGGTAAGTGGACGAGGGCAAATTAATCTTGCGGTCAACGGTCAGCTAAACGACTGGAACTCCACCCAGGGAATGGCTACGGTTAATCTGACTGCAGGCAGTGTGAGTGGGATACCCTACAAGGCATTTTCGGCTCTTATTGAGCGCAGCGGCGGCCAGACCGTAATTGAATACTGCAATGGTGTTTTGCCAACAGGAGTTATTGCTGCCAGCGGCACAATCCGGGACGAGCAGCTGGCAATAAAGGTTAGCGGTCAGGGGATAGAACTGCAGGATATACCGCATGCTACCGTAAAGGACATTAATTTTGCCGGAGTAACATCTTTTGAAGGTGAAATTACCGGGACACTGGCAGCTCCGCTACTTGCTCTTAATTTTGATATTGCTGAATTAAAGGCGAAGGAACAGGTGCTTGGTCATGCAGCCGGCAAACTTACTGCTAATTCGCAGCAAGTGGTGCTGGAAGAGGTGTTGCTTGCCAATGGTAATGCCACTCATACTGCTAACGGCACTGTGCTCCTCACAGGCAGTGAACCGGAACTCAACCTAAAAGTAATTACTCATGCTGCAAGGGCTGAGACGATTGCCCGCCTGCTTAAAGCCGACTTTACATTGACAGGCAATGTGGAACATGAACTGCTGCTGACAGGGGCGTTAGATAACCCGGTAGTGCAGGGTAAAATAAAATTAACGCAAGGCAGTTTGTACGGTCAGCTTATTGCCCGCGCCGAAGGCACCTATGAGCGTAAAGACGGTGCACTTATTGTTCATAAACTTGATGTTGTATCACTGGGAGCTACTATGCATTTGGCGGGAACGGTGGCGCCTGATAACAGCCTAAACTTTGCCGTAGATGCCAAAAACATACGACTTGCCAGATTAAGGGTTAAGTATCCTTATCCGGTAAGCGGCAGAGTCAATATTAACGGGCAGGTAACAGGGACAATGGAGAATCCCCGGTTGGCCGGACAGCTTGATGGGACGTCAATCTTGCTCAATGGGCAAGAGATCAAAGATATTTTTGCCCAGTTTAACTATCAGGGAGGCTATGCGGATATTCCAGATTTGCATTTCTCGCAAGAAACAGGCCGCTATGCTTTCACTGGTGCGGCTGATCTCAATACCAAAGAAGTTGACGGGATGCTAAAGGTGGAAAATGGCGAACTGGACGGGATTTTAGCGATTGCGAATGTCCCAGAGCGCGGCATTCACGGCCGCCTTAACGGTGAAATTTCTTTGCATGGTACTGTCGATAACCCGATTGTATTATTACGGGGAGCCATTGCCGGCGGCAAAATCAAGAACTATTCACTTGACAACATTGATATTGACGCTGAGCTCAGAAACCGGGTTATCACCATTAACCAGTTTAAAGGGCGTCAAGGGGCGGAAGGGGTCTTGGTAGCCAAAGGCCAGGCTGATTTAAATGGGGCTATTGATATGGAAGTCGGCGGTCTCGATATTGAAACCGGAATTCTACCGGCGTTGTTTGATACAACGGTTGAAACCAAAGGAAAATTTAGTTTCAATGTGCAGGCTACCGGCGCTACCAGTGACCCGAATATAGCCGTATCGTTAGACAGCCGAAACGGTAGTATTGCTAACGCCGAATTTGATAATCTTTATGGCTTGTTTATCTATAATCAAGGCAGTATTCACGTAAACCAGCTCTTTTTGGAACGCGGTCCTTATCGGGCCAGCGCCTATGGTATTGTACCTTTAAAAGCACTAAACAGCCAGGGGCGCAGAGAGGCTGATATTACTGACAGAATGGATTTGAAACTGCGCCTGGATAATGCAGATCTACGCATATTGCCAATGCTCACTAAAGAAGTGGCCTGGGGATCTGGACCTACTACTGGTGAAATCACGGTGGGAGGCACATTAGCCCAGCCTACCTTGAATGGCCGCTTAACCGTAGTGAATGGCACGATTAAATTAAAGCAACTTAATGATCCCATCCAAAATCTTGGGGTTGATATTCAGTTTCAGGATGATACAATTACGGTAAACGAGTTTGGCGGAAAGATGGGCGGCGGGTCCTTTGCTCTAAACGGATCTGCCCGCTTAAACGGCCTAGGGTTTGATAATTATAACTTGGCACTTAATTTGAACCGCCTGGGAATTAAACACAAATACTTTGCCGGACCATTGGCTGGTGTGGTATCATTAACTAGTGAACAGGGAAAACCACTGCTTTCCGGGAAACTAAATATTGAGGATGCGACTATCAATATTCCGGTTGTACCTGAAGGCGGAGAATTTGACTGGGATGCCGGGCTGGATGTTGAGATTGTTCTCGGCAATAAAGTGCGGATGTATAATTCCTATCTTTATGATTTCCGGGCTGACGGCAAAATCAAACTTGCCGGGACAGTGCAAAAACCGCGAGCCACCGGTCGTGTCGAAGCCCGACGAGGAACGGTAAAATATTTGACAAACCGTTTCAATATTGAGAGTGGCAGCGCCGAATTTGTCCAGCGCCAATCGATTATACCAATCATTAGGCTGAATGCCAGTGCCAAACTGCAGCAAACACGCGTCAATTTGTCGATTAATGGCCCGGCTACAGCAATGGAATTAACGTTGACATCTGACCCTGCCATGAGTCAACAGGAAATTATGTCAATTTTAACCTTGCGCGGCGGTGATTTTTCTAAGGCAAACAATGGCAGTGACAGTGTGCTGGGGCGGGATGCTTTAGTCAATTTATTAGATGCCGGTTTACAAATGCGCTTTATCGCTGAAATAGAAAATACGATGCAAAGCGCTCTGGGAGTCGATGAGTTTCGCTTTGTAAAATCTTCAATATTTGATGCTTATAGCCAGAAATCCAGCAAAGATAATTCTGACAGCGACTTTCGGGGTTATAACCTGGAGATAGGTAAGTATCTGACCGATAAACTGCTGCTAAGTTATACCTGGGATCTTGATCAGAATAAAAACAGTATGAGTTTACGGTATGATTTGAATAAACGCATTTCTGTCGGCGGTACTTTTGGTGGGATTAATGACGGGCTGTTTATAATTGAAACTAGAATTAAATTCTAAGTAAGGATGGATACCATGATTCTCAGTCAGTATATGGCAGAACTAAAACATATACGGATTTTGCTGCCGGAAGAGGAACGCCGCCTGTGGCAGAGTTACAAGGCGGACGGCAATTTGGAAAGCCGTCGCTGCCTTATCGAAAGCTACCAGCCGTTGGTCTTTAAGACAGCTATGCGCTGGCATCTTCCTGAAACCACAATGCTGGACTGCATTCAGGAAGGAACCGTTGGACTGATTGAAGCAGTTGAGAATTATGATTATACCAGGGGAGTTGCTTTCAGTCTGTTTGCTGTGCATCGCATCAAAGGGCGGATTATTAATCATCTGAAGTGTGACGATGGTAGTTTGCTGCATATTGACAGCCCGTTAACACAAGGCGCAGGACAGGCGACCATTGCCGATTTATTAATTGATGCGCAGGCCGAGGTAGCAACTCAGGCTGAACAAAACTATCTTGTTGAGCAGCTAAAAACGGCCTTGAATCGTTTGCCGGCCAAAGAGCAGCAAGTGCTCCAAGGGGTATTCCTTGATGACTGTCAACCTAAAGAACTGGCCGATGCCATGGAAGTGAGCCTATCACATATCTATCGTTTGCAAAAACAGGGGATACGGCGGTTGCGGGGGATGATGTCCAAGTTGATGGGCAACTGGTAGCGTGAGGAGTTGAAAACGCCCACCTGTGCGATGCTGTTATAATAAACATGCTGCCAACCTATCGGCGGATAGAAGTCTCATAGGCGACGGTATCGTTGCTCCTCGAAACGTTTGCTTGCGTACGCAAGTACGCGGCGCTGCTCGTTTCTCCGGTGCGCCTAGCATCTGGACATTTTGAACTCCTCGCGGGAGTTTAAGGTAGCGTGTTTTGTTAAACACGTCGAGAGATGGTATAATCATGATGGGTTGCTGCTTATAGTAACATGCTTTTTGAAAAAACATAGCAAATACGTCAAAAGTGTATGGAATATTGATTAATACCGACATAAATTTAAATTTCGGCTGTTTTTGACGTTTTGTTAATGACCAGAATCTGGCCTCTTCACAGGAATATAAATAGTGTTATAATAGGGGTGGTGAATGTGGCAGAGTGTAAAAGAAATGTTAACCGACATTTGAACTCAGCGCAGCAATGGCTTTCCGAGGCAGAACAAGCCTTTGGCAAAGACAAAGATGTTCGCGGCGAGCTTAATTTGTTTTTAGCTCAGGCTGAGCTCACCCATGCCAGGGAAGCTAGCCGCTCCCGGCAATGGCGCTACAAATACCCTGTGTTGCAGCATGGTATAGCTTTTTGTTTGGCTGTGACGGTAGCTGTTGTGGGAGTCGGCGCCAGTTATTGGTGGGGGATTAACCGCCAACAGGCTCAGCCAATACCAGAAAAGCAGCAGTCAGTTTCTGCTGAGAAAGCAAGTCAGGATACAATTGCTCCTAAGCCTGTATCTTCTGCGCTGCCTGCGGCTGCACCGGCCGCTGGACAGCCTGTGATGAATCAGGTTGAGCCTGCTGTATATCAGCAGACTGTAACCCCGGCCTATGAGGCTCCGGCATCAACTAAGCAAAAAAAATCCGCTGCTGATGTCGGCCAAAGTAGTGAAGTTCCGCTGACTGCCGATGAGATTAATAAACTTGTTCGCACAGCCGGACAATCATTGCGAGGTCAATAATAAATAAGGAGGTAATGGATGAATACCAATCTACGCTGCAAACTGCTTGTTGTTGTCGCGCTTGTTCTAAGCATGACCGCCGGTTTGCTTCTGCCTGCTTATGCAGCAGATATGGAAGGTAAGACAGTTACTGCTATTACAATAACCGGTATGAATAAGGTTGCCGAAAGTACAATTAAAGGTGTGGTGAAAATCATGCCTGGTGATACGTTAACGGCAGATAAAGTCAAACAAGATATGCAGGCAATCTATGATTTGGGTTATTTCTTTGATGTTGTTGCCAACTTCCAAGAAGTGCCTGAAGGTGTTAATGTAGTATACACTGTTCTGGAGAACCCGAAATTAGCCGACATTATTGTTAAAGGCAATACAAAAGTATCTATCGATAAAATTAAAGAGCTGATAACAACCGGCAAAGAAGGTGTTTTAAACACCAGAACCCTTAACAGTAATGTTAGGTCAATTGAACAATACTATCATGATCAGGGCTATATTTTGGCCAAAGTAAGTGATGTGTCTATGACTCCAGCCGGGGTACTCACTTTGACCATTAATGAGGGGTTATTGGAAGACATTGTTGTCAAAGGCAATGAAAAAACCAAAACCAATGTTATTACCCGTGAAATGAAAGTCAAGCCTGGGGAGCCTTTCAATGTAAAGGATGCCAAACGCAGCATGCAAAAAATCCACAATCTTGGCTATTTCGAAGATGTAAACATGAAACTCAATCCTGGCAAAGAACCGAATGCTGTTGTGTTGGAAGCCAGTGTTGTTGAACAAAAAACCGGTACCTTTACTATTGGCGGCGGCTATAGTAAGTCAGACGGTATGGTAGGTATTATCGGGATTGGCGACAACAACTACCGGGGTACTGGTGACAAAGTCAAATTACAATGGGAATTTGGCGGTGCCAGTGATAAAAACTATGAAATAAGCTATACGCGTCCCTGGCTTGACAGTAAACAAACCTCACTAAGCTTCAGCTTTTATGACCTGACAAATGAGCATACCGATTACTATGATGGCACTGATGATGAGAAAACAACTTATGATAGAAACCGTAAAGGTTTTGAAGTTACTCTGGGTCGCCCAGAAGGCGAATATATTCATAATTACATCACCTTTAAAAACCGCAGAGACACTTATGAAGAATATGTAGAAGGTGATATAAACTATCTGGACGGAACTGCAGAGCATAATCAATATCTCGAAGATAACTTTGGCTTGACTCGTAGCGTTACCTTGACCCGGGTATTTGACTCACGCGATAACGTTTATGCGCCGACTGAGGGTGTTCGTTATTCATTGTCAGCCGAGTTTGCCGGCAAGGGCTTAGGTGGCGAGTTTGATTTCGACAAATATACAGTTGAAGGTCGTAAATATTTCAAAATCGATGCTAACCATGTAATTGCTACTCGTCTTACAGCCGGTTATGCTACCGGTAAGATTTCAGATGCAGCCAGGTTTGCTGTCGGTGGCTCTGATACTCTTCGTGGTTACGAAGATGACCAGTTCAAAGGCAAAAAAATGCTTGCTGCTTCTGCTGAATACCGTTTCCCGATTATTAGCCAGATTCAGGGTGTAGTATTCTCTGATATTGGTAATGCCTGGAACGGTGAAGGGTACAAGCTTGACGACCTTAAGGCAAGTGCTGGTGTCGGTCTTCGGATAACAACGCCAATCGGACCGGTGCGTATTGATTATGCCAAAGGCGAAGAAGGCGCACGTACACACTTTAGCTTTGGCGGTCAATTCTAACATGGTTAACTAATGAGTCAGGCCGCAGGCCTGACTCATTTACTACAGGGAGGTGGGCGTTATTGGCGGAAAATACCCACGTAAGCTACTAATAGTTCTCCAAATTATGGTCGTATTGCTTTGTTTAGGGACGGCAACTGGCTTAGCGGCAGATGAGACTGTGGATAAAATCGTGGTGAATGTTTCGGCTGTGGAGCCGCCGCCTGAACGCATTGCCAAACGAATGAAGGCCAGCATTATGACTGTAAGTGAACAGATGCTGGTGGGACGAACCATTGTTGATGTGGAGACAAATCGAGATAAATATGAAAATCTTGTGAGGGATATATTTAACAGAGTTCTTGTCGGCTATACAGTCGAACAAGTTAGTTTAATGTCAGGCACAAGCACCGGTATCTCTGTGGTGGTAAAACCCTGGGGTGATGTGGTACGTGATGTTTCCCTGGAAATTGACATGGGTGGCTTGTCGCCTAATGTCATAAAATTAATTAAAAACGATATGGGTAAAGTTGAAGAGCAGGTTGCCGATGTCCTTATTGGTTTGCCTGTAGACTCAGTTGAATGGGCCGGCGGAATATCCAAGAGTGTTATCCGCGAACTGCTGGCAAATCAGCTACCGGAATTTCGCAGCAATCTTGAAATTGCCGCCGGGCAGCACACTAGCATCAAACTTTCGCTTATTCCCACAGGGCCAATTATTAATAATGTGGAGGTCTCCCTGCGCTCCAGGACCATTCCCAATATCCTGCTGGCTGAGGCAAAGCGGCCTGTCCGCGAAACAGCGGAAATGTTGCGCGGTTTGCCGGTAGCCTTTGTTGAACGACATAAAGCCTTTTTTTCTGCAGAGATACAAAATGCGGCAGCTAGCCACCCGGTAGCTAAGCAATATGAGTTAAAGCTAACGCCTATGATTACCCCGGGTGTTGACACCGAAATAACAATAAACGCTGAAACTTCCAAGTACCGGGTGGTCTTAGAAGGCAGTCTTGATATGGGGCGGGAGGACGATAATACAACTACCAAGCTTCACGTCGGCAAGTTTACAAACCGCCGGGATGAAATTTTCCTGGAAGTAAAATTTATGCCCGATAATTTAGACTGGGAATTTGAACCCGGCTGGGGACATCGGGCTGCGTATGGAAGATACACCTAAGAACGATTACTATGAGTTTGGGGTACGATATAAGCTCCATGAGTTCCTGAGCGCTGAGTATGTTATTACCGAAAAAGAGAACTGGCTCAGGCTAATAGCCAATTTGTAGGCTTGCTGAATACGGTAGGGCCTGTTATAATTGGTAAGTGGAGGAGAATTTATATTGCCGAGTGGCGGAAAGAAGGGGAAAAATTGTTTAAAAACAAAAAAGTTGCAAAAATGGTTGCAGTTGTAATAGCTGCTGTATTCTTTCTGGGAGTCTTTGGATTAGCGCTTTCACAATCTGGAACAGGCCATGCGGCAAGTGCTGGCTCTTCATC
>JAGGAB010000011.1 GCA_017889705.1 Bacillota bacterium | reverse complement strand
TGAACTCTGCATCGAATCGCTGACCTTTCATGTCGGACACCTCCTGGTTTTATTGTACCAGCCATTCTTGGTGTCCGCAAAAGGCATTACGGTTCACATTGACAGCGTAATTTCGGTAGAAGAAGAACAAGAAGGTTGGAAACGCTGGAAACCAGGCTTTGCGTCCCAATAAACCCACCACTGGCAACCGTCATACAACGCTCCACCGTTAGCACTTGACTTCCGCTTATGCATAACGGCCGCCTGTGTCTCAGCAGTGCATACAGTAGCCTGAGCAAAAACCCTAGTGTCGTGGCGATATTCCTCACAACTCCGTAACCTACGCAATTCCACGTAGCCCTCGTAACCCCGTAGCTCCCGTAACCCTAACGGCCTTTGCTGGAAAAAGCGATCCGCAGGAGAAAAGCCGGGCGATATTCCGTTAAGCAATCCGTACTGTTTGAGCGTAGCGAGTTTACGGATTGTAGGAATATCGCCCGGCTTTTCAGCTTTTGGAGGCTTTAGGCCTAGACTTTTTGGTGACTTTTGGGGCGATGCCAAAAGTCACACACTCACTTTGTATTCATTGATTTTATTAGTAGATTTTATATCGCTATTGCGACAGCCCCTTGTTTGTTTTTAGCCAGGTTTTCCACTCTTAGCAAGAAAATTCTCCAACACCTTGCTGCCTTGCGGCGTCAAAATGGATTCCGGATGAAATTGAACACCCTCTACATCAAGCTCCCGGTGTTTAAGGCCCATGATCAGACCATCCTGCGAAGTTGCGGTAATCTCCAGGCAATTCGGCAGGCTAGGTTTATCCACAATCAGCGAATGATATCTGCCGGCTGTAAAGGGCCGGGGCAAATCCCGGTAAATTCCCTTTCCTTTGTGAATAATATATTCGGCCTTGCCATGAACAGGCTTAGGTGCGCGGACTACCCGGCCACCAAACACTTCCCCAATTGCCTGATGACCAAGGCAGATTCCGAGTATAGGAATTTTGCCGGCAAACCGGGCAATAACAGCTTTACTTATCCCAGCATCATTCGGTGTTCCCGGTCCTGGCGAAATGATAATCCCGCTATAGTCTGTACGCTCGATTTCCTCAAGTGTGGTCATGTCATTGCGGATAACATTAACCGGGTAGCCCAGATTGGCTACATATTGATACACATTGTAAGTAAACGAATCATAATTATCAATCAGCAGAATCATGTCATTGGGCCTCCTCTATCAGTTGCATCAGCACTCTGCCTTTATGCATGATTTCCCGGTATTCCATCTCTGGTACCGAATCGGCTACAATGCCGGCACCTGTCCTAACGGTAACCTGCTGCCCGTCAATAAATAATGTGCGAATAGTAATGCAGGTATCCATATTGCCGCGAAAATCAAAATAGCCTACCGCACCGGCATAAGGACCACGAATGTCACCTTCCAGTTCATGAATGATTTCCATAGCCCGCACTTTAGGCGCGCCACTTACTGTCCCTGCCGGAAAACAGGCAGTCAATACATCCACCGCTGAGAATTTCGGATCAACCTGACCGGATACTTCTGATACAATATGCATGACATGGGAGTATTTTTCCACTTCCATCATCCGATCAAGCTTGACGGTTCCCGGCAGACTGACCCGCCCGATATCGTTGCGGCCTAAATCCACCAGCATGGCATGTTCGGCAAGTTCTTTGGTATCAGCCATAAGCTCGGCAGCCAAGGCTTCATCCTCAGCCGGTGTTTTGCCCCGTGGCCGCGTACCGGCAATCGGGCAAGTCAGTACTTTGCCGTCTTCCAGCTTAACCAGCCGTTCGGGTGATGCGCCCACAAGCTGTTTGCCGCCAAAATTTATATAAAACATATAAGGCGACGGATTGGCCTGCCTTAACTGGCGATATAGTGCAAAGGGATGGCGCTCCAGATTGTAATGAAAGGGACGAGACAGCACCACTTGGAATATGTCACCGGCAGCAATATATTCCTTGGCTTGTTCTACCATGTTAATGTACTGCTGTTTATAGGACTCTTCATTTTGTTCCCCTGTTCCACTAAGCCGATCATGCTCATTATTTTGTTCAGACTTCGCCTCTGGTAAAGTAACTGTCTGCCTAAGCTTAGCGACAAGCTTTTCCAGCTCTGACAGCGCCTGATCATAGGCTGCTTCGGCTTCCACCCCGGGAAACATATGCACCAGATTAATGAGCTGAGTGGAATGCGTAAGATGATCCATAACAATGATATATTTACACACTAATAGCTCTATCAGCGGCAAATCTTCAGGCACATCCAGCCCGATGACCCGTTCCCAGGAAGCAACTGATTCGTAAGCGGCATAGCCAACTGCTCCGCCGGCAAACGATGGCAGTTCCGGCATAAGCGGCATAGAGAAGGTTTTTAAGAACTCCTTAAGCAATACATGCGGTTTTCCCTGTTTCTTAGTAGTGCAGCCATCAACAACAATGTCGGTTTGCTGAGAATAAGCGGTAAATGCCGCCAGCGGCTTGGTGCCAATGAAAGAATATCGTCCAAATGTTTTGCCAGTCTGCGCGCTCTCCAATATAAAGCCAGGCTCATCCCCTACCAGCTTATAATAAAGCGAAACCGGTGTTTCCATATCTGTGGACAGCTCCACACATACCGGCATTACTGTATAGCTTGGCGCCAGTTGACAAAACTCGACCTTGGCAGGAAAAGCCTTCATTTTTGTTCCTCCTTATCCAGCGCCTGCCTAAGTGCAGCGGTAAATTCCCGGACAGCCGCAACTCCCTGGCTGCCTAACCGTTCCACCACCGCACTGCCGACAATAACGGCATCAGCATGTCTCGCGGCTTGACAAGCAGCTTCCGGGCTGCCAATACCAAACCCAATCGCCAGCGGTACCGAAGTCTCCTTGCGTACTTCAGCCAATAACGGTGATAAGTTGTTGTAATCAAGCTGCCGCACACCGGTTACTCCGGTGGTTGAGATACAATAGATAAAACCGGTTGATTGACTGCAAATGGTTTTCAAACGTTCTGTCGTGGTGGTAGGGGCAATAAAATTGATTAAATCAATCCCTGCCTGCCGGCAGGCAGATGTAACAACAGCAGATTCTTCTATTGGCAGATCAGGTAGAATGAGGCCACTGATGCCGGCTTTGGCAAAATCGGCTGCAAATTTTTCAACCCCATATTGTAATACAATATTATAGTAAGTCATAATCGCCAGGGGAATTGTCGTTTCTTTAGCCAAACGGGTTATAAGTTCAAGTGTTTTCCCCACAGTAGCGCCTGCGGCCAATGCTTCAGCAGCTGCCTTCTGAATAATAGGCCCGTCAGCCATGGGATCAGAAAACGGCAGACCAATCTCGACCAAGTCGGCACCGGCAGCTTCAACCGCCTTAACAGCCTGCACGGTAGTGTCATAATCAGGATAACCGGCAGTTATATATATAATCAGGCCTTTACGACCAGCCGACTTGCAAGCACGCAATTTTTCCGCTAGTTTCATTATGCTAACCCTCCCAATAAACTAGATACCATCTGTACATCTTTGTCGCCGCGCCCTGACAAGCAGACAACAACCGCTTCATCAGGTTCTGTGCCAGGCATCAGATGTTCTAAATATGCCAGTGCATGCGAGCTCTCAAGCGCCGGAATAATACCTTCCATTCTGGACAAGCGCTCAAAGGCTGCCAGGGCTTCCTGATCGGTGACGGCCGTATACGTAACCTTGCCGGCATCTTTAAAGAAAGAGTGCTCCGGGCCAACACCCGGATAATCAAGCCCTGCTGATATCGAATAGGCAGGAATAACCTGACCGTCATTATCTTGTCTGAGATAACTCAGAGCCCCGTGGAGCACCCCGGGAGTACCGTAGGTCAGCGAGGCGGCATGTTCACCGCTTGCCAGTCCTTTGCCGGCTGCTTCAACGCCGATTTTGGTTACTGCGGCATTATCCCTGAACTCGTAAAAAATCCCCATGGCATTGCTGCCGCCGCCGACACAGGCCACAATATATTTTAGATTTTCACCATTTTCGGCAATCTGTTCTGCCACTTCCTGACCGATCACTGCCTGAAAATCTCTGACCAGCATCGGATATGGGTGCGGCCCGACTACAGAACCGATAATATAATGCGTATCTTTTATATTGGTTACCCAGTAACGAATGGCTTCACTTGTCGCGTCTTTCAAGGTACCGCTGCCGCTGGTAACCGGCACAACCTTGGTACCCAACAGACGCATGCGGAAAACATTAAGCGCCTGGCGTTCCATATCTTCTTCACCCATAAACACGCTGCATTCCATGCCAAAAAGTGCGGCCACCGTAGCGCAGGCTACCCCATGCTGTCCGGCACCGGTTTCGGCCACAATGCGTTTTTTACCCATACGCCGCGCTATGAGTGCCTGCCCCAGTGCATTATTAATCTTGTGGGCCCCGGTGTGCAGCAAATCCTCACGCTTTAAATAAATCTTCCCCCGACCATAATGCTTGGTTAGATTAGCAGCATAGTAAAGCTTGCTGGGTCTGCCGGCATATTCTTTGAAATAAAAATCTACTTCCTCTTGAAATTCAGGGTCAACTTTTAATTTACGATAATTCTCTTCTAGTTCATAGAGTGCCGGCATAACTGTTTCCGGCACAAACTGTCCGCCATATTGTCCAAACCTACCTTGTTTATCAGGCATTATAATCTCTCCTCTCTTTTTTTCCGGTGCTTAAAGCCAGTTCACTTGTCATGGTTGCTACATCATTAGCTATAACCAGGCCCTCACCCACCAAAATTCCTTTTACCCCGGCGGCTTTTAATTTTTGGGCGTCCTCGCCATTTTTAATGCCGCTTTCGCTAATAATGATGCGGCCTGGCTTGCAATGCTCCAGCAATGTAAAAGTTTGAGCAATATTAGTAGTAAAAGTCTGCAAATCGCGGTTATTAATTCCAATTAGTTTAGCTTCTGTCTCCTGCACCCGGATAAGTTCTGTCAGGGTATGCACTTCCACCAGGCAATCCAGGCCTAGTTTGTTACCGATTTTTAAAAACGCTGCCAATTCAAAATCTGTCAAAATAGCGGCAATCAATAGTACGGCATCAGCACCGGCAGCTCTTGCAGCATAAAGCTGATATTCATCAATAATAAATTCCTTACACAATACCGGCAGATTAACTACGGCCTTTACCCGCACGATATCGTCATAACTGCCGCGAAAAGCCGCATTGGTATGCACCGATAAGGCCGCAGCACCGTTAGCGGCATAAATTTTTGCCAATTCAGGAACCGTGTAGTTGCTGCATAATGTTCCCTTGGCCGGCGAAGCCAGCTTACATTCGGCAATTAATGCCCAGTCTGTACTCTCCAGAGCAGTGCTAAAAGCGAACTGCGCCGGCATCACCTGATTATAAAACAGCTCAGCCGGCTTAACCGCTTTGGCTGCTGCCACTACCTGTTTTGTTTGTGCGACAATTTTATTTAACATGAGATCGTTCTGCTCCTCGGACTGCGGCAATAAACCGCTTTATTTTTACTGTATCCTTAACTCCGTTGGTTTCCACACCGCCTGATACATCTACTCCGTCCGGCTTAAGAATAGCTATAGCCTCCACCACATTCTCCGGCGTCAGTCCACCGGCGGCCAACAGCGGTCTGGGCGCCTGACGCAGTAATTGCTGTGCTTGCTGCCAGTCAAAAGCAACCCCTGTTCCGCCCTGCTGTCCGGCACTAAAGCTGTCAAACAGTGTCCAGGCGGTTTGATAGCCGGCAAATTCCGTGATACTAAAATCCGGCCTGATGCGAAAGGCCTTAATCACCGGGATTCCTACCTGGCGACAATACTCCGGCGACTCGTCACCATGCAACTGTACATAATCCAAGCAGCATTCGCGCGCCGCCAATTGTACTTCGCTTAGCGGCGCATTAACAAAAACGCCTACTTTTTTTATTCCTGTTACTTTACAGGCAATTTCGCTGGCCTCTTTAATCGTTGTCTGACGTTTGCTGTCGGCAAAGACAAAGCCCAGCAAATCAGCGCCATATTCTTGGGCGGCCATTGCCGCTGCCAATGTGCGGATACCGCAAATTTTTATGATAATATTGCTGCACCCCTATCCTGATAATTTTGCGTAAAGCTTCGCAGCGCTTCCAGCTTGCTGTACGCACTGCCGCTGTCAATACTGTCGGCAGCCAGTTTAATTCCTTCGGCAATATCGCCGGCCGCATCAGCTACCACCAGTGCTGCGGCCGCATTCATTAACACAATGTCCCGTTTGAAGCCCTGCTCGCCTTGCAGCAGTCGGCTAACAATCTGTGCATTATCCTCAATTGTGCCGCCCTGATAATCAGATAGGGTGCATTGCTTAAAACCATAAGCCGCTGGCTCAATTACATAAGAACGAATTTCTGCGCCGCGCACCTCAGCCACCTTTGTCGGCGAAGCTGTAGAAATTTCGTCAAGGCCATCCAGGCTGTGGACCACCATAGCGCTTGTTACTCCCAGTTCGGCAAGGGCCTGAGCCACTTTGACAGTCAGCGCCGGATCATAGACGCCAATTAGCTGGCAATTGGCATTTGCCGGATTGGTTAAAGGCCCAAGCAGGTTAAATACTGTCCGAAAACCAAGCTCCTTGCGCGGTTTTATCGCGTATTTCATGGCTTGGTGAAAGTTAGGCGCAAAGATAAAACCAACGCCAATGGTGTCAATGGCTTCTGCTACAGCCTCAGCCGGCAAATCCAGCTTTATCCCCAGGGCGCTCAGCACATCGGCGCTGCCACAGGAACTGGATACGCCCCGGTTGCCGTGTTTGGCCACATTAAGTCCGGCACCGGCGAGCACGAAGGCTGCTGTTGTTGAAATATTAAAGGTCCCCTGCCGGTCACCGCCGGTACCGCAAGTATCAATAAGTTTTGGGGCACTGCATTCCACCTTGAGCGCCTGGCTGCGCATGGTTTCAGCAAAACCGGCGACCTCTAAACTGGTTTCGCCCTTCATCCGCATAGCTGTTAAAAAGGCACCAATTTGCGCTTCACTGGCCTGGCCGGACATGATCACTTGCATCGCTAATCTGGCGTCCTCTCTTGACAGGTCTTGGCCGGCAATTGCCTGTGAAAGATAATCTTTTAACATAACTCAGCCTCCTTAAATGGAAAATAAAAAGAACCATTTCACCTCAAAGGGGCGAAATGGTTCGCGGTACCACCCTAATTTGGAAAGTGCAGGTGGAAAATAAAAAGACCATTTCACCCCAGGGGCGAAATGGTCGCGATACCACCCTATTTGAAAAGTTTACACTTTCCCTTGTTCAGGTACGGGAATTATATCCGATACCCTAGCCCAGTAACGGTGGCAACCGGCCCAGCCTACTTGCAATTGCGTTTGGTGGGCAGCTCACAGGTCCATTCCATAGGCTCTCCAGGCCGGTCATCACACCTCCGGAAAATCCGGTCACCGGCTCGCTGAACTGAAGTGTACTTATGTACTCGTCCTGCTCACAGCTATTTACAGTTTGTAAATTATTGATATTGTAACGTATGTTTTTTTTCTTGTCAATACTATTTTTTATTTTTAGCGGCAATACTATGCGCAATATTTTGTGCTTGTTTCTATTATTGGCTGGCTCTACTTATGCAAGCGCTTAACCAAACAACAGCTTACATAAAATCGCGTGGTTCAAGGATTGGCAAGGGCATAAACCTGTCAATTCCTTTAATTTTTCCAATCGAAATACCAGTGTATTGCGATGAATGAACATGGCTTTGGCAGTGCCGGATACATTAAGATTATTAACAAGCAAGGTACTTACTGTGTTTTGCATATCATACTTGCAATCAAGCTTATCCTGCACGATATTGCGCAAGTTTTTTAAGGCCAGACAATATGCAAGCGCACCTGGCTCGCGCAATAGATAAGCTGCCAGTATGTCAAAGTCAGAAATGGCTGCCGCCCGGTTATTATTCGGCCGGTTTTTTTGTGAAAACTGCGCTTCTTTATATGATTCCTGCAGTTCTGCCGTGCTGGTAATACTCCCCAGGCCAATACATAGGTCCCTATTATCGTGACCACTATCAAGCAACGTCAGTAGATTCCCCCCCCACTCACAGCAAACAGCAGGTTGCGTTCCTGCCGGAAAATATTTTAGAATAACCAAATCTTCCTCGGTGAAAATAAATAAATCGCGATGACTTTCAATAAGGTCAGAGTCTTCTAATTGTTTAGTAATAGTCTCCCGCGTCCTGGCCACCACAAGATCATGAGCGCCATATTGGGAAAACGCCTCCTGGATTATCAGGTCAACAGGTATCACGGCAGCAAGGCGCGGCAAAGTCAAATCAAAGCGCAGCAATTTAGCTATTTTCGCTATTTTCAGCAAGGTTTCCTGATCATTGTCGGCAAGCAGCAATTGCAAAAACTGTTCACGCAGCTGCAGATTGGCCCGGTACTCTTCAGTGAGATTTTCTCGTTCCAGCAGCAGTTCAGTAACCATTTTCACTATCTGTGCAGTATTTCTGACCAGATCCGGATGACCGGAAATACCTACCACACCAACAATTTGACTTCCAAGTATGATTGGCCAGTTTAAACCTGGCAGCGCCCCGGGAAAACGCTCCAAATTCTCAGGGAATACTTCGACCTCGCGGCTGCTGCGAATGACTTCGACAGCGCCCTGATGACAAGTGTTAAGTCTGTCTTTATTTCCGGACGCGATAATTAGCCCGCTATTATCCATGATATTTATATTCTGGTGTACCAGCGGCATTATATTGTCTACAATACGCTGAGCCAGCTCTGCTTTTATAATCATATTTTGCCTCCAGCGAACTTTATTGTTTATATTATACATGTTTTTTTATCATTAGCGAGTAATTCATTTATTTTATTGTGCAAATTAACCAATAAACATATTTATTCCAGCCATGCTATTATTCAGTTTTGATAATTGCCATTGTCTGCCTATATTAGTAAAATAAGAATAAGTATATATTTTGCAGGAGGACGTGAGTTAAGATGCGGATTGTTGTTGCCCCTGATTCTTATAAAGGCAGTTTATCGGCAGTAGCAGTAGCTGCTGCGATGGAACAAGGAATACTATCGGTTTTTCCCGGCGCCGAAGTTTACAAGGTGCCGATCGCTGATGGCGGCGAAGGGACAGTTGACGCGCTGGTAACAGCTACAAATGGTCGCATTATCAACCAGGAAGTGCTTGACCCGCTAGGCAATCGGTTAGAGGCTTTTTGGGGACTACTGGGCGACAATCAGACTGCCGTTATCGAAATGGCTGCCGCTTCAGGTCTTACTCTTATACCCAGAAATAAACGCAATCCTCGCGTCACCACCACTTACGGCACAGGCCAACTTATAAAAGCCGCCCTTGATTACGGTATCCGCAAATTTATCATTGGCATTGGCGGCAGTGCCACCAATGATGGCGGAGCCGGCATGGTTCAGGCTTTAGGTGCCAAATTCCTTGATGCCTCAGGCAAGGAACTTCCTTATGGCGGCGCAGCACTGGCAAACCTGGCCAGCATTGATCTTGGGGGCCTAGACTCCAGATTAACTGCGGCTTCCATTCTGGTAGCCTGCGATGTGGACAATCCTTTGTGCGGCCCGCAGGGAGCTTCTGCCGTATATGGCCCCCAAAAAGGCGCTACACCGGAAATCGTGGCTGAACTGGACGCTGCACTCCGGCATTATGCCACTATTGCCCAAACCGTAACAAATAAAACGGTGGCTGAGCTGCCTGGCGCCGGCGCGGCCGGTGGCTTGGGAGCCGGACTGCTCTTTTTTACAAATGCGCAATTGAGACCGGGAGTAGATATTGTCCTAGAAACAACAAACTTTGCCAGTATTGTTAACAAGGCCGATCTTGTCATCACCGGCGAAGGCAATACCGATTTTCAAACCGCTTTTGGAAAAGCGCCGGTTGGCGTAGCCAAAATTGCCAAACAATTTTCCGTACCTACAGTTTGTCTATCAGGCGGCCTTGGCAAAAATCATGAACAGGTACTTGAGCATGGTATTGATGGCCTAATGAGCATTGTTCCTCATCCCATGTCTCTTGAAGATTGCATAAACTCTGCCGCCGCGCTGCTTGAAGCCGCAACCGCCAGAGTATGCCGGCTGGTCAGTGTCGGTATGAAACTAACACAAAGTTAATCCTCTTGCTGGGCAATACCCATTAACACCAAGGAGCGGCCAAATCCCCCGGCCGCTCCTTGGTGTTTGCTATATAGTTCAATTTATTTTTCCGATAAAAAATCCACAATATCTTTCGCATTTGGCGGACATCCAGGTACATAGCTGACAAAACGACAGGTACACTGCCCGATACCCAGACCGTCTGCTGTTTGACCTTGGTAACCTTGCCCAATACAGATAGGCTGTTCAATCTTGGTTAGCGTACCATTGTCATCCAATCGCTGCAAAGCATGAATTAAACTGCCATAACAGGCTGAACAGGCTTCCTTAGCTTCTACCCTGCGTGCCAATTGCTTGGCTCGATTAGTGGGAACAAACCGGCTACGTTTTTTAAGTTCAGCATTGTATTCAAAAATTTGGGCTTCCCCTAACTTGGCTGACCCTACGCCAAGCTGTTCCGCTATACCAATATACTCGATATCCTCAGGCGAATATCCCAGCAGCCAGGCAGCATAGGCATCAAGCAGTACAGGGTCATAACCAGCAATGACTCTGTCCATCGGCACCGGATTTCCGCCTTCTTCAAAGGTAAGATCACCGGCAATCGCATCAATAATTGTTATTCCCGGCGTAAGTGCCTTGCTTAAGTACGCAACAGGTTTCATTAACCCCATTTTATGAAATCGGCGCTTTTCACTATCCGGAATACAGCCTTTTAAGTTTTTCAAAGCACAGGTGAGCAGTGTCTGACAGTGAGCCTTAAGTACCGGCACATTAATCAGCAAATCTACTTCCAGTGGTTTTTTGCATACTTTAATCTCAAGGTCGCCGATTCGTTTTACTACTGCTTGATCTTCTTTTAAATCATATAAAGGAACCTTATATTTTTGTGAAATATCTTTATAGCCACATATGTTAAAGGCACGTTTGGTAGAATCACCCACCCAGGATCCTTCCATGATACTAATTTTTTTAACACCATTTGCCTGCAAGAACTCAATAATCCCCTCAATAATCGCCGGCGTTGTTGTCGCTCCTGACTGCGCTTCTTTGGCAACTACCAAATTAGGTTTTATCCCAACATGCATATCGGCTGACAACTGCGTGGCAAGCTGCATTTTTGCCAGAAGTTCTTTAACCATTTTCCGAGGTTCACAGCCATATATTACGTGAATTTCCTTATTCATTCGGCTTACTCCTCTCTCCTGTCATTGCAACCGCCTGACCGATATACTATTCGTAAACGATCACCTGATTATCCTATAATAAAGTATAACAGACCTGTGTTTATTAATAAACACAGGTAGGATTCCGTTGTTATTTATTGTATACTAAACAGTGAGGTGTTTAGATGCGTGTACATATGCTATTAGCTTTTGTTGCTTTCCTCTGGGGAATTAACGCACCAATTATGAAGATCGGTCTTATTTACATTCCGCCGATGCCTTATAATGCCGTCCGCCTGTTTGCTGCTTTAGTGGTTGGCTGGCTTATTCTACCACGACTGTGTACCTGGGTGCCGTTACAACGTGAAGATTGGAAGGCTCTCGCCATATCCTGCTTAGGTTTTTTCGGATTTCAAATCTTTTTTACCTTTGGTGTACAGTTAACTACAGCCGGTAACTCTTCGCTTATTTTGGCCTGTTTGCCTGTCAGTGTGGCAATTATCAATCATTTTCACCGCATTGAAAACATTAAGCCTCATACCATCAAAGGGATTGTCCTGTCACTTGCCGGAGTATCATTAATGGTGGCTGGTACAGGCAAAGAAATCAGTCTTTCCGGCGACCATATAACCGGGGCAATTCTGCTGTTACTTGCCCAATTAAGTTATGGTTACTACACGGTTTTTTCCCGCCCCTTAACTACCACGTATTCACCCTATCAAATTACTGCCTATATTTTATTAATCTCCACAGGCTTGTTTACCGCCGTATCTTTACCTTCTGTTATGGCAATGGATTGGAGTACTGTTCCCTGGCCTGGCTGGTCAAGCATTCTATACTCAGGAATTTTCCCGCTTTGTTTAGCCAACTGTCTCTGGATTTGGGGAACTGCCAAAGCCGGCAGCACCACCGCTTCCCTGTACAATAATCTGGCGCCGGTTTTTGCTGTTGCCGGCGGCTATTTCTTTCTTGATGAAACTTTTGGCTGGCTGCAATTTGCCGGTGCGGTGGTAATCCTGGCAGGCTTATACCTTGCTAAAGGCCCCAGCACAAAAAAGGTGTTGCTCGAAAGCACCGCTGATTTATCCAACTCCAAATAACCCATAATTTGATTTTCATATTAAAAACACAAGTCCCGTACGCTAATGGTTTGTCAGCGTACGGGACTTATTCTACGTATACGTATTAACAGGATTGTTTAAGCTTCTTGATCTCTTCAATCAGCACCGGCAATACTTCCAAAACATCGCCGACAATACCAAAGTCGGCTGATTTAAAGATGGGTGCCGAAACATCTTTGTTGATGGCAATAATGGTGTCTGATGTCGACATGCCTGCCAGATGCTGAATAGCACCACTGATGCCGCAGGCAATATAAACCTTGGGAGCTACTGTTTTGCCGGTTTGTCCAACCTGATGAATGGCTGGTTTCCAGCCAGCATCAACAGCTGCCCGAGAAGCCCCGACTGCGCCGCCTAATACTGTTGCCAGTTCTTCAATAAGCGTGAAATTCTCTGGTTTTCCCATACCCCGGCCACCGGCAACAATAAACTCAGCTTCTTCCAGATTGCAGGAAGCCGTATCGGTAAGTGACAGGATTTCAATGAGCTTGGTGCGAATATCTGCTGCCTTCACTTTGCCGGCTACCCGAATTACTTCACCGTTACGGGACATATCCGGCTCTGGGCGCTTGAATACATTAGGACGAACAGTTCCCATCTGCGGCCGATGGTTAGGACAAAGAATGGTAGCCATAATATTGCCGCCGAAGGCCGGGCGCGTCCAGGCAACAAGTCCGGTTTCTTCATCAATTCCTAAGTTGGTACAGTCAGCAGTGAGGCCTGTACCAACCCTGCAGGCAACCCGTGGCCCCAGATCCCGCCCGTCATTGGTTGCCCCCATAAGGATAACCGACGGTTTGTAGGTACGAATTAAATCAGTTATTGCAATCGTATAGGCATCTGTACTGTAATGCTTATACTCTGTTCCGTCTATCAAATACACTTTATCGGCACCGCTGGCAAACATATCTTTGGCTAAGGCCTCTACCCCATCGCCAATAAGCACAGCAGCTAACTCTTGTTTCATTGCATCAGCCAATTTTCGGCCTTCACCTATAAGTTCATGACCGACATTGCGGGCTTTGCCCTGAAATTGTTCAATATATACCCAAACACCTTGATATTCACTGGTATCTGCTGCCGGTTTTCCCGCAGCAGGCCGGGTTATGGCTCCGACTGGACAAACATCAATACAGGCACCGCATACAGTACAGGCATCGGTAATCACAGCCTTGTCCTCTTCCATGACAATAGCGCCAAATGGGCAGGTGCTGACACAGGCACCGCAGCCAATACACTGTTCTTTATCTACAATTACAGCCATTTTACTATACCCCCTGTTATCAGATGATTTTCGCCTGATTCAGTTTAACCAGCAAGCGATTTACAGCAGTGCGAACGTCATCTTCCTGAATAATCTCACCTTGTACCCGCTGTTTGGGGGTAAAGATACGGCGTACCTGAGTAGGCGAACCTTTTAGTCCAATTTGCTCAGGATCAACCTCAACATCAGTTGCCGTCCAGACCGGAATTTCTTTGCGGTTGGCTTTCATGGTGTTTTTGATACTGGGATAACGCGGTTCATTAATTGCTTTAACCACGCTTAAAAGCACAGGCAGTTTGGTTTCAATAACTTCGTAGCCTTCTTCGTGTTCGCGTTCAGCCCGGACAATTCCGTCGGTAATTTCTAATTTGGAAACATAGGTAATTTGCGCAATATCCAGATGTTCGGCAATCTCAGGACCGACCTGGGCAGTGTCACCGTCAATAGCCTGTTTGCCGCAAAGAATTACGTCAAAATTGCCAATTTTTTTGATGGCCGCAGCCAAGGTACGGCTGGTAGCCAAGGTATCCGCTCCGCCAAAAGCGCGGTCACTTAACAAAATAGCTTCGTCAGCACCCAGAGCAATACATTCTTTCAAGGCATCTTTGGCCTGTGGTGGTCCCATAGAAATTACCGTTACTTTACCGCCATGTTTTTCTTTTAGCTTTAGAGCCTCTTCCACTGCATTTTTATCAAAAGGATTTACAATACTTGGCACACCCTGGCGAATCAGTGTATTTGTCTGCGGATCAATCTTCACTTCAGTGGTGTCAGGCACCTGCTTGACACAGACTATTATTTCCATGTAGTATCCTCCTGTTGTCAAACTTATAATATGGGTAACAAATAATACCATCTCTTATTCTAATATTATTTTATGGAAAACTGCAACATTTTTTATTCAAACCTTTTTTATTCAAACAAAGTTTTTGCTTTAGTTTCCCACCATACTTACCAAGCCCATTCATACAAAGCATATAATACGTCAGATTATCACTCTAAGCGACTTGGTGTTATAATATATATATTCCAACCTGTACGGAGGCTCAATTCTAATGAAGTTACTGTTAACGCCCAGAATAAGGCGATATTTATTGCTGCTAGTTATCATTACTGTGGCTGTCGTGGAAATTCCGATCATTACCGTCGCCCACCTGACTCAGCCAGTTCCCAGCGACACCATCATTGTACTGGGAGCCAAGCTTATCGGTAACCAGCCCAGTGCCATGCTCCGCCTGCGGCTGGATGAAGCCGTTAGATTATATAATAAGGGCTTTGCACCAACAATTATTGTCAGCGGTGCCCAGGGTTCAGATGAAATCGCCAGCGAAGCCAGTATTATGCGCAACTATCTCACTGCTAACGGTATTTCACCTGAAAAGATTTATCTGGAAGATAAATCTTATAATACCTATCAAAACCTGCTTAACAGCAAAAACATCATGCGCGAGCAAGGCTTTCGCCATGCTATTATTGTTTCCAACGCTTCTCACATCAGGCGTTCCCTTGTACTTGCTCAGCAATTAGGGATAGATGCCAGCGGTTCAGCCGCCCCCATGGCCGACAATGCCTATCTTACAATTAAGCAGTATGCTCGTGAGGGAGCGGCAATGCTGTCCCTGTTGGTATTTAACAGGTAGTAACTGTCCCTTTTCCTAAAAGACTCTCGATGGCGGTAAGCGCAGCCGGGGAAGGCTCAATCCAAAAATCCCGCTCGGTTTTGATTACGCGGCGGCTGTCAGCAAGATGCAGATATACGGCGGAAGAACCTTTATACTGATTGAGTAGTTTTTTTAGGCTACCCAAAACATCCGGCGTTTCCTGGTCTTTACGCAAGGTAATCCTAACCTCTGCCCCCGCACTTCCCAGCGGCTGAATATCGTCAGCCATAATCTTGGCGCCTTCTTCGTGAATATTAAGACGGCCATGTACCATAACAGCAAGATCAGGAGCCAAGAACCGCCCTGTCTTTTCAAAAACTTTGGGAAATACAATGACTTCCACCTGGCCGGTAAAATCTTCAAGGCTAACAAAACACATCATACTGCCATTCTTGGTATTAATACGCTTGGCACTGCCAATCAGCCCGCCTACTTTAATAAGCTGGCCATCACTATACTGTCCTTCTGCCAAGCTTCCCAGCGCAGGCAGCGTATCAAGCTTGGCCCGATGTTTATCCAGCGGATGACCGGTTACATAAAAACCGGTTATTTCTTTTTCCAGCGCCAATAGCTGTTCCTGCGGCAGCTCAGGTATGTCAGGCAGCACTACATCATTCACACATTCCAATGTTTCTTCGCCAAATAACCCTAATTGACCGCTTGCCGCGTCCTTTTGCCGGCAGGCAGCTACTTCCACGGCCTGTTCCAACACTTCCAAAAACTGCGACCGCTTTGCCTGGAGAGAGTCAAATGCACCGCATTTTATCAAACTCTCGATTACGCGCTTGTTGACCAAGCGCATATCGACACGCGAGCAAAAATCAACAAGCGACGTAAATTTGCCATCTTGCCTGCGGGCTGTCGTGATGCTTTCCAGCGCATTGTCGCCAGCATTTTTTACGCCTGCCAAACCAAAGCGAATGGCACCGTTATCAACAGAAAAAGCCCGGCCGCTGGCATTAATATCAGGCGGCAATACCGCAATCCCCCGGCGGCGGCATTCTTCAATATAATAACCAATCTTATCACTTGCACCCATGACACTTGTCAGCAAGGCAGCATAAAATTCCTGAGGATAATGCGCCTTTAGATATGCTGTCTGATAAGCAACAAGGGCGTACGCCGCACTATGGGATTTATTAAAACCATAATCGGCAAAATGGGTCATAAGTTCAAACACATCATGAGCTAGTTTGGCATCAATTCCCCGCTCAGCAGCCCCTTTTAGGAAAGTTTCGCGCTGCGCGGCCAGTACTTCATGTTTTTTCTTACCCATAGCACGCCTGAGCAAATCGGCTTGTCCCAGCGTAAAGCCTGCCAACGTTGAGGCAATCTGCATAACCTGTTCCTGGTACAAAATAACGCCAAAGGTATCTTTTAAAATAGGCTCTAGTAGTGGGTGCAGATAGGAAACTTCTTTTTTCTCATGGCGACCGTCAATAAAATCAGATACCATACCGCTGCCCAGCGGGCCTGGCCGGTAAAGTGCCACCAGCGGGATCAAATCGTCAAACCGTTCAGGCTTTAAATCCCTTACCAAATTGGTCATGCCGCTTGATTCCATCTGAAATACGCCGGAAGTGTCGCCGCTTGACAGCATCGCACAAGTTTTGGCATCCTCCAGCGGAATTTGTTCTATATCAATCTCAAGACCCCGATTTTCCTTAATAAGCGCCAGCGCATCCCCAATGACAGTCAGTGTTCTAAGTCCTAAAAGATCCATCTTTAAAAGACCTATTTCTTCAATCCGGTCTTTATCATATTGGGTGACAAGAAAGCCCTCATTGGAAAGCTGCAAGGGCGCAAAGTGTGTTAACGGCTCTTTGGCAATAACGACACCGGCAGCATGAGTAGAAGCATGCCGTGGCAGTCCTTCCACCGCCATGGCCAGGTCAACCAATTTTTTAACCGCTTCATCCGTATCATATAAACCCTTTAATTCCTGGTTGGCCGTTAATGCCTTTTTCAAAGTAATGCCCAGTTCTGCCGGCACCAGCTTGGCAATCCGGTCAACATCACTATAAGACATATTCAGTGCCCGGCCGACATCGCGAATAGCCGCTCGCGCTGCCATAGTACCAAAGGTAATAATTTGGGCTACCCGGTCACTGCCATAACGGGACACAACATATTCGATAATTTCGCCGCGGCGCTCATAACAAAAATCAATATCAATATCAGGCATCGACACACGTTCAGGATTTAAAAAGCGTTCAAACAGCAAACCATACTTAAGCGGGTCAATACTGGTAATACCTAATAAATAAGCAACAATACTGCCTGCGGCCGATCCCCTGCCTGGTCCTACCGGGATCGACTTTGTCCGGGAATAGTTTACAAAATCCCAGACAATCAGAAAATAGCTGGGATAGCCCATTTTTTTGATTACTGCCAGTTCATACTCTAGCCGTTCCGTTATCTCCGGTGTTATCTCTGAATACCGCCAGGAAAGCGCCTTTTGACATAGCTGGGTCAGATATTCTTCATCACTGGTTCCGTCCGGTGTCGGGAAATCTGGCAGATATAAGACATCAAAATTAAAGGTGACTTCGCAGCGTTCGGCAATTTTAACGGTATTTGCCAGTGCTTCAGGATATTCCGCAAACAATCCGGCCATTTCTTCTGACGATTTTAAGTAAAAATCATCACCCGGAAACCGCATTCTTCCAGGTTCGTCGACTGTCTTGCCTGTTTGAATGCAAAGCAGGACATCATGACATTCCGCATCCTGTTTATTTATATAATGGGCATCATTTGTGGCAACAAGGCCTAATCCCAGCTTGCGTGCGATTTTAACCAACTGCTGGTTAGCCTGTTTTTCTTCGGGCATGCCATGATCCTGCAGCTCAATATAAAAGTTATCAGGGCCAAAAATATCCTTGTATTCACTGGCCAAAGCTTCGGCTCCGTCAATATCGCCCCGCAAAATGGCCGCCGGTATCTCACCGGCAATACAGGCGCTTAACCCAATAATTCCTTCGCTATAACTGCGCAGTATCTCCCGGTCAATACGAGGCTTATAGTAAAATCCTTCGCTATACCCGCGTGACACCAGTTCAATTAGATTACGATAGCCCTGATCATTGGCTGCCAGTAAAACCAAGTGGTAATAGGCTTCCCCTTCAACAGCAACTTTTTCAAACCGTGAACGCGGCGCCACATATACTTCGCAGCCAATAATAGGCTTTATGCCCTGCTTTTTGGCTTGTTTATAA
Organism: Bacillota bacterium; assembly: GCA_017889705.1. GTDB lineage: Bacteria > Bacillota > Negativicutes > Sporomusales > Sporomusaceae > Sporomusa. The sequence continues at coordinate 81,729 of JAGGAB010000011.1, read as the reverse complement.
AAATCAATAATTCCATACATTGTGCCATGGTCAGTCACTGCCACGGCCGGCATTCCCATTTCTTTAGCTCGGCTTACCAGGTCGACAATCCTCCCGGCACCGTCTAATAAGCTGTATTCTGTATGATTATGAAGGTGAACAAACATAAGATCAACATACCCTCCGGTGTGCAAACTATTATTCTCTTAGTTTACCACGACTGCGCCACTATGGGAAATAGTAAACAAAATTACAGTTTTGGGGCAGGTATTCATCTCTTCAGTGTGGAAATTGTATTAAAAAAATAACCAGAGGTGTTGTCCACTTGCATCATATTGGTATTTTACAACTAACTCAAAACCTTGACGATGCAGTACGCGGCTTTAAAGCCGGACTGTCTGAATCAGGAGTGTCTGCCGAGTTTCATTATGTAAATGCTGACGGCGCAGTAAACGATTTACCACAATTGGCTGAAAAACTGGCACATCAACAGGCAGCGTTAATTTTCGCCTGTTCGACGCCTGCCGCCCAAGCGGCTGTTCAATTACCAGGTACCATACCGGTAGTATTCACACCGGTATTTGATCCGGTCGGTGCCGGCCTAGCCAAAAGCATGGATAAGCCTGGCGGCAAAGCCACCGGTGTCGCCGGCATGGTTCCGGCTGCCGCCAAAACGGCATTTATTCAGGAACTTTTACCGGCGGCCAAGACAATCGGCATTTTATATCACAGTGCTGACAGTAATGCCCTGCTTGAGGTAAACAACTTTAAACAGGCGGCGCAAACTGCCTTTACACTTGTTGACCTGCCAATAGCTAAACCGGAAGAGTTATCCTCCTTACCTGACAGACTGATCCCAGAGCTTGATGCGCTGTTTCTGCCTATTGGCCGGATCATTGAAGAAAACTTTGCCAGTGTGGCCTATTATGCTGAAGCTGCAAACTTGCCGCTTATAACTTCCCATGCCCCTAATGTTCCGTCTGGAGCACTAGGAGCGCTGGTTTCTAATCATTATGAGCTGGGTCGCGCCTGTGCCGCTAAAGCAGCCCAGATTCTTGCCGGCGCCCAGCCTGGCAATATTCCTGTCGGTATTGTTGACAACCCCGAGATTCAGCTTAATTCGTTTGCAGCCGCTAATTTAGGTATTGAACTGCCGCCTGCACTACTTAAAAAGGCGGCCGAAGTTTTTGAGTAATATTCTTTAAACTTGGAGTGAACTACATGCTGTTAACCCCTCAATCGGTTGAACTGTTAGCCCCTGTCGGCACTTGGGATGTGTTGGAAGCCGCCGTTGCTGCCGGCGCCGATGCGGTTTATCTTGGCGGCAAGCGCTTTAACATGCGCCTTCACCGCACAGATACCAATTTTGATGACGAAAAACTGGCACAGGCCGTGAAATATGCTCATAAGCACAATGTCCGCCTGTATGTTACTGTCAACAACCTGATCAGTGACCGGGAACTTCCCGGTATGCGCGATTACCTCAAATTATTAAATGAGATTCAGCCTGATTCACTGATTGTTCAGGATTTGGCTATTTTACAACTGGCCAGAGAAATGAACCTCACGGTGCCGCTGCACGCCTCAGTAATGATGAACACCCATAATGAGCATGCTATTAAAGCACTTATGGAATACGGCATTACCCGGGTGGTTGCCAATCGCGAATTGACACTGACACAGCTTACCCTGCTCAAGGAACGTACCGGTATTGAACTGGAATACTTTATCCACGGCGATATGTGTGTGGCCCATAGCGGCCAATGTTATCATTCCGGCGTTGTGTTTGGTCAAAGTTCCAACCGCGGCCGCTGTCTGAAGCCCTGCCGCTGGCCCTATCAATTGATAGACTCTGCCACCGGTCAAGCTATGACCGCCAACGATCCCGGGCCCTACAAACTGGCTGTCAAGGACATGTGCATGTACAGCGCCCTGCCGCAGTTAATCCAAGCTGGAGTCTGTTCTTTCAAAATTGAAGGTCGAATGCGGACTGCCGATTTTGTCAGCCGAATTGTCAAAGTATATCGCCGCGCCATTGACCGTTATATTGCCGATCCGACAGGCTATACTTTTGATATGGATGACTGGCAAGAACTGTCCGATTATCGTTCTCGCGACTTCTCTACCTGCTATGCCCTTGGCAATCCGGGTGCCAGTTCTATTGGTTATACCGGAGAACGCGAACCAAGGTTTTTTAGCCAGGCTGTCAAAGAAGCTGATGTTGCGACAGCGACATCCATACCTGTAATCGCCACAAGTTCCCTTGAGGCATCTGCTGCACGCCCCCGACCGCAACTAGCGGTGCGCGTAGCCTGCCAGGAATCTTTGGCAAGCGCTCTGGAAAATGGTGCGACAGTTGCTTATATTGGCGGCGAAGCTTTTAAACCTCATAAGCCTTGGTCGCTCATCGACCTGCAGGCTGCTGTCAGTCTGGCAGACAAGTACCAAGCCAAGGTCGTTGTTACCACCCCGCGCATTACTATGGAACGTGAAATCGGTGAATCCGAACAATTTCTCAAAAGCCTGGAAACTATAAAGCCACATGGCCTGATGGTTTCAAACAGCGGGATGCTGCGGTTGGCACACCAAACTGTAACCATACCTATTCAGACCGACTTTTCCCTGAATCTCTTTAATCACCTTACCGCTACTTGGCTAAAAAATAACGGCGCTGTAAAAGCTACCCTTTCACTGGAAGCCACCTATGAACAAATCGCCGAACTAGCCAAAAACAGCCCATTATCGCTAGAAATGATTGTCCACGGCGGGATTGAAGCCATGGTTCTTGATCACTGCGTACCCTCAGCGGTACTAGAAGGAACAGCCGCCTATCCTTGTCATCATTTATGCACAGATAAGCATTACTCGCTTATGGACAGCGCCGGCGAACGGCATGACCTGGTAATTGACCAATACTGCCGCAACCATATTTTATTTGCTAAGGATTTGTGCCTGCTGCCTCATCTGCCCGCACTTTTATATGCAGGCATCACACATTATCGGATTGAAGGCCAGCATTACACGCCAGAGCTTGTCGGCAAAATTACGGCGCTTTACCGCGCAGAACTTGATAAGCTAACTACCGGCAAAACCTATACCTTTGACAAGACCTGTCTTGACAAACTAGCAGCAGACAGTCCTCGCCCCTTAGGTATTGGCGCCTTCCGCTACCGAATATCACGGTAATTTGCAACTGGAGGTGAACATCATGACCAGAAGTAATAGTGGCCAATACCTTGGCCCTATCGAAATACTTCAAAAAAAGAAAGATTACATCATCCCTTGTGTCTATCATTTTTACAATGAACCGATGCAGCTGGTTAAAGGTGAAATGCAGTATTTATATGATCATACTGGCAAACGGTATCTGGACTGTTTTGCCGGCGTGTCTGTTGTTAATTGCGGTCACTGCCACCCCGAGATTACCAAGGCAATCTGCGACCAGGTAACTACGTTGCAGCATACCTGCACAATTTATCTTACAGAAAATATTGTCAATCTTGCTGAACGACTGGCCCAGATAACACCTGGCCGGCTGCAAAAGACCTTCTTTTGTTCAAGCGGCACTGAAGCTAACGAGGGTGCAGCCTTGCTTGCCTCTATTTACACCGGCAAACAGGAGTTTATCAGTTTGCGCCAGGGTCTGCACGGCCGCACCAAGCTGACCATGAGCCTTACCGGCCTGTCCATGTGGCGCACCGATACCAGTCCGGTTGGCGGCATCAGTTTTGCTCCGAATGCCTATTGTTATCGCTGTCCGTACGGCAAAACCCATCCTGAATGCGATCTGGCCTGTGCCAACGAAATCGAGACAGTAATAAAAACCGTTACTTCCGGTCAGGTCGCAGCGCTTATTGCCGAACCCATTCAAGGCAATGGCGGAATCATTACCCCGCCGCCCGGCTACTTCAAACGTGTCAAAGAAATTCTTGATAAATACAAGATTCTGCTTATTATTGACGAAGTCCAGACAGGGTTTGGCCGCACCGGCAAAATGTTCGCCATTGAACACTATGGTGTGGAGCCTGATATCATGACAATGGCGAAAGCCCTTGGCAACGGGGTTCCGGTTGGTGCCTTTACCTCCCGTCCCGAAATTGCCGACACCTATACCCGCCCAGGAGCTTCCACGCTTGGCGGCAATCCGGTAACCTCAGCCGCTGCTTTGGCTACCCTTGATGTAATTAGCAAATACAACTTACCCGCCCGTGCTGCCGAGTTGGGCGAGTACTTAAGACGCGGCCTGACCGAATTACAAAAAAAGCATCCGCTTATCGCCGATATTCGCGGCCATGGCTTAATGCTTGGCGCCGAACTGGTAAACCCTGATAAGTCACCGGCAGCGCAGCAGCTTGACAGTATTTTGGAGCAAATGAAAGACCGCGGCTTCTTATTTGGCAAAAACGGACCTGACCGCAATGTCATGGCCTTCCAGCCTCCGCTGGTAATTACCACGGAAGATCTGGACAGCTTGTTAAATAATTTAGCTGATGTGTTGTCTACTCTACCTTAACCTCAGTACTATGAGCGCCGACTTCCTGGAAAGGATCAACTAAACTTTGCCTGATTTTATTCCGGCATAAGGTTTAGTTGATCTTAACTATTTTAAGCATGTTTTTTTATTTTTCAAACAATTAGTTATAACCTAACTCTTATCTCTCAATAATATTGATGTACATATCTTAACAGTTATTTATAAGGAGGTTTTATTTTTGCAGATCGCGGTATGTATAAAACAAGTTCCCGGCACTACCGAAGTAGAAATTGACAAAGAAACAGGTGTATTAAAACGTGAAGGGGTAGATTCCAAAATGAACCCCTATGACTTATACGCCGTAGAAACCGCACTTAAGATTAAGGAACAAACAGGTGCAACTGTGCAAGTAGTAAGCATGGGCCCGCCTCAATCCTCGGTAATCATTCAGGAAGCCTTTATGATGGGAGCTGACGGCGGCGCGTTACTGACAGATAGAAAATTCGCCGGTGCCGATGTACTGGCAACTTCCTATACTTTGTCCCAGGGCCTGCGAAAACTGGGGGATTTTGACCTCATAATTTGCGGTAAACAGACCACAGACGGTGATACCGCTCAGGTCGGTCCTGAATTAGCCGAGTTTTTGAATATCCCTCATGTGGCTTATGTGCGCCGCATTCTTGAAGTTAAAGACCATTCCATTATTGTGGAGATGGATATGACTACTACCGTGGAAACGGTTGAGGTTTTATTTCCCTGCCTGATTACTGTTGAAAAAGAAATATATCAGCCGCGCCTGCCCTCGTTTAAATTAAAATTACAAACGCGTGACCGCGCTATCCCCTTCTATGGGTTAGCTGACTTTGCCGACAAAGACGAACGCAACTACGGACTTAACGGTTCTCCCACCAGAGTATTGCGCATTTTTACCCCGGAAGCCAATGCCGACAGGGAGCTTTGGAAGGGAACCTCTGATGAATTAGCAAAAAAACTCGCAGCCAAAATCCATGAATTAAAGCTGCTGCAGGAGGATTAAAATGGCTAAAATTGTAATTAATCAAGACCTTATTACCAATCCGGATGATTTAATAAAAATTTGTCCATTTGGCGCCATTGAATATGATAATAATTACCTCTCTATTAATGCCGCCTGCAAAATGTGTAACCTTTGTGTTAAAAAAGGACCTGAAGGAATTTTTACCTGTGTAGAAGAACAGGTTGAACAAATTGATAAAAGTTTATGGCGTGGCATCACCGTATATGTTGACCATACCCATGGACACATCCACCCGGTTACCTATGAATTGATCGGCAAAGCAAAAGAATTAGCCGCTAAAATAAATCATCCAGTCTATTGCCTGTTTGCCGGTCATAAAATCACCGAAACCGCCCATAAGTTATTAGCTTATGGCGTCGACGAAGTTTTCCTTTATGATGACTCTGAACTGCAAGACTTTAGAATTGAACCCTATACCGCTGTCTTTGAAGATTTTATCAACAATCACAAACCCAGTATTATCTTGGTAGGCAGTACTAACGTCGGACGGTCCCTGGCCCCCCGTGTTGCCGCCCGCTTTGGCACTGGTCTGACAGCCGACTGCACCGTGCTGGATGTGGCCGAAGATACCGATTTAGCCCAAATTCGTCCGGCTTTTGGCGGCAATATTATGGCTCATATCTATACGCCTAACCATCGCCCTCAGTTTGCCACAGTTCGCTACAAAGTATTTTCTGCCCCGGAAAAAATATCACAGCCTACCGGCAAGCTGACACCGTGCAACCTTAGTGCACAAGCCCTGCAGTCCCGGATTACCGTCCTGGCTTTAAAAAACAAAGAAAAAGTCCGCAGCATTGAAGATGCGGAAGTACTTATTGTTGCCGGCAAAGCCATCAAAAATCAAAAAGAGTTAGATATGGTAACAAAGCTGGCCGACTTGCTTGGCGGCATGGTAGCCGTAACCAGGCCGCTGATTGAGAGCGGCTTGGCTGATGCCAGACTGCAAATCGGTTTAAGCGGCCGAACAGTTAAACCCAAACTGCTTATTACCTGTGGCGTATCAGGTGCCATTCAGTTTGTTGCCGGTATGGATAAAGCCGATGTAATTGTCGCTATCAATAAAGATGAACATGCTCCTATCTTCAATATCGCCCACTACGGAATTATCGGTGATATCTTCGAAATTATTCCTCAGCTAACCGAAAATCTCGAAAATATTCACCAAGTGTAAATTTCTATTAAATATAATTATTAGGAGCTGGTAATGTGAATTACAAAAAGATTGATGAAAAAGATATTAATTTTCTCGTTTCACTTTGCGGTGATCGTGTACTTACCGGCCAAACAATGCCGGAAACCTATAGCCGTGACGAGTTGAGCACAACCAGAAGTTACCCGGAAGTTGTTGTTGAAGTGCTGACAACAGAAGAGATAGCAACAATCATGAAATATGCCTATGATAATAACATTCCGGTCACTCCACGCGGCCAGGGCACAGGCCTGGTAGGCGGCTCGATTGCCTTACATGGCGGAATTATGCTTAGCACAATTCGTATGAACAAAATTCTGGAGCTTGATGAGGAAAATCTGACAATAACGGTAGAACCAGGTGTACTGCTTATGGAACTGTCAGCCTATGTTGAAAAACAGGACTTCTTTTATCCTCCTGATCCCGGCGAAAAAAGCGCCACAATTGGCGGCAATATCAGTACAAACGCCGGCGGCATGCGTGCTGTCAAATACGGTGTTACCCGCGACTATGTCCGCGGTCTTGAAGTCGTACTGCCCCATGGTGAAATCATTCAGGTAGGCGGCAAGAATGTCAAAAACAGCTCCGGATATAGCCTTAAAGACCTGATTGTTGGCTCAGAAGGTACATTAGGTTTTGTTACCAAAGCCATCTTACGCCTTTTGCCTCTTCCTAAAAAAGTGTTGAGCTTACTGGTTCCCTTTCCTAACCTGGATCAGGCAATTGAAACTGTACCCAAAATAATAAAATCAAAAAACATTCCCACTGCTATTGAGTTTATGGAGCGGGAAGTTATTCTGGCTGCGGAAGAATTCTTGGGAAAAAAATTCCCTGATACCTCAGCCAATGCCTATTTACTGCTTACCTTTGACGGCAACAGCAGCGAGGAATTAGAAAAAGCCTATGAATCGGTCGCCCATATCTGCCTTGAGGCCGGCGCCCATGATGTCTTTATTTCTAACACACCGGAAAGGCAGCAAGCTATTTGGTCAGCCAGAGGCGCTTTTCTGGAAGCAATCAAAGCCTCCACTACTGAAATCGACGAATGTGATGTAGTTGTCCCCCGCAACAAAGTTGCTGAATTTGTAAAATTCGCCCGCGATCTGCAGGCCAAACTAAACATTCGTATCCAAAGTTTCGGTCATGCCGGCGATGGCAACCTGCATATCTATGTGCTGCGTGATGACCTTTCCCAAGAAATATGGGAAAATAAGCGGGAAGAAGCAATGCAAATCATGTACGACAAAGCCACAACTCTTGGCGGACAAGTTTCAGGAGAACATGGTATCGGCCATGCCAAACAGCCCTATTTAGCGTGTTCATTAGGTATTGAACACATTGACTTATTACGCAACATCAAGCAAGCTTTTGACCCTAAGAATTTACTCAATCCTGGAAAAGTATGTTAGAATAAAACCGGCTAAATTAACCACGCACAGCCCGTACCCTGGGAGCATGCTTTCGGGTACGGGCATCTTTGTGTCCTGAAGTCATTACTAGTAATGATTGCTGGCGTTCAGGCATTATGCGAATTATATGGGACATAAACACGATTGTAGCAACAGCAAACCAAATACCGGCAAAACCCAGTCCACCAGCTGCGTCGCTAAATAATGGTATGTTGGCGGCAAAGAAAATTAGCATGGCGCTGAGCATAACTAAACTTAAATAGGAACCAAATTTACTTGTTCTATTATTAAATCTTGTCATCAAACTCCATCCTCTCTAATCGATTCTATAGTTTGTTACAGTGTGCTTACTGAAATATATATGACGTAGAGTTTCGTATTATAAGTAACTTACAATACAAAAACTAAAAGAAGCTATTTACCAATAGGCAAACAGCTTCTTTGTTCATTACTTTAATTACATTTCATTCTTTACCCGCACATAGGTTGGCACAGAATAAGCAAAGATCTTTTTATCCACTTCAATAGCAGCAAAAGTATACATTATTACCTGCTCAGAAATCCGTTGAACACTGCCACCCAAAACATAGCATACTCCATTTAAAAAGTCGCCCATGCGTTGCTGCGTGGCGGCATCAACCTGCTGGTAATTAACAATAACAGCCACATTGTTTTTAAGATTGTCGGCATACTTCTGCACATCATCGAAAGAAGTTGGCAAGTCGACAAAAACTTTAAAATTACCTGTTGGTTGACTGTGCACTTTGAGTTTAGGACGACGCTCAGTCTCCTGCACAGGTACTTCTTTCGCAGCAGAGGTCTCCAATTTTTCCGGCGCTGCCATTTCCTCTTCCAGGGGTATTAAAAAATTTGCTAATTTATCCATTAAGCCAAGCGCCATTGGTAAACGCCTCCTCAGAAAATCGATAACTCGTTGCTGGTTCTATTCGACATATTTTATAAAGTTCCTGCTTAAGGAGAACGAATTTTTACATTATTAGCAAAACAAGGCGAAATTTCCTAAAAAACCGGGACTTTAGCACTACTATATTTCCCTTGTTGCTGACATGCTTCACCACTAGCTGCCGATTCTACTACTGCTGGGAATCTTGTTTGCGTTCACGTCCGCGAATATGTCGGTCTAAGGTTGTTTTACGCAGGCGAATACTTTGCGGTGTGACTTCTACAGCCTCATCGTCATTAATGTATTCAAGCGCCTGTTCCAAACTCAAAATCCGCGGCGGTGTTAAGCGGATACCATCATCAGTTCCGCTTGCCCGCATATTAGTAACATGTTTTTTCTTGCAAGGGTTGACATCCATATCCATTTCTCTGGCATTCTCGCCGATAATCATGCCTTCATATACCGGTTGTCCGGGCACGATAAACATAATGCCTCTGTCTTGGATACTATTAATGCCATAACCGGTTGTTTCCCCTTGTTCGAACGCTACCAGCGCTCCACGGGTACGGCCGGGAATATCGCCTTTATATGGCACATATCCATGGAAAACATGATGCATAATGCCATTTCCTTTGGTATTTGTCAAAAAGCCTGATCTAAAACCAATCAAGCCCCGCGCCGGAACGATGAATTCCATACGCAAATAACCGGCCAATTCAATCATATTGACAAGTTCAGCGCGTCTGGTACCCAGACTTTCCATTACCGCTCCCATGAATTCCTGCGGCACATCAATTGTCAAGAATTCCATTGGCTCGCAGCGCTTGCCATTGATTTCTTTATAAATTACCTGCGGTTTGCCAATTTGCAATTCGTAGCCTTCGCGGCGCATAGTCTCAATAAGAATTGACAGATGCAGTTCACCCCGTCCGGCTACCACAAAAGAGTCCGGACTATCGGTTTCTGTTACCCGCAAACTAACATTGGTTTCTGCTTCTCTAAACAGCCTGTCACGAATATGGCGCGAAGTGACATATTGTCCTTCTCTCCCGGCGAACGGACTGGTGTTTACTGAGAAAGTCATAGCCAGTGTCGGTTCATCAATTCTAATGGCAGGCAGAGCTTCCGGATTCTCGGTATCAGCAACCGTATCACCAATATTAATCGAGTCAAGACCAACCATGGCAATAATGTCTCCGAGGGCAGCTTCCTGAACCTCAGTACGCTTTAGGCCTTCATATGTATATAATTTACCGATTTTACCCTTGGTTTGGTCTTCACCATTAACCAGTGTGACATTCTGTCCGCTTTTGATTCGTCCCCGCACAACCCGGCCAATAGCAATCCGTCCGACATAATCATCATAATCCAAGGTTGTAATCATAACCTGGAGTGGGCCGTCAGTATCACCTTTTGGTGCAGGTATAGTCTTTTCAATAGCTTCAAATAACGGTTGCAAATTGTCGCTGTCATCAGCCATGGCCATTTTGGCAATACCAGCACGCGCTGCTGCATAAATAACCGGGAAATCGAGCTGATCATCGTTAGCATCCAATTCAATAAATAACTCCAAAACTTCATCAAGAACATCTTCAACCCGCTGATCTGCACGGTCAATTTTATTAATAACAACAATTGGTTTAAGCTTTTGTTCTAAAGCCTTGCGCAATACATATTTGGTTTGCGGCATCGGCCCTTCAAAAGCGTCTACCAAGAGCAGTACACCGTCAACCATGTTCAGTACCCGCTCAACCTCGCCGCCAAAATCCGCGTGGCCTGGCGTATCAACAATATTAATTTTTACATTATTATACATTACCGATGTGTTTTTGGATAAAATGGTGATGCCCCGCTCGCGTTCCAAATCATTTGAGTCCATAACGCGTTCAGCAACATGCTCATTAGCACGGAAAACGCCGCTTTGTTTAAGCATAGCATCAACCAAAGTTGTTTTGCCATGGTCAACGTGGGCAATAATTGCAATATTACGTAAGTCACTGCGTTCCATTAAAATAATAGCCTCCCCTATAATAAGCAAAAGGATGCTGTTATTGCACCCTTCTGTAGTGTCATGCACATTTCACTATATTATACCACATGCCATATGTCAAATTAAATTTATTGCATTTTCATTTACGACCATAAATCAGTAAGTGTTTTTTTGATAAATTTCCGTACTTTTTCAACCCGTTTAAGCACATCCGGAAGTTTGCCGTTGTTGATAAGCACCAGTTCCTCCATTTTGGCTCTAAATTGCTGATACTCGCGTTCCATTTCATCAAGATATTCTCTAAGCTGCTGTACAGCAGGTTCAAAGGTGGTAATGGCAGAGGGTTCAATCTGCCATTTGCGACCGTTTATACTGACAGCATCGCCATACTTAGGAATATAGGACGGAATAGCAAACTGTTCGGCAAGCAGTGCAGAAAATGGCTCTGCCATTTCCTTTTCACCATGAACAATAAAAATATTAGCAGGTTTGTTCTTAAAATTACGCAACCAATTAACCAGTTGCTCTTTGTCGGCATGGGCAGAAAAACCTTCCAGATTGGCAATTGTAGCCTTAACACTGATTTCTTCACCCATTATCCGCACTTTTTTAAAGCCCTCCAATAACCGCCGCCCTAAACTGCCTTCTGCTTGATAACCGACAAACAGTATGGTACTTTCCGGACGCCACAAATTATGCTTGAGATGATGGAGGATACGGCCGGCATCAGCCATGCCGCTTGCCGAAATAATAATGGCAGGACGATCCAGATTATTAATGGCTTTGGATTCCTCTGCGGTTTTGGCAACCATCAGCTGTGGAAACTGCAAAGGTTGGCCCTGGTCTTTATATAGTAAATCATACGCTTCTGCATCATATTCCTGTGAATTTTTCAAGAAAATCTCAGTTGCCGCAATAGCCAGCGGACTATCAACAATTACCGGGATCTTCGGAATTAAACCCTCTTTTAATAATAAATGCAAATTATAAAGGAGCGTTTGGGTGCGTCCCACTGCAAAGGAAGGGATTACAACATTGCCGCCCCGCTCTACCGTCTCATTAATATATTGAGCCAGCTTTTCAATAGGATCACTGGGATCATGGATTCGGTCTCCATAAGTTGATTCAAGTACAAGATAATCGGCCTGTTCAATTATAGCCGGATTGCGGATAATGGGTTGATCAGGCTGACCCAAATCACCGGAAAACACAATTTTGGTTGTCTCGCCATTTTCTGTTGCCATTACTTCTATCATGGATGAACCCAGTATATGACCGGCATCCCTGAAACTAACGGTTACCTCATCAGATATTTTTACCGTCATGTCATATGGCTGAGGCGAAAACTGCTGCAAACAACTATATGCGTCATCAACCGTATACAGTGGCTCAACCGGCTTGCGTCCGGCCCGCTGCCCTTTACGATTAGAAACTTCCGCGTCAAACTCTTGAATATGAGCGCTGTCAGGTAGCATAATACTCGATAATTCCGCAGTTGCTTTGGTCGCGTAAATAGCGCCTTTAAAACCTGATTTGCACAAACGTGGCAACAAGCCGCTATGATCTATATGCGCATGGGTTAAAAACACAGCCTCAAGCTCTCCCGGATTAAAGAGAAACGGGCGTCTGTTCAGTGCAGTAATCGATTTTGATCCCTGAAACATGCCACAATCAATTAAAAATTTCTTATTGCCAATTTCCAATAAGTAAGAGGATCCTGTTACCATGCCGGCGGCACCTAAAAATGTTAAATGCATTGGCTCATCTCCTTTTTGGTTACTGTGCTGATTATGCTATATAATTCTGAATTCTACATTCTGTCACCTTATACCTGCAACACAATAGTAAAACCGGGAGTAATTTGCTCCCGGTCTTCTTGACAATAGTTGCTATACTGTTATGCGTCCCCCAATATCCGAACTTCAGGATGGAGAGAAACACCAAACTGCTTATACACACTATCCTGCACTTTGCAAATTAACGCCAGAACATCCTGGGCGGTTGCATCACCTGCATTAATAATGAAGCCGGCATGTTTGGTTGAAACTTGCGCACCGCCAACACTAACGCCTTTTAAGCCTGCTTTCTCAATTAGTGTTCCGGCAAAATGGCCTTGTGGGCGTTTAAAGGTACTGCCCGCACTAGGCATCTCAATCGGTTGTTTTGTCTGACGCTTCTCGGTATAATCGTCCAGCCGCCCGCGAATTGAGGTGTTAATGCCCTTTTCCAGCGCTAATTCCACTTCACAGATGAGGCAGCCAGTTTCCTGAAATACACTATGGCGATAACCAAAATTTAGTGCTTCCCGTTCAAACCGTTTTACTCCGCCGTCCTGGCATACAGCAGTGACCGCTTGCACTACTTGGCTCATGTCGCCATCATAAGCGCCGGCATTCATAAATACCGCACCACCGATACTGCCGGGAATGCCAATAGCAAATTCAAAGCCAGTCAGATCATATTGCGCTGCATACCGCGATACATTGGCCAAGAGTGCACCGGCACCCGCAAATACAGTATTGCCGCTATGCCGGATATTAGCCATCTCAGGCCCGAATTTTAGAACCAAGCCGCGAATTCCGCGATCTAATACCAACACATTAGAACCATTCCCGAGCACAGTAACAGGTACAGCAAACTGTTTGGCGATATGCAGAACATCTGCTACCTCTTGAACAGTCTCAGGCAACACAAAATAATCAGCAGGACCGCCAATCCGAAAGGTAGTATGTTTGGACATAGGTTCATCTATCAGTAAGCGCTGTGCCGGAACAGCTTTCTCCAGTTCAGCAGCAAAATTTACAGATTTAGAAATTAACATATTACTCTTTACCAAATAAATCCATTCCTTCGGCGACCGCATCGCCAATTATTTTATAAACATCAGCAGCTAACTGCTGAAAACGCATATGCGCATGAATAAAATCTCTTGCGGTAGTATTAAGAACAATAAGTTCATACATTTTTTGCAGTTCCTGAGACTTTTCTTTGTCTTCAGGATTTCCAGCCATGAGTTCATACTCGGCAGCCAGTTTTTTCTTAAAAAAATCCTGCACCATAGTTTTGCTTGCCTGCTCACCGTCAAGCTTTTTCTTAGCAGCCAAAAAAGCCTGATACTCCTCAGAACTTCTCAGCGTTCTCCCTAACTCATGGGCTTTATCATGAACAATCACAATGCTTCCTCCAGTTCACCATCTATTTTATGCTTTATTACTAGTATGTATACGCTAAAAATCTTTTTTCAACAGACCTAAATAAAAATCCTGCATGATTTTGGCATCTTTGGCCTGTGTGCCTGCTGACTCGCAGATTATCCTGGGAGTATAGCCGTGAGTCGCTATAATATCCAAGAGCGGCTCATGCGGCGGTCCGAAAGGATCGCCAAAACTCCAATGCCGTTTTTCTCCAGCCTTGGTAAACTCAATCGGGCTAAAATGAATATGCAGATTTTGAGCAACGTCTGCTCCTAATTCCTCACCAATTCTAGCAAATACGGCAGCAAATTCTGTGCTGGTAATGTACTGGCCGCCAGTCACAGCATGCATGTGCCCAAAATCAACTGCTGGCCTAACCCGTGAATCCAGTCTGCATAATTCAAGCACTTCATCAAGTGAACCCAATTGATTTTGTTTACCCATAGTTTCCGCTAACAGCTTTGGTCCTGTCAATCCCTGCAGCTCGGCTTTTTCCAGAATTTTTGCCAGTAAACGTTTAGCTCGCTCCATCGCCTGACGCCTGTCTATTCCTTTACCAGGACCGCCGATATGAAATACAATTCGGTCAGCCCCCATCCATAAAGCAACTTCCAATGACCGCAAAAAATGCCGCTCAGTGTTAGCGGCTGTAGTCTCATCTTCAGTAGCTAAGCTAATATAATACGGCGCATGAATGCTAAGCTTAATATTGTATTGTGCGGCTTTTTGTCCAATTAGTTCTGCTGTAGACTGCTTAATAGTAACACCGCGGCTGCATTGATACTCATAAGCAAACAGTTCCTGGGCGGCCAGCCATTCTGGCATATCTGCCGAAGCTTTGCGCCCTGCTGCATAAAATGCATCCGGATTTCCTGCCGGCCCAAATTGTGCATACATAATATCACCATCCTAAAGACTACCTTAATCCAGGAAACTCCTGCTGCCGCAATGCTTCATATACAACAATAGCTGCTGCGTTTGACAGATTAAGTGAGCGTGCGTCTTCTATCATCGGGATACGAATACAATTATCCGGATAGGCCTGTAACAATTCCTGCGGTAATCCGGCAGTTTCCTTGCCAAAAACCAGCAAGTCGTCAGATCGATAGGAAATATCACTGTGCCTTTTACGGGCTTTGGTAGTATTAAAATAAAAAGTATGGTCTGGATACTTTTCCAGCACTTCATCAAAGTTTTCATGTACATGCACTTTAACCAAGTCCCAATAATCCAGTCCAGCTCGCTTTAAATACTTATCTTCTATGGAAAATCCTAAAGGCTTTACCAGATGGAGCTCACAGCCGGTAGCTGCACACAATCTGGCAATGTTTCCTGTATTACCGGGAATTTCCGGCTCCACTAATACAATATGCATCAAAATCACTCCAATTATACCGTTTCTTCTGCTTTTTCCATAGCCGTTTCACGCTTAGTACCGGTTTGCAAAACAATTACCGCCAGAATTACTAAAAGGCCTCCCAGCATTTGCATCCAGCCCATGACTTCATCCAAAAATGCATAGGCGACCACAGCGGCAATTACCGGCTCCAAACAAGCAGTAACCCCTACATTTGTCGGAGATAAAAAGCGTATACCAAAAAAATACAGCAAAAAAGGAAGCACTGTTGAAAACACGGCAACATAAGTAAACAGCCACCAATTTTCAGCATTAATTGTTGCCGGCGTCCAGGCATCCGGTGATACCAGCCACCAAAATAGTCCGGCGAACCCAAACGAATACGTTACCGCTGTCAGCGGATGATAGTCGCGTACTGCCCGTCGCCCATATACGGTATTAAACGCCATAAATAACGCGGCTAATAAACCACTCATAATCCCCATAGCACTAACTGCTATCCCCCCGCCGTTGTTCAGCATAATCAACAGTCCTCCCATTGTTGCTAAAGCAATGGCCGTTCCCCGCCTAATACCCAGCGGTTCCTTTTCAAATACAACGGTATAGACAGCGATAAATACCGGAGCCAAATACTGCAAAAAAACAGCAGTAGCTACATTGATAAGACTAATGGTATAAAAATAAAAAAAGTTTAGTAACGCCATCCCACCAACACCCAGCATGGCAAAATAAACAATCTCCCGGCGTGGAATGAACAGCATGCGTCGATTATAGCAGACCAGCCCGATAAGCATTAAAAAAAACGCCAGCGTTAGGCGGATTTTCACTAACAAAAAGGGCGTGATATTCTGATTAAACAAGGCTTTAGCCGCCGAACCGCCAACTCCCCACATACAGGCAGCTGCAATAACGGCAAGATACCCATACATTTCTTTACGCATAATTGCTCCTTGAAAAAAGGTTAAGTAATTTTTATTCTACACTTCAAATAAAAATCCTACTCCTGCCATTAAATTCTGATATACTCGCCCAACATGCATCATACATTGTAGAGAACTGCTAACTACAATTGTAAAAGGAGGAACGAGAATGGCCGGAGGAAAACTCAGACACATGTTCCCTGGCGGCAATACCCCCCAGGGATTTTTCTCGTATTATGATTATGTAATACCAAACGATGCAACAAGAATTTTTCTCTTAAAAGGTGGTCCGGGAGTCGGCAAATCTACATTTATGAAAAAAATCGGGCAAACCCTCTCCGAACATGGTTATACTGTTGAACATCATCATTGTTCCAGTGACCCGCACTCATTGGACGGGCTGGTCATTCCCAAACTCGGTGTGGCCTTAATCGATGGCACCGCTCCCCATATCGTCGATCCTAAACATCCTGGCTGTGTAGATGAAATTCTCAACCTTGGTGAATATTGGGATGAAGATAAAATGGTTCATAATAAAACAGCTATCTTCACTTATACCAACGAAATCAGCAAGCGGTTTCAACGTGCCTACCGAATGCTCAAGGCCGCTAAAGCAGTTTATGACGATTGGGAAGCCGCCAATTATGAGGCCATGAACTACCATGCAGCCAACCAAAAAGCTGCCACCCTTTTGGCAACACTATTTAACGGAATAAATACCGTCGGTTATGGAAAAATGCGCAAACTATTTGCCTCGGCGATTACGCCTGTTGGCCCGATAAATTATATTGACTCAATCAGTGACGGTTTCTCCAAACGCTATATTATTACCGGACTTCCTGGAACAGGCAAAGCAACCCTGCTCGCGACAGTTGCCAACACCGCTGTCGCCAAAGGATTGGATATTGAAGCTTTCTACTGCCCGCTTGATCCTCTTAAGCTGGAACATATTATGATTCCGTCTTTAGATACCGCACTAATAACCTCAACACCGCCACACAGCCAAACTTTTACCAATGCCACAGAAATTATCGACATGAATGATTGCCTTAACACCGATATTGTTTTACGGCTGGAATCAGTAACTGACTATGACCGTAACACTTTCTGGGAGCTGTTTGGCAAAGCCGGTGCTTATATTCATGAAGCAAAAAAATTGCATGATGAACTGGAAACCTATTATATTCCAAATATTAATTTTAGCGGTGTTGATGCGCTCAGAGTAAAAACATTAGCACGCATAGTCGGCTATACAGCAACTCAGCAATGATCACATGTTAGGTTCTTATTTTGTATGAGCATTCCTAAATATTCCCAAATACGTAAACAAATGCAATAAACGTGGTCCCAAAAACGGCATTCTGCTAACATCATTCGCCGTCAGTCCGCCTAGCAGCAAAAGAACAATTCCATAAATAAGCGCCGCTAAGCACATGACTAAAAATGTCGACACTGCCTCGCCAAACCCATTTTGGACCATAAATAGAAAGATAAAATCAATGCTTACTCCCATTATACAGGCAGCCACCGTACATTTTAACAGACCTTGCCAATCCATGCGGAGGCCGGTATATTTAGCTACAAAATATAAGTTTAATAAAGCGGCAACACCAATATCAGCATTGGTTGCCCAGCCAGCTCCCAATATTCCTAGACTAGGAATAGCCGTTAAATTCCAATTTAACAGCACTTTTACAACTGCAGCAATCCCCATATTGATAACAGGCAATATCGTATATCCCATACCCTGTAATACCCCGGTTGTCACTTGGTGAATTCCTAAAAGATATACCCCAACCGCCAGAACTTTTATCACTTCGCCTGCTTGTGGCGCATGATACACAAAATCCGCAATCGGCGTTCCCAGTACCCATAGGCCGGCTACAGCAGGAATTGTAACAATATTAGAGAGGCGCATGGCTGATGCTGTCCGTTCACAAACTTGTCCGATATTCCCCAGCGCCTTGGCTTCAGATACAGCCGGCACAATACTGGTAGCTAAAGCAGCTGTTATAATAGTGGCAAGATTAACCAACGGCACACCCATACCTGTCAAATAACCAAATAATTCTGTTGCCTGTTCTACTGTATTTCCAGCCACCTCCAGGCGAACAGGAACAATCAAAAGATCTAAATTAGACACTATTGGCAGCATCAGACTGGCAAAAGAAACCGGCAATGCCAATACTATAATACGCCGCACAATACTGCCTGCCGCTTCCTGCTTGCAGTGTGCCGTTTCCAATTGGTTCTCCTGCGAAAACTTTCGGCGCAGCCGCCAGTAGTAATACACCAAAACAAATAGGCCTGCTGCCGCACCGGCACCGGCCCCCATGCTTGCACCGCCAGCGGCATACTCGATTCCCTGAGGCAATAGCAAAATGGCAAATACCAGCATGGCTCCCACGCGAAATAACTGTTCCACAATTTGCGACACGGCAGTGGGAGTCATGTTTTGCCACCCCTGCAAATACCCACGAAAACTGGAAAGCAAGGTTACTAAAAAAATAGCCGGCGCAAGTGCCAACAAGGAGTAGTATGCTCTGGGATCGCGAATAATCCGATATTCAATCAGCCAGCCGGCCCCAAAGTAAACTAACATACTTAGCACAATGCCTGTCACAGAAAGCATTGCCAATGAAAGATAAAACACCCGGTTAGCGCCCCGATAATCCTGAAACGCTACCTTTTCAGCCGTTATGATCGATATTGCCACCGGTATGCCTGCGGTTGACAAACTAAGGGCCAGTAGATAGATGGGAAATGCCATCTGATACAGGCCAATTCCTTCACCGCCCAACACCCGGGACAAAATAATCCAGTTAAGCGAACCAATTACTTTTACAACAATACCCGCTACTGTCAACACAAGTGTGCCTTGTAGGAGACGGTTAGTCTTATGTTTCCCTTTGTCCTGTTGCTCCATAGCCTGCGCTTTTCATCCTTTCCCAAACCGTAAGACTGCTATTTTAGTTCTGCTTGGACTGTATATGGTTTTTCCAATAATAGTATCCTGCCGCAGCTGCAAGTAAAGCAACAACAACTAAACTGGCCTCATGACCTATAGAATTTAATATTCGCCAATTTTCCCCCAGCAATTTCCCGGCATAAATTAATGCCATTGTCCAGGGTATCGACCCTAACAAAGTATACAATATAAATTTGACTAAGTTTACTTTGGCAAACCCGGCAGGTAGCGAAATGAACGTCCGAACCACCGGCAGCAGCCGACTGAAAAAAGTCGCCTTTACCCCATACCGGTCAAACCACTGTTGCGCAATATCAACATGTTTTTTTGACAGGAATAAATATTTGCCATATGTATTTACAAAAGGTTGTCCACCGTAAAATCCGATTGCATAGGCAATAAGCGAACCTATCAGTCCGCCAGCCACTCCAGCAATTGTACTTGTGAAGAAATCCAGTTTACCCAAATATACTAAATATCCTGCAAACCCAAAAATCAGTTCACTGGGGACAGGTATACATGCACTTTCTAATGCCATACCGACAACGATTCCGGTATAACCCCAAAGAGCAATATAATCTATTACTACTTGAAATAACTGTTCCGTAATAATCTCCTCCTCAGTTTCATATTCTACCAGACTTAACTGGAAACTGCAAAACCGCTATTCAAAAAGAATAGCGGTTTTGTTAGTATTTTGTATTATAAAAAAAATATGGTACTATATATTTACGTAATATAGTTCTAAAGGATTCGGTAGGTGTATACTGTGAAGCGAATATTGATTATTGCGCTCTTGACCTTTTCCATGTTCTATGTCTTGGAAGTCTCAGAAGCTGTCGGCCTTACCAATTTTAAGCCGCAGTTAGAAATTAATCATATTTCCAATGAATATGTTCTAAAATGGCAGCGCCTGCCTTATTTTGCCTACTATGAAGTAGAAGCACTAAGTCTTCCGCCAGATGCGGACAATAAAAAAGCCACTGCTGCCGAACGGATTGTCAGTTATCGCACTTGGAAAAACGAACTGTCTATTGGCGAAAATTTTCCTTTTCGCACCTATTGGCGAGTGTCAGCTCAAACGCTGTTTCATCAGCCACTAGGCAAATACTCTGACCATATTAAAGTAACAGATACATTGATTGGAACCGATGCTGCCTTTGAAAAAGTAAAACCTGAACCTACTTCTTTTTATCCAGCAACTGCCCCGTCCTCTATCCGGCCAATGCTGACCTGGACCCTGGTACCGGGAGCCGTTTATTATGAACTCGAATTTTTGGCAGAACAACCGGAAAATCCTAACGATATTTATGCTTCGGAAAAACACCTGCTCTTGACCCGGGACGTTTTTACCAATGGTTATAATGCCGATTTATCATGGTTTAAAGGCGATAATCTCTTCTGGCGGGTTCGGGCATTGAATAATCATGGCACTCCACTTGGCGTCTTTTCTGATGCTACTGAAATTTGGCTTAACCGCGATATTATTCCGATAACCAAACCAGTAATTAATAACCATCAACCAGAAAATTCACCTCCACCACTTTACCCGGCTTACGCCTGGATACCTGTATTTGGCGCACCAACTCATGAAGTTGAACTTACCAGTCAACCACCGGAAAACCCTGGTGGAATTGAACCTTCAGTTTATCGAATATGGAATAAAACCGTTACAGGCTTAAGCGATTGTTATGATGATGAACCTCGCATAACGCCCGGAAAATATTACTGGCGGGTACGCGGTATTGATGCGGCTGGCAATCCGGTAGGCGGTTATTCCGAAGCCACCGAATTTACCGTAGATTTATCCCGTGGACATTATGTAGCAACTTTTGGCGACAGCATTACCCATGGTGGCGGCGCTATATCCTACTCTCCTGCCGACTTTGACTACAGCTATCAAACTTATCTCAAGTTTCCGGCTGTCAATCTTGGCAAAAGCGGCGATACCACAGCAGCCATGTTAGCCAGATTTGACCATGATGTACTGCCTTTTAAGCCTAAATATCTTATTATTCTTGGTGGCACCAACAGCTTGCGCGGCGGTGTCCCTGCCGATCAGGTGATTAGTGAACTTGCCGATATTCGTGACAAATGCCTGACAAACGGTATCCGTCCTATCTTCTTGACCTTGCCTCCAATTAATCCTGATGCCATTAATGATGTTTTTCATGAAGAAACCGTAACTAATTGGCGAAACGAGTTTGACACTGTCAATCATTTTATCCGTCAGCAGCGCTACTTTATTGACCTTGAGCCGCATTTACTGGACAGCAGCCGCGAACTTCCCGATTATCTGGCAACTGACGGCTTGCACCCTGACATTGAAGGCAAAAAGCTTATCGGCCAAATCATTAATGCCAATTGGGCGAGAGTTATTCGTTAACCTGTTGTTCAAGCAGCAGCAACCTATCCCGCCGCTCTTTGGCAACTACAAAAAAATGATGAATATTGTTCCTGTCGCCCTGGCGAATACTTGCAGCAACCTCATTGATAATTTGGCTGAATTTATCCAGGCTGTCGGCAATACAATCTGCATTTGTTATGCAGATGTCAGCCCACATATCGGCATTGGAAGAAGCAATCCGGGTTGTGTCCCGAAAGCCCCCTCCAGCCAACTTAATACTGCTGTCTTGATCCTTAGAATATTTGAGCAGATTTACCAACGCTGCCGCACCAATATGCGGAACATGGCTGATTATTGCCGTACACCAGTCATGCTCTGCGGCATTCATTTCTGTGATTTTGGCTCCTGTCCAGCTAATTACCTGCCGCACGTCTTGTATTGCCCGCAAATCTACATCCTGACTTGGCGTAAGTATATACCATTTATCGTGAAATAAACTTTTAACTGAGGCTTCAATGCCGCTTTTTTCACGCCCGGCCATAGGATGACCAGGAATAAAATGAACACCCTTTGGCAATACAGCGGCTATTTGTTCCATTAGATAGGTTTTCGTACTACCGGTGTCTGTCAAAATAGCGCCTTGTTTTAGATAAGGCGCTATTTCTTTTATAATCACGGAAATTTGCAATACAGGCGTACACATAAAAATCATATCAGCTGTACTAATGGCCTTATAATCACTACCAACAATATCAGCAGCACCTATTTGCTTTGCTTTAGCCAGTGAAGCCTGGTTTGTATCAATACCAATAACTTCAACTTTAGCTCCTTGCGAAGCTTTAATCGCTAGTCCCAGCGAACCGCCAATTAACCCCATTCCAATAATGGCAATCTGCCTGGTAACCGGCTTCATGCCATTTTCCTGCCAACTGCCGCAGCAATTAAACCTACTTCATGCATCAGTGTCTGGAAATTAGTTGGCGTTAATGACTGACTGCCATCTGATAAGGCTTCCGCCGGGTTAGGATGGACCTCAATCATCAACCCATCTGCTCCTCCGGCCACAGCTGCCTTGGCCATAGGAGTTACCAGCTTCCACACCCCGGTACCATGACTGGGGTCAACAATTACCGGTAGGTGACTTAAGTTTTTGAGTGCGGCAACCGCACTTAAATCCAGCGTATTACGGGTATAATCCTCAAATGTCCGAATACCACGTTCACAAAACATAACATTGAAGTTTCCTTCGCTGAGGATGTATTCAGCAGCATGCATCCATTCATTGATGGTGGCTGCCATACCACGTTTTAGTAAAACCGGCATACCGCTTTTTCCCACAGCCTTTAGCAATTGGAAATTTTGCATGTTGCGCGCGCCGATTTGTAACACGTCAGCATAAGCACTTACCACCGCCACTGATTGAATATCAACCACTTCGGTAACTACTTTTAAGCCAGTTATTTCTCTGGCTTCTGCCAGCATTTTTAAACCTTCTTCTTCAAGCCCTTGAAAGGAGTATGGCGACGTTCTGGGCTTGTAAGCCCCGCCCCGCAAAAATTGTGCACCGGCATTTTTGACAATCTGTGCCGATTCTAATAGTTGTTCTCTACTCTCTACTGCACAAGGACCAGCCATTACCACAAGGTTATTGCCGCCTACAATTACTCCGCCAATATCAATTACAGTGTCTTCACTTTTTACTTCCCTGCTGACCAGTTTATAGCCGGCAGTAACAGATATTGCCTTCTCTACGCCAGCCATAGCTTCTAACGGCAATTGAGCCATAAGTTTTTTCTCCCCTATTAAACCAATAATTGTGCGCAATTTCCCTTCAGACAGATGTACTTTTAGTCCGGCACCTGTCACCCGGGCAATCACATTGTCAATTTCATGTTGCGTGGCCGTTGGACTCATTACAATAATCATAATATATCGCCTCCATAGAGTAAAATAAAAAAAGCCCCATCCCTCAACAGGGACGAGACTTCACTCGCGGTACCACCCTGCTTGCTTAAAATAGCAAGCCTCTTTTTTCAGGTACAGGAAAATCCGATACCCTAGCCTCTGATAACGGCAGCTGCCGGCGCGGTCTACTCGGAATCCTTTCAACCTGCTGCTCGTGGGTGTATTTCAATTTGCGCGCCTACCGAGTCACACCGCCCCCCGGCTCTCTGAAAATAGCACAGCCAATTTACTTATCCCACTCATTGCATTTAAATATAGTATTGAAATTGACTATATCATGGAAGTAAATAACTGTCAATAGTTTTTATTCTATGTCTACTTTATGAAATCTACGGCTATACCATTCTTTACCTTGGGCAGCCAAAGGTTCCCACCCTGCTTTTATTAACTTTTCTTCCAGCTCGTTCAGCGCCTTTTGATGGCGCTTGTTGTTTTCGTCAGGACTGAATGAACATGACATAATTTCTATCTTACCTGACTTCTTGATAATAGTATCTTCACATGCAGCTTTATTTATACCATCTATCTCGCAAAGCCGGGCTTGAAATTCACCAATATCCTTAGGAAATATCCCCCAGCGTTCGCCTGTATTCTGATAAACAATTTCGCAATACATAATCCACCTCAAGTTATCTCTAAAACGCTGTCTGAATTAAGTCTTTATTTATTCTGCAATTGTCCCAGTGCTTTAGCCAGCTGATCAGGACAAGAAGTTAGCTTATCCCCGCATTTGATCCCCTGAAGTCTACTAATTACTTCTTCCACTTTCATGCCTTCCGCGAGCCTGCTTACGCCTTCCAAATTTCCTGGACAGCCTGATTGGAATACAATTTTTTTAACAATATTGTCTTCTACTACAAACTCAATCTTAGTTGCACATACGCCGCTAGTTATGTAAGTACTCATCTGTCCGCTTCCTTTCCTGCAATGAATTATGGAAACATTATACCATATAAATCCAGCAGTAACATTATTTTTTTACAAGCGGCGAGCAGCATCAATGAGCGGCGGTACAACTTGCTTTTTGCGTGACATAACACCTGGCAGATACCAGGTATTATCTGGCCGGCCCTCACCAAAAGCAACCGTTATTAAACTGCCAGGCTGTCCATAATACAAGAGATATGTTGCCTCATCCACAATGCCGGTAATCAATAATATTGCCATATTATACTGTTCTTTTCCGCAAATAACCTCTAATGCTGCTTCCAGCTGACTTTGCTGTGCAAGCAAACCTTCCGGGTCCATAACCGATATTTGGCTAATAGCCACATAATATTCACCAATCTGAAATTCTTTCAGATCTGTCGCCACAATGTCTGCCGGACTAAGCTTATCGAAAACCGAGCCTGCCTTTAACATGGCCATGCCAAACTCCTGAATATCAACCCCGGTTATTTGTGCCAGCTTATCTGCAGTATCGCGGTCTTTATCTGTTGCTGTCGGGGATTTGAAAAGTACGGTATCGGAGATAATGGCCGCCAGCAAAAGTCCTGCAATTTGCGGAGGGATTGATATATTACGGTGCCAGTGCATGTTAGCCACAATTGTGGCTGTCGAACCCACCGGCTCATGTCTGATAAATATAGGTTCGCTGGTTTCTAAACCACCTAGGCGGTGATGATCAACAATCTCAACAATTTTGGCTTCTTCAATGCCATCCACTGCCTGGGAGCGTTCGTTATGATCGACCAAAATAATCTGATCACGCTCAGGCGCAATCAGTCTATCCCGATCAATAAGTCCAACCAGTTTTCCGGCTTGCACAACAGGGTAATTCCGGTAACTAGTACGGATAATGGTATTTTTTATATCGGCAACAAGATCATCAGGCTTAAAGGAGGTTACCTCCTTTTTCATGACATTGCGCACCGGAATACTCTGATTGATTAAGCGCGCGCAGGTATAGGTGTCATGCGGCGCCCTGATAATATAGGTTCCTGCCGCTTTGGCCGCCATTTCTACTTCAGGAGCTACCGGAAAATCACCGGTAACAATCAGGCAAGCAACGCCGACTTCAATACATGTTAACTGGACATTGGTACGATTGCCGACAAGCACAATATCACCAGGTTTAATAACCTTGCCCATAGTCTGTGAACGGGAAGCGGCAATTTTGACACTGCCTTCAATCCTTTTTGACAACTCACCACCACAAACCAAACTACCATTAAGGCAACGCAATATCCCGGCATAAGCAACACCAGTCTCCCGCAAATCCTGCATACCTAGCTCATTAACATAACGCTCAGCCAGATCGCCGACAGTAACTATTCCTACCACGCTGTTATCACTCTCTACAACCGGGATCGATTTCACTTTATGTTCTTTAATCAATTGCCCCAGCTTTCGCAAAGTATTCCAGGGATGAATCGTAACAAGCTTTTCATGCATTACATCCTTGGCCCGCGGATATACATCAAGAATAAGCTGTGGCGGCTGCATATTAAAATAATCTAATACAAATTTGGTTTCCGCATTGATTTTGCCGGCCCGTGCCGGAATTACGCTTTCACCCAGTGCGGTCTTTAAGTGGGCATAGGCAATTGCCGAGCAAATGGAATCAGTATCAGGATTTCGGTGACCAATTATGTAAATAGGTTTCGACAAGCTATTTCAACTCCTAGATCGTTTCTATTACTTAACAAAACTCTCACAGCCTGGTTAGCTTTGGTAGTTTATTCGCTGAAAGAAATAACAACCCCTGCTTTTATGTTACTATTTAGCTGCATTTTTGATAATCACTTACTGTCTGCATTATAATATACATATATTTTAATGCATAGTAAAGAGGTAAACAGATATGCAAGTAAGATTTGGTTATGTTGCAATTGCTCTTAATATTGCCCATGGGTCACCTAATAAAACTGTGACAGTAAAAAACTTAGAAAAGATTCCAGATGCAGAACGCATCAACAAATTGCGCCGTTTAACACATGAAAACCTTAGCAATACCTTGCGTATTCTTCGCTATAATTATGCTCATGACATCGCCCTCTATCGCCTGACCTCAAAACTCGTTCCATTAGCTACTCACCCTATTGCTTCCGGCTGGAACTATCAAGATGAATTTGCTGCCGAGTGGCAAGCAATAGGCGATTATATCAAACGATATAATCTAAGAATCAGCGCCCATCCGGATCATTTCACTTTACTAAACAGCCCCAAAACCGAAGTACTCTCTGCGGCTCTCCAAGACCTTAACTATCATGCAAGTATGTTTGAGGCAATGAGATTACCGGCTGAACCGCAGCTGGTTATCCACGTAGGCGGACTCTATAAGGAAAAAGAGGCCGCTCTTGCCCGGTTTATTACCCAGTTTAATGAGCTGCCTGATCGTATCAGACTTAGACTTATGCTGGAGAATGATGATAAGATTTACACCGCCGCCGATGTGCTCAAGCTTTGTCAAACCGTCGGTTGTCCCATGGTGCTTGATATTCATCATCACACTTGCAATAATGACGGTGAAAATTTGGCGGAATTATGGCCGGCCATTATTAAGACCTGGAATGGTGCCATCCCGAAAATTCATTTCTCAAGTCCCAAAAGTAGCACCCAAATCCGCAATCATGCCGATAATGTCAGCTTATCTGATTTTCTCCCTTTCCTTTTGTTAGCCAAAGAAGTGCAGCAAGATTTTGATGTTATGATTGAAGCCAAAAATAAAGACCAGGCACTGTTCTCGCTGTTGGACGAACTTGAACAGGTACCTGGCATTAGACGGATAGCACAAGCAGTAATCAAACTATAGTTAAATCAACTGAACCTCATCCGGACTAAATCCGATCGTAATCTTTTCTCCGATCACTAAGCCAAGTGTTTGTTCCCGGGGAACTCTTGCAATAAGCGATAGCTCGTCTACTGCCACGCTCACTTTGTAGGTTCCGATTCCCGGTGTAATACCGGCCACCCTGACACTAACCGTTACAAGCGGTTGTTCAGGACTAGGCGCCTTCTCGTTCAGAATATAAATGGCATCGCCGGGAAGACAACACGCTTTAGCCTTACTTGTTACAGAACGGTTATAGGGAAAAATCACTCCCCCGTCTAAACGAACAATAGTTTGTGCAGCCTCTGTCTCCATATGACAGGGCAAAACATTGTCCATATCCACTAAACTAGCCACTTCCCGCGTAGCCGGTCGACGCAAAACCACTTCCGGCTTATCGTCTTGGATAACAGCACCGCCAGCTAAAACAACCACCCTGTCAGCAA
This sequence comes from Bacillota bacterium, assembly GCA_017889705.1. Classification (GTDB taxonomy): domain Bacteria; phylum Bacillota; class Negativicutes; order Sporomusales; family Sporomusaceae; genus Sporomusa. Next base: position 53,758 of record JAGGAB010000011.1, on the reverse strand, counting down.
AAGTAAGTACTTCATTGAAATTATGACTAATCAATATAACTGTCAGCTTATTCTGTACAGCCACCTGTTTTAAATCAGTCAGTATCGCGGTTCGCGAAGCAGTATCAAGCGCGGCAAACGGTTCATCTAAAAGCAGTAGCCGGGGCTGAAAAACAAGAGCGCGAGCCAGTCCCACCCGCTGCGCCTCACCACCAGATAATTGCCTGGCCTGTCGTTTGGCTAAGTGTTGACATTGAAAGGTTTGCAGCGCCGACATGACAAGTTCTCTAATCTTTTCTTTCGGATACTTGCGAAAGATCAGCGGTAACGCCACATTATCATATACGGTACCATTAACAAGCAGCGTTTCCTGAAACATCATAGAACTCTGCCTGCGGGCAATGTTTAGTTCACTTTGCTTGTTTATAGCCTTCCCAAATAAGTTAAGTGTTCCCTGCTGGTAAGGCAGCAGCATGTTAACTACCTGCAGCAAAGTGCTTTTGCCGGCTCCATTTGGGCCAGCTATCGCAACAAGTTCACCTGGTGCAATTGTCAGATGTTCAATATTCAAGGTTAACCGATTGTTACGATATACCTTAACTCCAGTCAATTCTACAATGGCCGGCTGCATATGACCTCCACCTGCCCAGCTCATCGTATCGTCCTGTTCTGTAAATAGGTTAATGCCGCGACAACACTATAAGCTACTAACAACAGAATAAAACTAAGAGCTAACGCAATATCATAATTGCCCTTGCCAACTTCCATAACAGTTGCTGTGGTCAATACCCTGGTTTGCCCCTTAATATTGCCGCCAACCATCATAGATGCGCCAACTTCTGACACTACACCACCAAAGCCGGCCATTACCGCAGCTAATAAACCCAGTTTTGCTTCTCGAATAAGCAGCATATTGGCTTGCCATCTTGAAGCCCCCAAAGAAAGTAGCTGCAACCGCATATTAGGATTTAGGCTGCTGATAGCGGCAAACGATAGTCCGGCAATTATCGGACTGGCAATAAAAGCCTGTGCCAAAATCATCGCCCACGGCGTATACATAATCCCTAGCATGCCTAATGGGCCATAGCGCCACAGCAGCAAACTCACCACTAAACCAACCACGACCGGCGGCAATCCCATACCGAAGTTTACTACACTCACAACAAATTTTTTGCCGTAAAATTCATTAAGTGCCAGCCAAAGTCCGAGGGGAATCCCAATAATAACACTTATTCCGGTAGCTAATCCGGAAACCTTAATTGTAAGCCAGGCTACTGCCAAGATCTCCGGATCTTGCCATATATTATCCATAATTTATTCCTTTAGACTATTATAGTCCGAAATCTTTCTCTGTCTTACCGCCGTCTGCGGTGAACAAAGCCTGACCATATTTATCTTTGCCAAAAGCAGCAATAAGCGCTTGTCCTTCACTGGATAACAGGTAATCAGCAAACGCCTTGGCACCTTCTTTATTGACTTTGTTAAACTTCTCAGGATTTACTTCCATTACATGATAGATATTTAGCAGTTTGGCATCGCCTTCCACTAAAATTTTCAAGGTAATGTTTTTGGCTTGGGCAAGATAGGTCGCTCTGTCGGCAATGGTATAGCCTTTTTTCTCATCAGCAATTTTTAAGGTTTGCCCCATTCCGGCTCCGGTTTCCTGATACCAGCCTGTTCCCTGCGGTTTTATGCTTATTACTTTCCATAAATTTTGTTCCAGTTTATGAGTGCCAGAATCATCACCGCGCGATATAAAAGGAATAGAGGCCGCACTAATTGCTTTCAAAGATTCGCCAACAGTCTTGCCTTTAATTTTTGCGGCATCTTCCGCAGGACCAACTAATACAAAATCATTGTGCATAACTAGGCGGCGGTTGATGGCCGAACCGCTGGCAACAACTTTTTTTTCAGCATCTGGCGCATGTACTAGCAGCACATCGGCTTCACCTTTTTCTCCCATCGCCAGCGCCTGACCGGTGCCAACAGAAATCGTTTTAATTTTATAGCCTGTTTTCTTTTCAAAGGCCGGAATAATAACATCCAGTAAACCACTGTCTTGCGTGCTGGTAGTAGTCGCCAAAATAACCTCAGGTTTTTCCGGTTTTGCCGGGGTTTGAGCTGTTTGTTCAGGAGCTTTCTGGCAAGCAGTTAACACCAAGGTCATAAGAATTACGAACATAAATGCCATAAGTTTTGTTGCTTTTTTTACCATACTTGACACCTCACTCAGTTTTATTGCGGTCTGGCACATTCGCCAGCCTCACCCTTCATGATTGCCAGCCCATGGTCTAATGCCGGCAATATTGCTTCCAAACATTCACGAACGCCTTTGGGACTTCCGGGTAGGTTGATAATGAGCGTTTTGCCGCGTAAGCCGGCTGTCGCCCGCGACAGCATCGCCCGAGAGGTCTTTTCCAGTGACTTGGCCCGCATAACTTCGGGAATACCGGGAACTTGCCTGTCAACAACTGCCAAGGTTGCTTCCGGAGTAACGTCCCTAGGTCCAAAACCAGTTCCGCCAGTTGTAAGAATAAGATCGATCTTTAAATTGTCTGCCATATTAACCATTGCTTGACTTAGCTCTTCACGTTCATCTGGAACAATAACATAATGTTTAACTTCACCAAGTTCGGCTAATGTCTCGGCAATCGCCTTACCGCTCAAATCCTCGCGTTCGCCGCGTGCACCTTTATCACTGGCAGTAATAATACCAATACTATACATTGTCAATCACCTCGATCACATCACCTACAGCCACCTGACCGCCGGTAACTACAACGGCAAAAATTCCTTCTTTGGGCATAACACAGTCGCCAGCCTGATAGTAGATGTTGCAGCGATTATGACATACCTTGCCGATTTGGCTAACTTCCATCAATACATCACCGATCTTTAATTTAGTGCCAATTGGCAAAACTGGCAAATCCAGCCCCTCAGTTGTTATATTCTCGGCAAAATCGCCTGGATGCACATCTAGGCCCTTCTGCCTCATCTTTTCTATACTTTCTAAAGCCAAGAGGCTGACCTGCCGATGCATAAACCCGGCATGAGCATCGCCTTCCAAACCAAGGTCAACTAATAGCTGTGCTTTTCCCACATTTTTCTTGCGCTCACCTTTATTTTTGCTGGTGCAAACGGCAACAATCTTTCCTTGCAAAATTACTCCCCCCTCACAAAATTGCCACTTTTTCCGCCTGATTTAGCCAGTAAACGAACATATTCAATAGTCATGGCTTTATCTACTGCTTTACACATATCATAGATAGTTAAGGCTGCCACCGAGACTGCCGTCAATGCTTCCATTTCCACGCCGGTTTTGCCGGTTGTTTTAACGACTGCCTTAATATTAATAGCACTTGTTTCATCTTCCACGGAAAATTCAAGGTTAACGCCTGTCAATAACAGCGGATGGCACATCGGGATTAAATCCCAGGTCCGTTTAGCTCCCATAATGCCTGCTACTTGCGCTACCCCTAACACATCACCTTTTCCCATTGCTCCTTGTTTTACCAGCGCAAGTGTTTCCGGCTTCATTATAATCCTGCCTTCAGCAATTGCTTCCCGTTTAGTTTCTTCTTTGACTGTTACATCCACCATGCGAGCCTTACCGGCTTGATCAAAATGCGTTAGTTCCAAACTTGTATCTCCTTTCTAAAATTAAGAGCAAATTTCTTTCACGTATGTTTGGCTATCATAGTTATTTGCAATACTACCACTGACTGCAAGAATGGTCCCGGCTTCTGACAAATCATACCCGCCCAATCGTTCGACTTCCTGGCGGAACTCCGGCAATTTTAAAATAGTGATGATTGTATCAGCCATAGCATCATTCAGAGGAAAGTTCAAAATAATATCATAGCACTCGTGCGCAATTGGAATAAATTCAAGGCCTAACGCTATCGCTGCCGCCCGAATACCCATACCGGTATCAGCTGAACCTGCGGAAATGGTTGCAGCTACAGCCATATGGGTACTTACCTCTTTTTCGTATCCGTCAATAACGTCAGCCGCTAACCCTTGTTGCGCTAATATATAATCAAGCAGCATCCTGGTACCTGAACCACGCTGCCTATTCACATAAGTTATGTCTTGTCTGACTAAATCAGCCAAGCCTTCTATCTTTTTGGGGTTACCCGGTAATACCATTAACCCTTGTTCACGCCTGGCCAGCCGCACCAGCTGCCACGTTCCTTTAGTCAGATATTTATTAACAAAAGAAATATTATACTCGCCGGATTTTTCGTCTAGCATATGGATGCCAGCAATATGTGCCTCATTATTCTTAACTGCCATAAGCCCCCCCATGCTGCCCACATTGGAAGCAGTAAGTAAATGACCAGTCTGGCGTTTTAAGAATACACCTAGCACATCAATAGCCAAGTCATGGCTGCCAACAGCCAGTATCGTATCTTGCGGCTGTTCATTAAACAGCTTTATCGTTACTTCGGCACCAGCAGGTAAACCGGGGCTTTGTTTCCCAACCGCAAGTATTCCCTGCGCCTTAATCAGTGATGAGATAAGCCCGGCACCGCGGCTAAGCGGCACAGCCACTGTTTTTCCCTGAATCGAGCCGAGAGAAACACGCGCAAACTCTTCCACCCCAATATGGGAATAGAATTGACGTGCCAGCACTGCCGGTACTTCTTTTACTGCCGGTTTAAGCAACATTTGGCGCTGGATCAAGATATTCTTCACAAAAAGTTCTGCTGTTAACATCGCAGAAACAGGGTATCCGGGCAAACCAACTACCGGCTTTCCTTTAACTAACGCCAGGATTACCGGTTTACCCGGTTTAATAGCAACACCATGAACGATCACCTCACCCAGTTCAGACAGGATTTGAGATGTGAAATCTTCTGTTCCAGCCGAGGTTCCGGCATTAGTAATAACCATGTCACTAGTTTTAAGACTATCGGCAACTGCTTTTTTAATCTGCTCATAATTATCGGGAATAATTTCATGTCGTACTGCTTCACCACCCCAGGTGGTTATCGCAGCACATAACATATGGGAATTAACATCAAGAATGGTACCTGGTTTCAAATCCCGAGAATGCGCAACAAGCTCGGTTCCTGTTGGAATGACTGTAACCTTAGGTTTTGCCACCACCTCAACAGTCTCCAACCCGGCAGCTAATAAGGCCGCAATGTCTGCAGGCGCAATTAATTTATGTTCCGGCAGCACCATTTCATTTGCCACAATATCTTCGCCGATAATACGTACATGCTGCCACGGCGTAGCAGCTGCGATGATTTCAGCAGAATTCCCCTCAACATGAACATCTTCAATCATAATGACTGAATTAGTTCCTTCCGGCATGACATCGCCTGTATCAACAATATAACAATATCCTGGGGTAAACGCCTCCTTGCTGCTAATTAACCGCAAGCGTACCGGCTTGGTCTCTGCCGCCCCAAAAGTATCCTGAGCCCGCACCGCAATCCCGTCCATTGCCGCTCCATTATAATGTGGTACTGACTGTTTGGCATATATACAGGTAGCAGTAACCCGGCCTAATGCCTGGTCTACCTTCAATGTTTCTACCGGAAATTCCGAAAAATAACCAGAAGCCAGTAATCTGCTGTGCCATAACTCCCAAGCTTTTTCCTTTGGCAAGCAATCCAAATATGCTTTTACCTTGTGCATGCTAGGCCTCCCTCATTACTTCAACACTGACAACATCACCGGCATATAATCCGCTAGCCTCAGCAGGTATTTGAACGATTCCGTCCGCCTGTGTCAATACACTGATGAGTCCGGATTTTCCTAATACCGGTTCAGCTAGATATTCTCCTTCATGCCAAATCAGCCTCACCCGCAAAAAATCGTCTCGCCCCGGAGCGGAAGCACAACTTCTTGTCAATTTAGCTGAAACCTGGCAGCCAACCCGCAGCGGTTTTCCACCCTGCATTTTTTTGACTGCGGCCAATACCACAGTCTGACATACAGTCATAGCGGCTACCGGGTGTCCCGGCAAACCAAAGACCGGTACCTCTCCCACCATGCCAAGTATTGTTGGCTTACCTGGCCTTATGGCCAGTCCATGAAAAATCACCTTTTGCTGTCCTAGTTCTTCAATGACCCGTACGGTATGATCCCTTACCCCTACCGAACTGCCGCCGGACACTAAAACCAAATGATTTTCCGCTACTGCCTTGTCAATAATTTGCAGTAATTCAGCATAATTGTCTTTTACAATTCCATAACAAGACACCTGACAGCCGGCCTCTGTTAAAATAGCCGCTAATGCATAGGAGTTAATATCACGTACTTGACCGGCTGCAGGGGTGGCACCGATATCCACCACTTCATCGCCGGTTGAAACTATGCCAACAGTTAGACGCCTGCGCATTTTTACTCGCGAAGTGCCACAAGCTGCCAATGCCCCTATCTCCGCCGAGGTCAACTTAGTCCCGGCAGTGATAAATACCGCTCCGGTTTTTATATCTTCGCCTTTGCTTACAACATTCTCGCCAGGGGCAACCGGTTTTAACACCAGTAAGGTTTCGTTACCTGAAGGTTCAATATGTTCTAGCATGACAACCGCATCTGCCCCGGCAGGCAGCATACCTCCGGTAGGTATGGCAACTGCTTGTCCGGACAGAATATCAGTCTCGGCTGCTTGGCCCATCAATATTTCACCAACAATCGTAAGCATAGCCGGTATGCCTTCTCCGGCGCCAAAGGTATCTCGACTGAGCACCGCATACCCATCAACTGTTGAACGATTAAACGGCGGCAGATCACCGTCCGCAGCAATATCCTCGGCGGCAATACGCCCCAATGCCTGCAGAAGTTCAACTTCCTCAATACTAACCACAATATCTGCCAAAGTACCTTCGATCAATGCTTGTGCCTTAGCCAATGAAATACAGTCAAAAAAATCCATGTCAGTCTCCTTTTTTGCCTCCGAAACACCCTAACTGACAGGCAATTATTTTCACTCCTGCCGCATTCGCCGCCCGCCCGATACAGGTGGGTGGAACAGCTTCTGTATTGGCCAGTTTTATCGCTTCAGCACAGGACAATTGACCATTTTTAGCCAAACTCTCAACTTTTTGCTTAATTGCTTCATCAACTTGTTCCATAACTGCCCTCCAAACTGCCAGATGTAAATATATGTTTTTATATTCTGCCAATTATTTTGTATTCCTGCTATAAACCTTAGCATAACCTGTTTTCCTCCTTGCTAAAAACGGCAGACATCGTCTTTTAAAGACAACTGAAGAAGAGGTACTAACACTAGTAGCACCTCTTCCACACTGGCCTATATTTTTTTTAAATAGCAGCTCTATAAATATTTTCTATTTCTTCTTGGCTGGCTTGCTTCGGATTAGTTAAACCACAGGCATCTTTAAGAGCATTAACCGCAAGTGTCGGAATATCATTTGCATCAAAACCTTTAAGTTCTTTTAAGCCTGCAGGAATACCAATGTCAGCCGAAAGCTCACGAATTGCGGCAAGCGCAGCGTCAGCAGCCTCGGTAGCAGAGAGGCCTTCAATATTTTTGCCCATAGCTTTGGCAATGTCAATAAATCTTTCCGGTACAACTTTTGCATTATATTCTTCAACTGCCGGTAATAAGATAGCATTGCAGACGCCATGAGGCAGATCATAAAACCCGCCAAGCTGATGAGCCATTGCATGAACATAACCCAAGCTGGCATTATTAAAAGCAACACCGGCAAGATATTCAGCATATGTCATCATTTCTCTGGCTTCCATATCCTGACCATCAGCAACAGCTCTTCTTAAGTAAGAGGCAATCAATTCAATGGCTTTGATGGCCGCACAATCAGTAACCGGAGTAGCAATGATTGATACATAAGCTTCCACGGCATGAGTCAGTGCGTCCATACCGGTCGCAGCAGTAAGTGACGGCGGCATAGCAACCATTAAATCAGCGTCATCAACAGCAATAACGGCGGTGGTGTGCCAGTCAACAATGGCCATTTTGACATGACGGCTTTCGTCAGTTATGATACAGAACCGGGTCATTTGACTTGCTGTACCAGAAGTTGTGTTAACAGCGATAAGAGGTAATTGTGGTTTCGCCGATTTATTAAGACCTTCATAATCCTCAATTTTTCCACCATTAGCAGCAACCAACGCAATGCCTTTTGCACAATCATGCGGTGAACCACCACCAAAGGATATGACAAAATCACACTCATTATCAGTTAGCATTTTTAAGCCGTCGTTAACATTACTAACCGTTGGATTAGGTTGAGCACCATCAAAAATCACATATTCTACTTCTATTTTATCTAATACATCTGTAAGTTTTTTTACAAGTTGTATTTCCACAAGGACTTTATCACTAACTATTAATGCCTTTTTAAAGCCCATAGGCTTTATATAATCGGCAATGTCCTCAAGACAGCTAACACCCATAATTGTTACCGGAGGCATAAAATATCCATACGACTTTTTCATTTTCTCTCCTCCACATCTTCATTTTTTCTGAAACCTAACAAATACTTTTAAGCTGGGGCATCTGTTACTTATTCATAAGCGAACTTTACTGACACCTCCTTTACGCTGGCAGTTATCCTTTAAATATTCTAAGGTTACCCTCTGCCCCCAAGGTATGTTGCGACTTATCGTCTTCATAGAAGCTATATTGCAATTTTGATTCCATTTTATCCTTTAGTTGGTTTATTTTTACATCAAGGCCAACTAAAAAGCTTTCCTTCCTTCTGTAAAGACAGGCAACACCAGATCGCCTATTTCCATTAAATTCCTCTCGCTACAATACATATGTAAACACTGTTCCATTTATGTGTTTTTTCAACATAAAAAATGTACCACCGCTGTCCTGATGTGTTACATACACATTACACTCTAATGACAACTTGCATAATAAAAAAATAAAAAAAGCCCGATAAATTCGGACTCTTCTGTTATGCCACATATTTTTTCAGATTGATCGGACTTAGTTTATGACCGCAAAAACTATTAGTTTGAGGTTTATCCCCCAATCTGCGACATTTTTCGAAAGAAACGGGTTGACCCATCGGCGTTTTTCAGGGAATGTCCTTGGGGTTTATTAGCAATGGTCTGATAAAAGAGCTTAGCAATTTCGTCATCACTTGCCCCGTTTCTTAAGGCTGCCTTAACATCAATCTCCTGATTAGACAACAAACAGGGTTTAAATTTTCCGTCAGCCGTCAGGCGAATCCGGTTGCAGATACCACAAAAGTGTTCAGAAATCGGAGTAATAAAACCAAAGGTGCCGATAGCCTGCGGCAACGTATAGTATTTTGCCGGACCGTTGCCGCAGATAGACAGTGCCGACTTTAAGCTTCCCCGGCCAAAACTATTAATCAATTCCTTAATTTCTTCGATACCAGGCCCTGCGCCAACCTGACATTCGCCAATTGGCATATATTCAATAAACCTTACCGATACTGGTTGCCGGTGTACTAGCTCAACAAAATATGCAATATCCGGTTTGGTAATTATATTAGTAAGCACAATATTTAACTTTACCGGTGTCAGCCCCACCGCAAAAGCGGCCTCAATCCCTTTTAAGGTTTGATCAAGATTACCCCCGCGAGTGATCTGACGAAAGCGTTCTGGGTCAACAGTGTCCAGACTAATGTTGACCCGGGATAATCCCGCTGCTTTTAACTGTCCGGCCATGTCAAATAGCAAACTGCCATTTGTCGTCATTGATAAATCGGTAATTGCCTTCAGTGCCGTAATATCCTGGATAAACTGAACAATTCCCTTGCGCACAAGTGGCTCGCCGCCAGTTAGACGAATTTTATTTACGCCATGCTTGCTAAGAATTTTTATAATGCGCAAAAATTCTTCATAGGATAAAATTTCATCATGGCTAAGCAATTTTACGCCTTGCGCAGGCATACAATAAGCGCAGCGGAAATTACATCGATCAGTCACAGACACCCGCAAATATTGGATTTGTCGGTTATAGCTATCGAACATTATTATCACGCCTTCGCTATTTCGTTCTTTAATATGGCTGCTTCCAGAAAATCAGCCATCGCAACTGAATCGTCAAGGGAAAAATGTGGTATCCCCTCATAGAGAAAAGTATCTGAAACCACAGCCAACAATTCACGTTTCACGCCAAGCGGTGCATGTCCGGCCGCCTGACGGTATACTTCAATTTTACATTTGGTTTCCTGTTTATAGCCTTCGGTAAAAATAATATCCACATTGTCTATAAAATCAACCACTTCGTCAAGTGATAATTCCTGATCAGATTTCTTTATCATCGCCATTTTATGCGGAGAAACCAGACATACGGTGTCGGCTCCGGCTTCAGTATGCCGCCAGGTATCTTTACCAGGCTTGTCAATATCAAAATCCTGGTGATGGTGTTTGATAACCGCAACTTTATATCCTCGTTGCTTACATTCGGCAATTAACTTCTCTAGATATGTTGTTTTTCCGCTATTTGACCGCCCTACTACAGATATTATGGGTATCATGCTTTGTCGCTCCCGGCTAATTATTTCTATAATTAAGAAAATTCTTCATCGTAATGAATTAACCTGCCGCTAATTTTAGCATTTATATCTTTTTCCTTACTATGTTACCTCATTCTAATTTATTACTTTGTCCGCATTTTTAGAATTTTTTTTGTGATTATAACCACTGGCAGGAATCTGGAGAAGATAATGGGAAATATTATAGAGATTACAACTTAATCATAGCACGGAGGTGTATTATGTCAATTTTAACTTTTTACGGACATGCTTGCTTTAGTTTGAAACACGAAAATACAACCCTGCTCTTTGATCCATATTTCACCGGCAATCCAATTAACCCTGCCAAAGCCGCAGAAATTAATTGCAACTACATTCTTGTTAGTCATGGCCATGGAGATCACCTTGGCGATACCGTCGAAATAGCCAGACGCAATAATGCCACAGTAATTGCCACAGCTGAAATTGCCGCTCTTGTTGGGCAGCAGGACTGTACGAATATCAGCATGCATTTAGGCGGCAAACGCAACTTTGACTTCGGTTATGTCCGAATTACGCCCGCCTTTCATGGTTCAGGTGTTCCCGGAGGACATGCTGCCGGATTTATCGTCAATTTCTTTGGCAAAACCCTCTACTTTGCCGGCGACACTGCCCTATTTGGCGATATGGCTCTTCTTGGTCGCCTGGAAAAGCTTGATTATGCCCTGCTGCCGATTGGTGACAACTTTACTATGGGACCCGACGATGCTGTTGAGGCAGTAAAAATGCTCAAACCTGGCGCAGTAATCCCCATGCATTATAACACCTGGCCGTTAATCGCCCAGTCACCGGAAGCCTTCAAAGAAAAGGTTGAAGCGATAAATACTCCGGTATTTATTTTGAATCCTGGGCAGAGTATGGAAATATAAGTGGACGATTTCACTTTTGGCATTGCCCCAAAAGTAAAGCAAAAAGTCTAGGCCCAAAGCCTCCAAAAGCTGAAAATCCGAGTGATATTCCTACAATCCGTAAACTCGCTACGCTCAAACAGTACGGATTGCTTAACGGAATACCACCAGGATTTTCTCCTGCGGAGCGCTTTCTCCGGCAAAGGCCGTTAGGGGTTACGGAGGGTTACGGGGATTACGAAAGATACCAGGAATAAACGGAATCGAATATCAAGCGCTAGCGGCAAAGCGTTGTATAAGCCGTCTGTGCGGTGCTTTGTATTTGAGGCCTTTTGTTCTATCGGCCCACCTCAATTCCCAAAACAATTCTAATGTCTGAAAAAGGCCATCGTACTAATTACTTAGCGCGATGGCCCCTTTATTCACGGGAGTTCAGCTATTACAAATTTTTAACCATAGCTATCTCATCACAATTTGGGAATTTAGGACAGTTGATGCATTCTTTCCACATCTTATGAGGGACACTCTCTTTGGGTACTTCTTTAAAATCCAGCTTAGCGAAAAATCCTGGCTGATAAGTTAATGCAAACAAGGTTTTAACACCTAGCTCTCTGGCCTCTTCGGTTAACATATCAACAATTTTTCTGCCAATACCACTTTGGGTTTTGTCAGGATGCACAGCCAAGGCCCGAATCTCGCCCAATTCCTCCCATACCAAATGCAAAGCGGCAATACCTACAATTTTGCCATTCTCTTCAGCCAAAATAAATTCCCGCAGTCCTTCATATAGTGTATTGCGTGCTCTGGGCAGCATTAATCCCTGCTCGGCATAATCATTAATTAACTTAAGGATGTCTTCCACATCGCTAAATTTTGCTTTACGATAGATAATCATACTCATCCCCCAATCTATGTGTTATTATACGTCGAACATAATATTTATACAACATGGATTATGTTAAATTTTTGTACTTGGGCATAGTTGATTGAGCGGACAGACATTACAGGCCGGCTTAACCGCTTTACACACCTTGCGGCCGTGCCAAATCAACCAATGATGGGCATCACTCCATTTTTGCCGTGGTATGGTTTTCATCAACCCCTGTTCAACTGCAAGCGGTGTTTCTCCCATTGCGAGCTTCAGGCGGTTAGAAACCCTAAACACATGGGTGTCAACAGCAATTGCCGGCACGCCAAACAGTTGGCTTATTATAACATTAGCCGTCTTACGTCCTACTCCGGGTAAAGTAATCAAGTCCTCAAAATTGTCCGGAACTTGTCCACCATATTTCTGACATAACACTTCACAAGTTGCTATAATATTCTTCGCTTTGCTGCGGAACAAACCACAATCCCTAATTTCTTCTTCAAGTCCGCTTTGTCCTAATGCAAGAATTTTTTCCGGCGTATTGTACATTGGAAACATTCTTGCGGTAATTACATTCACCCGAACATCAGTACACTGCGCCGATAAAATAACAGCAATCAACAGCTCAAAAGGCGTCGAATAGCTGAGCGCAGTCGTAGTATCTTTATAATTTTGTTCAAGAACTTCAAGCATTTGCTGTTTTATTGCTTTGGTAATGCGCATTCCGGGCCTCCTGCTTAGGATATTCGTAATCTATGTCTATTATTGTATCGCATTTAGCTCCTTAACTCCAGCCACTCTGCTATTGATAGCGACATATAGATAAGCTTTTTTTACATTTTGCGTCACTCCAAGCAAGGTACACTATAAGAATTCAATTATATTGTTTTTATACGCCCACACCCTTTCCCACGTTACACTTTTATTAAGTTTTTGTGTTTTAACTTTTCAAACTTGACAGTTCCTACTTGTTTGGTATAATGAATACATAGTTTTAAAAATTAACTGGGTATTAGGTGAGCATAATGACATTAACTACTGCTAACTTGTATACAAAACAATACTTTTTCTTTTTTGCTTGGGCTAACTTTTTTAGCGCAGGCTTTTTCCGTTGGAATAACTTAATAGCCAGTTTGTCTATGAGCCCTTAACTCTAACCGCACACCAGCGAAAACAAACCCTAAGGCTCATTGAGTCTTAGGGTTTTATTATTTTTTAATTATTCAAGGAGGTCTTACTTTATGGTTATTGTATTAAACAAATTAGCAACACCGGCAGAAATTGACAAGCTAAAACAGGAATTGGAGAATTATGGTTGCAGTGTTTGGCCCACTTATGGAGAATTCCAGACAATTTTAGGAATTGTCGGCGATACCGGCAAACTCGACCGCGATTACTTGCTGAGCAAAACCTATGTGGAAAAAGTACTGTCTGTGCAAGAACCTTACAAAAAAGCCAACCGCACCTTTCATCCTGAAAGCACAGTAATCCAGATTGGTTCACAAACCATTGGCGGCAATCAGCTAGCGATTATTGCCGGCCCCTGTTCTGTTGAAAGCCGTGAGCAAATCATCGGGATTGCCCAAGATGTGAAATCTGCCGGTGCAGGCTTCTTAAGAGGCGGCGCCTTCAAACCCCGCTCTTCACCTTACAGTTTCCAGGGTATGCAGGGCGAGGGTCTGGAACTCTTAAAACAAGCCCGCCAAGTCACCGGGTTGCCTATTGTCACTGAAATTATGTCAATTTCTCAATTGGAACTATATCACGAAGATATTGATGTTATCCAAATCGGTGCCCGTAACATGCAGAATTTTGACTTGCTAAAAGCCGCCGGGCAACTCACTAAACCCATTCTGCTCAAACGCGGACTAAGCGCAACCATTGAAGAATTGTTAATGTCTGCCGAATACATTATGGCCGGCGGCAATGAAAATGTCATCTTGTGCGAACGCGGCATTCGTACTTTTGAAACCTATACCCGTAATACACTTGACCTTAGCGCCGTGCTGGCAATCAAAAAACTCAGCCACTTACCAGTCATTGTAGATCCCAGCCATGCTGCCGGCTTGTGGTGGATGGTGGAGTCATTATCCAAAGCCGCTGTTGCCGTTGGTGCCGACGGGGTTATTATCGAAGTCCACCAAGACCCCAGCAATGCCAAATGTGACGGCCAGCAGTCTATTAAACCCGAGCGCTTCGCCGCTCTTATGAATTCCCTGCGGGAAATTGCGCGCATTGACAATCGTACTATTTAAACCAACAACGAGCTAAACTCCAAACCTGGAATTTAGCTCGTTGTTTTATTGCTATTATTCCTGTACTCATTACGGATTAACCACTTCCTGTACCCGACCAATAGTGCCGTCAGTCAGCCTGACTTTGATACCTCGGTGATGTACCAGGCTGTTTGTCAATATGTCTTTGACAATCCCTTCGGTTAACTGACCTGTGCGCTGATGCTGCTTTTGTACAATTTTCACTTTTGTACCTGGCTTTATATTTTTTCGTTGTGTTCCGTCCATCATATTCTCCTTATTTTGTTGTAGTCTGCGCCCCAAACTCTTGTATCATTTCTTCTTTTACTTTACGTGTAAGCTGTTTGATGGCATATTCACGCTTGCGGGCCAGACTCTCGTTAGCATATTCTTCATAATACACCAGTTCAACCGGCAAACGCCCCCGGGTATAGCGAGCACCACTGCCGCTGTTATGCGCCACCAGTCTTGTTTCTAAATCGGTTGTCCATCCGGTGTAATAGGTATTATCCGCACAGCGGATTATATAAGTGTATGGCATGACTATCTTTCCTTTTCTGTTAGCGCGTTTGCTGCAAAACTTCCTGCAATGGTTTATTCCCAATATACAACTGCTCAACAACACCATATCCGTCTTTGATGCGTACAGCCGCAACACCAGATTGTTTACCCGCACTTTCCCGGTAAACTGTTTCCGCTTGGGCAGCCAGCTCTTCCGGCAAATAATAGCGGTTAAAAGGCAGGTTTACATGTACCTTATCTTTGCCAACAGCATACGCTTTGGCTTTTATGTAATACCCGGAATCTGGCCGAACCATACTCAGGCCGCTGATGTAGGCCTTGCCCTCTGTATTCTCATCAATAATGGCATATACCAGTTGCCCGCCAATCAACTGTTCTGTATTGACACCGGAAAGGGTATTTTCTTTAAACCCCAGTGCAACATAGCGTCCCTTAAAGGCATCATAAGGATCAACCGGAGCGGTTTCCCAATAAAAGCGGCGTCCGGTCTGCAGTACATCCTCCCAGCGCCAAGCCATAAAAATCGGCACAGTTAGCTGAATAAAAGCAACCAGGATAAATAAACTGAGCAGCCATTTTTTATTCTTCATGCTGCCACCCCGCTTTGCGGCGTAGTAAAACGATATTGGCGGTGAGAAATGCCAGACCTACCAGAACAAAGGCTATGCCGCGAGCCACAAAACTTATATCAATGTCAAAAAAGCGGGCAACAATCAGTGCCACCACCAGCAGCATCCCCATATTTACAATTCCCAGGCTTTGCCTCTGCACTCCGCTTGCCATAACACTGATACTAAGCAGCAACATATAAGCGTTCAATATAACGGCAGCACCAATACCACTTGGTTCATAGGCCAAAAATAAATAAGCAATGCCAATCACACAGGGGAGCAACGAAAATCGTCTGATACTAAGCGCATCCGGGCTGCGCAGTAATACATTGGCGCCTATTGTCAGCAACAGCAATGCACCTGCTATCCCATAACCAAGCATGGTCTCTGCGTGCCAGCCTAAAGCCAAGCCCTGCCAAACATCCTTAAATGTCAGGATGAAAGTGATGCCAAGACTTCCTGCCAGGCCTACCACCTTAAACGGCATGCGGCCACTGTATTCCTCTTCTTTAAACCACCCGGCACCCAGAAGGTAGGTCAGGGCAAACAAAGCACTATAAACTAACAGTCCCAACTTGTTCAGTTCCGCTGAAAATACTGCTCCAAAGATAAAATAGAAGCAAAGGTTTATCACCCAGGATATAATAACGGTAGCATTGGCCTTAGAGCGGCTGATAAGCAGTCCCCGGTAATAGGGCAGCACCGCTCCAAACAATAGCCAGACTAAATGATTGCCATGCTGGTTGCTAATCCAAGAGGTTACTCCCAGCAAATATAGGATGGCGGCAGCTGTAGAATTCATTAAGTACAGCACCGGCAGTGACAGTACCATCCACGTAAGCAGAAAAGCCTCCACATCTTCCACTAAATGATAGGTTTGCCCCACCATCGCCAATGCCGCTCCGATCATCAAAGTGAGCAATGTGGCTGATGCCTCGCGCCAGGCAAGGCTATCGCGCTTAAACCACAGCACACAGCCGGCAATAATTTGCGAAATTGCAAGCAGGCCAACTGCGATCATAAGGCGCTGCAGCTTGGTCAATTGCTCCCAATTATGAGCTAAGATTAAGATAATACCAAGCCCTACCAGCAGCGCGCCAATTACGCCAAAAATTAGTAAGAAAGTTCTATTGCCTGTGTTGTCAGTTGCCGGTCCGTAATATTCCCTGATCCGCTCAGCACTTTCTGTTGTCAGTATGCCTTTATCAATAAGTTCAGGTAATTGCTGATAAAGCCATGCTACCGCTTTTTTATTCATAAGCGCCTCTCCTACGTCATAGTCGTTACGCCTTGCCTGCCGCGCTAAAATGCTTACACAAAACCGCTTTTATAGCGGCATAGCTTACCGCATCAGGCAATACCTCTTTAATCGGTTTTAGCTGGCCTGCGCCAACTTCGTTTATCTTGGTAATAATAAGTTTTTCATATTGAGCAGGTATAAGTCGATCCCAGTCAACAACCAGACCCTCCTGATCACAGCGCACCAAGTGATTCAATACCGTCTGCCCGCTTAACTCACGATGTTTGGCAATATCCGCTAAACTGCTGCCGTCTCGGTACATTGTCAGCGTTACCTGATGACTGGGTTCAGTCTCAGCTTTGCTGTTTTTCTTTTTAGCTGCTGCTTTTTTAGCTGGCACTGCACTAACTGTCAGCTCGGATTTTTCTGCTGATACGCCATATTCAGCCAAGTATACCGTAATAACCTGCAAAAATTCATCACCATATTTATGGAGTTTAAGTTCGCCGATACCTTTGATTTGGCGTAAAGCATCAAAATCTGTTGGCCGCTGCTGGCTCATTTCCTTGAGGGTTGTGTCAGCAAATACAACAAACGGCGGTACACCTTCCCGCTCGGAAATGCGTTTGCGGCATTGCCGTAAAAGTTCAAATAAAGAATCATCCTGCACTGGCTGACGTTCGGTAAATACTTTTTGCCAGACTCTGGCTTCGCTGCGCAGTACTAAATATGCTTCGGTTTCTAGTTTTACCACCGGATACTCGCTTTCAGTCAAACGCAAATAGCCGGTGGCTACCAGCCGCTGCACCAACGTTTTTATATCCGGTACTGTGCGTCCTGCCATTAAGCCATAGGTCGGCAGCTTATCGAAACCCAGTTGCTGGACTTTTTTATTTTTAGAACCTTTTAATACATCAGCAATCACCGAAATGCCGAAGCGCTCTTTCATGCGGTAAATGCAGGAAAATACTTTCTGGGCATCTACTGTAATATCCACCTGTTCCCCGTCTGCCGTGCAGTTGCCGCAATGGCCGCAGCCCTCACCAGTTGTCGGTTCACCAAAATAATTTAAGATATAATGCCGCAGACAGTCAGGTGTATGGCAATAATCCACCATCTCTTGCAGTTTTTTTAGTTCGTGCTGCTTACGTTCCGGATGTTCCACTGATTTATCTATTAAAAACCGCTGCAATAACGGGTCTTGCGGCCCAAACAGCAAAGTGCATTCTCCCGGGGCGCCATCCCGTCCGCTGCGGCCAGCTTCCTGATAGTAAGACTCCATATTTTTGGGCATATTGTAATGCACTACATAGCGGACATTGGATTTGTCAATCCCCATACCAAAGGCATTGGTTGCCACCATAACCCGGATATCATCATACAAAAATTGCTCTTGCTGGCTCATTCGTTCTTCGTCACTTAACCCGGCATGATAACGCCCTGCGGCAAAGCCTTTTTTCTTAAGCAATTCATAGAGGTTATCCACTTCTTTGCGGGTAGCCGCATAAATAATGCCTGCCTGACCGGCGTTGGCTTTACAGTATTGCAAGACAAATTGCTGCTTGTTTTCACCACGCAAAACCGAAAAAGAAAGATTAGGACGATCAAAGCCGGTTATATGAACTTGCGGCCAACGTAAGTTTAATAAGTTTTCAATATCATTCTTGACTTCAGGTGTAGCGGTAGCGGTAAAAGCGCCAATAACCGGCCGCGCATTTAGCCCGGCGATAAAAGCACCCACATTGCGATAACTGGGGCGAAAATCATGACCCCACTGAGAAACACAATGGGCTTCGTCAACAGCCAGCATGCTGATAGTAAGTTCTCCGGCCACTGCTTGGAACCAGTCGGCAGTAAGGCGCTCAGGCGCCACATATACTAGCTTATACCGCCCGGCGCGCATTTGCTGCAGTCGCCGCCCGACCTCCGAACCGCTCAGCGAACTATTAATAAAGGTTGCCGGTATGCCTTGCTCAGTTAATGCATCCACCTGATCTTTCATTAGTGAAATGAGTGGCGAAATAACCAAAGTAACACCTGGCATTAGCATTGCCGGAATCTGAAAACACAGCGATTTGCCAGCTCCTGTCGGCATAATGGCAACTGTGTCCTTGCCGCCAAGTAAACTGCCAATAACTTTAGCCTGCCCTGGCCGGAACTCATCATAGCCATAATATTTTTTTAATACTTCCCGCGCTTTTGTCAGCATTATTCTATCTCCATTTTCTCTACACTAGTTGCCAGTATCTGTTGTAACATAACGCAAATTGCCTGCTGCAATTGAGCTAACTCCAACTGCTCCATACTTCCGGACAATAGCCTACAGTGGCCTTAGCGCCATTACGCACTATGGGCGTCCGTAATAGCAGCGGATGTTCCAGCAGCATCTCTTCAACATTGTGCACCAAGTATTTTAAATTGCGTTTTTCATATTCTTTACCGGTTTTGTCAATCAGATTTTCCAGCCCGCCGACAGCAGCTCTCACTTTGTCAAGTTCGCCTTTACTTAGCCCTCTGACATTCAAATCTATAAATTGAAAAGGTATTTTGCGTTCTTTAAAATACCTTTCGGCTTTTCTGGTATCCTGGCATTTTTTAGTGCCAACAAGCTGTATAGTCATAAGCCCTTCTAACCCCTTTATTTCTCTAGTTACCCAGTTCAGCTACAAGTTCATTAAGATATGTCCAGCGGTCAAGCAATTCATCAAGCCTGGTGGTAAGCTCCTGCTGTTTGGCGGTAAGCTGCTGCAGCAATTCGAAATCGCTGCCTGCCGTATTGATTGCGGCCGTCACCTGGGAAAGCTCGAATTCAACTCCGGCAATAACCTCTTCTATCCCCTCATATTCCCGTTGTTCATTAAATGACAGTTTGCGTGGTCGTTCTTTGGGTTTATCAGATACTGTTATTTTTTTCTCAACTGTATTTTTGCCTTTATCAGTGGTTTCGCCATCCTGAATGGCAGCCTTTTCCTGATAATCTGAATAGTTGCCAGGATATTGGGTGATTTTTCCCTGACCTTCAAATACAAACAGCTTTTCCACAAGCCTGTCAAGAAAATACCGGTCATGAGATACCACAACAACTACCCCTGGGAAATCTTCCAGATAGTCTTCCAGAATGCTGAGTGTCTGCACGTCTAAATCATTGGTAGGTTCATCTAGCAGGAGTACATTGGGCGCACTCATCAAAATACGCAGCAAAAACAACCGGCGTTTTTCCCCGCCAGACAACTTGCTAATTGGTGTCCACTGCTGGCTTGGTGGAAAAAGAAAGCGTTCCAATAACTGTCCCGCACTGATTGTACCACCGTCGGCAGTAGGCAAAAAATGAGCCTCTTCCTTAATATATTCAATAACTCGCAGGTCTTGGTTCATTTCTGTGCTTTCCTGCGAAAAGTAGCCGATTTTCACAGTCTGTCCAATATCGACAAGGCCACAGTCGGCTGCCAACCGCCCGGCAATAAGATTTAGCAAGGTTGATTTTCCGCTGCCGTTAGGGCCGATAATGCCAACCCGGTCATTTTTCAGAACAATATAATTAAAATCCTCAATGAGGGTTTTACCTTCATACTCTTTGTCAATATGCGACAACTCAATAATCTTGCGCCCCAGCCGGCTGGCACCAACATTAATTTCTATCTGGCTGCCTGCAGCTTCCGGAGTCTGCGCGCTAAGCTCTTCAAACCGCTCAATTCTTGCCTTTTGTTTAGTACTGCGAGCCTGTGCGCCCCGCCTAATCCAGGCCAGCTCATTTCTAAGGATGTTCTGGCGTTTGCGTTCACTGGCTTCCTGCTGTTCTTCCCGGTCGGCCTTAACTTCCAAAAACTTGCTGTAATTGCCGCTATAAGTATACAAATTACCTCTATCCAGTTCAATAATCCGGTTTGTCACCCGGTCAAGAAAATACCGGTCATGGGTAATCATTAATAACGCACCCTTGCGTTTGACCAAATATTGTTCCAGCCAAGCCACCGTATTGTTATCAATATGGTTTGTAGGCTCATCCAGTATTAACAGGTCGGCAGGATTGATAAGCGCACTGGCTAATGCAATGCGTTTGCGCTGTCCACCGGACAAAGTGCTGACGATGGCCGAAAAGTCATAAATTCCGAGTTTGGTAAGCACAGTCTTGGCTTCACTCTCTAATTGCCAGGCATTTAGCGCATCCATTTGCTGTGACAGTTGAATAAGACGCTTTTGATATGCTTCATTCTCTAGCTGCTGCTCTACTTGCGCCAATACTTGTTCATATTCTTTCAGTACCTGCATGACCGGCGAGTGCCCTTTGAAAACCTGTTCAAGTACAGTTGCCTCAGCATCAAAATCAGGATTTTGCGGCAAATATTCCACTTGTACGCTGTTACCTGTCGTGATTTTGCCACTGTCTGCCGTATCGACTCCGGCAATAACTTTTAAGAAGGTTGATTTGCCGGTGCCATTGACGCCAATCAAACCAATTTTGTTGCCTTCTTCAATCCCAAAGGTTACATCTTTAAACAAAACTTTTTCGCCATAGGTTTTGGTAAGGTTCTCTATCGATAATAAGTTCATATTACAATCCTTTTTGTGGTTTTACTTCATTTTAACACAAATATATAGAAATACCTATGTTTATCCGATGACTAACCCGCTCTAAGACTCCCGCTTTTACAATCGGGAGTAAGAGCGGCTAAGTCCCTGGATAATTTCGACTAGAATTCAGGTGGCGTCAAAACGCCATCTGAATTAAGTCTCCATTTATTGCAGGATCCCTCTTTACTTTTATGGAAAATAGTAGTATATTAGATTGTCTACACCGTATACTCTTGATTTTGCTTGCGCAAACTGAAATAACATAGCTTTAAACAGAAAGGTGTTTTATGTATGGCCGCAAATTTCTCAGCCTTAGGTATTCGCCCTGAGCTGACTCAATTTTTAAAACAAACCGGTATTACCCAGCCAACACCGGTTCAGCAGCAAACCATTCCGGTAATATTTTCAGGCAAAGATGTCATTGCCCAGTCGCAAACAGGCACAGGCAAAACGCTGGCCTTTTTACTACCGATTTTAGAAAGACTAAGAAACTCTGCCCCGCATGTCCAGGCTTTGATTGTAACTCCCACCCGTGAGCTCACCCTGCAAATCCGGGATGAGGCTGCCAAACTGGCAAACGTGTTAGATATTAATGTATTAGCCGTACATGGCGGCAAGGATGTTGATGAGCAAATCCGCAAACTGCGCGGCCAGCCTCATCTTGTTATCGGAACCCCCGGCCGTCTGCTTGACCATGTGCGCCGCAAAACGCTGGTGCTTTCCGGCGTAACCAAGCTAGTGCTGGATGAGGCCGATCAAATGCTCCATATGGGCTTTTTAGAGGAAGTTGAAGAAGTTATTCAATTAACATCCCCCAAACGGCAAACCCTCTTGTTCTCGGCTACTATGCCGCCTAAGGTCCGTTCGCTGGCTGCCCGCTATATGACTAAGCCAGCCGACATTCATATTCAGACCGCCAATGTCACTTTAGATGAAATCAAACAAATTATGATTGAATTGCCAGAAGCCGGAAAACTTGACAAACTTTGCAGCCTGATTGATGATTACCAGCCCTATCTGGCCATGATCTTCTGTCACACCAAAGAACGGGTTAAAATTCTTAATACCGCCCTTATTCAGCGCGGCTACAAAGTAGATGAACTGCATGGCGACTTGTCTCAGGCCAAACGCACCCAGGTTATGAAGCGGTTTAGTGAAGCTAAGCTGCAGCTTCTGGTTGCCACCGATATTGCCGCCCGGGGCCTCGATATCGAAGGCGTCACCCATGTATTCAGTTATGATATCCCCCATGATACCGAAAGCTACATCCACCGTATCGGCCGCACCGGCCGGGCCGGTGAAACCGGAACTGCCATTACCTTCATCGCCCCTGGTGAACATATGTATTTGCGGTTAATTGAGCATGGCATTGGTTCCACAATTGAAAAATTCAAAGCCAATGGCCAAAAAGTAATCAAGAATGCCAATAAAAAAACAGCCCTGACACCAGCCAAGAAAATCACCGATAAAAAACCGGCAGATGAGAAAAAAACAGTTACTCATGGCGGCAACAATTTACGCAGCCGTCGCAAGCCAAAAGCTGCCGCTGAATCAGGCGGCAAAAAAACTAATACCAGCAGCCGTAAAGTAAAGAAGAGCAAGGCTTAATCAGCCTTGCTCTTCTTTTTGCGCCGGTGGTACCGGCATATCAGGTTTATCATTCTTATCGTCAAAGGAAGCCCGGCAGGCCGGATAGCGGGAACAGCCCCAAAACTTGCCGTGCTTGCCATTACGCAATTGCAGTACCCCTTTGCGGCAGCGTGGGCAATGATATTCTCCTTTAAGGGGAATATTGGCGCCTCTGGCTTTCCCGCATAGACTGGCGGTAAACCGGGATTGCTGCAGCAGGAAATTATCCAGGCTGGCATTACCTTCTGCCATTTGGTGTAAAATATCTTCCCATAAGGCAGTAAAGTCAGGGTAGGTAATCTCTTCCGGCAGGATATCAATAATTAAATACGCCGGTTCGGTTGGTTTAAGGTATTTGCGTTTAGTTTCTTCTCGCAAAAAGCCACGGTCAATCAGCTCTTTAATGATAGTGGCTCTGGTAGCTTCAGTACCGATACCGGCGACATCTTTGAGCTGCTTTTTCAACTCCGGATTTTTTACATATTTATGGATTTCTTTCATCGCAGCCAATAAGGTTGCCGCCGTAAACCGTCCTGGCGGTTTGGTCGACTTTTTCTCAGCCGAAGCTTTAATATATCGCGGCTGATCGCCTTTGACCATGGCAGGCAGGTTTGTGCTGTCTTCTTCTTTCTTTTCTTCAGGGTCTGCACTATAGAGTTCTTTCCAGCCTGTCTCTTTAACAATGCGTCCATTGGCTACAAAGGTTTCCTCGGCATGTTCAAGTTCTGCCCGTGTTTGGTCATAAACATGCACCGGATAAAACTGGGCTATATAAGCTTGGGCAATCAGGAAATAAATATTCCTTTCGGTCTCATTCAGCCCCGCAAAATTACAGCGCTCAACAGTGGGGATAATAGCATGGTGAGCGGTAATTTTTTTATCATTCCAGGCGCGGCTGGTAATTGTGGTATCAGCTTTAGCCGCCCAGCCAGCCAGCTCTTCATTGGCCAGTTTACCTAAATTACCAAGGATTCTGGGCGCATCCTCCTGCTGGGATTCAGGTAGAAATTCGCAGTCAGAACGTGGGTAGGTAGTTAGTTTGCGTTCATACAGTTTTTGTGCCGTATCTAAAACCACCTGAGGATCATAGCCGAATTTTTTACCGGCCATAACCTGCAGAGTAGAAAGTGCCAGCGGCAAGCGCTGCAATTCCTTTTTTTCGGTGGTTTCACACGAAATCACTACTGCCGGTTTATTAGTCCCTTGTATCCTCTCCAATAAATCTTTGGCAATGGTTTTATCTGCCAACCGGCCTTCGGTATCCAGCCCAGCCTGTTCTTCTTTCGGCTTCCAATAGGCAGTAAACACGGTATCCGCCTGTTCAAAATCAGCTTTTACGGTGAAATACTCCACCTGTTTAAAATTTTCAATTTCGCGTTCCCGCCGCACAACAAGCGCTAGTGTCGGCGTCTTAACCCGCCCGATCGGCAAAGTCGTCCGGTGACCGGCTCGTTGGGCGGCTAACGTGTACGCGCGCGACAAATTCATGCCAATCAGCCAGTCGGCGCGCGATCTGGCTAAGGCAGAATCTTTCAGGTTATGAAATTCCGCATTGTCACGCAAACTGACAATAGCTTTTTTGATACTATGTTCATCAAGCGCATTTAATAATATCCGGCGTACCGGTTTTTGATTATCAACATAGTCCAGTACTTCATCAATTAAAAGCTGCCCTTCGCGGTCAGGGTCACCGGCGTGAACAATTTCGGTGGCCTGATCAATCAAGCTTTTTACAATTTCAAACTGCTTTTGGCAGGAATCGGCCACCAGCAGTTTCCAAATTTTAGGGATAATCGGCAAATCTTCTACCCGCCATCTTTGGTACTTGGGATCATATTCATCTGGCTCTGCCTGGCGGAGAATATGGCCGTAGCCCCAGGTAATTACACCATCACCGGTAGTAATATACCCTTCCTTGCGGCTTAGCGGCCCTGGCAGACATTTGGCAATCTCAGCAGCCATACTGGGTTTCTCGGCAATATACAGCCTCACTTGACCACCGGTCCGTGCCAGGCGAGCATACCACCTTCAATATTATAAACCTGTTCAAATCCCTTACTTCTCAGCCAATTGGTTCCCATAGCACTTCTTCTGCCGCTACGACAAATAAGGAGTACCTGCCGGTCTTGCGGCACTTCCTCCAAACGGTTTTCCAATTGGTCAAGCGGAATAAGCGGCACATCCGGAATATGGTCTTCCTGATATTCTTTCGGGGTGCGCACATCAATAATTACAGCTTTTTCGGCTTGCCACAGGGAAAGGGCTTCCTCGGTAGTCATACTAAATCCTCCTTGACTGGCATTACCAAACTGGAAGCCAGCACCGACAGCGAACAAAACTATCAGCAGTATAATAAAATTCCTTTTAATCATCTAACAGCTTTCTCCTCATGACATTTTACCACACCTTTTGGCTATTTTGCCACAAATCAATCATGAAAGGAATAACAGTAACCATGTGGAATATAAGAATTAATCAGTAACTTATCCGATGACTAACCCGTTCTAATACTCCCGACCTATGTAGGCGGGAGTAAAGAACGGCTAAGTCCCTGGATAATTCGACTAAGATTCAGATGGGGTTAAAACCCCATCTGAATCAAGTCTCATTTATCGCGTGTTTGTAGGCCCCGGTTTATTTGCCGGTCTTTTGGCAAAAATTTTCCCATGGGATATTTGCTTGACCTGCATAGTTACTTTTAATAATTTTTCATACTGGGCAATAAGCACTGCTTCCCGTGGCGCAACCAGGGAAATGGCTGTCCCACTTTTCCCAGCCCGACCGGTACGCCCGGCCCGGTGCAAATAAACGGCCGGATCTTCCGGCAAATCGAGATTAATTACAAAATCGACTCCCGGAATATCAAGTCCTCGAGCTGCTAAATCAGAAGCTACCAAAAGCTGCAGCTTGCCCTTACGGAAACCTTCCATGGCTTTTTTTCGGTCTTCTTTACTAAAGCTGCCATGAATTCCCGCTGCCGTCAAACCGTGATAATTTAGCTTATCCACCGTCAGTTCCACATCATCGCTGCGATTAATAAAGACCAATGCCCTATCGATCGGTATAGCGTGCACAATTTTACGCAACACCTCAAACTTGTCCCGCCGGTCAGATAAAAAATAAATATGTTCAATAGCCGGCTGACTATCATCGGTGGTTTGTGCCAATATAATTTTTGCCGGATTATTCATTAATTCCTGCACCTCTGAAAGCACAGGCTGTGATACTGTCGCTGAAAAAGCCATAAGCTGCCTGTCTTTTTGTGTAGTCTTGATAACAGCTTTGACATTGTCCTTATTATTATCATCCAGCAACCTGTCAACTTCATCAAGCACAATGGTCTTGATTGTCTGGGTGTTAATCTTCTTCTTTTTTACTAGTTCAAGAATGCGTCCGCTTGACCCGGTAATGATATGTGGTTTTTCTTTTAATTTATCGATTTGACGCATAATATTAACATCGCCGATAATAAGGGCAGCGTTTATCGCTAAACCGGAGTTATTGGACAATAATTCTATCTGCCGCTGAATCTGGATTGCCAGCTCATGGGTAGGCGCTAAAATAAATGCCTGGGTTTCGCGCTTACCGGTGTCAATTTTTTGCAAGAGCGGCAACAGATAGGCCAGGGTTTTGCCTGTGCCGGTCGGTGACTGTCCGACAATATCCTTGCCTGACAAAGCCTCCGGTATTACTTCCAATTGTATGTTTGTAGGCTCATTGATACCCGCCTTGACAAGACCTTGCGTGAGCGGTGCCAGCAAACCTAATTGTTCAAAGTTTTTCTCCATATGCTATGTATTCAACCTCCATTATTCCAATCTATTAACCTGCATGCACATAGTAGTTGTATCATGCCCTAATTCAACAGTAACTAGTGTAATCCCTTTTCATTGCGGTAGCCCTATATCTTTATCCTAAGGAGATGAATGTCCATGAGTGATACTGTATTAGAAAATTACCAGCGACTGGGTTTTGAAGAAGTTGAAACAGACGACAGTCAAATCGTGCTAGGCATTGAGTTTACGCCAGGCGGAGCTTATGCCTTACTCACCGATGCAGAAGGTATTATGCCGAAAAGCCCAGCCCAGGAAATCATCTTTGCCTGCTACACAGCCGAGGATTCTTTCGAGTGGAGTGCCAGTTTTAAAAACTCAACAATATTTACAGAACTCTGGCAGAGAGAGCAGACAACTGAAGCCAGACTAACCGCCATCCAAAAACACCGTGAAGCAAACCAAAAGTTCTAAATTAATGATGCCCTACTAAAAATAAATATTGAAAAGCACACACAAAAAGGCGAGATTCTCCAGCTGCTGCTTATATGACCGGAAAGCATTTCTGACTCCGTTCATGGCAGGCACAGCATGGCAATCTCGCCTCAACTGTTTTTTACTAGTTTGTCAGACTACGAACAGGTGCCGGGATTCTACCGCCCCGGGCAATAAAATCATCTGACTTGAATTTGCTTACAGCCAGAATTGGGCTATATCCCAAGAGTCCGCCGAACTCAACAGTATCCCCTACTTTTTTGCCAGGTACAGGAATAATCCGAACTGCTGTTGTCTTGTTGTTAATCATGCCAATTGCTGCTTCGTCGGCAATGATAGCCGATATGGTAGCTGCCGAAGTATCGCCAGGAACAGCGATCATATCAAGTCCAACCGAACATACGCAAGTCATAGCTTCCAACTTTTCTAAGGATAAACTACCACATTCAATAGCGGCAATCATGCCAGCATCTTCACTGACCGGTATAAAGGCGCCGCTAAGCCCGCCTACATGGGAAGAAGCCATCAGGCCGCCTTTTTTAACAGCATCATTCAAAAGTGCTAACGCTGCCGTTGTCCCCGGTGCGCCGCAGCTTTCTAAGCCCATTTCTTCAAGGATGTGGGCAACACTGTCACCAACTGCCGGTGTCGGTGCTAACGACAAATCAATAATACCAAACGGATACCCCAGACGCCGTGATGCTTCCTGCGCCACTAATTGACCAACACGGGTAATTTTAAAAGCTGTGCGTTTTATGGTTTCCGCCACAGCGCTGAAATCGCGACCTTTCACATCTTCCAAAGCGCGTTTGACAACACCCGGGCCGCTTACGCCAACATGAATGGTAACCTCAGGCTCACCAACTCCATGGAAAGCTCCGGCCATAAACGGATTGTCCTCTGGCACATTAGCAAAAACCACCAGTTTGGCACAGCCCAGAGCATCTCTGTCTTTGGTGCGTTCAGCGGTAAGTTTAATAATCTCGCCCATTTCACGAACACAATCCATGTTAATCCCGGCTTTGGTCGATCCTAAATTAACCGAGGAACACACCCGTTCGGTTATATCTAGCGCTTCAGGAATCGAACGAATCAAGGTACGATCACCGTTGGTATAGCCTTTTTGAACAAGCGCCGAGAAGCCGCCAATAAAGTTGACCCCTACTTCCTTGGCAGCCGCATCCAGTGCTTTTGCGGCATCAACATAGCTGTCAGTACGGCAGCTTTCGGCAGCAATCGCAATTGGGGTTACCGAAATGCGTTTGTTGATAATCGGTATGCCGTATTCGGCCTCAATGTCTTCCCCGGTTTTAACCAGTTTCTCGGCTGTCCGGGTAATTTTATCATAAATATTTTGGCAAAAGATCTTACTATCGGGATGACCGCAGTCACGTAAGCTTATTCCCATAGTAATTGTCCGGATATCAAGTTTATTTTCTTCAATCATCCGGTTGGTTTCATTAACATCCTTCATCGTAAACATGTATGCAGCCTCCAAGCTTAAAACTGATTAGGGTTATACGCGATGCATTACACGGAATATATCTTCATGCTGCACTTTGATATCAAGCCCCATAGCAGCACCCTTATCGCCTAGAAGCTGTCCTAAATCTTTCAGGCTGATAATGGCTTGCGACATATCAACAAGCATTACCATATTAAAAAAGCCCTCCAGAATATTTTGGTTGATGTTGAGAATATTAACATTGTTCTCCGCTAAAATGTTACTGACCATAGCAATAATACCCACACGGTCCTGTCCGACAATAGTTATGACAGTTTTCATTGTATCACACTCCAAAATATGTTTTGCTATCTGCTTAATGGTATGTTTAATATTATACTCATTTTCAGGAAAAAACCAAGTGTCTTTATAGAAAAAACACCGTTAAAATATAAACGGTGTTTTCTTACTATTCAAATATTGGTTGTAAATATAGTTTTACAACCGTTTATCCTGAAGCTAAATCTACTTTATGCAACAGATATTCATAGGCAACCATAGCGGCCTTGGCACCATCACCGGCCGCAATAACAATCTGCTTGTCAGGGCCATTAGTTGCATCACCGGCTGCAAAAAGACCGGGAATAACGGTTCGTGTACGGCAGTCGGTAATAACCTCCCGATATTCATTAAATTCCAAAAGACCCTGACAATATTCCGTGTTAGGCGATAGGCCAATTTCTACAAAAATGCCTTGCACCGCCAGTTCAATCTGTTCTTTTGTATCATTCTTAATAAGAATCACTTTCTCTACTACATTCGATCCTATTATTTCAGTTGTAGTATAGCCGATAAATTCACTAACCGGTTGGGTAAGTTTTTTAAGCTTTTCAATTATGATAGGTTCCGCCGTATAACCACCTAAAGATATCAGATAAACTTTTGTCGCTATACCACTAAGTTCAATAGCCGCTTGCAAGGCCGAACTCCCACCGCCAATTACAGCTACATCTTTATTGGCGAACAAAGGGCCGTCACAAGTAGCGCAATAGCTTACCCCCCGTCCTGTAAACTCTTTTTCTCCCGGCACCTCCAAGCAACGTGGCCGTTTGCCTGAAGCAATGATAACGGATTGGGCTTGATACTCGCCGCAATCACTTAGCACACTAAAGGTTCCATCCGTATTATGGCCTAATCCAATAACCTCCTCAAATTTTATTTCAATAGGATATTTTCTAACCTGCTCATCAAATTTTTCCATAAGTTCAGGCCCAGTAACAAATTGATACCCCATATAATTCTCGATATCCATAGTCCACATAGGCTGGCCGCCAAATTCTTTTGTCAATATAAGCGCTTTTAGTCTTTTACGTGCCGTGTACACGGCAGCGGTCATGCCGGCAGGACCTCCGCCGATAATGATTAACTCATACAATGCTATCACCCTCACGCTAGTATTTGCGTTAAGATTTAGAGCTCCTATACAAACTATATGTAAGTGCCTCCTGGTTTGCTACCGTTCTCCCTGCAGTAACATCTGCGACAAATAACGTATGCGTGCCAACATCTACTATTTTATCCCGCAAAACACGCGCCTCAATATAGGCGAGACACTTTTTGAGAATTGGACAGCCATTTTTTCCAAGAATAGTTTCTACTCCGGAAAATTTATCGGTAGTCCGGCCAGACCGATAGCCAAATTGCCGGACAGTTTCGCATTGATCAGTAGCCAGCATAGAAATGGTAAATATACCGCTCTTCATAACATATTCATGTGTAAGATTGTTTTTATTAAGGCATACAGCTACTCTCAAGGGCTTACTTGTCAGTTGAAACAAAGTATTGCAGCATTGCCCGTTATATTTATCCTCATTAACAGAACTGACTACATACAGTCCATAGGTTATCTTATCCAAAGCTGCATTGGCGGTCTCAAGTCCAGCGTCAAGCACGGCTTCGGCAGCGATCTCTACCGTCTCATCAAGGAGTAAAATAAATGATTCAGAACCTACACCGCAAAGAGGACACTTATCCGGCGGCTCATCGCCTGTATGAATATAGTCACAGACCGTACACTTCCACCGCTTCGCAAGTTTTTGGTTTTCTTCCACTTCTGTATATAAAGAAAATTCCTCCGCCCCAACTCCGCAAACCGGGCATTGGGCAGGTGGCTCTTTCCCTTCATGTATGTATCCACACACATTACAACGCCATTTATTCATATAGATCACCCTCCCTTACATTAGTTAGAATATTACCTATCTTTGTTGTTATTTTGATTGGCTCTTGCATCTTTGTCAATAATTTGCTACTATTTTTTAAAGTAGAATTTTTGCTGTCTGGTTATTTAGAAAAAAACGCATTTCGCTTATAACCGCAGTTATATAACATTAATGCAAAGTGAGGGATAATGTATGATAACACCTGAAGTAATCGCCAGAATAAATACCTTGGCAAAAAAAAGCCGGGAGGCAAGTCTTACTGAAGACGAACGAACTGAACAGGCCGAACTTCGCCGCCAATATATTGAACATATAAAAGGACAGGTTAAAACACAGCTTGACTGTGTTAAAATAGTTGACCATGATGAACACTGTGATTGTGGGTGTCACCACCAGCATTAACAGAAAATGCCGGAGCTAATTGCTCCGGCATTTTCTGCCTTATCAAAACATGGTTGCTTATTTGTTTGCAAAGGTTTCACAATCAGTATCTGCTGTTTTCGATGCATTGGTACCGGCAACATGAATATGTTCGGCACTGCAATAATTTCCGTTATCCCAGTGTTTGCACTTATTCACAAAACATTCTACAGCAGGAGTAATTTGCGTCCCTTCTAAAAAA
This sequence comes from Bacillota bacterium, assembly GCA_017889705.1. Classification (GTDB taxonomy): domain Bacteria; phylum Bacillota; class Negativicutes; order Sporomusales; family Sporomusaceae; genus Sporomusa. The sequence goes on along the minus strand of JAGGAB010000011.1, from coordinate 22,179 downwards.
GCAGCCGACATAGTTCCGCCAATATTAGCGTTATGGAAAGCCCCAACCATATCTCCCATTGTTTTACGGTGATGAAAAGCTTTACACAAAGTATCTTGAGACGTACCCGCATTTCCTTTCATCTCATCATTATAAACACTGATTTTGGCAGCCATACACTGGTCACCAGGCATATAGTGAGTACATTGATCAACACTGCATTTAACAATTGGGTTTGACATAGTATCACTCCTTCGTTTTTTTAGCCACAGATTGGACATTCGCTTTTGTTGCCTGGGCAACTATCACCCGTGTTTCAACCAGCGGCTAGAAACTAGCCGGGTTTTATCCGGTGACTAACCCGTTCTAATACTCCCGTCCTCATCTCATTAACAACCTGTAATCTCTGTCTTTAACGGCCAAGGAACAGGTTGTAAAATTCGAAATAAGTTCGCTCTAAGGGTCTTGGGACCCAAGGCTTACTTATGTAGGCGGGAGTAATACCCCTACGGGCACAGGCGAACGGCTAGACGTTAGGATAATTCGACTAAGATTCAGTTGGGGTTACCCCCCTCTGAATCAAGTCTCATTTATAATAGTATTTATCTTTTTCCAATTCTTATGCTTTACATTGGCACCAAGGATACTGAATGTCTTGTATCATGTGCGCATATTGGACAATGCAGGAGATGTACACAGTAATCCTTGGCTCCAAAAGGCAATTCGTCACTATTCATGTACGGACTGTATGGTCCCAGATAACTGTTAAGAGCACCGCTATCAACTAATAAGGCCCCACATCTCGGACATTTCTCCGTAGTTGTTTGTAAGGCGTTGCACAGTGGACAAACCTTTTCCATGATTCACCTCATTACACCCGTAGCAAGTTTATGCTTTCCGCCAAAATTCCCATTAACACCGCACAATTCAATTTTGCCAAAATTGAAACCACCTAGTCTTAGTTATTTTTCTAAAATCCTGCATAAACTATTACAGGATTTCGACAAAAAATGTTAAATTATTTACTTATAACTATGAATTGGATAGGTGATACATATGAAAAAAACTACTCCTCCCGATCTCAATATCCGCCCCAGAATCCTTTATCAAGTAGCCAAAGCCGCCTGGGCAGGCAATTTATTTGAACGTAAAGAAGAACTTTGCCGTTTAGTGCAGCAAGAATTTGAAGATAAACCAACCCGCCGCCTTGTTGCCAATCAAATCCGCATTGCCATGGGATTGGAGCCTAATAATTCGGAAGAAATAATTAATGAATATGATGAGGAAGCGCTTATGGGCATGGGCAGCGAATCTGTAGCTATTGCCAGCCCCGAGATCTGTGAAGATTGTCAGTCTTCCGCCTGCGAAAAAGGCTGTCCGCTTGGCGCGATTACACGCGATGAGTTGGGGCGCCCTTCTATTGATAAAAACAAATGCGCCAATGATGGTTATTGCATTAACACCTGTGAGTTTGGCAACTTAACCGAAAAGTCCCAATTTGTTCCGCTGATTAATTTACTTCGTCAAAATACCCATAAAGTGTATGCCTCTGTTGCCCCCGCTTTTGCCGGTCAGTTTGGACCAGCGGTAACTGCCGGCAAGCTGCGTAGTGCACTGCTTAAATTAGGGTTCAGTGAAATGGTGGAGACAGCACTATATGCCGACCTCATCACGATAAAAGAAGCTTTTGAGTATGATGAACATGTAAAAGATGAGCATGACTTTTTAATTACCAGCTGCTGCTGTCCTGTTTGGATTAAGTTAATTGAAAATAAATTCCCGGACTTAATGGGACATATTTCTCCTTCAGTATCTCCCATGATTGCTTCTGGTAGGGTAATTAAAGAACTGGAGCCAGATGCCAAAGTAGTGTTTATCGGCCCTTGTCTTGCTAAAAAATCGGAAGCACAATTACCTGATCTCAAAGGTGCTATTGATTTTGTCCTCACTTTTCAAGAACTGGAGACTATTTTTGAAGCAGCTGATGTTGACCCGGCAGCAGAACCTGATGAAGAAAATCCAGTGGCCTCCTGGGGAGGAAGAGTTTATGCCCGCACCGGTGGTGTCAGCGCCGCAGTAGGTACTACCCTGGAAAAATTAATCCCTCGCCGCGCCGAAAAGTTTAACCCAATTAAAGTTGACGGTATACCTGACTGCACAAAACTCTTGGAAGAAATCCGAGCCGGAAAATTGCAAGCGAATTTTATTGAAGGCATGGCATGTAAAGGCGGCTGTGTAGGCGGCCCAGGGCGCCTACTTCCTCCCGAAGAAGGTACCAAGCATGTTAATGACTATGGCAACTCTGCGCCTGCCCATACACCGGTCGAGAATCCGCAAGTGTATTCTATTCTAACCAAACTTGGACATTACAACGGTATGCCAACCATGACCGGCACCAGCAAAATTGCGACTATTCTGGCTCGTAAACTTGCCTCTGATATAAAAGAATAATATTGATGAGAACTGAGGTTCAGATGGGGTTTTTACTCCACCTGGACCTTAATCATCGGATAAATGGAGAAATGGGTTGTCGCGCTAAGTAATGTACCTCCGTACTATCAACGGCTCCCTTCGCAACTCTCGTAACCCTTGGCCATTGTCGGAAAAAGCGTTCCCTAGGAGAAAAGCCGGGTGGTATTCCGTTAAGAAATTCGTACTGTTTGAGCGCAGCGAGTTTACGAATTTTAGGAATACTGCCCGGCTTTTCAGCTTTTGGAGGCTTCAGGCCTAGACTTTTTGGTCCTTTTGTGTCATGACAAAAGGACATACCGTCCACTTGTATTCAGTTGAATTGCAACAGCCCCGTCTTCATAGAAAAATTTATAACTTTATTTCGTGTATACAATATTTTTTTTCGAAAAAACACTGGCAAAAATGTGCAATACCGATTAAAATTTAATTATTCAAACATTTTAGTTAATTGAGGAGGGTTTGCATGACACAGCCAGTAAAAATAACAGAAACTGTCTTGCGCGACGGCCATCAGTCATTAGCGGCCACACGGATGCGCACATCTGACATGCTTCCTATTTTAGAGCAACTTGATGAAATTGGTTATTTCTCAATTGAAGCTTGGGGTGGAGCTACTTTTGACAGCTGCCTCCGTTTCTTAAATGAAGATCCCTGGGAGCGCCTGCGTATACTTAAGCAGCATCTGAAGAAAACTCCTATTCAAATGCTGCTGCGCGGTCAAAATGTGCTAGGCTACAATCACTATGCCGATGATGTTGTTCGCGAGTTTGTTAATCGTGCTGTTGATAATGGCGTAGGTGTTATCCGGATTTTTGATGCGCTTAACGATGTTCGCAATATGGAAGTTTCCATGCGAGCTGCCAAAGCTGCCGGTGCTCATGTTGAAGGTTCGTTTGTTTACACCATCAGCCCTTATCATAATAACGAATCCTTTCTTAGCGTGGCCAAAGATCTTGTCAGCTTAGGTGCCGATTCCATCTGTATTAAAGACATGGCTGGTCTGCTTGCTCCTTATAAAGCCTATGAGCTCGTAAAAATACTTAAATCCGAAATCAGTGTCCCCATTCATTTACATACCCACTACACTAGCGGTATGGCTTCCATGACCTATTTAAAAGCAATCGAGGCCGGTGTTGACATTATTGACTGTGCTCTCTCTCCCTTTGCCCTAGCCTCCTCGCAACCGGCTACTGAAGCCATGATTGCCGCTTTGGAAGGTCATGAGCGTGATACCGGCCTGAGCAAAGAAAAGCTATTTCCAATTGCCGATCATTTTAGAGGCATCAAAAAACAACTTGCCGAAACCTTCCACCTTAATACCAATATCGAAATCGATACTAAAGTTCTGTCCTTCCAGATTCCTGGCGGCATGCTCTCCAATCTCCTAAATCAAATGAAAGAGCAAGGTATGGCTGAAAAATTCCCTGAGCTTGTTGAAGAGATGCCGAAAGTCCGGGCGGAACTAGGTTATCCGCCGCTTGTCACACCAACAAGCCAAATTGTCGGTTCCATGGCCGCCTTTAATGTTATGCTGGGCCGCTATAAAGTCGTTCCCCGGGAAATCAAGGACTTAGCCCGCGGCAAATATGGCCGTACTCCAGCCCCTATTGATCCGGAATTTTTAAAGATGTTAGTCGGTGATGACGAGCTTATTACCCATCGGCCGGCCGATGACATTCAACCACAAATGGAAGCTTTGCGTCAGCAATTAGCTGAAAAAGGCTACCCCAATGCTTCAACTGAAGACGTATTGTCTTATGCAGTATTCCCGGATGTAGCGCTTAAGTTTTTTGAAGCTAACAGAAAATAAATACCAATAAAAAACCTGTCTAATCCTCACCGGATTAAACAGGTTTTTTCCTCATTTACTATTTTTCAAAAAAACATGATTTACCAATAAACTCGCGCAGTATTGAATTATGCGGAATTTCATCATCTTCTACTGAATCAAAGTATTCCAGGAAATTCAGCAACCGTTTGGCTTCCGAAAACTCCGGATCTTGGTTAGTGACTTTCTGCAACAAAGGCTCAGCATATTTTTTTAGGACTGCCAATTCATAAATAAGCGCAGAATTAAACATCAGATCAGCTTGCTCCTGAAAAGGAAAAATATTGCGTTCCTCGCCTCTGCGTACAGAATTCCACATTTTTAGCGTCATTAGGGCATCATGCGAACGAAATTGACTGTCACGAACAATTCGGCGAATAAGGCGGGCATCAGTTGTCGGTATGCGATTATGGCTGTCGATAGATAATTGAGTTAATGCGCTGATATAAATCTTTATTTTGCAATGCCGGGGAACTGAGCTGGTCAAGCGTTCATTAAGACCATGAATACCTTCAATGATTAACGGTTGCCCTTTATCTACTTTAATTCGATGCCCCCGGTACTCTCTCTTGCCTATCATAAAATTATAGGTTGGCATTTCAACTTCTTCCCCAGCTAATATCCTGGCCAAATGAGCATTAAATAGTGATAAATCAACGGCTTCAATTGCCTCAAAGTCATATTCTCCATTTTCATCAATAGGAGTTCTATCTCGATCTACAAAGTAATCATCCAAAGAAATCGGCACAGGCCACACACCATTAACCCTTAGCTGAATATTAAGCCGTTGGGCAAATGTGGTTTTGCCGGAAGAAGACGGCCCGGCTACTAATATTACCCGCACCTCATTGCGATGGGAAGCTATAAAATCCGCTATTTCTGCAAGTTTTTTTTCATGCAGTGCTTCTGCTACCCGGATAATATCACCAATACCTCCGGTTTTCGTGCGTTCGTTCAAGGTAGCCACATAGCCGCACCGCAGTATATTTCCCCATTCAGCTGCTTCCTGAAATACTTTAAACAGCTTGGGATTTTCGCTAAATTGCGGTAATTTATCAGGAGCCTCTTTTTCTGGTAACCGTAAGATAATTCCTGGTGGATAATTTTTTAATTCAAAAATCTTTAAATAACCGGTCGAAGGCACCATTGTTCCATACAAATAGTCATACACCTGCCCACAATAGTAAAGGCTGACCGTTTCGCGACTAAGATGTTCCAGCAAGCTAACCTTTTCCATACGTTCGGCTGCTTTAAAAAGCTCAATCGCCTCACTTCTCGGCAATATTTTGCGCTCAATTGAGCGGTCTTCCGTGATAATTTGCCGCATCTTAAGTTCAAGCTGCTCAACATCCTCAGGTGTTATATCACGCCCATGGTGCAATTCACAATACAATCCTTTGCTCAAAGAATGTTCCACTGTAATTTCACACCCAGGAAACAATTCCTGAGCGGCAGCAATCATAACTAATGTCATACTTCGTTGATAAACTTTCATTCCGTCACTGCTGTGGAGATCGATAAAATCTATTTTACTGTCTTGCTTCACTACACTTTGCAAATCTTTAATTTCATTATTCACTTTTGCTGCCACTACCGGTGTTATATACCGATGCGCCTCATTACGGCTAAGCTCCAATAGCGTAACACCTTGCGCATATTCACAAATGCGGCCATTAGAGTAGGTAATATGAACTTTATTAGACACTTAGACGGCCCCCCATTTTACAAAATGCAAAACTACAGCTTCATTGCTAAATTATTAATTATATAGTAAAAATATTCAACCATCTTGGCCTAATTTCCTTCCTTGGCGCACAATACAAAGAAACCTAGTAACAACGCAAGCTGTTACTAGGTTTCTTTACTGCTCGCACCTACCGCAGCATTTTTATTAAACGATAAGCAATAATCGGTAATGGTGCCTTTCTAAGTGCCAATCTCAAACCAAGTGATACAAAAAACAACGATCCTAGAATATGGACAATCCAAAAAGCGGCCCGGGGAAACTTTAGTACAGAGTTGAGGTTATTTTCATAGCAACGCATTGATATCAGCCTCCCTGTAACTAGTATTTCCCAAACCTGACCACGACAGTAATGGAAATTAAAAACAACGAGATTGCCCTCAGAACTCTGGCAGAGTTGAAGCAATCTCGTTAATTTCATTTGCTAATAAGTTTTACTTGTCTACGGCTGCCATTGCCTGAGCCATTTTAGCGGCCATACCGGTCATTTTTGCAGAGGAAACGGCACATACGGCAATCCGGATACCTTTAGCCAGCGGCACAGCAAAAATATGATCCTCATGCAGTTTATCACATACAGCATCCGGGTTATTGGCCGGTACAGTAATAAAGAAACCAGCTATATAAGGCAGCATATGAAGATTAGCGGCTTTAGCCTCACGCACAAAGATATTAGAACGCTCCCGGATGAGAGCATAGTATTCGCTACGCTCCTTTTCTACTTGTGACATGATAGCTTTGTCATTATAAATAGTAGCTAACATATGCATCACACCACGATTGATGTTCGACCAGGTAGCCCGGCTGGTGAACTGGTTAATATCGGCGAATTCCTTGATGACGTCTTTATTCGAGGAAACGCCAATCATCGCACCGGTACGCTGTCCATACATAGTATAGCTTTTAGACATGCTAAATGCCAGAATGATAAGAACATTATCGGGAAGATTACTGAACTTTTTCATGAATGTGCGGCACTCATTTTTCTCGCCGGCATAATCAATATAGGCAATGTCAACCAAGAGAACCAGTCGTTTGGACTGATCTTTGGCGGCAGCTTTTACGACATCAAGTACACTGTCCCAGTCACTGTCGCTCAAGCTAAAACCGGTTGGGTTATGGGCCGGAGTATTAATAATGGCTACCAGATTATTCTGTTTAGCCAATAATTCTGTGACTTTGCTTTCAAATGATTTAATATTAAAGTTTTGTTTCTCATCAAACAACGTGTATGTATCAAGTTTGCGCAAAGCATCCTGGCATAATACTTTATATGGCCCCCAATACCAGTCAGAAGTCAGCAGTGTATCACCAATCTCGGTGTAATTGGCAATAGTATGGTGAAGTACGCCTGAACCACCAGATGTAGCAACTGCACTAGTATAAGCTTCCGGACGGTTATCGCCAAAAGACAAATTAGTAGCAGCCTCCAAAAAATCAGGCAAACCGGCAATAGGCGCATAATTAATAACTTCATTGATCGGCAGATTGCGGTATATTTTTTCAACAGTGGGCAAACATACCAAAGTTTCCTTATCATCTAAGATTGCACCAATAGTTGCGTTGACAACCTTATCTTTTCCATATTGAGCAGCATCTTTATTGGCAGCTGCGGAAGCTCCAAAGATTTTGTCAACTGCAAATTTACCCTTTGCATGTGTTGCGGCAAGACTTACTGTCATACGAATCTCCCCCTATTTTTTTAAATCAAGGATACATTTTATGCAGCATTCGCGGAAATGGAATGGTTTCGCGAATGTGCTCAAGACCACATAACCAGGCAACAGTCCGTTCAAGACCAAGACCAAATCCGGAATGTGGTACTGTACCAAACCGTCTTAAATCAAGATACCATTCAAATGCGTCTTGTGGCAGTTTATGCTCAGCAATCCGCTGTTTCAATAAGTCCAAATCATCAATGCGTTGACCTCCGCCGATGACTTCACCATAACCCTCAGGTGCTAACAAGTCAGCTCCCAATACTACCTCAGGATTATCAGGATCTGGTTTCATATAAAAAGCTTTAATGGCAGTTGGATAACGATGTACAAATACAGGTGAATTAAAATGGTTGGAAATGATTGTTTCATGCGGTGCGCCAAAATCATCTCCCCAGGTAAATTCCTCACCTGCCTGCTTGAGGATTTCAACAGCCTCAGTATAACTGATACGCGGAAACGGCAGCTTAATCGCTTTGAGCTTCTCAACATCCCGTTCCAATGTTTTGAGATCATTTGAACATTTTTCCAAAACACGTTGAACAACATATCCCAGCATTTCTTCTTGGATTTTCATGTTATCTTCAAGGTCAAAGTAGGCCATCTCGGCTTCGATCATCCAAAACTCCAGCAAATGACGGCGCGTCTTGGATTTTTCAGCCCGAAAGGTCGGACCGAAACAATAAATACGCCCAAGCGCCATAGCATTGGCTTCGCTATATAACTGACCGCTTTGCGACAAATAACCTTTTTCACCATGGTAATCAAGTTCAAATAAATTGGTTGTCCCTTCACAGGCAGCCGGCGTAATAATCGGAGCGTCAGCTAAGACAAAATCGCGTTCATAAAAAAAGTTTCTGAGTGCATGCTCAATCTCGGAACGGATACGTAAAATAGCCGCCTGCCGCGGAGTACGAATCCAGAGATGACGATGTTCTGCCAGAAAATCCACACCATGTTCTTTATGAGTGATCGGATAATCTTCGGCAATACTGACAACCTCTAAATTAGTGACTTGCATCTCATAGCCGCCAACTGAACGTGCTTCCTCACGTACTAAACCAGTAACTTTGACGGCGCTTTCCTGGGTTAAGCTCTTAGCTTCGGCAAAAAGGGTTTCACCCACTTCCTGTTTAACAACAACCCCTTGCATTAACCCAGAACCATCCCTGATGATGAGAAAAGAAATTTTGCCGGAAGAGCGTTGATTGTAAATCCAGCCTTGTATGGTCACTTGTTCGCCAACATGGCAAGATAAGTTCTTTATAAGTGCTATTTTCACAATGCCCTCCTTCTTAAATGTTTACTATATACTGAATATGCTAAAAAGCTATAATATACAATATATTATGTACTTATTCTGGCTATAGCATTATTTCTCCTTTACGAATTTACTAAAAATTAGTTTTTTTAGCAGAAAAAGCAGGCTTGCGCCTGCTTCGTTGTTGGTCAGCAACATTATTTTTCTGTCAAAATGCTGCTACTTACTTTGTACTTTGCCCACCAAATTGATTTTCGCTGGCTGCAATCATCTTACGTACCATCTGTCCCCCAACTCGACCATTATCAGCCGAAGTTAGCGCCCCTTTGTACGTATTTTTGTAATCTTTTAACCCAATTTCAGCAGCCGTTTCTTCCTTCAGACGATCAAGGGCACTTTGCGCCGCAGGATTCAAAATCTTTTTAGTCCTTGACATTACGCAAAACCTCCCAAATACAAATATTTTGGTGCCTGTTTATAGGTTGCCTGTTATTGAATAATAAATTCCTTGTAAAATTATCTAAGAAACACACCGTATTACAAAACGCGGCTCAATTATATTGAGCCGCGTTTTAAAAGAAATATTTACTTAAAAAGTTACTGCGAATTCTACGTTAGTACGTTTGTGATCATCGCCATTTTGCGCTTCGCCAAGATCTTGGTAAGCAGTTAAAGTCGCAGCATCAGATACTTTGTATGCGCCTTTTATACGGAAGCCTTTAGAATCTTTGTACCAACCGTCAGTGGTGAAGTCTGGAATTGCACTAGCATCAATGTCACGGTAGGATAGCGAATATTTCATATCGCCTTTTTTAACAGCATTACCAACAACGACTTCAGCCAAGTAACCATTTTTTTCAGTAGTGCTGTTTTTTGCGTATTCAACATTCAAAACTACGTTGTCTGTAAGTTTGGTGTCGGCATTAACAGCATAATAATGATCACCTTCATACAGGTAAGTTGCACCCACATTCACATTACCCCAAGTTGTACTCACATCACCATAGGAAGTATTAACATTGGCTGGGTCTTTACCAGTAAAACCATTAAGCTTAACGCCTTCAACAACAGTTGCAAGATGGGCACCGGTAAACTTGTCATCATCCATTAGAAGACCTTTACCAATAGCAAGTGATTGTTTGCCGGCTCTTACATCTACTTGGCCTACTTTGGCTCCAAGGTACGCCTGATCAAAGGAAGTTTTGTTGTCCGCATTTCCGTTTCTTAAGTCATTATCCATTCTCATACGTCCATGAATATAGAAAGTATCGTCAATTTGAGAATCCACATTGAGGCGTATACGATTAGTGAGGTAATCACCGCCACCATCTTGATTACGGTACTCAATGTTCGCGTCACCGGAAAATGTAGGAGCAGCAGCATACACGGAAGCAGTTGAGACAGTGAGAGCAGTCATTACAGCAATAGTCAGCAGTTTCTTTTTCACAATAGGCCCTCCTCATTTTTTTTGCTATCAAATTAAAACAATTTGTCAGCCACAGACAATCTAGCATACTTTTGAGAAGAGCCGGCTTTTTTGCCATGAGTGTCCACGTTTCCTCATGTCTAATGAGCCATGTTCTTACTCAAAATTTTGCCGGACCGCCTATTCTTGACTCACTGTTTTATGCTAGTATTATTCGCTCAATTTTACATAATACCTTTATGGTTTACTCTTGATTTCTCTGGTAAATAAATGAAGCGCCCCGTATAACGGGACGCTTGTATTTATTACAACTTATGAATAATAGCATTAACCACTAGCTTTTACAAAACACGTTATATAACGCTTCACTTAGCCTGGAAAAAAGCGGGCGTGAATTGCATTTACAGCTTCTTTTGCTTTATCGGCTGCAATTAAACATGAGATACTAATTTCCGAAGTACTAATCACAGCAATATTAATACCGGCATCAGCTAATGCACCAAAAGTGGCGGCGGCAATTCCTGGGTTACCCAGCATACCGGCACCAACTACCGATACTTTGGCTACCTCTTCATCAATCACCAGACCACTAAACTCCATTTCATCTTTAAGATTTTCTAAAATCTTCTTAGCTGGTGGAACATCTCCCTGGGCAATAGTAAATACCATATCAATAATGTTCTTATCGGCAGTACGAACACTTTGTACAATCATATCTACATCAACATTGGCTTCTGCCAGTTTAGAGAAAATCTTATATGCAACACCAGGCTGATCAGCCACACCCAGCACAGCAATTTTAGCAACATTGGTATCATGGGTTACACCGCGAATAACAAACTCTTTTTCTTCCATCGTATATTCCTCCCTGATAAATGTACCTGGTTCCTGTGTAAATGTGGAACGAACATGAATAGGCATATTGTAATGCATACCGAGTTCTACTGAACGGGGATGCATTACACCCGCACCAAGACGAGCCATTTCCAGCATTTCATTATACGTAATTTCTTTCATGCGTCTTGCTTTAGGAACAACTCTGGGATCAGAAGAATAAATTCCATCAACATCAGTGTAAATTTCGCAATGATCGGCTTTGAGCCCGGCAGCCATTGCTACTGCGGTGGTATCAGAGCCCCCGCGGCCAAGTGTTGTAATATCTCCATTTGGGGTCAAGCCTTGAAAACCTGCTACCACAACAATTTTCCCGGCATCAAGTTCCTTCCTAACCCTATCGGCATTAATACCAATAATCTTTGCTTTGTTAAAAATCTCATTAGTAGTAAATCCAGCCTGAAAACCGGTCATGGATATTGCTTCATGACCTAACTTCGTAAATGCCATGGCTAACAGCGCAATGGAAACTTGCTCACCAGTTGCGAGCAGCATATCCATCTCGCGCCCGCTGGTCTCACTGGTAATCGCTTTCGCTAAGTTAATCAAATCATCGGTAGTATCTCCCATTGCTGAAACTACAACGACAATTTTATCGTCAGGATTCTTTTCCCGCAAAACCCGCGTGGCAACCGCTATAATTTTTTCCGGGGTAGCTACTGAGCTTCCGCCAAATTTTTTTACAATTAGTGCCATGCCTATCCCCCTTTGTTATGCAGCATATAATTTAGCATGGCAGTTTATATTCTCCATATAAACACAATATCCTTCTACCCGTGGACAAAATGCTCATTTTTTTTACTTTACAACATATATGTTGATAAAAATTAAGCCTGCAAGGATAATCTCCCAACAGCCTTTGGTAACCCCAATAATACTATCTTCCTGATTATAACACCATTCGGTAAAATTCAGGTAAGCACCTGCCATGTCCTGCCACAATGCAATTGTTCCCAAAATAGCGGCAAGTAATGCTACCACTTTAAGACCAATTGTTGAGAATGCCGCACTAATGGCAAGAAAGTAGCACGATAGGAAAACCCATACTGAAAACAGGAGCAAAAGCGTTAAACATCGGGCAAATTTCGAACCAATGCTCCTTGCCACCTTCAGTAAAAGCAACCTAACCATACGTCGTCCATAGATCACTTGGCCTTTTTCATAACGACTATAGCGCTGGGGTATGTCGTAATTCCAAACGATTGAACAACAAGCTAAGACCAATAGTAGTTTCTGCATACATACCAACCTCCCCGGCAAATGATATGTAGTGCTCCCTGACTGCTTGTCTATATTATAGCATTGTTTAATTGATTGAACAATCAGACATCTATTACTTCGCTAATCTCCAACGCTTTATTTTTATTCAGATCAATAAATTCATTATCATCTGTTCGCACAATCGGACGTCTGTAAGCAACATTATCATAATATACTACTTCGGCTATACGGCCATCGCTTAACCGCATGAATTTCCCGGTTAGATAATTACTGATGTTCTGTAAAAATATAGTGCAAAATTCCGCATCAATCTTGCCAAACATCTCGCTGGCCAGTGTTTCAATAACACTAAAAGGATCAAGCTTGGTCTGATATACTCGGTCAGACGTCATTGCATCATAAATATCAACAATTGCAATTATCTTAGCAAAATAATGAATTTGTCCACCAGAGAGGCTTAGCGGATAGCCACTGCCGTCCATTCGCTCATGATGTTGCAATACCCCAAGGCGTACAGCTTCCGGTAAATCTTGAGTTTCCCGCAAAAGCTCATAACCAAGAATGGGATGGTAGCGTACAATTTCAAATTCTTTCTTCGATAGTTTAGTTGGCTTATTTAATATATCAATATCTACCATGGTCTTGCCGGTATCATGCAATAACCCGGCAAATATTAGGTCTTTTAAATCTTGACCGCCAACTCCAAGCCATTTTCCCAATACACCTGACAATATGGCAACATTGAGGGAATGATGAAAAGTATAATCATCTTTCCGTTCCAGCATAAGTAAAAAAGAAATTATCCCTGGAGTGTTTACCATCTGCTCAATTGATTTGCTTGACAACTCGCGCATTGATGCAACAGAAATCTTTTTGTATCGCCTGGTTTGCTCAAAATATGTTTTTAAGGACTCCAAGCTTTTTTCGTAATTATTCTGAGTCTTTTTAGCATAACACTCAAGCTCTTTCACATGTGCAGTAACGGTTTGGTTAAGTTCCTGTATATCAATTGTATGAATACCCCAATTAGCTAATTGGTCAATAATTCGCTCTGAAAGAATTATACCTTCTCCCAAGATTACTCTGCCATTTACACCCACAACAGGTTTGCCGATAGTCATACCAGGAACAATGTCTTTTACATTATATTGTTTAGTAGTATACTCTCCCATTGTATCCACCCACCCATATGAGATTCACACTAGAGCACTCCGAAAACTAGCATACTTCCCAGTAATACAAAAAAGCCAAGGGGTTAGCCCCTGGCTTAAGAGCGCCCTATTAAATTATTCTACAGTAATATTCTTATAACCTTCCCATAAGCCATGGATGTTACAGTAAGCTTCTGCAATTAATGTACCGGAACTGCTAAGCTTAACCACTGCTTTTCCAACTGGCTCAGTATAAACCGGACCTTTATTCGCACCCTCTGTGGATTCACCATGAGCTGTAAATTCAAAATTAGCAACCTCAAAAGCGAATTTAGCATTCTCAGGCTTAAAATATATTTTTATCCAACGAATATGATGTTCTGTAGTATTAGGATGGGCAATTTCTTTACCGACACAAACCTCAACACTTGCCTTTTCGCCAGCCTTAACTTTATCAGGTGCCTCAATTACTGGTACATGTTTTTCGGCTTTCCAATCAGCACTTTGTACTAAATCAGCAATTTTCATTGAACATTCCCCCTACAAATTTTTTAACATTCATTACCAACCATTATAGGGATAATTATTCTCCGCAAAAATTGTAATTCCTTTTACTTGCAAAACTTTTTAATAAATTCTTTTTAGTTTGTGCACATTCCTATTTAAACATGCGAACTTTTAGACTTCTCATTTTTTGAGGATCTACATCTTCCCACTCTGGCGGACATAACATATCTACAGGATAAAGCGATAAGGAAGTATCACATTCATACACAGCTTCCAGAGCCTGCAAAGCCGCAATCGCATTGCTGGAGCGTGTGATGACATCAATAGTCTCTTTTGATGCTTTTACAGCCAAAATACAATCATCTGTAAGTTCATTTTTCATAATACCAGCCGCATAGGCTTCCTTGAAGGATGGAATATTAGCCAACACAGTGGTTACTACTTGTAAGATAAGCGCACCAGAGAGTTCAAAGAACTGTTTATTAAACACCCGGGTATCTTTATCTTGGAACTGGAGCCGACCAGATGGCAACATTTCGCAGGTCTGTTTAGGAATAACTGCCTTGGACGGCAGCCACACCTTAATTAGCGGAATATCCGCATAAAAATCAACATCTACTTCAATAACTACCGGAAATTTCAGCTTATTTAAAACCTCGTCAAGTCTAGATCTCACTGCACTGGGCTCGCCTGTCTGCAGTTGTTGTACAAGTGCAATTCTGGCGGTCTCTTTTAATTCATGCTGCTGTTTTTTTTCGTCATAGGCGAGTCGTTCTTGCTCATTACGCCGTGCAATTTCGTCTCTGGCTTCTTGCTCAGCATTTAAAATAGCATTTTCTCTTTCCTTACTTGTAAAATATAAGGAAACAGCCGCTGCTGCTCCCATTGCTGCAGTAAGTAAAAGTACAATCGGACTAAAAAAAACAACCAATATAACTAACAATGAAACTATTATAGCAACCCTAACCCCTAGCGGGTAGACAAAACTCTCTTCTGCTTTGGTCACAGCTTTCTCGATAAGATAACTATAATCTGTTAAAACCAGCTCCGCAAATGGATCTGGCACAAGTAATGCTTCATAGTTTGCCGGTTCATAACTAAACTTGCTGACAGCCGCCAACTGGAGTTCATTATCCTGATATTGAATAAACTCTTTACGCCAGCGTTCAAATTGATCCTCACCTTTAAAATACCGGACCTCAGCCCGTTCATTGCCGGAATTGCGTTCTCTGTCTCGTTTGGAAGTTGTCTTATTAGACTGCGACTGCGAAGCCATCGGTTCGCCTCCTTATTTACGAATTGTTATTCTAATTGTTTTGCGCATAACAACATAACAAAAAGCCAGTACTCCACCTAACGTAAAGAAGAAAGCGACTGGCTTTATCATCATAATTTCCGAGCTGGCAATAAGACTGAATAAAAGCGCTGTCATATAGGCTAAAAATAGTTCACTATAGCGTGGGCTGCTCACGCGTGGCGCAATAAAGAGCCACACTAAAAAGCCGAGGATAATAATATTACTGTTTTTCATAAACTCCATTGCCTGAAGTTTCACCTACCTAAATTCAGAATAGCTTTATATTCGCTGCCTATTACTTTTTTCCCTGCTCAACATTCATATTCCTTTATTTTATGTTAAAAATTACCGTTATTAACTCAGATATTCTTTATTTCTGAAATTGTTAACGGCTGTAACATTATGTTTTTGCACTTCATATATTGAAGTAGAAACCGATATATACAATAATATTTGTTTGAGTAAATTAAGGAGGTCATCAATATTTATGGAAATGAAGTATCCTCATTGGTATGGCCCGGAAGATACTATGTGCTGCGACTATCCTGATAAAAATATGATGTGCTGTGATGATCATTTCATGGAAGATCCCATGGCTTACAAAATGCAGCGTGATAACTTTAAAGACCGGCTGCTTTGCTTTTTAGGTGATGAAGTTCTGCTGGGAACTGACGCGATGGTTGACCGCCGCGGCTCTGTCTTTTGTGGTACTGTCTGTTATGTTGGTTGTGATTACATCATTGTTAATAGTACACATTGCCGTCGTTCAATTTCATTGCATGTCCCAATTAAAATGATTCGTTTTATTGCTCCATTTAAAGGTCGCCGGTAATATCATAAGCCTTGACACCGGGAGATGATATTCCATGAAAAAAATTTTCAGCCGTCGCACGCAAACAATTGACCCTACGCACATGCTGACACTACATCAGGAAGCTGCTGAACAGCTTGAACTTATGCGTACAGCCGTAGACGCATCAGAGCATGCCAGCGACAGCATATGCGATACACTTACCAGCATAGCCGAAGACCATTGGGAAGCTTATTTAGATGTTCTTCACATGATTTGCCTGCATGATGAAACTTTTGCCACAGTCATGAAAACTCAAGTTTTGACCAAGCAGGCTGCTAATGATCCCCTTGCCACCGAACAGCGGCAATCCTATAGCAACCGCCTGCTTGTTCTATCTCTCCTTCCAGCACTTACCCAGCGCCACCGCCGTTTTTGCTACTTTTATGGACTGCGCATAAACCCGATGGGAGATTATATTAAAGAATCAATAGCTACCGAGCGCGAACATATTGCAGAGATGATTGCTATGGTACAAAACATGATATAATAGTTAAACATATTATGGAGGCATTTTGCCTCCATATATGATTTAAGAGGATTTTTTACAAAACAATAAGAATACTAGTAATACATAGTATATCGAGGAGTCGGAAATGCCTGAATTTAAAGTACCTGCTTCCAGTCCTATCCTGCCTGTAGCCAATTTTCTTCGTGCCCACGCTGGATTATCATTAACCTTATGGCGAAAAATAAAAAATAGCGGCAGTATTGCCATTAACGCTCAACCAGCAGCAGCAAACGATTTAGCTCATCCCGGAGACATAATTACAATATCTTGGCCTAATAATTCCGCTATCATCCCTGAATATTTGCCCTTAAGTATTCTTTATGAAGATGATTGGCTTTTGGTTGTAGATAAGCCTGCCGGTATGTTGGTTCATCCAACTTCCGGTCAACATTCAGGCACTCTTGGTAATGCCGTTCTCTACTACTACAGCACCCAAAACGCTAACAACGGCTTTCACCCAGTCAACCGATTAGACCGTAATACATCAGGTCTGGTATTGATCGCTAAACGACCCGATATTCAGCATATGCTAAATCGTAATTCTCAGCAAATTTCAAAACAGTACCTGGCAATTGCTTCAGCTGCCCCCCCTAATCTTCAGGGAGTAATTACTGCACCGATTGGTCGAAAACCCGGAAGTATTATTGAGCGCGAAATTCGTCCTGACGGCCAGGAAGCAACTACCTATTATCGAGTAATCACTTCTTGGGCTACTGCTTGTCTACTCGAAATTATGTTAAAAACCGGGCGAACACATCAAATACGAGTACATTTAAGCTATATTGGCTGTCCCCTATTAGGAGACGATTTGTATGGCGGTCCCACCCATCGCTTGCATCGGCAGGCTCTTCATGCATCAAAACTAATATTGCCGCACCCAATTACACAGCAAACACTCATAATTGTGAGTCCTTTACCAAACGACCTTAGCAATCTCATAACCCATCTTGGCGCTCAAAACCCAAGTGTGCTATAATGTATACTAAATGTGCTATAATATTTATGGTTCAAAAACTTCAGGAGGGATATTTATGCCACTAGTTACTTCAAAAGAAATGTTTCAGAAAGCATATGAGGGACAATATGCTATAGGTGCATTTAACGTCAATAATATGGAGATTATTCAAGGCATTGTTGATGCTGCCAAAGAAGAACAAGCTCCGCTCATTCTTCAGGTGTCAGCTGGTGCCCGTAAATATGCTAAACATATCTACCTTATCAAACTGGTAGAAGCCGCACTAGAAGATACTGGTTTACCTATCTGCTTACATCTCGATCATGGTGAAGACTTTGAAATTTGCAAATCCTGTATAGACGGTGGATTTTCGTCAGTAATGGTTGATGGTTCCAAACTGCCTTTTGAAGAAAATATAGCTCTTACTAAAAAAGTTGTTGACTATGCCCATGAACGTGGAGTGGTTGTTGAAGCAGAACTTGGACGTCTTGCCGGTGTTGAAGATGCAGTAAACGTCAGCGCCAAAGACGCTACATATACAGATCCTGCCCAAGCTGTTGAGTTTGTCGAGCGTACCGGAGCAGATTCATTGGCTATTGCGATTGGCACAAGCCATGGCGCTTATAAATTCAAAGGCGAATGCAAACTGGATTTTGATCGCCTCGAAACCATTTCCAAACTTCTCCCTAACTACCCATTAGTATTGCATGGTGCTTCCACTGTACTACCTGAGTTCGTAGGAAAATGCAATGATTTTGGCGGACAAATTAAAGGCGCACAAGGCGTACCTGAAGATATGCTGCTCAGAGCAGGAAAGCTTGGAGTATGTAAAATCAATATTGACACCGACCTGCGTCTGGCTATGACCGCCTCCATCCGAGAACACCTTGTCCAAAATCCTGCTGACTTTGATCCGCGTCAATACCTCAAGCCAGCCCGCGCAGCCATTCAAAGTATGGTTCAGCATAAGATCCGCAATGTGTTAAATTGCAGCAATCGCCTATAAAACCCGGCATACAATTTCTATAATAGGAAAGAGTAATAGTAATTCCATTATAGAAAGGGGTTTTCCTGTGCATGCAGATAATGTTAACTTTGCCGCATTATCATCTGAGGAGCTAGCTGACCTCAAACAATTTGAAAAAGAGTTTGAATCCAAACACAATAATGCCATCTATTTATTAGCATTCGGCCAACAGTCATCATAAAATAAAAAGAAGCCATTCGTGGCTTCTTTTTATTTTATAAATTTTTCCGGCTGATTGCAAAACTCCTCAAAACTGCTGTCAGTAAAGTAAATTCCTGGCCCCAAAAAACGTGTATACCTTTCTTTTTCTTCTGCAATCTTTTCCTGCGTCTTGCCTGGATGATTATTAACCACAATTATCTTTAATCTAGCTAATCGATTGGTTTGAATTCTTTTAATTAGATACTTTATATGCATATCGGCATTGGGAAATGAATAGCCACAAAAGATCAGATGACTAATGTCATTTAAACTCATCTCTGTTTTATGCCAAACAATATTGATAAAGCTATTCGACATATCTTTAAAATATGTTGGCGGCACAATCACAGGACTTCTAACAGACTGACATTTATTACAGCGTGAATGTGAAGAATCTGTTAGCAAATTTAAAATTCTCTGTTGCCCGTTAATAAGGCTTAACGAATTACAGGCCGGGCAATACGACCAGTTTAACGATCCATGCACTTTATAGAGACCTATTGCGAACGAGTCGGCTTTTTCAGGCAGCACCAAACCACTAGAAGTATCCTCAGCAAAATTAATCCCATAATCGATTTGGATTCTTCTTCTGTTTGCTAATGCCTGATCAATGAGAAGGTCATAATTCGTTGATATAAAAAAAATATCTTTTAAGTACCCTAAACTTGCTAAATTATCTACTAAGTAACGGTGAAGCCCGTTAGCAACAGACGTTCTATCTTCAAGCACTTCTGCCATCAACGACACTAAATATTGTCGAATATAGCCAATTCGATTAGAATTGGGCGTAAGATTCTCTAAGTCAAAATTTTTAAAAGCTTGGCGTTTGCGAACTGCCAAATCCAAAAGACCTATTGCTTCCTCAAAAGTAGGAAATTGAACATCCTCCAAATTGTCCTGGAGCACATCAATATAAAACATTTGTTTAAAATATGCTCTAAGCTCATTTACCTGCACCGAGTCACTATAGTTATTTTTTTCGCGGAGTGTTTTAAAATATTTCTGGAACAATATACTTTGTACGGGAGCCCCCTCCGCCGCCGAAGCGCCACCGCCTAAAAAAATTGCCATCTTCCTCATACAAAGCTTTATTCTGTCCGTTTTGTACTGAAGTATGCAAAAAAAAGAATCACATCTACGATTCTTTTTTCCCTCTTACTTGACTTATATAATTATCTCAATTTATCTAATGATAAACAAAAAGCACTCAACTGAGTGCTTTTTGTTTACTTACGTTTTGGTCGGAGCGGCAGGATTCGAACCTGCGACCCCCTGGTCCCAAGCCAGGTACTCTACCAAACTGAGCCACGCCCCGAAATTAAAGTTAAGTTTATGAAGTTCTTCGCTACCGCTCAGAACTAAGCGACTTACTCATATTCTTGCTTCGCTTTACAGCTCGTAACAATATGGTGCGCTGCTTAAAATGGCGACCCCGGCAGGATTCGAACCTGCGACCTTTTGATTCGTAGTCAAACGCTCTATCCAGCTGAGCTACGGAGTCTTTTTTATTATTACAGCCTTTTAGAAAAACCATAAGCCAGTTTCTGTTTTAGGAAATTATTTATCTAACGCAAAAATTGCGTTCTTCCTTTCGGTTTGATTCCCGTCCGGAAGTTCCCCTACCAAAATTCGGGTTTCTGCCTCGTGGAGTTTACCACTTTTCATTAGACTGTCGCCAGTCTACTCATTTTCTGTGCACTTTATGGCTACTTTTGGCTGCGTGAGTCAATTTCGCCGTCGTCAGAGCATTCACCCTGCCCCACCTTGCGATGGGCACGAACATTACGACCATCTCAGGTCGTGGCAGTCTGGACTTTCCTCAATACTGTAAAAACAGTACCGCAATTTCCCGTTTTTAAAAAAGGCTGGAATTTTAAAGTAACTACCATATCGATTAATATAGCAGCGACATTTATATATGATATCATAAGTTTACTCGTATGTCAACATAATATCCTCTAAAAATTCATTTAATCCGTTAAATTTTTATCTTACCATATCATCCGATGATAATAGCAATAAATCTATAAAATTCTTTGATTTACTGTCATGTTAGGCATATAATATAATCATGAAAAAAGTTCCCAAGGAGGAAAACTATGTTTGCACTTAATTTTCAGTCACCTAATCATGAAAAATTATTAATTAATCGCCAAAAAAACTGTACTATCCGTCCTGGAGACATGAGAAACATCTATCCCGAAAACTCAGTAGTTTGGATAACTTTCGGTGAGAAACTGCAAAACAAAAAGAAACTGTACCCCGCCATGATTGACCGGGTACTTATAAAAAAGTTTTCCGATCTTACCACACATGATTTAGATCACCAGAACCCGGAAATCAAAACAGTCGATGAGCTACTCACATTTTTCGAGAAAATTTATCACAAATCTATTCATTCTGATGATATTGTAACCGTTATCTACTTTTCAGAAATAGTTATATAGAAGAAAAAACGGATACAATCATACACTAAGCAAAATCGTCAAAGTGCTTCACCTAGGTTAAATCAATGAAATATAATGTGGGAAACGGTTTTACTTTTGTCATGAAACAAAAGTGACAAAAATTCTCGGCCTAAAACCTCCAAAAGCTGAAAAGACGAACGCTATTCCTACGATCCGTAAACTCGCTACGCTCAAACAGTACGGATTGCTTAACGGAATATCGCCCGTCTTTTCTCCTACGGAACGCTTTTTCCGGTAAAGGCCGAGGGGGTACGAGAGTTATGGAGTTACTGTGGGCACCACCTTACCTTATGACACGACTTCTTTAATACCGAAGGATTGTAATACCATCTTATAGTTGCATTAACAAGCCAACTATAGTCTCTTTGCTCAAAGCCGACGTAATCATTCGAAGGCACAGGCGGCCGTTATGCATAAGCGGAGGTTAAGCGCCAGCGGCGAAGCGTTGTATGACGGCCGTCTGTGCCGGGTTTTGTACTTGACAGCTCTTTTAATAAGGCCTCCAATACTCTCAAAACATATAAATACCGATACATAACAAAAAAGCACTCACAACTGAGTGCTTTTTTAAAACCAGCAACTTCCTAATCTCCCAGGCCGTTTCCAGCCAAGTACCTTCGGCGTTTGTGGGCTTAACTACTGTGTTCGGTATGGGAACAGGTGGAACCC
>JAGGAB010000140.1 GCA_017889705.1 Bacillota bacterium | reverse complement strand
TAGGGTGTGTGTAGCCATTGCATTATCGACAGTATGCGCCAGAGCAACAGCCGCGAATATTGCAATCTTTTTAAATATCCCCTTGAACCCCCGGCCAGATCCAAGTGAATGGGTTTTCCAACCGGCTATTAACCCGGTGGCATAATCTATAATCACTAGCTGAATTAGAGCAGTAATTTGTGCATCGATGCCTCCCACAGCGACAGAAAAAAATGCTCCAATAATGGAGCAAAGTGCAATGATTTTTAATTCTGTTGCCGTATAGAGATTTACCAGCCACAAGTACCACTCACTTAATGTACTGTTTATCAAAATTCCACCCCCATAAAATCGCATAAAAATAACCGCTCTCAGCGGCACGGCTCACGCGGCATATTATCACCCTCAATAAAAATAGAGCCTATTCGGCTCTTAAATCAGTATCTGTATCATTCTTTTTTGGTTTTTTAGACAGCCTAAACTGCGGCCATACAAACAACGGACTTCCATTCTCATCGTACATATCGTCGCCTTGATAAGTATTGTCTGAGGTAAAGTTACCATCTTTATTTTTATCCACTAATAGTCCCCCCTAATGTTTTGATATCAGTATCAGTATATGTAACTTATCAAAATATAGATCTCTGTTCTTTGCCACATTAAAATGACATTGTAATGGCTTCTACTTCTTTTACAGTCATACAGGCATAAATCTGTTCCTGATACTCCCAAACCTTTGTTTTAATGGCTGAGAGCATGGTCCGCATATCAGTTCCTAATGTAATGACCTGCGTTGCAGTGTGAATATACTTTACCTTTGTGCAATCTTCAGCATCCCTACTAGCTTTGGCTCTGATTATAATTCCAGATGGGTACAATGTGGAAAATTGTTCAGTTGATGCAATCGCCAGCAAGACCGCATCTGTAATGTCGTGTTGAGTATTTGTATCAGAATCGTACCAGAGCACCGATCCGGTAGCAGAACTAGAAAACCCCGAGGTATAAGCAGTTGCCGCTAAGGATGATAGCGATAATAGCTTTGCTGTTTTTGCATCATTAAGCGTCAATTCTTCTTCTTCTTCGTTGCTTGTAGATATCTCTTCATACCCCCATGCAGTCCCATTCCATACTCGGTTATAACCGTCTTTAGCCTTAGGCGGCGTTGTTTCTGTCGTATTTGCTGGCAACTGCCATGTGCCGGAAATAGGGCTTCGGTCGGTATAGTCAAGTGTTTTCTGCCCAGTATACAAACCGTTTGAATCATAGCAGTAGACAATTTTTGTTTCTGTTTTATCCATAAGTACCCCCTTAATATTTAATCTGCGGAATCATTGTTACAGCCGGCGGTTGAACCGTTGTTGAATTGCCATAAATCGCATTTGATTTAGATGCATCTATAGTCATTTGATTAACATTATTTGCTGTTGTTGATGTTGCAACATCATAAACCGTTTGTCCTGATAGAGTCTGACTAGTCAACGCCCCCGAACCCGCTCCATAAACAGCCGTCGGTCTAAAAAGGTGATAACCTGTGATGTTGGGCAACCCTGCGGCAACTAATGTACCTGCTATAGCTGCACCTTCGAGGAATACGCCTATAAGATTCGGCAACCTAAAGGTGGTACTGCCATCACCCACTGAAAACATACCACTTGAAGTAGAAGTCCATAATGCTTCTGTGGTAGCTAAACTATTTGCGTTAACATAGTTCCATAATCTAGGATAGTCTGCTCTATTTACCAATGCCCCGTTTGCCTTTATTCGCCCAGTTTTTAAAACGTGAGCAAGGTCGATACTTCCAACTGATAGCCCATCCCTTATATCATCTATAATCCAAGTAACGCCACCATCCGTTATAAGTACGCCTACCGTAGTACCATAGATAGGTTCGGTTGTCCCTGTTGTGCCTGCCACTACGCATTCGATACGCGCCCAACTGGGCAGGCTTGTACTGTAGGCTATATCTCCTACGGCGTAGGCGGTGGAGGCTTGCCAGAAAAACGCCTCTCCTTGTGTATTCAAGTACTGCAATTGCAGGCACATTCGATTAAAAAGCCAGTTAAATTCTTCAACTGTCGGTGGATTATCGCCAAGATAGGCAAAGCCCTCTAAAAAGTTTGTATCTGAGATTTCTAATAGCGTCCCACCGCTGCCCCATATTTTCGAAAAATCCGGTTTAGTCAACTATATCCCTCCCTAAAATGTATTCGCGAACTTGCCAACACCAAAACCGCTATACCCCTGGCTTTTAAATCCAAAAACGTTTTCAGGGTCAAAATGCGACTTGAGATATATGCCGATGCCTCCGGGCTTAACCATCAGATTAACAGCCTCATTAAAAGTAATTTCAGCTTCTGTCAGTTCCCGTCCAACACCAATGCGGATTTTTGCACCGCCAATCTCGGTAATAACAATCTTTGCAGCGCCGAAAATGTTAGCAAGTGAAGTAATGACTTCTTCTGCTGTACCCGTGCTGGTGTTCTTAAACACCTTGGCTTTTAACATCTTACGGTATTCAGCATCACCTAGTTTAGCACTGGATAAGTACGTCTCTCCGCTATGCCGCATTCTCGCCTTGCCAAATCCACGCCCGGACGATTGGCTTTCAAAGCCGAAAAACGGCAACGCAATAGCATAAGATATAAGCCTATTTTGTGCAACGATTTCGCCACAACCATCAAGCTGTGTACCTTCTGCTGTGTCAATCCAGCGACTGTCTCTCAGGTCAGCAAAAACCTGCTCTAAGACATTAAATCTATTGCCCATGATAGTAACTAGCTTAGTCAAATTCTCCTTACCATCAAACTGTGACAGCATCCTATCTAACATTGCTTGAGCGTGATCCGTCATGATGTAGTCACCGCAATTCTGGCACTATTAAATTCAGCAAGTTCCCGCGCCGCAATAGTGATATTGGCAGACGAATAGGCGGTTGAATCCGGTGTAGTGTCGGAAACACAGGCCGCTATTGTAATAGTGCCAATGCCGGTAGTTCCTGTGTAAATCGGCCCAAATAATTTTTGTAAAATAACATCTTGCCCGACTGTGTATGCCTCGCCTTTTTCAAGGATAATGTCTGCCACGGTGCTTGCTGTATCTGCCGGCATCGTTTCATCGTCATTTCCTGTAAGCGCAACTTTCAGCCATACCTTCTTAATTGTCGGGCGGTTGAAATTCATGGTATGCCGCACGCCCTGACTGTCTTTGATTTCCACCGCAACATCGCCATACGTAGTTATTCCAGGGGCTTTGTTATCCCAAATCTCCTGTGCAATGTCGGTATCAGCACCGCCAAGGACAACAACCTCAATAGAATGCGGTGGCCTTCCTTCGGAGTCGGTTGAGTCGGTATCATTTTCAAAACAAAGGGCCGTAGTCACGCCATCAACATTCTCGTAAATGTTAGCGGCAATAGC
>JAGGAB010000079.1 GCA_017889705.1 Bacillota bacterium | reverse complement strand
GAAAGAAGGCTACCGCAAAGCGGTGATCAAAAACTATGTGCTTTTGTACAAAATTAATGAAGCTTCTCAAACTATCAGCATTATGCGCTTTTTTACTGTACCCAGGACTATATGAAATTAATGTGATATAGTCCTGAGTACTCTGCTTTTTGAATAACCAATGCAAAAAGAGTGCCAAAACAAGATGCCGACTCCCGAGGACGATGGGGAGCTGGCATCTTGTTTTAGGATACGTTATCTACAACTGGCGCACAAATTTTTTTTGTAAGATCTTTATGCCAGAGGATCTTGCTCCTGGTGGCATAGTCGAAGGAGTAAGTGACGAAGATTGCTTCATTTTTATATTATCTTCCATTTTTTCCTATAGCACAGCCCACAGACGAAAATCTGTGGGCTGATTTTTTGAAACACTCTATGATGTCTACAACACATTACGGATAGTTCCGAAGGTATCTTTTTCCTACTCAATTTGAAGAAACGAATTTATAAAACCCACATATCTTCGTGTCAAGTTTAAATTGACAGTTCCCAAAGTCAATATCTCAATTCACTACATTGGTTGGCTTTCCATCCAGAAATGCCCGCAAATTATTCACAGCAATGTCCATAAGACGTTGGCGGCTTTCTCTAGGCGCCCAAGAAATATGGGGTGTAATAATACAATTCTTAGCTTTAAGTAAAGGATTATCTCCACAAATCGGTTCACTAGAAACGACATCTACTCCCGCAGCATATATTTTGCCGGAATTCAATGCCTCTGCCAAATCATTTTCACGGACCAACTGCCCTCTGGAATTATTGATAATAATAACTCCATCTTTCATCTTAGCAATATTTTTCTTGTTGATAATTCCCTCAGTTGATGGAAGCAGTGGACAATGCAAACATATGACATCGGATCGGACAAAGAGTTCATCAAGCGAAACGTAATCCGCAATGATCCGTCCAGCGTCATTGGGGTATTCATCGCAGGCGATGATCTTCATTCCTAATGCCTTGGCAATGCGACCGGTTGTTTGTCCAATACGGCCAAAACCGAGAACGCCTATTGTTTTCCCTGCCAACTCAATCAGGGGATAATCCCAAAAGCACCAATCCAGGTTGGTTTCCCAGCGCCCTGCATGGACTGCTTGATCATGGTGCGCCACATGATGACAAATCTCCAGCAATAACGCGATCGCAAATTGCCCCACTGAATCTGTCCCATACGTTGGAATGTTGCAGACCGAGATGTTTTTTTCTGTTGCCGCTTGTACATCAATCACATTATATCCCGTTGCGAGAACGCCAATGTACTGTATCCTAGGACAGGCCTCAATAGTTGTTCGATCCATAAGGGTCTTGTTCACAATCACGATCTCCGCTTGACCAATTCGTTCAACGACCTTTTCCTGGGGTGTTCTATCGTAAACAGTAAGATCTCCCAGTGCTTCAAATCCACTCCAGCTCAAGTCTCCGGGGTTTTCCGTATAACCGTCCAGAATTACTATTTTCATAGGCCATTCCTTATCCTTTCATCAGTGTATTACTTCTTTTTTTCGCAGCACTTTCAAGGTCATGCAACATTTCAAGCACCGTTCTAATGTGGATCGCATAGGTGCCCTTGATAATCTACGCCCGCTTCAGCGCCAATCCGAACACAATATGTAATATTTCATTGTCTTTGCATCATTTTCGTAAATATTTTCAGAAGGCTTGACAACAATTTGCTTATCAACAACGGACATTTCCTGTTGCATCATCCCGCATTTACTTGTCAAAACCAGACTCAATTAGCATTACCAGGCTTTCAACAGCAGTTTTTTCGTCATGGCCTTCCGCAGCAATTTTCACCTGAGTCCCTTGTGCGATTCCTAAGGACAAGACCTTGAGAATTGATTTTGCGTCTCCATCTTTGTCGGCCACACTTATGGAAATTTGGGATTGAAAGGTTGTTGCCAGATTCACGAACTGAGTAGCCGGTCGCGCATGAAGTCCGGTAGCATTTTGAAGAGTCACTACTTGTGAATACATTACAAATCCCCCTATATGCTGCTTGTTAGATTATCTCTAACTTTTTTCAAATAAGCCGTTATCTCTTCGTGGGTTTCCATCGTCATCGTACGTTCAGCAATGTTTTGTGCGCCTTTTAAAGAAATATTTCGAATTACCTTTTTAACTTCAGGAATTAACGATGCACTCATACTGAACTCATCCAAACCTAATCCTAATAGCAAAGTTGTGGCCAAAGGATCTCCTGCAGTTTCGCCGCACATGCCAGTGAACTTTCCGCTAGCATGTGCAGTATCAATTACGGTTTTAATCAATCGCAAGACCCCAGGATGAAAAGGCTGGTATAAATCACATATCTTTTCATTCATGCGGTCAACCGCTAACGTATACTGACATAGATCATTAGTGCCGATACTGAAAAAATCCGCCTCTTTGATAAGGCAATCCGCCGTCAATGCCGCAGCTGGAGTCTCAATCATAACCCCGACTTTTATAGCGGAGTCAAATTGTATTCCCTCAGCCTGAAGTTCTGCTTTGGCTTCAGCCAATATTGCATTTGCCTTTCGAAGCTCGCTAACTCCGGATATCATGGGGTACATTATAAGCAGATTCCCAAAAGCACTGGCCCTTAGTATAGCCCGTAGCTGAATCTTGAAGATAGCAGGTTCGTCTAGGCAAATCCTAATAGCCCGCCACCCTAGAAAAGGATTTAGTTCTATTGGCATATTAAAGCATGTTAATTTTTTGTCGCCACCAATATCAATCGTTCGAACGATAACTGGCTTGCCGGCCATTTTTTCCGCTACCACTTTGTATGCTTTAAATTGCTCCTCTTCAGTAGGAAAATGAGCCGATTTCATAAATAAAAATTCAGTTCGATAAAGGCCAATTCCCTCGCCGCCATATTGGATTACTGCTTCAACATCATCAGGTGAGCCGATATTGGCAACAACATGTATATTATGGCCATCTAAAGTATCTGCTGGCATTAGTTTAAATGCATCCATCTGTGCTTTTCTTGTTTTTTCTTTTTCCTTTCTCTCTGCGTATACACCAATTTCTTTTGTTGTTGGATTACTTAGCACAATCCCTTCAGATCCGTCTATAATGATCTGCTCTCCCTGCGAAATGACTTCCGTAATATTCTTCAAGCCCAATACTGCCGGTATCTCAAGAGATCGCGCTAAAATGGCAGCATGCGATGTTCGACCGCCAACATCAGTCGCTAATCCTTTTATATAAGTTTTATCCAGCATTATAGTGTCCGACGGGGAAATATCCTTAGCCACAACGATTACTGCGTTATCTAACAATTCTAATCCTGTTGGCGGCATCTTAAGAAGATTGCGTAATATTCGCTCACCCACATCCTTGATATCTGCTGCACGTTCCCGTAAATACTCATCTGAGATTTCAGAAAAAGTAGTAAGGTAGCATTTAATCACCTTTTCAACTGCTGCTGCTGCTCTAATACAGCATGAGTGGATTTCCCTTTCGACATCCTTATAAAAGGATGGATCCGTTGCAATCATAATATGTGAATCTATTATTTCAGCCGAACTTTCCCCTAATCGTTCATATGCCTTAGAGCGCAGTTTAGTCATTTGGGAAATTGAGAGTGTTAGTGCTTTTGAAAATTCTTGCAGCTCACTCTCCTTTTGATTAAGTAGCAGCGGTGAATAGTCAATAACAATGGGTTCCGTTTTATACAAATACACCGGTGCTGTTGCAATTCCAGCTGATACTGGGATGCCCTTAAAGATCGACACTGTGCCCCCCCTTATTGATATCCTAAGCTACTGCATATTACGCATTAAGGATCTTCCATACCGATACGTCAATTTCGTATTGAAACTTCGAGCCCTTTCCAGCAGCGCGCATACTGACTCAGCCCCTAGAACGAGCGTTCGCGTGAGACCATCATCATCTTGGTCCGCTAATTCATTCAAAGTTAATTTTAAGATTATACCGTGGTCATATTCTATTAGTGGATCACGAAACTCAATATTCACACAAGATAATGAGTTCATTGCTTCTGCATTTTGTTTTGTTCGAGAAAGCGGACTGGAATAAATCTTGCTAACCTGAAAATCTACAGTTCGCTTAGAAAGTTTCATCGCTTGTTTTATGCCGTCTTCATCAAGAGGAATATCCTCGTACCTAATATTATTCCCCAGATGGTTTCCCATCCAACAAAATTGTTTACTGTGGACGATATTGGCTCGCACTTACCCTTGGATCATATCCTGGAGTTTCTGTCCCTCTGACCTCCAATAATTCTGCATAATCCTCAGTTCGGATCCGAGATTGAAATCCCGAACTCCCAGATCTATGTAATACTGGGCTTCATTAGGGTTTTGGATTTCGCACCTAGGGCGCACGTCGTGTTTGAGTGCGATTTCGATCATCCGACGTTCTGTAGCCTTGATCTCTGCAATATTTTCATCCTGGTTAATTCCGCAGCTCATGGCATAGTCGTATGGCCCGAACTGTACTATGTCTACGCC
The DNA here is from genome assembly GCA_017889705.1 of Bacillota bacterium. Taxonomy (GTDB): domain Bacteria; phylum Bacillota; class Negativicutes; order Sporomusales; family Sporomusaceae; genus Sporomusa. The sequence goes on along the minus strand of JAGGAB010000079.1, from coordinate 5,898 downwards.
AGGTACGGAGCAGATCTCCTCAATATTATCCATAGCCGCTTTTTTCTCAATCATAAACGCGGCGACAGTTTTTTTCGCCATCGCTGCGAATTCAAGTTGTGTGCTTGCGGGGCGGAACCCGATCCACCTCCGGTTGGCAAAACCCATGAGGCCATCATGTCCCGGACAATCTGGGTGGATTAGCCGCAGTGTTTCACGGACCTCATCTGCCGTCCGGTGGTCCGTGAACAAAATAGCCTGAAACCCTGAAGCTACTGCCTTCTGCGCTACAAATCCCCTGTTCTGGTAGTCCACCTTAATCATCGTCGCCATGCCATGCAACTCCGCCGCGCGGCAGATGTTTTCCAAATCATACTGACTATATGGGGCGTATTCCGCAAGAAACTCGATGTAATCATAGTGACCGGTTGCCGCTACTGCCTCAGTTACAGTGGGCCATGTGCTGCTCAATCGTGTACCAACAGTGGGACGGTTTTCGTTTAACATCTTCCGCAACCTATTTTCATGCATCATGTCCGCCTGTACCGCATTTCTCTGCGTCTTGTCCGCATACATCTCCACTTGCTATTACCAGCCTTCCCAATTTCTTGTTTGGTATATCTTTATTATAGATGCTTGTATAACATTGAGATGGATTAGCACTTGACTGAAAGCTCCGACTCCTTTCTAGAGTGCGGATAATGCCGAAAATAAAGGTTTTGCTTGAATCGCAATTCGTTTCGGCACAAATAAACTTCACTCAAAAGACACCTGCTTTCTATGGTGAATTTTAAGTTATTAACAGTGACAAAAAAAGTCCAAATTTCACACTTCTCCAGCGCAAAATACTGGACTAATCGGTTGCGATGTTTAGTGCACTAACGTCTCTAACATACGAATGATTTCTTCCCCAGAATCCAACTGTACAAGGCCATCCATTGTTTCTGTACTTTGACTTAAGGAAACAATGTTTTGCAAGATATGAAGATGATCGTTTTGGTTCGGTGTAGCCATGACAAACAGAAATTGAATGGTATGATGCCCCAACGAAAGTCCGTTAGGGTAGACCGCCAAGGAAACACCAAGACGTCGCACGCCATTTTCCGGCTTTGCATGGGCAATCGCAATCCGAGGATGAATTACGATATAGGATCCATGCTGATGAACCAAGCTAATCATCTGGTCAATATAACTCTGTGTAATATAACCTTTCAGCAGAAGACTTTGGGCTGTCTCGCTGATGGCCTGCTCCCAGCAGATATCGTTAAAGGGTTCTATCCGCACACCAAATCTTTTCAACATTGACGGGAGATTGATTTGTGGGTGTTCCGTCATCTGGACCAGACTTTTCTCCGTATTCAAGAAAAAACAAATCTCATTTTGGATCTTTTCAAGGGTCTCATTGTTTACATATTTTCGGACAATATCCAACAATGTAACAAATTGCTGCTTGTCAATCTGATATTCCAAACGTAATAATGTTGAAAATGACGCAATCCTCGATTTATCTTCACCTGTTAGAATTGGATTTACCAAAACCAACGGATATTGACATGGAAAATCAACGGTGGAAATAACAAAGTCCACTCCTTCTTTGTAATCAATCACTTTGTGCAAGGGGATTACCGCGGCGACCTGAATGTCAACAAAGTGACATTCAATCTCGTTTTTAAGCAGCATTGAGCTGATTCTTCCGTTCGGGCAGACAATCAGAACTCTACTAAGGTGTTTGGGCGAATTGTTGCGAATCAAAAACGCCCCAAAATGCATAGTTAGATATGTGATTTCACTGTCAAATATCGGAAACGGAAATCTGTCTATCATTTTATCGCAACATTGTTTGGTTATTTGATATAGATCACTATAATTCTTTTTTATTTCATCCATTAGGGGGTTGATCATTTGTACCGAATAGTGGCATATATAAAAGGACAGTTTTAGATGCAAGAAAATAGACTGAATCAAGCCCTCTTTTTCTTGAAAACTCAAACAGGCAACAACTTCGAAATGGTCAACTAATTCCTTGGACAATTTCAAAATATCAATATCATAATTCTCATCTTCTGGAACAAAGTCCCAATATGTCCGGTTTCCTATGAGATGAATTGCCAAATAGAAGCGCTCGTGCATGCTGAGTTCAGGGAAATGGCTTTCCACCAATTTCAGTTCATCTGAAGCGTAAATACTGGTTAGATCAGAGACGATAAAGTTGTAAGACTCTTGTGCTGTCTGTATCGAAATAATCAAACAGGCTAACGCAAGCAATATTTCATCTTTTGCAGGCGCATTTAACTGAGAAAATATATCTTGAAGCTTCTCATAATAAGTATCAACTGTAGCCACATTAAATATCTGCAAATCTTTATAACTAATATTACGCAAGAGTATCCTGAAATAATAAAGCAATACAGAGCGTTTTCTAAAGATCTCACCCTCCACATAATATCCCCGTTTTTTGGTATTGCAGAGAGTCAATTGATACTGAGCCAGTGTATCTTTCGCTTGGGCAAGGTCATTAATGACTGTGTTTTTTGAAACACCGAAAATCTCCGCCATACACATAATACGGATAGCTTTTTGAGGATAAATTACGCTACAAATTATATAGTTAATACGATCTTTTCCCTCAATAAACTTTGCTTTTTCTTGGACAATTTCTGTAAGCCGACAGCTTTGCTCCAACGTCAGATAATATCCCTGCGTATTCACCTGAAGCGTTCCCAGCCCTAAAAATGCTAACAAACTTTCTATGTCTTTCAAATCATAATAAACCGAGCGTTTCGATGTCTCTACTTGCCGGGCAATTTGGTTTACCGAAACAGGTTGTTTTTCTTTAATCATATATTGAAGCACTTGACGCACTCGCTTTGAAAGAGCAATGTTTCGAAACGTATCAGCCATTTTTTTGTCTCTCCCTAAATAACAACTTCTATAATTCTCGCTATTTTATAGTTCTTTTATGATCCATAAATAATCGTCCCATAAGTTGCGCAATGTTGTTCAAACTTACTGACAATTTTGTTTTCTCAAATTATAGCATAGATAAATATTGCGTTGGAAACTATCTTTATTATTTCGCGTTGCTAGAAAACCGGTTCACTTGGCAATACAAGAAATCGGTCAAGTATTTTGCACTGAAGAAGTGTAGAAGCTGGACTTTTTTTATCATATTTGACAATGTACACTAGTTTATAGGCAGAGTGCGCACTCTCATCCGAAAATTGTTGTCCATCACTTTCTGAAAAAAAAGCAAAGAGAGGGGTTTCAATTGACTATCATTCAAGCAACTTTTATGTTTTTACAGGAAGTCTTTGCCCGACCTGCAATTCTTGTGGGCATTGTTGCCTTGATCGGCTTATTAATTCAAAAGAAGCCATTCACAGATGTTTTGAAGGGAACCATCAAGACAATACTTGGGTTTGTGATTCTCAGCTCGGGAGCCGGGATAGTTGGTCTTTCCCTGAAAATTTTTAATGACCTGCTTATTGGTTCATTTAATATCACAGGTATCCTTCCTCTCAATGAAGTGATGATGGCAGTTTCAACTGAAAAGTACGGAACACAGATGGCCATCATCTTGGCAATTGCAATGGTTCTTAACATCCTGCTGGCGCGCATCACAAAGTTTAAGTTTATCTACTTATCCGGTCACGAGGCAATGTGGATTTCCTGCCTGATGGCAATTGTTCTCAATAACCTAAATCTACCAGCTTGGCAAGTGATTGTTGGCGGATCTATGTTAACTGGATTGTATATGACTATGGGACCGTTATTGACCTATAAAATGGTATGCAATCTAACCGGTACAAAAGACATCGCATTGGCTCACACTGGCGGACTCGCCTATTTCATTTCTGCCAAAGTAGCAAAATATACTGGGAATAAAGAAAAGTCAGCCGAAGATGTCAACGTACCCAAGCATTTGAATTTCCTGCGTGATACATCAATCTCAATCACATTGGCAATGTTTTTTCTCTACTTAGGTGTGTGCATTTTGTCAATGATTGTGAATCCAGCTGTGGCAGCAAAAGCCTTAGGAGCCAATAATTTCATTATTGTTTCCGTCATGAACTCGGTTCAGTTCGCGGCTGGTGTTTATGTGATCATGGCTGGCGTACGCATGGCTCTGGGAGAAATCATCCCGGCATTTACGGGAATTGCAAACAAACTTGTACCCAATGCTGTGCCCGCACTCGATATCCCAGTTTTGTTTCCCTATGCACCGAACTCTGTAATGGTTGGATTTATGGCCGCAATATTTGGCATTCTAGCAGGGTTTGCGATGCAAATATTGCTTATCGGAACTCCTCTTGAACTCCCGATTGTCCTCCCTACCGTATTTGGTGCGTTCTTTATTGGTGCGACCAGCGGCGCTCTTTCAAATAAAGAAGGAGGAATTCGAGGAGTCGTGATAGGTGGCTTTGTGAGCGGTATCCTTAGAATAATCTTTCCGGCACTCTTAATTGCATTTGGTAAAGTGACAGTATCTAATACCACCTTTGCAGGCGCAGATGCAAGCGCAATCGGCATATTCTTTGGTAGCGTGTCGAAAATTTTTAGTGGCCAAGGCGTGTTTATCTTGATTCTGGTGATGTTTGCTCTGCCAATCGCATATTCGCTACTGACGACTAAGAAACTTGAGTCTTTTGAAAAATAGTCTGTATGGGATAAAAGGAGAATTACTATGACGCTCAGAAAAATTCTTTGTTGTTGTATTTCTGGCTTTGGATCATCGTTTATCATGGAAATGAACGTGAAGAAAGCCCTGGATAAGCTCGGATTGCAAAATGTCGAAGTGGATCACTGCGGTGTAGTTGATGTAGTACCCGGCAGCGCCGACCTGTTCATCTGCGCGTCGGATACCGCGGATGAATGTTCAAAAATTGGAGACGTAATTTCACTCAATTTCCTTACCTCCGTTCAGGAGGTTGAGGATAAACTGCGCGATTATTTGGAAAAGCACGGTTGCCGTTAGCGTCGAATCCGGTTGAAATGGAAATGAAACTGAAGAGGTCACAATAAATGATGCTTAGGGATATTTTACTTAAACAAAACATACGGATTGAAGACGGGGCGGAAGATTGGAAACAAGCAGTTCATCTTAGCATGGAGCCGCTCTTATTGCAGGGATTCATTACGCAGAGATATGTAGATACTATTATCAATTTAACAGAACAGTATGGAGCATATTATTTGCTGACCCCCGCTATCGCGCTACTGCATGCAAGACCGGAGGATGGCGTTGAAAAAACCCAGATGGCAGTCACATTGCTTAAAACTCCGGTTCTTTTCAAAAACAAAAGTATTCCTACCAAGTTGTTGATCTCATTGGCTACGGCAGATGCAAACAGCCATTTAGATGCTTTAGCGGAGATCGGAATTTTGCTTGACGACGAGGAAAAGCAACGTCGGCTACTCAACGCCAAAGACTCAGATACGCTATATGCGAATATGATCACAGGTTTAAAAGATCATGGCAGATTAGATCCGGAAAATTTATGAACCTCAACTTGATATAATCATTCAAGGGAGTGGCTTGCCCTAATTTTTCAGTCCAAATTTTAAATTAGCTTAGGCGGCGCTTGCCTGTTCCCTAAAACTGGTCCAGCCATTAGGTTAAAAATCGTTCTTTTCAACCTGCTTTCGATAAGACTTGAGAGGAGAAATTACTGGGCGCTTGGTTGCCTAAGAAGCTATGTATCCGCCAATCATTGCCTCGATTTTTTTGCCTATTGTATGCTAATCTCACGAATCCTGCTTGATAATGGATTTTGGGGGGGCACCTTGCCGTGCCAAAATTTGGTATCATGTGCCCGTTTTGTTGATGTCTGACGCTTCGCGACCCCATCGCAAGACTAAGATCTTCTCTGCAAAAGTTACCGTAGTTACCAAAGTGATCAAAAATCCGGTTGATTCTAC
>JAGGAB010000041.1 GCA_017889705.1 Bacillota bacterium | reverse complement strand
TCCCATACCGAACACAGTAGTTAAGCCCACAAACGCCGAAGGTACTTGGTTGGAAACGGCCTGGGAGATTAGGAAGTTGCTGGTTTGAAAAAGCACTCAGTTAGGAGTGCTTTTTTGTTATATATTTTCTACAAGTGTAACAACTACAAAGCGAAGCGTGGGTTTTATTGTGAAGTCTCGTGAAAGTGGTGCTAGCACAAAACCCGGCACAAGCGGCCGTCATACAACGCTCCGACGCTGGCGCTTAACCTCCGCTTATGCATAACAACGGCCGCCTGTGCCTCCGAAGGGTTATGCCAATTTGGACAAATAGACTGTAGTTGGTCTGTTTACGCAACTATAAAGAGTGTATATCAAATTATTGTCTTAAAGAAGTTGTGCCCCATAAGGTGGTAATACGGCAAACCCCTCGTAATCTTCGTAACCCTAACGGCCTTTGCCGGAAAAAGCGATTCGCAGGAGAAAAGCCGGGTGGTATTCCGTTTAGCAATCCGTACTGTTTGAGCGCAGCGAGTTTACGGATTGTAGGAATATCGCCTGGCTTTTCAGGTCCGTACATTGATATGGAGACTTTATTATAAAGCAATGAAAGCTGCTCTCTAGTGGAACAGGTTAGCGTGGAGGCTCTTGGCCTAGATTTTTTGTTTACTTTTGTAGCGATGACAAAAGTAAAACCGTTCCATTATCTCAACTTCAACAGTGTTACTGTTTCAATTTGAGATGAATTTACTACAAGCTTAGAGCGTTCAGAACTCCTCAAATAGATAAAGCCTAACCGCATGGTTAGGCTTTAGTGTCATATGTATCTTTAGCCGATATTCTTATAAGCCTGTGTTTTGGCACCACAAATCGGACATTTTTCCGGAGCTTCTTTTTCGGCAATATGACCACAGACGGTACAGAGATAGTAGTCATAGGTTTCGCCGCTGCTAATTGTAGCAAGAGCTTTTTTATATAATTCAGCATGAACTTTTTCGGCTTCATTGGCAAGTGTAAAGGTGCGAACAGCAGCTGTATTATTTTCTTCTTGGGCTACTTTAATGAAATCTGGGTACATAGATTCGAATTCATAAGTTTCACCCTCGACGGCTGCTTGAAGATTTTCCGCAGTGGACTTAATTCCTCCCAGTGCCTTTAGGTGAGCGTGAGCATGCAAAGTCTCGGCTTCAGCCGCAGCACGGAAAAGTTTGGCTGCCTGGGCGTGTCCTTCACTGTCAGCCTTTTTAGCGAAAGCAAGGTATTTCCGGTTTGCTTGGGATTCGCCAGCAAAGGCGGCAGCGAGATTTTTATCGGTTGCACTCATGTATAACTCCTCCTCTAATTAAATTAAAATAAATTATCTATGGATTATTATTATCCATTTTCTTCAATTTGTCAATATGTTGTTTAAAATATTACAGTAAAGAAAACACGGCTTGGACCGAGCTTTAGCGAAAGCGCAAGCCGATGTTGATCTTATCCTGTTTTTAAGAAAGTTATACTTTCTGTTAGGGTAAAAAAAATGCACAACCTGTTTCTATTAACTGGTTGTGCAGCTTAGCTTTCTATTTGTTGCGGAAAAAGCGCCAAACACGAGCACTGGTATTGCGTACCCGGCGCAGCGGAGCAATACTAACCCGGATACGAGGCTTCATATCCTTTTGCCGCCCAAAATCACCGCGCAGAATGTTGGTAGTTCTGATCTTTTCAGGTTTTAAATAGCTTTTTAAGATGGTAAGAACTTTGTCTGCGTGGGAATAATCGCCATATGTGAAAATGTCTACGGCAGCATAGTTCAATTCTGGATAAGTATGAATACTCATATGGCTTTGGCCCAGCATGGCAATTGCTGTCAGGCCTTGAGGTTCGGTTTTATGGCCGATTAAATCCTGTACGGTTAAGTTGGTGCCAGTAATAGCAGCCAGCATAGCCGTTTTAATAAATTCGAAGTCATTGAGAATTTCATTATTACAGCCGTACATATCAATTGTTAAATGCCTGCCGATAGATGGCATAATGGCTCGCCCCTTTATTAAATAGTGACTACATGCAAAGGAAAACTGCCAGTATTTGCGTGCTTCCCGTTAATGGGGTGCAAAGTCTTATGGCGCTTTGGAAATAAAGACTATACGTATACAGACTTTCATTATAGTTAGCTTAAACAAAAATGTAAAGAGTTATTTGATAATTTATAGTAAAGTAGTAGAATAATCTTTGTTTGTCTATGAATGGCGCAGGTGTTCTTTTTTGTAGGAGTATTAGAGAGAATTAATCATCATATAAATCTTTATAGATACAGGCTGTTGTAAAGCAGGAATTATTTGCACAAGTAGTGAAGAAAATAATAACAACAGGAAAGGAGATGGATATGGACACTAAGTTGACGAAACTTCTAAATATTACTTATCCACTTTTTCAGGGTGGTATGGCCTGGATTTCTGATGCCAGGCTGGCGGCTGCCGTTTCTATAGCAGGAGGAGCCGGGATTATCGCTGCTGGAGGACGTGATGCCAATTATGTTAGAGAACAAATTCGGTTGGCAAAACAATTGACGAATAAACCTTTTGGTGTTAATGTTCAGCTTATGGCTGATAATAAAGATGAAATTATCGAGGTTATCTGTGAAGAAAAACCTACGTTTGTTACGTTGGGTGCTGGTAATCCAATTCCCTACTTTGAGAAGTTTAGTAAAGCAGGGATTCTTAAAATTCCGGTAGTACCTAATGCAAAATTGGCCAAACGGGTCGAGGACAGTGGGGCTGATGCGCTGGTGATTGAAGGCATGGAAGCTGGCGGCCATATAGGGGTGCTTACTACTATGGCCTTGATGACCCAGGTTATTCCGCTTGTTACTATTCCGGTGATTGTCGGTGGTGGCATTGCCGACGGCCGGGGGATGGCGGCTGCATTAGTGATGGGAGCAGCCGGAGTGCAGCTAGGAACAAGGTTCTTGGTTGCCGAGGAATGTGGAGTCCATCCCCATGTCAAGGCTGCCTTACTTGCTGCTGGTGATACCGATACGGTTGTTACGGGGCTTGTTGGCGGTCATGGTGTTCGTTGTCTCAAGAATACTTTTAGCGAGAAATATCTGGTTATGGAACGAATTGGTGTTTCACAGGGAGAGCTAGATAAGTTGGCTACCGGAACTAATCGGCTGGCGGCTATTGAAGGCGATGTTGTAAACGGAGCAGTGTTGGCTGGACAAAGTTTACTGCCGCTTAAACAAGTTGAGCCTGCTAATGTTATTGTAGAAAGAATCATAAGTGAAGTTAAGCAAATATTGTTGGATGCACCTGGTATGGTTAAATAAGGTAGGGGTGCAGCAATGAAGGAGTGGAGAATAAATGAATACTGTTAAATTATCTGATACTGTTTATTATGTTGGTGCGGTCGATTGGAATCTCCGTGATTTCCATGGCTATACAACGCCGCGCGGGGTGACTTATAATTCTTACCTGATTGTCGATGAAAAAGTTTGCCTCATTGACACTGTTAAAGCCCCATTTGCCCAAGAACTTCTTGACCGCATAAGTGAAATAATTGATCCGGCGAAAATAGATTATATTATTACCAATCATATTGAGCCAGATCATTCAAGCGGTTTGCCGTTTATTATGACGAAAGCTCCCCAAGCTAAAGTACTGTTAACTGAACATGGACGCACCGGTATTATCAAACACTATCAGCAAACCTATGATTTCCAGGTGGTAAAAGAGGGCGATGTACTCGATCTTGGCCGTAATAAACTTCAGTTTGTACCAGTACCTATGCTGCACTGGCCTGATTCCATGATTAGTTATCTGACAGGGGAACAAATTTTATTTTCTAATGATGCATTTGGGCAGCATATATCGACAACCAAACGGTTTGATGATGAAAATGATCTGTCTGAACTGATTTATGAAGCAGAAAAATATTACGCAAATATTTTGCAGCCTTTTGGCAAGCTGGTGGTAAAAGCAGTTGATCAGCTGAAAGAACTGCCTATTAAGATGATTGCACCAAGTCATGGTATTGTGTGGCGCAACCATATTCCAGATATTATTGCTAAATATCAGGATTGGGGACAGGGCAAAGCCCTACCCAAAGTCGTTATTGCCTATGACAGTATGTGGGGAAGCACTGACCGGATGGCCAGACAGATATTAGACGGCGTAGCAAGTACCGGCGTAACCGGCACGTTATATAAGATGTCGATTGCCGATCGGAGTGAAGTTGTCCGGGATATGCTGCAGGCAGGCGGGGTGCTCCTGGGGTCACCGACATTAAATAATGGCATGTTGCCTACGATGGGAGCTTTGACAAGCTATCTTAAGGGCCTTAGGCCAAACGGAAAAATCGGAGCAGCTTTCGGAGCTTATGGCTGGGGCGGTGGTTCCCAGAAGGCGCTTGAGGAAATGCTGACTGCCAGCGGGATAGCAGTAGAGCAGCCAGGGTTGTCGCTGAGATGGGTGCCAGATGCTGCTGAATTAGATAAATGCTATGAGTTTGGTCGTGAATTTGCCCAAAAAGTGTTGGCAAGAATGTAAAATGTTAGGCAGTGCTGTTAGAGCGCTGCCTTTCTACATACTGTACCGGTGATGGAACACACTATATTATAGAACTATATGCTTTGCAGGAGGCAGAATGTATACTCTCCATCACGGTTTTTGGGTTTATTTTTTCACGCGGCATCATCCGCAGGTATGGCAGTTTGTCTTTGGCGCCATGTTGCCTGATTATATTTATGGGGTACTTTTCGTTTTGCTGTTAAGCAAAGGTTTTATAACTTGGTCTGAACTGGGAAGTATCAGTCCGGGGATGATGATGAGTTTTGTACCTATCTTCCCCTGGGTAGAAAAAATTGATCTAATTGGCCACTCTGTGCCAGTTTGGGCTTGTGTGCTGGCAGCAAGTTTCTTACCGTCAATAAACAGAATTCAATCTGTTATTATTGGCTGGGGTACTCATTTGCTGATAGATGCTTTAACTCATGGCGCGTTTGCTAATTTTTATCTTTTTCCGCTGGGCACGGATACGATAGAAAGTCCGGTATCTTATTGGGAGCCCAGTTATTGGTCAAAGGAATATAAAATGATACATACCGGCATGATGGTTGCTGCCACCGCTTATCTACTGTGGGAATGGTGGAAAAGCCGAAAACGAATAAGGAAATGAGGAAAGAATAATGGAAATTACGACTAAAGTCTTTTTGCGTAAGGGAGCACAACACCGGGTAGAAAGTGGACATCCCTGGGTATACCAAAGTGAGCTGGACTATATTGACGGTGAGTTTCAGCCGGGAGATATTGTAGATGTATATAATTTTCGTCAGCGGTTTATCGGGCGTGGTTATATCAATCCACGTTCACAAATTATTGTGCGCCTGTTGTCACGCAAGCAGGAGCCTATCGACCGGGACTTTTTCAAGCGGCGGATTGAAACTGCCTGGCGTTACCGGCAGCGTTTTTTAGCTGAACCCGAATATTGCCGGCTGGTGTATGGTGAGGCTGATTTTCTGCCGGCGCTTATAATTGATAAATTTGGCAAGTATCTGGTTATGCAGACCTTGTCTTTAGGGATTGATGTTCACAAAGAAACCATAATATCAGTATTAGAAGAGCTATTTGAACCTGAAGGTATTTATGAACGCAATGATGTGCCTGTACGCAAACTGGAAGGTCTGGATATGTGCAAAGGCTACCTGAAAGGGAACTTCCCAACCGAAATTATTGTTAAAGAAAATGGCATTCCTTTTTATGCCGATGTGGAAAATGGGCAAAAAACAGGGTTCTTCTATGATCAGCGGGAAAATAGGCGTTTTTTGGAGCCTATTGTAAAAGATGCCGAGGTTTTGGATTGCTTCTGCCATACCGGTTCCTTTGCTGTACACAGTGCATTGTATGGAGCTAAAAGCCTGCATTCTATCGATATTTCAGAAGAGGCGATTGAACTCGCTAAGAAAAATGCTGAAATGAATGGTGTTAGTGATAAGTGCAATTTCGAGGTGGCTAATGCATTTGATGCGTTACGCTTATTGGTAGAAGAGCAACGCCAATATGATGTTGTTATTCTTGACCCGCCTGCGTTTACTAAAAGTCGCAGCAGTATCGAAGGTGCGGCTCGTGGCTACAAGGAGATAAACTTGCGCGGTCTCAAGCTGACAAGGCCAGGAGGCTTTTTGGTTACCTGCTCATGTTCTTATCATATGGATCGCGACTTATTTAAGGCTGTTGTTGTTGATGCCGCCCGTGATGCAAAACGGGTTATCCGAGAAGTCGAGTATCGTACCCAAGCCAAAGACCATCCGATTTTGCCGGCAGCGGCGGAAACCAATTACCTAAAATTTTTAGTATTGCAAGTTGTGGAGTAATTTGGAACGGGTTAGTCCGCGGATGAATCGCGTCTAAGTAAGCCATAGTTACAAAAAAGGAGATATTTTGCGATAGTTGTTATTGATTACCAAAAATGCTTATATTTGCCCCAAAAGTAATATTGCAATCCACCCTAGAATTAATTAAAATGAATTAAAGTCAAAAAGTCAATTAAAGTCAATATAAAAGTAGGGAGGTGGGAATTTGAGCAATTTGGCAGATGTGATTGAGCAATGGATCTTGCGTCAGATGGCAAGCGAACAAGATGAAATTATTATCTTGCAGCGCAACGAAATGGCAGAAGAATTAGCATGTGCGCCTTCACAGATTAGTTATGTGCTCAGTACCCGCTTTACCATTGATCGCGGTTTCATTGTGGAATCCCGGCGTGGGTCTGGCGGTTTTGTCCGGATCGCCCGTATTCCGGTGCAAACATTTGTGTTCCAGGATGCCGCGAATCAAATTGATGAAGCAATAAGCCTGGAAGAGGTAAAGGCTATTGTTGGCCGCTTGCGCAGTCACAATCTTATGACTGCTCGTGAAGCCGCACTTGTGTACAAATGTTGCACAATATTGTTTGACCGTATTGCCCCTATGGAACGGGTGCCGCTGCTAAAGTCGTTATTGATGACATTAGCCAGTCAAAATGAAGCATGAGTACGGAGGCAAACGCGAATGTTATGTGATGAATGTCAACAAGAACCGGCTTGTGTGCATATTACCAAAATCATTAACCAACAAAAAATTGAAAAACATTTGTGTGAGCAGTGTGCGCGAAAATCCGGTGAGATTATAGGCAAAGGTATCAGTAATATTTTCAACAGCAAGTTTTCCGTTCATGATTTTTTGAAAGAAATGTTTGATTATACATTGCCGGATGATGCCAAGCCCGCACAAGAACCTGTTTGCTTAGAATGTGGTCTTAGCTATAGTGAGTTCAGTCATAGCGGCAAATTTGGCTGCAGTGGTTGTTATCAGGCTTTTGAAGGTCAATTGGATCCTTTGATTAAGAGGATTCACGGAACTGCAGCGCATACCGGTAAAGTCCCTAAACGCGGCGGTCGCCGGTTTGGCGTAGAGCAGCAGATTAAACGCCTCAGGCATGATCTGGAGTTATTTGTTAGACGCGAGGAATATGAGCAGGCTGCTAAGTTAAGAGACGAAATAAGGGTATTAGAAAAGCAGCTTGTTGAGGTTGATAGTAGCCAAGACTAGAGGGGAGGGATGCGTAGATGCCTACTATTTTAGAAACTCTGCTGGGGGAGCCATTAACTCCTTGGCTCAACGGGGAAGGTCCTGAAGGCGAGATTGTGCTTTCCAGCCGGGTAAGACTGGCCCGGAATTTAAAAAATCAACCTTTTCCCGGGCGGGCTTCCACGGAAAAGCTTGGCCAAATCATGGCGGAATTGCAGACAGTTCCCGCTGATCTTATGGCAGCTGACGGGCATGAATACGCATTCGTCGAGCTTGAACAATTGGCGCCACTCGATAGATATGTACTTGTTGAGAAGCATATTATCAGCCCTAACCATGTTGTTAATCCGGAGCATCGGGCACTTATTGTCCGGGATGATGCAAGTGTCAGTATTATGATTAATGAAGAAGACCACTTGCGGCTGCAATGTTTGGAAGCAGGGCTTAACCTGCAGGATGCTTTTGCAAAAGCAAATGCGGTGGATGATGTTATTGAAGATAAGCATGGGCTGGCCTTCATGGAAGACAGGGGTTATCTAACTGCCTGCCCTACTAATATTGGTACAGGGTTACGGGCATCGGTTATGGCGCATTTACCGGCACTGGCGATAACCAAGCAAATGGGAACTATGGTGGCTATTGCCACACAATTAGGACTCACGGTGCGGGGGTTATATGGTGAAGGAACAGAAGCCACCGGCAATATTTTTCAGATATCAAACCAAGTGACCTTAGGCCGTAATGAACAAGATATTATTAACAACCTTAGCTGTGTTGTTAAACAAGTTGTTGATAAAGAGCGAATGGCGAGAAACCTTTTGCTTACAGAATCACCTGATTCACTTGCCGACCGGGTTTGGCGAGCTTACGGCGTCCTGCGCTATGCACAGAGCCTGTCATCTCAAGAAGCTCTGGCGCTGTTAAGCGAGGTACGCCTGGGAATTGATTTGGGAATCATTGATGAAGCTCTTCCCGGGGTTTTTAACCGGTTGCTGGTTGCAACCCAGCCCAATTTTCTGCAGAATTTGTCGGGAGAGCTGGATTTGACGCAATCAGAACGCAATAAATTAAGGGCAAAGTTAGTTCGTGCAAATTTGCGCACAAAATAATTGGAATAAGGCGTAAAGGGGGTAAATATTTATGTTTAATAGGTTTACGGACAGAGCCCGGAAGGTATTGATTCTGGCGCAGCAGGAAGCAGCGAAATACGGTCATGGCTACATTGGCACCGAGCATTTATTGCTGGGGCTGCTACGGGAAGGCGAAGGTGTGGCAGCTAAAGCCTTGAATTCACTGGGCCTCGAAATAGATTCTGTGCGGGAGCAAGTAGAAGGCATCCTTGGCAAAGGGGAGGAACAAACCAGTGACATAGGCTATACGCCGCGAGCTAAAAAAGTTATTGAACTGGCGATGGAGGAAGCTTTGCGCCTGGGTCATAATTATGTGGGAACCGAACATATTCTTTTGGGTCTCATTCGTGAAGGCGAAGGAATTGCGGCACAAGTGCTGAGCGGTCTTGGCGTAGACATTAATCTTATGCGCCAGCGGGTTATTGAAATGCTGGGAGGGTATTCAATGTCAGGCCAGGCACCACAACCCAAAGCTAAAGCGAGCGCCGGGCAATCGTCTGCAGGAACGGCAACACCGCTCTTGGACGAATTTGGCCGTGACCTAAACAAGATGTCGCAGGAAGGAAAAATTGATCCGGTAATTGGCCGGGCCAGTGAGATTGAACGGGTAATTCAAATCCTCTTGCGGCGTACCAAAAATAATCCTGTTCTTATCGGTGAGCCTGGTGTTGGTAAAACCGCCATAGCAGAAGGCCTGGCTAAGCGTATTGTTGAAGGGCAGATGCCTGAACTCTTGCGTAATAAGCGGGTGATCTCGCTGAATATGGCGTCGATGGTTGCCGGTACTAAATACCGTGGGGAATTCGAGGAACGCCTAAAAAAGGTAATGGATGAAATCAGGGAAGCTGGCAATGTAGTTTTGTTTATTGACGAACTGCATACACTTATTGGTGCCGGAGCTGCAGAAGGCGCCATTGATGCCGCTAATATTTTAAAGCCGGCGTTAGCGCGAGGCGAGCTGCAGGTTATTGGTGCTACCACACTTAATGAGTACAAAAAACACATTGAAAAAGATGCTGCCCTGGAACGTCGTTTTCAACCAATTACTGTTGGTGAACCCAGTGTGGAGGATGCCATTGATATTCTTAAAGGCATTCGGGATAAGTATGAGGCATTCCACCGCGCACAGATTACTGACGAAGCCATCGAGGCGGCAGTAAAACTGTCTCATCGTTATATTTCTGATCGGTTTTTACCGGATAAGGCCATTGATCTTATGGATGAAGCGGCTTCGCGTGTGCGGCTGCAGGCCTTTTCTGTTCCCCCTGATGTTAAAGAAGTGGAAAAACGCCTAGAGCAGGCGCGCACCGAAAAGGAAGCGGCTATTGCCTCGCAAGAGTTTGAGCGGGCAGCCAGCCTAAGAGACTTGGAACAGCAGATTCGTGAGGAATTGGAGACAAAGCAGAAACAAGCCAAACAACGCGGCAATGAGCGCATTGTTGTGGCAGCTGACGATATCGCCCATGTTGTTGCTACCTGGACGAAAATTCCAGTTAAGAAATTAGCTGAGGAAGAATCAGAACGGCTCTTAAAGCTTGAAGAAATTCTGCATAACCGGGTAATCGGCCAGCATCAGGCGGTACAAGCTGTGGCTAAGGCCGTACGCCGCGCCAGGGCTGGACTAAAAGATCCGAAAAGACCAATTGGCTCCTTCCTATTCCTTGGGCCGACAGGGGTTGGTAAAACCGAGCTCTCCCGGGCATTAGCCGAAGCATTGTTTGGCGATGAAACAGCGATGATTCGTCTGGATATGTCTGAGTATATGGAAAAACATACAGTATCACGTCTTGTTGGTGCCCCGCCGGGTTATGTCGGGTATGAGGAAGGCGGCCAATTGACAGATGCTATTCGGCGCAAGCCTTACTCGGTTATTTTACTGGATGAGATTGAAAAAGCGCATTATGATGTGTTTAATATGCTGCTGCAGGTACTGGAAGATGGCCGCCTGACTGACAGCCAGGGGCGGACAGTCGATTTTAAAAATACGGTTATCATTATGACCTCAAATGTTGGGTCCCAGCATCTGAAAAAAGATGCCGCCGGATTGGGTTTCTTATCAGAAGAACGGGCAAAGGCCAATGAAGGGGAAGCCGCTAAAGGCCGGGTTTTGGATGAGGTCAAACGGATATTCAGACCGGAATTTTTAAATCGAATTGATGAAATCATTGTCTTTAGCAGTTTGACTGATCAAGACTTAAAGCAAATTGTAGATATTATGCTCAAGGAAGTGTCCAAACGTCTGATTACTGCCGATTTAAGCCTGGAATTGACTGATGCGGCTAAAGGTGAGCTGTTAAAAGAGGGGCGAGACCATGCCTTTGGTGCCCGACCGCTGCGTCGCGCTATTCAAAAGCTGATCGAAGATGAGGTTTCAGAGATGATTATCCGTCAATCCATCGCTGCCGGCGACACCGTTGTAGTTGATACAGAAGACACTGGTAAATTAAAGTTTACAAAAAAAGCATAATAAGCAGGAATTTTGACTAATAAGCGCGAAAAAGCACTCAAAATGAGTGCTTTTTTGTATTAGTTTATTAATAAGGCTATGCGCTGTTATAATATAGGATGTATTAAAGAAATTTCAATTCCTACTGCCAGCTTTTTATCTGTATGCCATGGAATAAAGGAGAAATAATTTTGTCTAAACTGAAAACCAAGTTTGTGTGTCAGCAGTGTGGCTCAGAATCGGGTAAATGGCTGGGACGCTGTCCGGAGTGTGGCGAATGGAACTCGATGGTGGAAGAGGTTGCCGTTAAAAAATCAGAAGTACGTATGTCCAGTACGCCTGTTTCGAAACCCAGGCCAATTAACATGGTGGACACATCGGCTTTGCCGCGGCTGTTAACCGGTGTGAATGAGTTTGATCGGGTGCTGGGCGGTGGCATAGTTCCCGGGACGCTTTTTTTAATCGGTGGTGATCCGGGAATCGGCAAATCGACATTGCTTTTACAGGTAGCAGCAGGGATAGCTGACAGATATGGTTCGGTTTTATACATTTCCGGTGAAGAATCAGCTGCGCAAATAAAGCTTAGAGCTGAACGATTGGGGAAAATAAGTAATAATTTGCTGATTTTTACAGAGAATAATTTGGATACGATTGTGCTGGAGGCGTTACATCACAAACCGGCGTTAGTGATTATTGATTCTATTCAAACCATGTATAGCCCGGAGATACCGTCAGCTCCGGGGAGTGTCGGACAGGTGCGGGAGAGTACCGGCAAATTGATGAGGTTTGCCAAGGAAAGCGGAATTCCTACGGCGATAATCGGGCATGTAACAAAAGATGGAAATATTGCAGGCCCACGTTTGTTAGAGCATATGGTCGATGTTGTTCTTTATTTTGAAGGGGAACGCAGTTATGCTTTCCGCGTGCTTAGAGCTATTAAAAATCGATTTGGCTCGACCAACGAAAGTGGTATTTTTTCCATGGAAGAACGCGGATTAATTGAAGTAGCCAATCCTTCCGGCTTTTTATTGGCTGAGCGCCCCCAAGGAGCTCCGGGTTCTGTGGTGCTGGCATATATGGAAGGTGTGCGTCCGCTATTAATTGAAATACAGGCGCTAGTTAGTACGACTTGTTTTGGGATGCCGCGGCGAATGGCGGCAGGATTTGATTACAATCGCCTGATACTCTTAATGGCTGTATTAGAAAAAAGGGTAGGTCTCATGCTGGCCAATCAAGATGCATATGTTAATGCTGTAGGTGGATTTAAAATTGTTGAGCCGGCAGCTGATTTGCCGGTAGCGCTTGCGATTGCATCCAGTTTTAGAGGTATGGCGGTTGATCCGTATACGGTAGTCATGGGAGAAGTGGGGCTTACCGGCGAGGTACGGATGATAACCAGAGTGGAAGCCCGAATCAGTGAGGCTGCTGCTCTGGGATTTAAGCGCTTTGTCATTCCTGCCGGAAATTATTCGGGTCTAAAACTTCCCCGGACAACAGGGCTGGAGCTTATTGGTGTTGCTAGTGTCAGCGAGGCTATGGAGGCGGTATTTGTATGACAAAAAATAAGGATGAGCGTTCAGAACGGCTATGGGACAGCCGCTTTGTCAAAACGCTAAAAACATTAGCTCCAGGTACAACAATACGGGATGGTCTGGAAAATGTATTGAGAGCCAAGATGGGGGCACTTGTGCTTATCGGGGATAGCCCGGCTGTCATGGAGATTGTGGACGGTGGTTTTGAAATTGACTCAGAATTTACACCGGCCGGTTTCTATGAGCTTGCGAAAATGGATGGTGCTATCGTGCTTTCTCATGACGGGAAAAGAATATTATTTGCGAATGCGCAATTAGTACCTGACCCTGCAATAGCCACTGCCGAAACCGGAACGCGCCACCGCACTGCTGAACGGGCGGCCAAACAAACCGGGGCGCCGGTTGTCGCTATTTCGCAGCGGCGCAACATAATTTCGGTATATCTTGGTCATCTGCGGTATACGCTTAAAGATATTGCCGTAATATTAAACCGAGCCAATCAGGCGTTGCAAACACTGGAAAAGTACAAAAAAGTACTTGATAAGGGATTAACCAATTTAAGTGCACTGGAATTTGAAGACCTGGCTACTTTATATGATGTTGCCATAATGCTTATCAGAGCTGAGCGAGTCAGACGAATTTCCTGCGAGATCGAACGGAATATTATTGAACTGGGAACTGAGGGCCGGCTTGTCAGTATGCAAATGGAAGAGCTGATATCAGGTGTGGATGATGTTGCCCTATTAATTAAGGATTACTGCAATACTAACGAATTTAAAGATTATGAAACCGTTAAAGAACAAATTGCGGCATTGCCTGAAGAAAATCTGGAGCCTTTTACTATTTGCCGGTTGTTAGGTTATGGTGTTAGTCCGACTGCTATGGATATTCCGGTTGTACCACGTGGCTACCGGGTTTTACGCCAGATCTCGCGGTTACCGCTATTAGTAGGAGAAAAACTGGTAGCTCATTTTAAAACCTTGCATCGTATCTATAATGCCAGCTTGGCAGAATTGGATGAGGTTGAGGGTATTGGGGAAGTGCGGGCAAAAACAATCAAAGACGGCCTAAAGCGGGTGCGTGAGCAAGCGCTCTTAGACCGCCACTACTGATACTCGGCCTTGACTTATTCTAATTTCGGCCATCCTTTTTGTATAATTCCAAATTCAAATCTTCAACAAACCTAGCATAACCATAGTTTTCTTCTACTTTTACGATTTTATAACGCTTGTTTTGTTCGCTGACAAGTTCGTCGCCGACATTGACGACAATTGGGACATACATAAGCACTTCATTGGTGTTTTCATCTACAACAACATAGTAATCATATACTTTAGGGGGCGCTTGTTCAGGCTTTTGCTGAACAGTCAGCCAGGAAAAAGGGACCTGATAAGTTATGGCTACACCAATAAGGGTAACCACGGCAAAGATGCCGGCCAGTTTAGCTAATCTTTGTCTGCTCAAAAGCCAGTCCTCCTATTCTTTGCGTTTTTTGTGCGGGCCGATAAAATTGACAAACTCGAATTTGAAGAAATGTTTTAGTTTTCCTTTGGCTTCCTGCCAGCTACCGGTGCTTAACAACAGAAACGCAATTATGCCGATTATAACCGCCAGGAGTATGCCGACAATGTCATAGCCGGCGGCTGTAGCGGTGGGAGCGTAGGCGGGCGGGGGCGGGTTGCTCTCATTGGTGCCAGTATAAGTGCCGGCCTGACTGGCCTCAGCTACTCCGCTGCTATTGTTTACCGGTCCAAGAAAAGAGGGAACGACATCGGCAAATAAGGTGATACTGCGCTCGGCAGCTTCACGATTATTATATTGAGTGCCAACTTCGACTAATAAAGCCCGGGGGCTCAAATCCTGGTTGTAGTTACCGTGAGCAATAAATATTCCGCGAACAAGACTGCGATATTTTGCATCAACAGCCGATTTGATGCTGCGGGCAAAATTCAGGGTGGTTTGTTTATGTTGATTTTGACGGCCGACAACAAGCAGCAGCTTGCTGACATCTTCGCCGTTAATGGTAGTGCTGTATACCTTAAGTGGTGCGCTGTCACGGTGGATATCAAAAATGGCTGTTGGCTGTTCGTTAATTAGTTTCATGGCTGTTCGCCGGGAGCGATGGTAAGCATTGGCATCATGGGGGTCATGCAAGTTCTTGGAATGATTGACCTGATAGCCAAGCTCAGTCAGCTTTTTTTCGAACGCTTCACCAACAAGCATGATGGAGCCATTGCCCTTCTCAGTCGGTGTTCCATCGTTAGGGATGTAAGATTCATCAGTATGCGTGTGGTAGATGGCAATTTTAGGTGCAGGTGTGCCGGGTACCGGTGCTTGGACTAAGAGGGTGGCAGGAGCTTGACTTGACAGCTTCTCCAGCGCATGGCAGCGGGCCAATGTGCCTTCTACAGCAGTAATTTCATACAGGATATCGTTTTCGCTGATATATTGATCTCCCGGGTGGACTTCATGACCGGTCTGTAGCACAATGATACCTCGGTCATCAATAATGGTTACATAGCGTGATACCAGTTCGTCGCCGTCTGATGTGTTAAGTGCAGCAGCTACAGCAGGAAACCCGACTGTGCTGAAGAATATTAGTATAGTAAACATAATACTCAGTGGTTGACGCATATTTATCCCCCTTTTTACTTGTAGCATTCCCAGGGGAATTGCGATTATGTAGCAGTATTAAGACAGAAAAAAACACAGCCTCAGGAAAGGCTGTGCTACTATACCATATTCTGTTAGGATAAATGAAATACCCCTAAGGTTTTTACATCCTGATATTCCCTCTGCATTACTTTATGTAAGGATAGTCCGGTAAGATTACAGAGCGCAGCAAGATAGAACATGCTGTGACCAACTTCTTTGGAGATGACTTCCTGGCAGTGAGGACAAGGTTCACCGACAATGTGGGACGACATATGATCCTTAAGGTCGCTGTAAGAAGCATCTTCAGGAACTGTTTGACGAGCGGCAGAAACCTGGATGCAACCACACTCGGTAACTGCTTTGGCTATGGCGCGGTTCACCCGTGCAGCTCCTTCTTGATATTTTGTCATAATATCAAGTACGCTGCGGTGGCGGATTAGGTATTCGTCTACGGCAGACTGAAAGTCTGAGCAGCATTTGTTATCATACACTCTAGGTACACCTCACTTTGCCTTTAATTATATAAACTGCCATCTATACTTGTCAATGTTGGTTCGTAGAAAATTATGTTCAAATGCCGAGAAATACAGTCAAGACTGTAAAAAGGAGGTAGGTTATTGACAAACTTCAATTATACATGCTACAATACTAAATTTTGACAAGGACTTGAACTCTATGATATACTGAAGCCGAATACAGCCAAGATGGAACAACATCTGGACGTATTTTTTTATTAAAAGTAGGACATAATAGAGATGTATTTCCACTTTTTGGGTAAAACTGATTTTAATATAGAAAGGAGGTAGAGCCTATGATTGATAGAACACTTAGAATTATTATTACAATATTGGCTGCCATTGGCGGACTGGTGATAACTGACAGGTATATGCCGTTTATGGCTACGGTGATAAGCGAAGAGTTTTTGCGGATTGGTGTATTCGGAGTCACTATGACAACTATTCTCACCTTTGTTGTGGGTGGTTTAGTCGGAGGAATTATTGGCTTTTTGCTGGCACCGTTTCTGCTTAAATACTTATGGCATTTTACTTATTGGCTGGAATTGCGCCTGAACAAAATGCCGGGCTATGATGTGTTAGCCGGTGTTTTGGGGTTAGCTATCGGACTAATAATTTCTAATTTACTTGGATCAGCTTTTTTGCCTATTCCGATTGTCGGAAAATATGTTCCCTTGGTGCTGAGCGTTATTTTGGGTTACTTAGGTATCAATGTTGCGATCAGAAAACGGGAAGAAATATTTAATATGTTTTCTACTCTGCCGACACTGCCCTGGCGCAACCGTGATGGGAAAGAAAGCGCCAAAGGTAGTAAGGAAGAGTACCTTTGTCAGCCCAAAATTTTGGATACCAGTGTTATTATTGACGGACGTATTGCAGATATTTGTAAAAGTGGATTTGTTGAAGGCGTGCTTATTATCCCAACCTTTGTGCTGGAAGAGCTGCAACACATTGCTGATTCTTCCGATTTATTAAAACGTAACCGGGGGCGGCGCGGTTTGGACATTTTAAATCGCATGCAAAAGGAACTGGAATTGAATGTTCAAATTGAAAATCGGGATTTTGAAGATATTGCCGAAGTGGACTCCAAACTTGTTAAACTGGGACAACTGTTAGGCGCCAAGGTTATAACTAATGACTATAACCTGAATAAAGTTGCTGAACTGCAGGGTGTGTCTGTTCTCAATATTAATGAACTGTCAAACGCCGTAAAACCGGTAGTATTGCCAGGGGAAGAAATGGTAGTTCATGTTGTAAAAGATGGCAAGGAGTTTGGGCAGGGTGTGGCATATCTTGATGACGGTACCATGATTGTGGTCGACGGTGGTAAAAAACATATCGGTGAAACCGTCGGGGTTCTGGTCACCTCGGTATTGCAAACAGCTGCTGGCCGAATGATTTTTGCCAAACCCAAAATTGTGATCTGATTCCAGCCTCCAGGCCCTACGGGTTTGGAGGCTTTTTAACTTGGAGGAAAGAATATGGTTTGTGTTATTATTGCGGCAGCCGGTCAGGGAAAGCGTATGGGAAGTGCTGTTAATAAGGTATTATTGCCGCTGGCTGGTCAAGTTGTACTTGCGCATACGGTGCTGACGGCTTGTCAGGCAGAAGCGGTAACAAGTCTTATCCTGACTGTTGCCCCGGAAGAGACTGCGATAGTTAGTAAACTACTTGACGGCCTTAATCTGCCCATTCCCTGGCAGGTGGTTGCCGGCGGCAGTGAACGGCAATATTCGATAGCCAATGCACTGCAAGTCGTTGAACCTACTGCGGAAATCGTAGTTGTGCATGATGGCGCCCGACCAATGGCTGAACCGGCACTATTTAATCAGGTTATTGCTGCCGCTTGTAATCAGCAAGCGGCTATTGCCGCTGTGCCGGTGAAAGATACCATTAAGACAACTGATCAGGCAGGCTGGGTGACCGGCACGCCAGACCGCCGCAGCTTGTGGGCGGTGCAGACTCCGCAAGCCTTTAAGCGGGAATTGCTGGCAACGGCGTACAACCAGGCTCTGCAGGATGGTTATCTGGGTACTGATGATGCGGCGCTCGTAGAACGATTAGGAACTAAGGTGAAAATTGTCACCGGCAGTTACCTAAATATCAAAATTACTACACCGGAAGATTTGCAGTTTGCCGAAACAGTAATGACAAAGCGACAGGAGGACAAGAAGATGATTCGCGCTGGTATTGGTTATGATGTACATCGCCTGGTTCCGGAACGAAAGCTGATTCTCGGCGGAGTAGAGGTGTCGTATACGCTGGGGCTCGAAGGTCATTCAGACGCCGATGTGCTGCTGCATGCTATCAAAGATGCCTTATTAGGTGCAGCGGCCTTGGGTGATATTGGCCGGCATTTTCCGGATAGTGATGAACGCTTTAAAGGAATTTCCAGCCTTAAGCTTTTGTGTGAAGTACGTGAGATATTGAGTAAACATGGTTATATTGTAAATAATATTGATGCGACTATTGTGGCGCAAAAACCCAAATTGGCTCCGTACATAGCGCAAATGAATACTAATATTGCAGATGCTTTGGGTGTTTCCGAAACGCAAATTAATGTGAAAGCCACGACCACAGAGGGGCTGGGTTTTGCCGGACAAGGCCAGGGCATTGCTGCTTATGCGACAGCCACCATTATGGCAGTGCAAGTGTAATCTCCAGAAATAATTTGTATAAAAGCCTGTCAGTGACACATATTATAGGTAATTACTATTGATAGCTGGGAGGCAGATTATGCGCAAATCAATACGGAAAATAACAGTATCTCTGCTACTGGCCGTACTGGTTATGTTTTGTCCGGCATGGGGACTGGCGGCAGATCTAAATTTTAATGTGGTGATTGCCCGGCAAGAGGGAGCAACTTGCGGTGAACTCTGGATTGATAACACGCTCGTGTGGCGGCTGGCGCTGTTGGCAGACGGAGTTAAACCGGTAGTTCATAATGGGAGTCATGCCAATACAACTTTAATTATTCCTGATATTGTAGGCGGAATGTTTGTGGTTAAAATAGAATAATAATCATACGTGTGCTGCGGCTAATAGTCAGCAGCACGCTTTTTATTTTGCATGCTGGCGTAGAATCTGCTAAAATATACAATGATTGACATGACGAAATTACTCGATAAATGGAAGGGGTATATATAAATGAAACAAGAACTTAGAGTGAGGTTTGCTCCTAGCCCGACAGGGCCGTTTCACATCGGGGGAGCGCGGTCAGCACTGTTTAACTGGCTGTTGGCACGCAAAGAAGATGGCAAGCTGATTCTGCGGATTGAAGATACCGACTTAGAGCGCTCAACTCGGGAGTCTGAAGAAAATATTAAGGCATCATTGCGTTGGCTGGGTATTGAATGGGATGAGGGAATTGATGTTGGTGGTGAATATGGCCCTTATCGGCAAACCGAACGGCTGGATACTTACCGTCAGTATACACAGCAATTGTTGGATGAAGGACATGCCTACCACTGTTACTGTACAGAAGAGGAGCTTGATGCTGAGCGTCAGGCACAAATGGATAAGGGTGAAAACCCGCTTTATAGTGGTCGGTGTCGTGACTTGAGCCAGGCGGACCGTGACAGGTTTATTGCGGAAGGACGCAAGCCTACCGTGCGGTTTAGGGTGCCTGGTAATCAGCAGATTATTTTTAAAGATTTGGTGCGCGATACTGTAAGTTTTGAATCCAATGGCGTAGGCGACTTTGTCATTGTTAAATCAGACGGAATTCCTGTATATAACTATGCAGTTGTACTTGATGATGCACTTATGAAAATAACCCATGTTATTCGGGCGGAAGAACATTTATCCAACACACCCCGCCAAATCCTCTTATATCAGGCACTTGGCCTGGAGTTGCCTCAATTTGGTCATATTTCTCTCATCCTGGGTAAGGATCGTACCAAGATGAGTAAGCGGCATGGCGCAACCTCGGTTGAGCAATATAAAAACTTGGGATACTTACCTGAGGGACTTGTCAATTTCCTGGCACTGTTAGGCTGGTCGCCTGTTGGGGAAGAAGAAATTTTCAGCCAGGAAGAACTTATCCGGGAATTTTCCATGGATCGGGTTGCCAAGAACCCGGCTGTATTTGACATCGACAAACTTAATCATATCAATGCCCATTATATTAAGCAGGCCAGTTCTGAACTTATTACTGAACTCGCCCTGCCTCATCTCCGAACTGCCGGGTTTATCGGCGAAGAACTGACTACTGAGCAGCACGCTTGGCTGGTCAAGGTGGTTGCCGAACTGCAGGGTTATATCAGCTATGCGGCGCAAATCACCGAACATATTGATGTATTTTTTAATGATGATATAAACTTTGAAAATGAAGAAGCTCGTGAAATTATGAAAGACCCGGATATCCCGGTTGTTATGGAAGCTTTCAAAAGCAAGCTTGCTGCTCTTGAACCGGTAGAACCTGCTGCCGTGCAGGCCATACTAAAAGGCATTACTAAAGAATTGAAATTAGGCGGCAAAAAGGTATATATGCCGGTTCGGATTGCGATAACTGGCAAAATGCACGGGCCGGAACTTATTAATCTGGTTCCGCTCATTGGTAAAGAACGCACGCTGGCAAGAATGGATTGTCTGATTGCCAAAATCTAAGCAGGTCAATACCTGTTTAGGGGCAGACACATTAGCTTGAAAGCGGTTTAATATCTAACCGCGAATGTAGCTTGACATGGTCAAGCTGCCGTTAGTATAATTTGCTTATACCCTATTTTTATATTTGCAAATGCGAAGATCAGAAGAAGTACGTGTTTACCACCATCAGAGAGGCGCTGTCACTGGCTGTAAGCGGCGCTGGGAAAGGTATCACCGAAATGCATCTGTTAGCAGGCTAGCTGAAAGAAAGTAGGCTACACCGGTCACTGCCGTTATCAGTATTAAGCAGGGGTATTATTATGCCCAAGCAGAGTGGAACCACGGGCCACCGTCTCTGTACAGAGATGGTGGCTTTATATTTTCCTGAGTTGCTATGATTTACAAAAGCGGTGTTTTCTCAATGCTCTAATTTTAACTAGGGAGGAGATACTATGTTTAAACGAATAAAAAAAGATGTTAGCGTAGTGTTTGACCGTGACCCGGCAGCCAAGAGTGTGCTGGAAGTATTATTATGCTATCCGGGGCTGCATGCCATCTGGCTGTATCGCATTTCACACTATTTATTTGTACGCGGCTGGGTGTTGGTGCCGCGGATGATTTGCTATTTTAACCGATTATTAACCGGTGTGGATGTTCACCCCGGAGCTACAATTGGCGAGGGGCTGTTTATTGATCATGCGACTGGCGTAGTAATTGGTGAAACCTGTATAATCGGCAATAATGTTACTTTATATCAAGGCGTAACGTTAGGCGGCACCGGCAAGGAAAAAGGCAAGCGGCATCCGACCATCGGCAATAATGTGGTTGTGGCCAGTGGTGCCAAGGTATTAGGTTCATTTACTGTCGGCGATAATTCCAAAATTGGGGCAGGTTCGGTTGTGCTGCGGGAAGTCCCCCCAAATTCTACCGTTGTCGGTATACCTGGCAAAATTGTATGGCATGAAGGGGTAAAAATCGGCCGTCCCGGCGAAGACGAAATTGACCTGGAACATGATGATTTGCCAGATCCGGTTGTAGAAATGATGAACTGCATGCAGCGCAATATAATGAGAATGGAAGCACGGATCGGAAACCTAGAAAAGGAGTTAAAAAAGCATGAGTCTAAAAGTATATAATACCCTGACAAAACAAAAAGAAGAGTTTGTGCCGCTGACGCCGGGAAAAGTAAAAATGTATGTCTGTGGGGTAACTCCCTATAACCACCCGCACATTGGCAACGCCCGGCCTTTTATCACCTGGGATGTTATCCGGCGGTATCTTGAATATACAGGATATGAAGTTTATCATATTCAGAACTTCACTGATATTGACGATAAAATTATTAATACCGCCAAAAAAGAACAGGTTACTTGGGATGTAATTGCTAACCGATATATTGCTTCTTACTTTGAGGTTATGGATAAGCTCAATATTCGCCGGGCTCATGTATATCCCAAAGTTTCCGATCATATCCCTGAGATTGTGGCGATGGTTAAAGAACTTGTCGGCAAGAATTTTGCTTATGTGGTGGACGGCGATGTTTATTATAGTGTGGAAACTTTTCCTGACTATGGTAAACTGAGCGGTCGCAATATTGAGGATATGCAGGCTGGTGCCAGGGTTGATGTGGATGACCGGAAAAAGCATCCGATGGATTTTGCTTTATGGAAAAGCGCCAAACCGGGTGAACCATCGTGGGAAAGCCCCTGGGGACCTGGGCGGCCTGGCTGGCATATCGAGTGTTCGGTTATGTCGTACAAATACCTGGGATCCAGCTTTGACTTCCACGGTGGCGGCAGTGACCTAGTGTTTCCGCATCATGAAAATGAAATTGCCCAGTCAGAAGCATTTACCGGTCATGAACCATTTGTCCGTTATTGGTTGCATAATGGCTTTATAACTGTCAATGAAGAGAAGATGAGCAAATCGCTCGGCAATTTCTTTTTGGTCATTGATATTCTGGAACATTTCCGTCCGGAGATTGTCCGGTTTTTTGTATTATCCACCCATTACCGGAGCCCGCTCGATTTTAGCGACGAACGTTTGCAGGAAGCCGGGCGCAGTTTAGAGCGCCTTAAAACTGCTGAAGCCAATCTGCAGCAATTGAAAAAATTGCCGGCTAACGCCGGTGGCGAAGATGCGCAAGCATTGGTGCTGGCAGCTGTGCAGGCTATGAATGAATTTAAAGCGGCTATGGACGATGATTTTAATACTGCACTGGCGATTGGCGTTATGTTTGGACTCGCAAAAGAGATTAATATCTATCACAGTAAAGTTACCGGCGGCAAAGCCGGTTTGGATGCCGAGTCCTTGGAACAGGCCGGACAGATATATGGACAGATGGCAGATATTTTGGGTATTTTGCATGCTAATGATGCGGCGGCTCAGGATGGTAATGCCGAGCTGGTAGATGCCTTAATGGATATAATCATTGAAATACGTCAGGAAGCACGCCAGAAAAAGGACTGGGCGACTGCCGACCAAATTCGCGACAAACTGGCGGCGACCGGCATTGTTCTTGAAGATTCACCGCAAGGGGTAAGGTGGAAAAGACAGTGAATTTTGACCACTTTCAAAAATTAGTCGATAACTTTTTTGTAGTAAATGAAGCCGGTGAGCTTGCCCCAGGTAAATATGAAGAAATTCCGACAGAACGTATGCCTGCGCTGGTGCTGGCCTATATTGGCGATGCTTACTTTACGTTGTATGTGCGCAGCCGCTTACTTGCCTATGAACAGAACAAAGTAAGAGTGCTTCATACCTTTGATGCCAAAATTGTCTCAGCTGTTATGCAGTCTAAAGCAATTAAAGCACTGGAATCAGAATTGTCATCAGAAGAAACGGATATTGTCAGACGGGGACGTAACGCCAAATCAACAGTGCCTAAGAGCGCGTCCATTGCGGAATACCGCTGGGCTACCGGGTTTGAGGCACTTGTCGGCTTTTTGTATCTGCAAAAGCGGCAAGAACGGCTGTCGGAAATTGTGGATAAAGCTTTTGCCGTTATTTCCCGGGAAATGGCGAATGTTTCCCCTAAATAGCAAAATAGGAGAGTTGCTGCTGTGAGAGTAAAACTAATTAAATACACCCCAGACCCTGAACGGGCGGTAGCCATGTCTGCCCGCCTTTGCTACTCGGCAACCGGGGCAGAGGAACTGGAACAAAATATGTCTGACGCACAAGTAGACAAGCTTGTTGGCAAATTAAGCGAAATGGGGCACTTGTCAACCTTCGAGCATGCTAGCTTTACCTTTGCGATTGAAGGGATTTCCCGCGTACTAACCCATCAACTTGTCCGCCATCGAATTGCTTCATATTCGCAGCAATCCCAGCGCTATGTGGCCGAACATGGTTTTGAATACATCCTGCCGCCGACGGTTGCGGCCAGGCCGGAAGCCAAAGCCAAATTCGAAGCGCTGATGCAGCAGGTACAACAAGTATATGACGAGCTGGTAGAACTGGGTGTGCATCAGGAAGATGCCCGTTATGTACTGGCAAATGCGACTGAAACTAAAATTGTGGTGACCATGAATGCCCGTTCATTGTTGCACTTCTTTGAAAAGCGCTGCTGTCAGCGGGCGCAGTGGGAAATACGCAAATTGGCTAATGCCATGCTAACAGAGGTGCAGGTGGTAGCGCCGCGGTTATTTGCCAAAGCTGGCCCAACCTGTGTGGCAAGCGGATATTGTCCGGAAGGCCAAATGACTTGTGGTCGTTTAGCAGGAATTACTGCAAATAAGTAGAAGATGTACAAGATAATAAGAAAAATGCATACATATACAAGGCGTATGTTTAAATAACATATTGAATTGTTGGAGGTAATTTGCTGTGAGGCGTGTGCTTCAGGATAGTATTGCTGAGGGAATGGTACTGGCCCAACCAGTATATGGAATGAACGGTCAGGTAATATTAAACAGTGGTGTTGAACTGACGGAGTTTCATATTTCCAAAATTGCTGAACTTGACATAAAGTATATCTATGTGCAAGGCGATGCTCTGTTAATTGATGAAAATGACATAGTTGCCCAAAATGCTAAAAATGAATTTGTTATGGCAGCCCATTTAGCTCTTGATGAAATACGGGTAGGCAAGTATGTGCAGATTGATTCCGTTAAAGGTCGGGTAATGACACTGTTAGATGAGTGCTGCATGCTTAAAGACCTTCAACCGTTATTTACCGCTATGCAAAATTGCAACGACTATATGTTCAAACACGCGGTATGCGGCTATTTCTTTGCCATGATGATCGGCATCAGCCGCGATATCGAGGGAATGCGGCTGCGGGATCTGGGGCTGGGAGCGCTGCTGCGTGATGTGGGTATGATCACCATTTCGCGAGAAATTATTAATAAGCCTGGAACATTAACGCCGGAAGAAATGGCGATTGTTAAGCAGCATACCGAAAAAGGATATGAGATACTCCAACGCAATCCGGAGATAAGTCTTTCCTCGGCCAACTGCGCATTGCAGCATCATGAACGTTTTGATGGCAGTGGTTATCCGCGGGGAACCAAAGAAGACTCTATTCATGAGTTTGCACAGATTACGGCAATTGCGGACGTATACTCTTCCATGACATTAAATACTCCTTACCGCAAAGCCTTATCTGTCTATGATACATTAGCGATAATTGGCAAAGCGGGAGCCTCATATTTTAATCCCGAGCTTATCCGGGCATTGGTTAGCAATGTAGCCATATATCCATTAGGAGCTATTGTTCGGTTAAATAATCAGGCAGTAGGTATTGTCAATGATTATGCAGATGCGCTCAGAACTAAACCGATTCTTACAATAACTAAGAATGCGGATGGTGCGCGCGTTAATCAAACACTAACAATTGATATGGAAACCAACCCTGGCATTTATATTGCTGATGTTTCCTAAAGATCCCGGCATATTTCCGCACGACCATGAAAACGGCAGGATTATATTCTGCCGTTTTTTCATAATAATAAAGTAGACTTAACTTCAGACAATGTCAAAACGCGTCTGAGTCAAACCACCACTGATAGAAGCTGGATTCGCGGGGTAGGGTTACTATCAAAAACCAGTTTAGAATACGGCATTGGCCGGAGGAGTGTAGAAGAATGTCTGATGATGTAGAAATCGTTGTAGGCCGTAATGGTGTGCTTGAAGCGCTAAAAGCCGGACGGTCATTGAATAAAATTCTTATTGCCAAAGGAGACCGTCAGGGATCGGTTCGTGAGATTGTCAGCCAGGCGCGTGAACGCGGCCTCATTATCCAAGAGGTCGAACCGGCAAAACTTGATCAGTTGGCGGCAGGTGTGCGGCACCAGGGTGTGGTTGCGCTGGCGGCACCTGTGGCGTATGTGGAAGTTGAGGATATGCTGGCAGCCGCTTACGCAAAAAATGAACCGCCTTTTTTGGTGCTGCTGGATGAACTTGCCGATCCCCACAATGTAGGGGCGATACTGCGCACCTCAGATGCCACCGGGGTTCATGGTGTGCTAATTCCCAAGCGGCGCAGCTGTCCACTTACTCAGACGGTGGCCAAAACTTCGGCAGGGGCTATTGAGCATGTTCCGGTTGCCAGAATCGGTAACGTGTCACAGACCCTCAAAACATTAAAAAAACAGGGCCTGTGGGTAGTGGGAGCCGATATGGATGGAACCCAAGATTATTATGAAGCTGATCTTACAGGACCGGTAGTTATTGTTGTTGGCAGTGAAGGAGAAGGCATGGGGCGTTTGACCAAAGAAGCCTGTGATTTTATTGTAAAAATTCCTATGCGGGGACAGATTACATCTCTAAACGCTTCGGTGGCTTGTTCGTTATTGCTTTATGAAGTTCTTAAACAAAGGGAGCTGAGAGCAAAGTGAAACGGTGGGCCGGTATTCTGGCAGTGACAATAAGTATGGCAATGGTGATAGTTTTTTGGCTATCCCGTCCCTTGTTTTCTCAGCAGGTTTATCAGGGGGTAGCTGTTGCTAATATTGAAGTCGGCGGGAAAACCCGGGAAGAAGTAGTTCAACTACTTACCGCGTGGCAAAAGGATCAAAAGGCCAGGCCCATTTTATTATCCTATGAGGATAGAGCCTACCGGGTTGAACCCGAAAATCTAAATTATTGTATTGACGTTGAAGCGACAACTGATGCCGTTTGGCAATTTGGGCGGGATGATTCTTGGTGGACCCGGATAAAAAATATTCGCAGTGCCGAAAAAGAGGGCTGGTCTATTCCTCTTAAAATCAAGTATAATGAAAATAAATTGGACAGTATTATTGAACAGTTGCGAGAGAGTGTTAGCCGTCCGCCATGTAATGCAACCGTAAGCCTCTTGTCAGGAAGAGTTATCCCTGAGCAGGAAGGACGCGAACTTAATGCGGGAGAATTGAAAGAGCTAATTGTGCTTGCGCTCAACCGAAGCGATAGCGCTACCATCCCCTTGCCGGTTACCGCAATTCATCCCGAGATTACGGCAAATGCTCTTGCGGAAAGTGGCATCAAAGAACTTGTGGCTGTGTATACTACCCAGTTTAATGCTGAGGACGTTAATAGGACGGCCAATGTAAAATTGTCAGCACAGAAAATTACCGGCAAACTCTTATATCCCGGCCAAACCTTTTCCTATAATGATACGGTTGGGCCGCGGGAAAAATCACAGGGCTTTAAAGAAGCTATGGAGATAATCAATGGTGAGTTTGTACCAGGAGTCGGCGGCGGCGTATGCCAGGTTTCCTCAACCTTATATAACACAGTACTGCTCGCAGGACTTACTGTTGTTGAACGCACCAACCATTCTAAACCGCTGGCTTATGTACCGCTGGGGCGAGACGCCACTGTTGTGTATGATGTACTGGATCTTAAGTTTATAAACAGCAGCCAAGCGCCAATTATGATAATGGCTGAGATTATCGATAACAAGCTGCATGTCGGAATCTTTGGCCAGCGGGTGCTGGAAAAAAATATTGATATTATTACAACCGAGCAGCAAGTGATCCAACCGGCAATTATTAAAAAGACCGACGCGGCTCTCGCGCCTGGTGAAAATAAAGTGGAAAAGCCGGGGAAACCGGGCTATGAAGTAACGGTTGTCCGCATCATACGTAATGATTCAGGAAAAGAACTAAGGCGCGAAGTCATATCACATGACAAATATGCTCCGGACAACACTGTAATACGGGTGGGGCCGGAAGTAAGACCGGTAGAATCCCGTAAGATGCCGCGCCGCCGGTAATAGACACTATTTGTGCTTCTCTATAAGCCGCCTTAAAGCTGCCAGGGGTCATAAGATTGGAGATTTCTCTTGATGGAATTATTAATTGTAGACGGCTATAATGTGGTTAATGCCTGGCCTGAACTTATCGCACTTAAAGATAATCTCGAATATGCCCGTGACAAACTTGTGGATATACTTAGTGAGTATGGTGCATATAAAAGATATAAGACAATCATCGTATTTGATGCCCACCTGACAACCGGAAAAATTGTCAGTCAGAGTCAAATGGGTATATTGGAAGTCATCTATACCAAAGAGGGTGAAACGGCTGACAGCTACATTGAAAAACTGGTTTATGGCCTTGGTCGCTCCAATAAAAGAGTATATGTGGTTACTTCTGACCTAGCTGAGCAAATGTTTGTTTTAGGGGCGGGCGCTTACCGGATATCGGCGCGGGAATTGAAAAATAATGTTGCTGCTGCTAAAAAGGAAATCTCAGATAACCTTTCGCGCAAGGTTTTAGCGCGAGATCGTCATGAGCTTGGCAATCGTTTGAAAGAGGATATCATGCAGCGCCTTGATAGTATGCGGCGTGATGGGCTTGACTAACTTTGTTCTAACAAGTATAATCTAAATGATAGACGGCGATGCGGCGATGCTGCGGCACTAAGCTCTTTAGTGCATTTTTATTTTTCTATAATCTGCAAATGCGTAGTGGGTTAGGCCTACCGGGCTGGCAGCAAAAGAAAACTAGTGGGGGCGATGCGATGCGGGTAAATACTCAACGCGATCTGTATGGTTGTTTTGACAACTTGACTGATGAAGAAATAGTATTCGACGCCAAAGATAATGATAACACGGTCGCTCTGGAGTATTTGATTAACAAATATCGTAATTTCGTGCGGGCCAAAGCCAGATCATATTTTTTAATCGGCGCCGAGCGTGAAGATATTATTCAAGAAGGAATGATCGGCTTATACAAGGCTATTCGGGACTTCCGCAATGATAAGCTCTCTTCCTTTCGGGCGTTTGCCGAATTATGTGTGACAAGACAAATTATTACTGCAATTAAGACTGCTACCAGACAGAAACATATTCCCTTGAACTCATATGTTTCTTTAAATAAACCTATTTATGATGAGGATTCTGACCGCACACTCCTGGATGTATTATCGGGTTCGAAAGTAACTGATCCGGAAGAACTGGTAATCAGTCGTGAGGAATTTGTTGATATTGAAGAGAAAATGGGCGAGATTTTAAGTGATCTTGAATGGAAGGTACTTATGTCTTACCTTGATGGGAAGTCTTACCAGGAAATTGCTGTGGAACTAGACCGCCATGTTAAGTCAATTGATAATGCCTTGCAACGGGTAAAACGCAAACTTGAACGCTATCTTGAAAACCGTGGCGATGATAGTGATATTCGCGGGGTATACAAAGGCCTTACTGGTTTTAATAAAGAAACCCAGATAGAGCTGGCTGAATAAGCTCTAAGCCTGAAATAATGTAATAACTTGAAATGACACCAGTATGAGGTGTCATTTTTTGCATCTGGCTAGAGCTTTAAGAAGCCGGAAGCGGGGTATGCTGAGCTAAGGAAGGTAAGTAGTATACCTGTAGAGACTTGCCGGCACTATATACTTGGATGAGGTGATAAAATGGACAGGACAAACAAAGTGAAAAGTATTGCTGTACTCACAGGCGGTGGTGATGCGCCCGGACTTAATGCGGTTATCCGGGCTGTTGTCAGGACTGGGCTGGGCTATGGGCTAAAAGTATGGGGAGTTAAGAATGGTTTTGGCGGTATGGTCGAAAATCAAATCATCGAGATGACAGGCGAGAGTGTTGCCGGCATTTTGCCGCGGGGTGGGACAATGCTGGGAACGACCAATCGCGATAATCCCTTTCGTTACCTTACGGTTCAAAATGGTGAAAAAGTATATTCAGATATGTCAGGGCAGGCGTTAGAAAATTTGCGGCAGCATGATATTGATGCCCTTATTGTCATTGGCGGTGACGGTAGTCTCAAGATTGGGGCAGAATTTTATCAACTAGGGCTGCCGGTGGTGGCTGTGCCGAAAACCATTGATAATGATATACCGGGAACCGAGCGGACTTTCGGATTTGATACCGCTGTTGGTGTGGCTACCGACGCGCTTGACCGTCTTCATACCACTGCTGAATCTCATCACAGGGTTATGGTGCTGGAAGTCATGGGACGCTATGCCGGCTGGATTGCGCTGCATGCAGGGATCGCAGGCGGTGCTGACTGTATATTGATTCCGGAAATCCCGTTTAGCATTGATTCGGTTATTGATAAAATAAAAGAACGCCAACAGCGAGGCCGTCTGTTTAGTTTGATTGTAATGGCCGAGGGAGCATACCCCCAAGGCGGGGAAATGTCGGTTGGCCGTATTGTGGAAGGCAGCCATGAAAAGATTCGTTTGGGTGGCGCAGGTGAAAAACTAACCCGGGAAATCGAGAGCCTGATTGGTGTGGAATCCCGCTGCACAGTGCTGGGGCATGTTCAGCGTGGAGGGACGCCAACCGCTTTTGACCGGGTGCTTTCCACCCGTTATGGGGTGGCGGCTGTGGAATGTTTGCTTGCAGGAGCTTTTGGCAATATGGTTGCTCTGCAAAAAAATGAGATTATTCGCGTGCCTATTGCCGATATTGCCGGAATCACCCACAATGTATCGCTTGATGATGAGTTGTTAATGGCCGGACGTGCTATCGGTATTTCTTTTGGGGATTAAAAATACTCCGGTGGTTATACTAAGCCTAAATATTGCGTAATGTAGATGACAGGTTACGTGATGGAGGGCAGTAATGGAAACCTTGGGAATTACCCTTTTTCGGGTAGTTGCAGGTATGGGTGTGCTACTCATCCTCATGCTTACCACCGGACTTCGACCGGTGAGTGAGTTCAGTTCTTTTGATTTTCTTATTTCAATTACAATTGGTGCGGTTGCTGGGGCTTTAATTGTTGATCCGCGAATTGAACTGGTTAGTTCACTGGTTGCGCTATTGGCACTGGGTGTGATGCAAGTTCTTTTTAGTTGGCTTAGTATCAAAATTCGGCCTGTAAATCACAAGTTAAATTTTACACCGCTGCTGCTTGTTAATAATGGCCAGATTATTAAGGAGAACTTGCGCAAGGTGCGAATGCCTGTGGAAACACTGCTGCATCTTTTGCGGGAAAGGGACGTATTTGATATTACCATTGTTGAGCTTGCTATTTTGGAACCGCACGGGAAGCTTAGTGTATTAAAAAAAGCAGAACATTTGCCTTTGACGCCAGGGCAGGTTAATTTTAACGTAACCCCTAACAGTATTTTGGTACCGGTTATTCTAGAGGGGGAATTGCAGGAAGCAGCTTTGGCGGAAATGGGATTTTCTAAAGCGCAAATTGAAGAATTTCGCTGTCAGCATCAAGATGGCATCCAAAATGTATTTATTGCCTTTATGGATCAAAACAAGCGATTACACGTAGTGAATGAGGAAACTCGGGGATCAGGTGTATATATGCACTAGCCCCGGGATTTTTATTTTATATACATGTGTAGAAATATAGTTAAGTATGGTAAAATAATAATACTGTCCTATTGGGAGGTTATCATGAAGGAACAACGGTTTCATTTTTGTCCGCAATGTGGCGGTGAACTCGGCTGCCGTTTGATGGGTGAACGGGAACGTCTGGTGTGTAACAAGTGTACCCGCGTTATGTATGAAAATCCGATTGTTGGTGTGGCTGCCATTGTCCGTGAGAATAATAAGATTCTTCTGGGGCGCAGATCAGTTGATGCCAGCTATCCAGGGCTATGGTGCATACCCTGCGGTTATGTTGAATATGATGAAGATGTCAGAGATGCTGTCAGGCGAGAGTTTTTGGAAGAGACGGGACTTGTAATTGAAACCGGGCAAGTGTATGCTGTTTTATCTAACTTTCACAATCCGAGTGTTCATACCATCGGCGTATGGTTTGAGGCTGCGGTGGTGGGCGGCACTCTTCGGCCGGGCGATGATTTGGATCAAGTGGCATATTTTTCGCTTGACGACATACCTCAATTAGCGTTTCCTACTGATGTTCAAGTCGTGAATATGTTGTTGCAGGATGACGCAAACAAAGACTGAGGAGGTGAATTTATGAATGAAAATATTATTGCAGTAATCATTGGTATAGTAGAAGGCGTAACTGAATTTCTGCCGATTTCATCGACCGGACATATGATTCTTGTTGGTTCGCTGCTAGGATTTGAAGGCGAAAAAGCCAGCGTATTTGAAGTGTTTATTCAGCTAGGCGCGATTTTGTCGGTATTTATTTTGTATCGGGATAAATTTTTAGCTATGTTTAGACCGCGCGCCATTAATATTTATGGTAACGGACTGAGTGCTATGCATGTTTTGGCTGGGATTGTCCCGGTAATGGGGATTGCGTTTCTGTTTCATAAACCAATAAAGACTTACCTGTTTTCGCCTTATACAGTAATTATTGGCTTGGTAGCCGGTGCGATTTTGATGTTAGTGGCCGAGAAAATTGCTAAGGCGCCTACTACGAAAAATGTTGACAGTATGACAGTTACTCAGGCTTTTTGGGTGGGCTTGTTTCAGGTCTTATCATTGTGGCCGGGATTTTCCCGTTCGGGTTCAACCATCGCCGGTGGTTTATTTTTGGGGATGAGTCGTACGGCTGCTGCTGAATTTTCTTTTATCATTGCCGTGCCGCTGATGCTGGCCGCCTGTCTTTATGATTTAATGAAGATCTGGAACCAACTAAGTATGGATGACATTACTATGTTTGCGATTGGTTTTGGTGTGGCTTTCATTACGGCCTATGCGTCCATTGTCTGGTTTTTGCGGTTTCTTAACAGCTCGACACTGGCCTCGTTTGCGTATTACCGCTTTATTATCGCCGGGCTATCATATTACTATTTCTTTATGTAATAAAATACAAGCCAAGTTTAACAGGCCGATACGAGAAGTTTCCGGCAGGTAGAGGTTAATCTCGCCTGCTGGAAACTGCGCTTGTCCTGCTTAGAGGTTTTGTTCAAAGTGTCGTATTTGTTGCGACACTCTAAGAATCGAAAATGGTTAAAATTTGCACCATAAAAGATGTTGACATAGTCTAGGAACCTATTATATAATATGTTTTGTCACTGAGACGCGGTCTCGAAAAAAATGCTGGCGTAGCTCAATTGGTAGAGCAGCTGACTTGTAATCAGCAGGTTGTGGGTTCAATTCCTATCGCCAGCTCCATGATGGAGGGATTCCCGAGTGGCTAAAGGGAGCAGACTGTAAATCTGCCGTCTTTGACTTCGGTGGTTCGAATCCACCTCCCTCCACCATTTCAACTTAACATCGCGGGGTGGAGCAGTTGGTAGCTCGTCGGGCTCATAACCCGAAGGCCACAGGTTCAAGTCCTGTCCCCGCAACCAAGTCATTACCTTCGCTAAAAATTCGGTAACCCTGAATTTATAAAGCGAAGTTTTATAAAGAAGCAAACTATATCTGCGACAAACTGGTGTCTGGCACAAGGCCGCAAACGGCTTAGTAGTGTTCAGATACGAGGCGGAACGAGGAGGCGCAGCGCGGCGCACTGCTGTGCGTAAGCAAGCCCCCGCAGTGACAACGAAGCAGATGGGCGCTACTAAGCCGTTTGCGATTGACGCTGGTGTAGCTCAGTCGGTAGAGCGTATCCTTGGTAAGGATAAGGTCACCGGTTCAATCCCGGTCACTAGCTCCATTTTAATACGGCGGCGTAGCTCAGCTGGCTAGAGCATTCGGTTCATACCCGAAGTGTCCGGGGTTCAAATCCCTGCGCCGCCACCACATTATAAACAGAAGAACTTGCAGCATTTGCTGCAAGTTTTTTGTTTTCCTAACAGAAAGTATAACTTTCTTAAAATCAGGATAAGGGCAACAGCGGCTCACGCTTTCGCTAAAGCTCAGCGTAAGCCGTGTTTTCTTTATGTGCATAAACGTTAGTCAATAACCTGATGCGGCGAAGTTAAAACACCGTCTAAATCAGGTTGTCATTTATATTTATAACGTTTCTTAATTAATTACAGGTGCTAGAAGGATTTTTATAAGGCAGATAGAATAATGTAGTTTGATATAAAGAAAAAATACTTATACTATAAGCTATACATATATTTTTAGCAGCAACGTACAAATTTATTTTCTTTATAAATTACCCCAAACTGTAATTAATGTGAAAAGATATAATTAAGGGAGGCACTCAAATGGCTAAGAAAAAGTTTGAAAGAAACAAACCACATGTTAACATTGGTACAATCGGTCACGTTGACCATGGCAAAACATCCTTGACTGCAGC
>JAGGAB010000040.1 GCA_017889705.1 Bacillota bacterium | reverse complement strand
GCAGAAGACATAGTGCCTTGGGGGGCATTTCGCCGCTATGCTACGAGATTAGAAGAAACTCGCCATTTAATCTGTCCGCGTAGGCCAATATGGTTCAATATATAGCAAGGATGTGGAGTCAGGAAAGAGAGTTAGTATGAACCTGTTACTAGTGGAAGATAATCAAAAATCAACTGCGACTCTGGTCAACATCTTGAAAAGGAATAGTTATGTTGTCGACGTGGCTGTCGATGCTAAGGTTGCAATGAACATGGCGGCGACCGGAATTTATGATATTATTTTATTAGAACGGATGTTATCAGGTTGTGACATAATATCTTTCGTACAAGAATTTCGTAATTTAGGTTTTGATACACTGGTTATGATTCTATCAATCAAGGATTCCTTTCAGGACGTGGTCGAAAGCTTGGATGCCGGAGCCGACGATTATCTTATTAAACCTTTTCAGATTGACGAACTACTTGCAAGGCTACGTGCCCTAAGCCGGAGAAAAGAGAAATATTTAGTTGGTGAAACAATATCCGCGGCGGGATTGCTGCTTGACAAGAAGAAATCTGCAGTTATTATGGGTACTGAGGTAATTAGCCTGAGCTATAAAGAGTTGTTAATACTCGAATTGTTAATTCGCAATTGCGGACAGGTTTTAACAAAGGAGCTGATATATGAAAAAGTCTGGGGATATAACGCTAACAACAAATTAAATTGCATTGAGACCTATATTTATTTTTTACGCAAAAAATTAAAAGGGATAAATATCAGCACGATCCGCGGAACTGGATATCTACTGCAGGAGGATGCTTGTAATTAGTTGACAAATTCCAAGGACGGCAATACACAGCAAGGATGTGGAGTCAGGGGAAAAAGTTAGTATGACCTTGTTACTAGTGGAAGATAATCAAAAATTTGCCGAGAGGCTAGTCAATATTTTGAAACGGAATGGTTATGTTGTCGATGTGGCTATCAATACTGAGATTGCAATGGACATGGCGGCGACCGGAATTTATGATATTATTTTATTAGCGCGGATGTTACCAGGTTGTGACGGAATATATTTCGTAAAAGAATTTAGGAATTTAGGTTTTGATACACCGGTTATGATTTTGTCTATCAATGGTTCATCTACGGACGTGGTTGAATGCTTGGATGCCGGAGCCGACGATTATCTTATTAAACCTTTTTATACAGACGAACTGTTGGCGAGAGTGAGAGCGCTAACCCGCCGGAAAAGTTGTACTGCTGTTACAAAAAATATCAAGCTCGCTGATGTTGTCCTTGACCCGTGGAAGAAAATTGCAAACGTTAACGATGAAGAAATACAACTAACGGGAAAGGAGACCAAACTCCTGGAACTATTAATGCATAATTACGGCCGGGTTATTTCTAACAGCTTTATCCTCGAAAGAGTTTGGGGTTACAATTCTACGGTTTCTACTCCCACTATTCATCAATACATTTATAACTTGCGTAAAAAGCTTAACAATGATTATATAAAAACCATCCCAAAAATCGGGTACATGTTTAAACCGGAATGATTATCGGTTAGTCTAAACAAAACCCTTGCCAGGGAGTGTCAAGGGGACGAGGTATTGACAACCCCGCCCCCCACTGCCTTTGCCGGATAAATGGAGACTTAATTCAGATGGCGTTTTGTGCCAATTGAATTCTAGTCGTAATTATCCAGGGACTAAGCCGCTCTATAGCGGGTTAGTCATCGGGAAAAGCGATCCGCAGGAGAAAAGCCGGGTGGTATTCCGTTTAGAAACCCGTACTGTTTTCACGTAGCAAGTTTACGGGTTTTAGGAATACCGCCCGGCTTTTGTAACATGACAAAAGTAAGCTCCGTCCTTTATATACTCCATTAAATTATTTTAAGATGTAGATTAGATTTCCCATAAAAACGGACTGCCCAGCACAATATTTACATTGAACTACAGCAGTCCCTTTTTCTTAGTTATACCGATTATCAATAACCCTGGCGGTTTTCTTTTCGCTGCGAGGCAACTGGCCAATAGTAAGCGCCTCAGTATTAATAGTCAAACCTACCTTGGTTTTAAAATACTTCCTTACCCGAGTTTCCAGATTGGCTGCATCAAAACCCACTTGCTGTTCAAAACGCAGCAGCATAGTGTCTTTGGCATCTTCATCACGGTCAAGCACAATCTGGTATTCGCTGCTGATGCCCTCAATATGTTTGAGAACATCTTCTACCTGGCCAGGATAGATATTAACGCCTTTGACTTTGACCATATCATCAGACCTGCCAAGGATGAGGTCGTGGCGCGGATGGTTAAGGCCGCAGGAGCACTCCCCAGTCAGCAGCCGGGTAATATCTCTTGTCCGGTAACGAAGCAGTGGTGCCCCTTCTTTTGTTAAAGTAGTAATAACCAGCTCCCCGTATTCACCCTCAGCCACCGGTGCACCTGTTTGCGGATTTATAATTTCAAACAACAGATAGTCATCCCAGTAATGCAAACCATTATTGGCATCACAACTTATTGAGATTCCTGGGCCATAGATTTCAGTCAGTCCATAAATATCATATAATTCAACACCCAGCTCATCTTTTATCCTGGCACGCATTTTATCGCCCCAGCGCTCAGAACCAAGAATAGCCTTTTTGAGTTTGATATCGTTTTTGAGGCCGCGTTTACGAATCTCTTCAGCCAATAGCAGCGCATAAGAGGAAGTCGCGCACAGGGCAGTTGACTGTAGATCAATCATCATCTGCAATTGCTTTTCGGTGTTTCCCGGCCCCATCGGAATTGCCATAGCTCCTAGCTTCTCCACCCCGGCCTGAAAGCCGATACCGGCTGTCCATAAGCCGTAACCTGGTGTAATTTGTATGCGATCTTTAGCAGTTAAGCCGGCAACAGTCATACAGCGGCTCATCATCTCCGCCCAGGTATTCACGTCAGTGACAGTATAGGGGATAATAATAGGTTTGCCGGTAGTGCCTGACGATGAATGGATTCTGACCACTTCTTCATCAGGTACGGCCTGAATATTAAGAGGATAAGCCTCCCGCAGTTCTTCCTTGGTTGTAAAAGGAATATGAACTATATCTTCCGGTTTTTGCACATTATCAATGTCAAAACCGGCTTCTTTAAATTTATTTTGATAAAACGGACTTTGTTGCTGCACCCGCTGTAGCAGTTTTTTAAATTTAGTGAACTGTTCTGGTTTCATCCCTCAGCGCTCCCTTATGTTTACAAATACTGCTGGAAGTTGTAGCCAATCTCCAGAGCTTTTTGATTTAATTCCATAAATTTAGGCGGCAGATGCTCGCTGATTGTTTGTAACACTTCTTCCTGAGAAAACGGCAGTAAACCCTCTTTAATAGCAACACCCAGCATAATAACATTTAACACCTTGGAAGTACCGGCAGCAGCACAAAGCTTTTGGCCGTCAACAAACACTGCGCGGTGTCCGGTGTTTTTCAGATACTCGATAATATCGGCTGCTTGATAAGCAATACCGCCCAGTGAAGCGGTCACCGGAATAATAGGTTTGGTATTAACCAGCAGCTGGCCGGTTGGTTTTAAAAATCCCAGATTACGCACAGCCTCTGCCGGTTCGAAGCCAATAATCAAGTCTGCCATTCCCTGTGGGATAGCCGGCGAACAGTTTTGATCACCGATGCGCACATGGCTTACTACACACCCGCCACGCTGCGCCATGCCAATAGTCTCCGATGTCCGGGCAAAGATTTGCTTACCGATGGCTGTTTGGGCAATTATTTTGGAAGCAAGCACTGTTCCTTGGCCGCCAACACCTGCTAATAAACAATCGATTCTCATTTATTCACCCCTCCAATTGCCTGTACCGGACATATTTGGCCGCACAGCTGACAGCCATAACACAAATGCGGATTAATAGCCACTTTTTCCTCGGCTACACTCATAGCCGGACAGCCTATTTCCCGAATGCATTTTTTGCAGCTAATGCAATTGTCTTTAATTTCCTGAATGGTATTGGGTTTCACAATCGCAATACAGGGTGATTCAAAAATCACTACTGATACGCCTTTATGATTTACTGCCGCCGTCACAGTTTCAACTGCCTTAGCTAAGTCAAGCGGATTGGCCTTGGCAATAAAGGTAACACCACAGCCTTTTAATACATTTTCAATGCTGATTTTCTCTGAAATGCTTCCCATCATGGTTTTACCGGTACCGGGATGCGGCTGATGACCGGTCATCGCCGTTGTGCTATTATCAAGAACAATCACCGTAATATCGGTTTCGTTATACACAGCATTAATGATTCCGGAAATGCCGGTATGGAAGAAAGTTGAATCGCCGATAAATGCGATTTGTTTTCTGTCTGGTTCGGCCAGTTGCAAGCCCTGTGCAATGGTAATGCCAGCTCCCATACATAGGCAGGTATCTACCATATCAAGCGGTTGGGCATTGCCTAAGGTGTAACAGCCGATATCGCCGGTAAATACTGCATTTTGTCCGGCCTTTTTCATAGCCCTCTTTACACTGTAAAAAGAAGCGCGGTGCGGACAGCCTGCACAAAGTACCGGCGGTCTTACCGGCAATGGCGGCAGCTCAACAGGTCTAACCTGTGGCAGTTCCTGACCTGTGAACTTACAAAGTGCTGTAGTTACCAGTTCATAACTGTATTTACCTGCTACCGGCATATCTTTTGTCAGTTTGCCTTTGATGCGGATAGCTAAATCTAACTTACCGCACAGTCTAAGCAGATTTTCCTCAACTACCGGATCAAGTTCCTCAATAACCAAAACTTCTTCTAGCCCTTGCAAAAACTGCAGTGCCAACTTGTCAGGAAATGGATGTGGTGTTGCTAGCTTAAGCACTTTAACCGGTGTGTTGATGGTAGACAGCGCTTCCGTTACATAGGTGGAAGAAACTCCACAGCCAACAATCCCTAATGTGCCCTGACCGCTAATCTGGTTATAAGGAGATTCCGAAAACTCCTGACTGATCTTGGTTTCATTAGCATCAATTTTTATATGGTTTTGATACGATAAGCGCGGGAAGATTACCCACTTGGGATCTTTT
The DNA here is from genome assembly GCA_017889705.1 of Bacillota bacterium. GTDB lineage: Bacteria > Bacillota > Negativicutes > Sporomusales > Sporomusaceae > Sporomusa. The sequence continues at coordinate 47,025 of JAGGAB010000040.1, read as the reverse complement.
ACAAAGCCTTCTATTTTATTTTGATAACGCTCATCATCTGTTTCAACACTGGCACAGGCATGGCAAACCTGAGTAGTGGGTCTAAACAGCACCGGTGTGCTGTATTTTTCCGATAAGGCAAACGCCTCGGCAATCATGGTATAAGTTTCTTCCGGTGTTGCCGGATCAAATACCGGCAAATGAGCATATCTGGCAAAATGCCTGGTGTCTTGTTCTGTTTGTGAAGAAATCGGGCCCGGATCATCTGCAACCAAAACAACCATACCGCCTTTAACACCGATATAAGCCAGACTCATTAAGGGGTCACTGGCAACATTAAGACCTACCTGCTTCATGGTGACCAGTGTCCGTGCCCCGCTGTAAGCTGCCCCGGCAGCTACTTCCAACGCCACTTTTTCATTTACTGACCATTCAACATAAATCCCATTATCACGCTCTCTGGCAATAGTCTCCAGCACTTCGGTCGAAGGTGTGCCGGGATAACCACAGACAACATTAACGCCTGCTCTGATCGCTCCAAGTGCAATTGCTTCATTACCCATTAGCAGTTTGGTTTTCATGTAAATTCCTCCATTTTGAATATAAAAAAACACCTATCCTTCTACAAGGACAGATGTCTAATCTGCGGTACCACCTTAGTTGTCAAACAGCATGTTTGACCGCCTCATAAGAATGCTATCACATTCTTGGCTCTGTAACGTGAGCACACGTTTAAAGCTACTCAGTCTTATGACTTTTCACCCCACCTTCAAGGGTCCATTTATTCAGTCCGCATTTCTGTCAAGTTCCCAGCAACCTTGACTCTCTGTAAGCGCGTAACTGATTTTATCTCCCTATCATCAGTTTACTCTATTAAATTACCATGTCACTCAACTATAATGTAATTTAATCATACTGAACTTATATTGTCAATATGTAATCAAAAGCGCTCCTACTGGAGCGCTTTTGTCTTTGTGCTAGATACCGCTAAGCAATTGTGCCAACACTCGATACTTAGCTTGACGGAAAATTTGATCAGAGTCAACAATGTACCATTCGCCGTCGATTTTCTCTAATCCCACAGGTTTAAATGCAACCGCAAGCGAGTTTTGTTCTGTTTGGAGCGTAGCCAGCGCAGCCGCGTAATCACCTTGCTGGGCCACAATTTTTACCGAAAGCAAATTGGATTTTTTTATTGACGCATTGGTTTGTCCGGTAACAAACTTTAATACGGTTTGCATATCACCCACAGAAGTGGGCGATACGTACAGCGCCGCTTCGCTCATGCGGTCATTCTTTGCAGCGGCAAAAAACGTTCTTATTACACCCTCTGGTGACAGGTTGGCCTGCCGTTTAAGATCAGAGCCACCGCCACAGCCTGCAGTTACCAGCAAAGCCAGCATAAGTACGGTAACTAGTATAAACTTGTTTCTCATAATGTGTTTCAATCATCCTTTCCTGCAAATATTATGGTAACAAGATGCAGCTTTATTATAACATAGTGCAAAGCTCTTTTTCCGTGGTAAATCCAACCATAAAGATAGTCCGGTTACCATTTCGGAACCGGACTATTATTAATTACTCTTGGGGTTGTGGTTCAGCCTGGTGATGTGGTTTCATCGGTGCCTTACCATGAATCATATCATCAATACGCTTATCCATATCGTTTTTCATTTCTTGCGCTTTGTCAGCTGGAATCTTGCCTTCATTTACACCCTGGTCAAGATGCTGTGTCATTTGGTTTTTCAGAGTTTCTTTGAGAGCCTGTTCGCTGACACCATGTTCTTCGGCAATTGTTAGTAAGTTCTTACCGGCTTTCATTTCCGTTTTCAGGCCTTTGGCATCTAGATTTAGCAGGCTGAGTAACTTTTCATTATGGAATGGACCAGGACCCATCGGCCGGTGTTCCGGTCTGTGCATTTTGCCGTTAATCATGTCGGTTATATGCTTATCCATATTTGTTTTCATTTCTTTGGCCCGCTCTTCCGTAAGGCGACCGGCTTTTACATCTTCAGTGATGCGTTCAGTTAGCTGTTTGGTCATAAAGGTTTTTAGTTTCTGTTCGGAAACATTGTGTTCTTTGGCAATAGCTGCCAAGGTTTTACCCTCTTGCATTTCAGTTCGGAAGGCTTCCTTATCTATCTTTAACAATTCCAGCAGCTTAGTGTCATCAAATGGTGCTCTCATATGACCTGGTCTGTGCATCGGCATTTTGCCGTTAATCATCTCTGCTACGCGCTCAGAGATACCGGCTTTCATTTTTGCTGCATCAGTATCTGGCGGCAGATGTCCTTCTTTTTCAGCCTTATCAATACGAGCTGTCATTTGTTCAACCAGAAAGTCTGTTAGTGCCTGCTCGGAAATGTCTTGGTCTTTAGCAATTTCTGCTAAGGTTTTACCGCCTTGGGCCTTTTCACGGAAACTTTGTTCATCCAGTTTCAAAAACTCCAATAACGCTTTTCTGTCTTCATGGAATCCCATTGGCGGTCGGCCTCTTTTGCCGAAGTCTCCTTTTTCGCTTTGGGTTTGCTGCCATTTGCCATTAACCTGTTCTTGTTTATCTGTTGTAGCAGCTAACACAATCCCATTTGCAGTAACCATTGTTGCCACGCTGATTGCCAATAGCCATAATCTTTTTTTATTCATTTTCAATCATCCCTTTTCTTTTTGTTTGGGGCTATGATTGTATTATGCACTCCATTTTTTTGAATATCTTTTGAAAAAACTAGAAAATAAAAAATTAATAAAAAAAAATCCTGAAGTGTTTTTTGATTACACTCCAGGATTCGCCAAACCGTTCAACAGCTTGATATGGTATTGGTTTTTCTCAGCAGCTATGATATTAATGCAGCTATAATCCTGAGCTATGTGAAACAGGTTTTCCAGCGGCATACCTAGGATATGACATAAAAGTATGCGATTAACGCCAGCATGTCCCACAATAAGGATATTGCCGGTCGTGGTACTCACTAGCTCAGTAAATGCCGCCAAAATTCTGGTTTGGCAGGTAGCAAAGCTCTCGCCTCCCGGAATAACATAATTGACAATATCTTTGCCGCGCTCCACGTATTCTGTCGGATAGAGCCGCTCAATTTCCGTAAACGTTTTGCCTTCCCAGTTCCCCATGCTGATTTCCCGCAAGTCACGCCGGCTTGTTGGCGCCAGGTTTAACGGCTTGGCAATTATTTCAGCAGTTGCCACCGACCGAACAAGATCACTGCAAAATACGGCGGTAAGCTCCTGCTTTGCAAGCTGTGCTTGAACCAGTTGCGCCTGACATATGCCATCCTGGGAAAGTAGAATATCACTCTGTCCAATATAGCGCCGCACCTGTTTTTCTATCAATATTTCGCCATGACGAATCAAATAGATTAGCCTTTTATCTGACATTCTCCGCATCCTCCTCTGCCCCTACTGTTACCTGGATGCTTCGTTTTCCAGGGGCTGACGTCAACTTGTGAGTAAATTCGCCGAAAACTACAAGACCGCCTTGTCTCTCTGCTTCCCTAATAGCCGGCAATTGACGCACAGCTTGGTAAATCTGGGATTTATCTGTCGGCGATTGGCCTGGCACAACCTCAACAATTAGTTTTATGGCAATAGGCTTATTTTTAATGACCGTAACACTAAAATTAGTAACGCCCGGTAAGCCAAGCAGCACTTCATCAAAATCGGCCATTGTAAGCTGCCCGGCTGGTGTTATGGTTAACAGCCCGTCTTTCCGGCGCTGTATGCGCTCCAGCCGCTTCAGTATGCTGCCACAAGGACAGGGTTCAGTAATAAAACGGGATATATCGCCTGTCCGGTAGCGGACAAGCGGCATGCCCTGGCGCGTAAGAGTTGTGAAAACCACTTCACCGTACTCACCGTCAGGCAGCGTTTTTCCTGAAACCGGGTCAATAATTTCAAAATATAAATCGGCTTCCCGCAAATGGTAACCGGCATGAGCGGCACATTCCAGTCCGCCGCCAAGTCCCATTTCTGTCATGCCGTAATGATCAAATATTTCACAATGCCAAATGCGACTGAGTTCACTAATAACAGCCTGTGAAAGGTAATCGGTGCTCACTAGCACGCGGCGTGGTGTCCAGGCGCTCTGTCCCCAGCTCTCCCAATACTTCGCCATGGCTAAGAGTTGTACAGGCACGCCGACTAGGCAAACGGCCTCTTCCCGGCACATGGTTTGGACAGCAACAGCTGTATCATCGACAAGACCATACAGCGTAGGTATTGCCGCTATGCGCTGCAGACCTTGCCATAACAGATCACCAACACTGCCGGGTCGCTGGCCTGGCAGCAAAATGAGGGTTTTATCACCTGTTCCCGCCAAGGTCGACATGCCGGTGGCAAAGAACTCAATGGTCAATTCTTGATCGGCTTTGCTGAAATAAATCCGTTTGGGATTGCCGGTAGTGCCGGAGGTTGCCAGTGTTACCACCCGGCTGATCTGGCTCTGGGAACCGCACATCATGACACCAGCCTGTTTTGCCAACTGTTCCGGTGTTGTAAACGGATACCGGGACAAGCTTTCTAGACAGTCAATCTGACGGTATCCAGCCAGCTGCTGACGGTAAAAAGGACTGAGCTGCTGGACTCTGGCAATGGTTGTTTGTAAACAGGACAATTGATAAGCTGCCAGCTTATCAGCGGTCAGGGTTTTCACACCTATTTTTTTTGTTGTCCAGGCATCCAGCGGGGTAATTGCTAGTTTGTCGCTCATAGCTTCCTCCGGTACAGAGCTTCTCCGCGAGAATTTGTGAGGTTATAGGCGCAAAACGGCACCAGCATATTATCAGGTGACACAACATGAATAAAGCACTGCTGCAACCGCTGTACATCCAGCGTCCATGCATCCTGGAACGCCATACCTGATATTGCAAGCGTATAGGTGTTTACCCGTTCTAAAAAGTCATCCAGACTGTCTGTGTTACCAACATGCTGCGGTGAAACTGCTGCTTGCTTGTGGATTACGCTTGTTTTTAATGGTGCTGACCATTGTCTGGCAACAAACTGCCTGGCTCGTTTTGAACCATTGGCTGGTTCACTGCCCTGACAGCAACCGCTGTTGGTACTATCCTCCACAAGCGGCTTTAGCTCGCCGTTTGGCATCAAGACAAAATTTCCATGAAAGGAGCAATGGGCATGTTCGCCGCCAGGCGGCCGGAAGTATGCTGCCTTTACTAATCCTGATGTTTGTTTTTCGATCTCACGGATCACTCTGGGTAGAGTGATCCGATCACTGTCTTGCGGCTGAACCGGATATCTGCCGAAATAGCTTATTGGTTGAAAATGGACGCCGCGCACTGCCGGCATTTTGCTAATAGCAAACTCCAAAATCTGACCGATCTGATCGTCATTTACCCCTGGAACCAGGGTGGGTACAAGCACAACACCAAGCTCATAAGCCGCGCATACTTCGATAACGCGCTGCTTAACAGCCAACAAATCCCGCCCCCGCAGCTTGCGATAAACCTTATCATCCATTCCATCAAACTGCAAAAAAACACAGTTAAGTCCTGCGGCTTTTAACCGGGAAACATACTCTTCATCAGCGGCCAAACGCAGGCCGTTGGTATTGATTTGAAAAAAAACAAAGCCCATTTTCTTACCCAAAGCAATGATATCAGGCAAATCATCCCGCAGTGACGGTTCTCCTCCTGACAATTGGATATTAAAAGGTCCGCCACTTTTTAGCAGCATTGTGTACCACTTGGCAATGCGATCAAGTCCCGGTTCATCTTTGTCAGCTGGCGACGCAGCAGCAAAACAGACCGGGCAGTGCAGATTGCATTGGTTGGTTACCTCTAAGAGAACACAGCAGGTCTGTTGTTTGTGTCTGGGACATAACCCGCAATCATACGGGCACCCCTGCTTTTCCTCTGTGGCATATGCAACTGGCGCATGAGGGCGTTGCGGATTTTTCCAGCCTGTATAATTAGGCTCGCCTTCCCAAATGCGAACCCGGTATTCGCCATGCTGTGGACAATGTTTTTCCAAATAGACGTTATGCCCTTTAGCGATCCGCTTGGCCGGGATACGCTGCAAACATTCCGGGCAGACACTTTCGGTTATAGACAGCACTACTTCTTCTGCTCTTTCGCACTCAACAGCTATGTTCATGTTCTCCACCGCCAATTTCCTTTTCCAGCAATTCTGTTAAAAACTGTTCAAAATTTTTCTGAGTTTCCAGCGGATCAACCTCTGGAAAACTCACTCGGATGACCCCATCGGCAATCACACCCTTGATGCTTATGCCGCTAACAGACTGTATTTGAAATGAAGGTCGCGGGAAATTTTTGTAATACTTAATTTGTCCGTTCTTACCCAGCTGTTCAATAACTTCTTCCCTGGTTTTCAGTGGCAGCCGGTATTCATACATATGGGAACTGCTAAAGCAGTTTTCTATCTTTTTACATTCATATAGTTTCATGGATAATTGCCTCAATGGCCTGCAGACAGTAATCAATATCCTCATCTGTGGTAAACCGCGAGAGGCTGAAGCGTATGGTGCCGCTAGGCGCTGTGCCCAGATACTTATGGATGAGCGGTGCGCAGTGCAGACCTGTGCGGCAGACAATACCGAAGCTTTTATGCAGCAGTTCGCCAGCATCTTCTACCAGGCAGCTTGGTAAGGTAAAGGAAATTACCGGTGTGCGCGGCGTCGTTACCTCGATTACCTTAGCTCCCAGCGCCGCAAGTCCGCTGGCCAGTCGCTCGGTTTTATCAGCCATAACACCACTGTCAAGTAAATGGTTGGCACTCCAGGTTAATGCTGCTGCCAGTCCGGCAGTTGCCGGATCATTGGGTGTTCCTGCTTCAAAGCGGATGGGTATAGTCTGCGGCATCTCCGCCAAATCACTTTGCACACCGGTGCCGCCAACCCATACCGGCTCAAGGTCAATCTGAGGTGCGATATATAAGCCGCCTGTGCCGGGTGGCCCCAACAGATATTTATGTCCTGTAAACGCTACCATATCAATAGACCAAACCTCTGGCAACACCGGGATTATACCCAGGCTCTGAGAAGCGTCCAGTAAAGTAATGGCGCGGCGCTTTTTGGCAATACCGGCAAGCAGAACCGCGTCATTTACCGCTCCGGTAACATTAGAAGCATGTGTGAAAACCACCAGCTGTGGCGAGTGTTGTATTATTGCCTGTTCCCATTCTTCCGGATCAACCCGCCCTTGTTTGTCTACAGGAAGTATGTGTACGGTTATGTACTTGGTTTTGGCAAGATAATGGAGCGGCCGCAGCACAGCATTATGTTCGGCGGCTGTTGTCACCACAACAGCACCTGGCCGAAACCGTAGCCCATGCAAAGCAATATTTAGTCCATGGGTGGCATTAGGTCCCAGCACAAGGCGGCCTTTATCTTTGACAGCCAGCAGCTTAGCCAGTAACTTCCGGCATTCTCCGGCAATGTCGGCAGCCGTAAAACCTGAGCGGCCGGCATGATAGGGTATACCGCTGACGCAGGAAGCTACCGTGGCCCCCACCTGTGGTGCCTTGGGCCAGGAAGTTGCCGCATTATTAACATATACTGTTTTCACAATCCCTGCCTCCTACTGTAACACTAATTCTTTCAAGTCATTGGTGCCCAGCAAACCCGTGATATTATTCATAATGCTTACCGCCGTCTGCTGCCGGCGCAGCACGGCAGCCTGTATGTCCGGCTGTCCATCAAACTTCTCCAGCGAAAAACGAAAGCGCTCGCTGAGCAGCACCGGCTTGTCGCCCTGCACCAATTTGTCGGCAAGAAAGACAACGGCCGCTTCATTGAGCAGCTGCCCTGACGTCAGTTGCAAATCCATATGGGAAGCCACAATGGTTGCCAGTGAGGAAAAGCCCCGCCTTCTAACAAGGCGTTCGCCGCGTTTAGGATGGTTGGATTTGCCTTTGGCCAGATCGTGTAGCAGACAACCGGCAATAACCTGCTCAACATTGATGTGCAGCCCAACCGAATTAAGCTGTTCGGCCAAACGGCGGCCAATCCTGGCTACCGCTTGCCCATGCCGTAGAATGTTTTCACTGACTTGGTGTTTATAAAGCAGTGCCAGACATTCCTCATAAGTGGGGATATGATGGTTAGCATAAAAAGCTGTCAGCCGAGTGTAGTCTTCTTGGGTGTCCATGTCAAGCAGAGTTCCCTGGTCGGCAACTGCTACGTCTTTACTGTCCTGTTCAAACTTTTCGAGGATATGACACAAACCGCAGCTCCCGTCACTGGCAAGAATATCACCAAAACAGGCGGCGCCGATAAGCGGCGGATGGCCGCGCTCTCCATTGAAAACCGGATAACTGACAGCTGCTTTTGTCTGGCGGTAACAGCGCAGCAAATCTTTAATGGTGCGTTTGCGTATCAGGGGATTGTCACCCGGCAGCAGCAAAAAGGCATCGGCTTCAGCGGCAAAGGTGGTTAGTCCGGCAAGCACGGAAGAAAACATGCCTGCTGCGTAATTGGGATTTTCAATAATGCTGACAGGCAAACGCTCTAATACCGGATATAATTCGGCGGCCTGATAACCGACAATTACCCGGATGTCGGTTATGCCGCCGTGCAGCAGACTGTCAACGGCGGTTTCAATTACAGTTTTGGTGCCTAATGGCAGCAGCGGCTTAAAGCGTCCCATGCGCGAGGAATAGCCTGCGGCTACAATAAGTCCTACTATTTTTGCGCAATGCATTTTTCGCGTTCCGCCCTTGCTTTTATTAATTCGGCGACAATACTCACGGCAATTTCTTCAGGGGTTTCGGCATAGATGTCAATGCCGATCGGTGAATACACACGCTGTAAGGCTGCGGGACTGATACCTTTTTCCTGTAAGCTCTTAAACAAGAGATCACGTTTCTTTTTGCTGCCGATCATGCCGATATAGCCAGCCTGGGTTGTAAGCGCCTGTTCAAGCACGATGTTGTCATGCAAATGGCCTCTGGTCACAATCACAATATAACTGTCAGGAGTAATAGCAAGACTTGTCATGCAATTGAAATTGTCCACCACCAAAATATCAGCCTGGGGAAAACGCTCCTTGTTGGCAAAGGCCGGACGATCATCTAAAACAACTGTCACAAAACCCACCATCTCGGTAAGTTTGGCAATCTGCTGGGAAACATGACCGGCGCCAAACAAGTACACCACACCGGTTGTACGAATAGGCTCGACAATAAAGCTACGGACTTCACGCGCATCAGCATGGATCGAAATCTTGGCCGGTCCTAACGACATTTTTTCAATAAAAGCGGGATCGCCTTGGAAATTGCCGATAATACTGCCATCCTGTTTGACAAGGCATTGCTGTCTTTTTCCGCCTGCTCTGGTTTGACTGGACAATTCGGTCATCAACCAAGCTTTTCGCGCTTTGTCCATGGTGTCGATAAGCGCTTGGTAAATCAAGATATTACTTTGGTTGTCGGCATCCAGGTATTCCAGCAGAATTTCTCCCTGTCCGCCGCAGATCATACCTAAACCTGCCGCATCCGATCCTTTCAGATCAAAGGGCTGGATAAGTGACTGACGGGATATATGAACTTGTTTGGCTAATTCAATGGTTTCGGCTTCCAGTTTTCCGCCGCCAACTGTACCAATAATGGAACTGTCTTTACGGACAATCATCTTGGCTCCTGCTGAGCGCGGCGCTGATCCACTACTGTGAAAAATAGTGGCAAGCACAACGCTTTCACCGGCAGTAAGTAAATCAAGCAAACTTTGATATAACTTTTTCATGCACATCCTCCTAAGTATCGGAGTTGTAACTGTTACTAAGCAATCCTTTCGGACAAGGTATAGCCGTTTGCTGCCAGAATTTCTCCGATTTTGGCCAATGTGTTCAGCACAAGCTGTGGGCAGCGCGCCATCCGGTTCTGGGGGTTATTTTCTAAAATCGTATTGCATTCAATACCGCCATACTGTGAAGTAACTTCTTGTTCAAACCATTCAACAAGTGTTTTTATCATTTCATTAAGATTGCAGTCTTCCATTTCTTCGGCTGCCCCTTTGCCGGCATACAAGCCGATAAGGCAGGCACCGCCTGTCAGTGCGCCACAGGTTTTACCGCAGAAACCTATGCCGCCGTTTAATCCGGACATAGCCCTGATTAAATCAAGATTTTCCTTACCTTGAGCCTCCAGTCCAATAATTAGCAGGATTTGACTGCAGAAAAATCCTGCCTGCGATAGCTCTAGTAATTTCATATAGGCATCGGTCATATATTTCGCCTCCTATCAGTAGCTGTACGGAAAACGGTTTATGATTTAGGCTCTGCGGTAGTTTTGGAGCCGCAGCGGTCATGATCCGGACCTTTTCCAATTAAATCATTTATTTTGGTCAGGGCAACATCTGATAAAAAACTGATTTGCGCCGGCTTGCCGTCAAGGTTTTCTCCTGATAATACCACGCCATTACCTGTCTCTAAATAAGCAAGCGGCAGGCTGCGCCGAAACGTCTTGCCGGTATTCTTATCAATTACTTCAAGCACCACACCGTCGGCTTCAATGATATTAGGACAATCTTGTTCCTCGCTCATAGTAACGCTCCTTCCTTATTTACCTGAAGCAATAACTAGGCGTGCCCCCATCCGGCATTTAGGACAATTTTTTCCTTCGTTGGTAGCTTCACATTTCTTACAGTAATAGGTAAAACAGCGGCAGCATTGATATAATGGGGCGTTGTTTGTAATCTCCGCCTGGCAGCGGGGACAGTTTTTTTCGTCCAAGCAGTTTCATCCTTTCCTATGTCTTTTTTTCAGCCACCAGTAGAAAATACCCCAGTTTTATTTTGGGTATAGACAAACATTGCCGTAACTTTTCCACTGTTCCGTACTTCATAATATATGACGCCACAAATTGACGTAATAGCGTCGAGTGGTCTTCCCAGATAACCACCTTAAATCCGCTTTCCCTGAGAATTTTTAGCAAAAAATTATTATTAAGGTAACCGGCATTATTATCGTCATCCAGGCAGTACATATCGGTTATTGCCAGTTTGCCTCCTTTGGTAAGCACACGAGCACATTCGGCCAACACGGTTTCTTGCTGCTGTATGACCGACAAACTGCATTCGGCAATCACTCCGTCATAAGTGCCGTTTGCAAACGGCAAGTGGTCGCCAGAAGCCTGAATCAGTGCCAGTCCGGGCGAACGCCTGTGTCCTTGCTGCAGGCGTTCAAGGGATATATCCACCCCCACGGCCTGCAGTTTGTAATTGCCGCATAAATATTCCACAGTAACGCCTGCGCCACAGCCTATATCCACAATCTTAGCGCCTGGCGCAAAACCACAGTAATCAACAACCATTTTTGTTAACTCCAGGCCTCCCGGATGTTGGTGCAACATCATTTGTCCTCCAAGGCGGCTTCCACCTGCTTCATCTTGCCGTTGACCAGTTCCTCCGGAATATATACAAGACCGCATTGCGCACATTTATACAGCTCAACCGGAAATGTACTGCCCAGATAGGCCAGTGTAACTTTACCCAGGGTCAAGGGAATTTGGCACTTACAGCAAATGAGATTGGGTTGCTGTACTTCTGTCAGTTTATGCATAAACCCTCCGTTACTCGGTAATTTCTATCCGGTGGCAGTATGAATTACGCACAACAAAGCCATCGGCCTGCGGCAGGTATTCTACCCAATATGTCACACTGCCTGACTGGAAGTAAGCGATATAATATTCTCCTCCGACATCTTTCAGCTTGTTGCCGGTGCTTTCTGCATATTCGATTACTTTTGCAGCATCATCAACAAGAATCTGGCGTCTTTCCATAGTGGCCAATACTTCGTCCGCAATATAGAGCTTACGTTTTAACTCTGGTTTTTCTGTGTGCTCCCGCCATAATTCTGACAGTAACTGCTGTTTTAGTTTTGCCCGGTTGTGTTGTCGCTCGGAAATTCCCGGACCTGCCGTAGTTTGTCTGTCAACGCCCCAGATTAAATCTAGCAGATGGAAACAACGTTTGTTTTGACCGCCGAAATTATCGCGGCACATGGTGCAATACGCAAGATAATCAAAATGGCTTTCGTTGATGCGCCGCTCTATTACTTTATGGGCAACCTCCTGATTGGCGTAAAGCATTAGGCCTCCATAACCGCAGCATACAGTTTTTTCATGGTTTAACGGTAATTCTGCCCATTGATGCCCTAGTTTTTCCAGTAGCTTTCTGACACTTGTTTGTAGTACTGCATCATACCTGGTGGTGCAGCTATCATGGATAGCCAGTGTTTGTGGGGGAAATGCCTGTTGACATCCTTCCGGCAAACCAATGCGTTCCAGCACTGTCCATAAGGTTTCTACCGCTATGTCTGGCACATTTTCTTTGAACAGACTGTAACAGGTTGGACAGGCCGTGATTACTCTGGGGCTGCCCATACTACGCCAGTTGGTGATAAAGGTTTGCATTTTTTCCCGAAATAAAGTTTCCTGTCCGGCCCACCTTGCCGGCGCCCCACAGCAGCCAAGCATCAGGCCGATACCTGACAGCTTTTCACATAAAAAACGATATGCTTTCGCAACATGGTCTGGTGATGATGCCGCCAACTGGCAGCCGGGATAAAATATGGCTTCACTAGTGGTATATCCGGGCTGGTGACGAGTCAGCGCAAATAATTCGCTGGTGCTGAACGCTAGGTCACGCAGAGCAAAATCGTGAGTTGACGGTGGCATTTTCCCTTTTTCCACCATCATTTGCCGCGCTTCCTGGCAAATTTCCGCCATACTGAGGTTTCCGGGGCAGACTTCTTCGCACAGACCGCACAAACTGCAGGAATTGATCATCTTATTGGCGCGGTGTATGCCCATTACAATAGATAAATTATTATATACTTCCCGTACGTAACGTTTGGGATATCCCTGGTAATGCGCAAGATATTCGCATACTTTGACACATTCCAGACACTCACACTGCAAGCAGCGTGCAGCTTCCCTGCCTGCTTCCTCTAAAGAATATCCACTGGCAGGATTGGCTGGAAGCACCATAGTTTCAGTTGGTATGCCGGTTATATCGTTAAATAGCTCAGAGACAAATACTCCTTCCTTTTCCCGGTTGGCAGTAAGCGACGCTTGCTGCAAAAAACGTATTATGGATGTTGCGGCAGCTTTACCGTCGGCTACCGACATAATCGCTGAACGTTCTGCATTGTTACGCCGCAGGCTTCCACCGGCAAAAACCTTAGCTTGGCTTGTGGCCAGCGATATTGGCTCAACATTTATGTTGCCATTTTCATCTTCAGTAAGACCAAAATTGTTTCGCCTGCTGCCTGTGCCCACATATACGGCATCATAGCTTACGGCAAAATCATCTAAGGAGTCAATAACCGTATTGTAATGAATAGTTATTGGTATATTTTGAAAAACAGAAAAATCTTGTTCTATTAACGTACGTGGTAAAATATTTTCCGGAATGTCCCACAAACTGCCACCAAGTCGTCCGGTTGCTTCAAACAAAACAAGCTTATAGCCTTTAGTGGCTAATTCCCAGCCTACAGTTAACCCGCTCAGACCTGCCCCTATGATGGCAACTGTTTGCTGTTTTTTTACAGTTGGAACGGAAACTTGGGGCTTTGCAGCAGTATTTTTCACGCAAATTTGTTCTAAAGCCCGGATAAAAATAGGTTGGTCAAGATCCCGGCGTCTGCAGCTTTGCTGGCATGGTTGATCACAAATGCTGCTGATAATGCCCGGAAAAGGAACCATTTTATGAAATAAAGCAAATGCTGCTGAGTAGTCCTCTTTACAGACAGCACCTGCTATTCCCCGAGCGTCGACATGCACCGGGCAGCCTGCCGTACAGCCTGGCGGATTATCCTGCACACATTTTGCTTCTCGCTGCCGCAGTAGTTTTTGATCCATAATCAACCTCCTCTTCCCGGTATGAAAGTGCACCTTACCTGTGAACGGGAAAATCCTCAACGAACGGAAAGGCAAAATGCTTTCCGTTCGTTAAGGTTATAGAATTCAATCAGCTTATTTCCCAGCCAAAGCCTCTAAGCCGGCCTTGATTTTTTCCGGAAGTGCGGGAACCGAGAGAATGCGTACACCGCAAGCATTGTAGATGGCGTTAAGAATAGCGGGATGTGGTGAAGTCAGCGGGCCTTCACCTACGCCGGCAGCACCATACGGGCCATTTTCACGCGGGGTGATGTTGTAAATAATCTCCATGTCATCAGGTATATCCTTGATGAATGGGAAGCCGCAGCCAACAAGGGTGGTATGTTTTTTGAGATCTTCAAAATCCTCAGTTAAGGCAAGGCCGATGCCTTGAGCCAAACCGCCATATACCTGGCCGTCGCAGGTTGTTTTGTTGGTAAGTGTCCCGATATCCTGAACGGTTACGAATCGGACGACTGTCGCTTTGCCTGTTTTCATGTCAATTTCCACTTCAGGCATAAAGACAGCATACATATAAACAGGGAACGGATTTCCCTGACAAGTCTCGGGACTGCAGTCGGTGCACATGGAGGCAGTCCAGGAACCATTATAATGCAGCGGTATGTTTTCAGCCACCATTTCATCATAGGTGCGGAAAGTACCGTCAGGCTTGCGCATAGCATTTACCAGCATCTCACAGGCTACTTTGGTAGCATTGCCTGTCATTACGTTTTGACGACTGCCGCCAGATGGGCCGCTTGCCGGAGTAAAGGCCATATCATTCATGACTAGTTTGATTTGTTCGGGAGTAATTCCCATTTGCCGGAGGGTTTCATGAGCATGAGTCAGGAAAGCAAGATCGGCACCTTGGCCATGATCCTGCCACGAACTACCTATTGTTACGCCGGTTTTAGTCAGTTCAGCCCAGGTGTGGGAGCTGTCCGGGCCATCAAGACCGCAGCCATACATACCGATCGCTAAGCCTACGCCGCGTTTCTTTTCCGAGGTTGACATTTCTTTGCAGCGTTTTTTTGCTTCTTCCCAATACGGACGGATTTTGTCAAGCATTTCAGGCAAGCAGAATACTTCTGGCACCTGCCCTGTCGGCGTGGTAGCACCTGGGCGATATACGTTTTTATAGCGGAATTCCAGTGGGTCCATGCCCAGTTTTTCAGCAAGGATATCAACACAGATTTCCGAAGACAAGAACGCTTTCGGCGAACCGTAAGCACGGAAGGCGGAACCCCAAGCATGGTTTGTGCAGACACATTTGCCTTTGCCTCGAATGTTGGCTATATCATAGCCGGCACCGGTGAACTGGCCTTGACGCATTAGATTCAAGTCACCAAACTCACTGTATGGACCGTGGTCAAGCCACCAATCAGTTTCCATGGCCAAGATTTTGCCGGTTTTGTCGGCAGCCAGTTTGGTTTTTACCAGTGCTGGCGAGCGTTTGCCTGTGTAGGTAATTTGCTGGTACATGCTGAAATTTAGGGAAACTGGCTTGCCGTCACAGGCAAGGCAGGCAACACCCAATAAAGCTTCATTAGTCGGGCTAAATTTGTAACCAAAGGTAGCGCCTGTCGGATTGGCAACAAGCCGGCATTTCTCGGGCTCAATGCCAATCCCGGCAACGATCATTGCATGATGCAGATGCAGCGCAATACTCTTGGAGTGAATGGTTAATCGGCCTTCTTCATCTATATAAGCAGAGCCGCAGTCAGGCTCCAACGGCATATGCGGCTGACGGCTGCAGTAAGTAGCTACTTCGGCAGTAATTACACTAGGATCTTCCATAATGGGTTTGGTTTCTCCACCTTTTACCACGCCCTGCTCATAATAAACATTGGGAGTGCCAGGGTGAATTTCAATAGCATCAGGCGCCATGGCTTCCGGGGCACTCATGTACGCCGGCAATATTTCCAGATCAACCTTTACGGTTTTAGCGGCCGCCTGCGCATGTTCTTCGGTATCGGCAGCTACAATGGCAATGGCATCACCGAACTGGAATACCTTTTCATCACACAGGATGGGACGATCCCAACCGTCTCCCTTATTGGTCGGGAAGGTAATAAGACCAGTAATCCGGTTTTTGCCTTTAACATCCTTGTGGGTGATTACTTTGTAAACACCAGGCATTTTTTCTGCTGCCGAAGTATCAATACCTTTAATATTGGCATGGGAAACCTCAGCTTGCACAAGAGCCAGCCGCAATGTTCCAGGCGGCATTTGCAGCGCAACGTCAGCGCCATAATCCCAAGTGCCGGTAACTTTTTGAAGAGCAGATGGGCGATGATAGGTTGTGCCGTAAATTTTGTTATTAACAGGCTTAAACAATAGGTCTTCCTTGCGCATTTCTCCGCGGATTACTTTGGCAGCAGCCATAACTGCATCTACCAATGGCTTATAACCAGTACACCGGCAGGCATTACGATTCTTTTGGAACCATTCCCTGACTTCTTCGCGTGTTGGGTTTTGATTTTCATCAAGCAGAACTTTGGATGATAATATAAATCCTGGGCTGCAGAAACCGCATTGGGCACAGCCGTAAGCCATCCAGGCAACCTGCAGGGGATGAAGGTTATCCGGTGTTCCCAAACCTTCAATTGTTGTAATTTGTGCTTCGTCAGGCACTTTTTTCATTTTTACGACGCATGACCGAACTACTCGCCCATCCAAAATGATGGAACAGGTACCACATTGCCCTTGGTTACAGCCAACCTTGCAGCCAGTTAATAGTAATTGTTCCCTGAGCACACTTGCCAGACTGACTTCAGGATCAACAATCAGCGTTCTCTTCAGACCATTGATATTCAGAACCTTTTTTTGCATCAGCGCTCTCGTCTCCTTATTAAATAATCTATATTTCAGGGGTGCTTCTCCCCAAAATACGCCTCATTTTACTTGCCAAAACCGCATTCTGGATAACGGCATTCTTCACATACCAAGCACAAGCCACCATGCCCCAGTTTGTTAATATCTTGGCGTGTCAGCACTTCTCCCGCCAAGATACGGGGTGCCACCAAATCAAAAATAGTGCTTTTGTGATACATAACGCAGCCGGGAAGCCCTAAGATTGGTACTGCCCCCAGATAAGCAAGCATAAACATGGCGCCAGGCAGCGTAGGTGCCCCATAAACAACAAGCTCACCGCCTGCCGCTTTGATACCAGACGGGGTTACATCATCAGGGTCAACTGACATGCCGCCTGTTGTCACAATCATGTCGGCCCCCTCTGCCACCAGTGTCTGAATAGCTTCAGCAATCATCTCAATATCATCAGGCACGACTAATTGCCGCAAAAGAGTACTCCCTAACCAGCTAAACTTATCCTTAAGCACCGGCCCAAAACAATCCTGGATGCGGCCATAATATACCTCGCTGCCGGTTGTCACAACTCCCACTTTACGAGCCTGCAGCGGTTTGACTTCGATGACCGGATAATACTCTCGGCCAATGGCCTCAATCTGTTTTAGTTTTTCATCGGCAATGACTAGCGGAATGATTTTGCAGCCGGTTACTTTTCTGTTCATTGCAACAATCTGATTGGTATGCAAGGTAGCAACGGCGACCTGATCGATATCATTGATTTTTTCTAAGGCCTCGGTATTAACTTTAAGTAAGCCGAAGGTGCCGGCTTTTATTTCCACCTTGCCTTCCGAGGCCTCTTCAAGCAGTAAACCGGGACCGGCAATGGCTCTGGCAAATCTGGTAGCAGCATCATTTTCGTGAATGGTTTGGTTGTTGACTTCCCAGACATAGATGTTTTCTTTGCCGATGTTAAGCAGTTTGGGGATATCTTCCTTGGAGATGATATGCCCTTTTTTAAATGCCCTTCCTTTACGTTTGCCCGGAACAATTTCTGTTACATCATGGCAAAGAACCATGCCCTCGGCTTGGTATACAGGAACTACTCTCATTACTTGCCCCCCCTAGCGAATTAAAGGATGCTTACTGGCAACGACAGCTTGGTGATGCTTTGTAAAGTAAGTAGTGCAAGATTTGTACCAACTAGAAAATATTTATATATTTTTCAATAAATAAATGAAACCGGCTGTTTTTCTAACAACCGGTTTCTACAAATCTAATTACTTGTACTAAATCTGTTCAAAAGTGTAACATAAAAGTGTCACATCAAAGTGACACTTTTATGTTACACATATTCTGTTGAAAAGGAAGCAGTTAACCTGCACTTTAGACTACCAGCAGATTTCATACAGCTTCATTTTGCGATACAAGGTATTGCGTGATACCCCCAGACTGCGGGCTGTCAAACTGACATTGCCCCGGTGGCTGGAAAGCTGGGCTAAAATTTCCTGCCGTTCCTGCTCCTCCATCAGCAAGCGCCGTTCTTCGCGCAGTGAAAATGCGAATGCACCTGGTTCACTGTGCAAACTATTGACCACCGCGACAGCATCAGGCTGCCATTCGCGGATTTCCTTGGGCAGGTTTTCCAACGTTACGGTCCGCCCCTCGGTCAAGCTGACAATCCGTTCCACAACATTTTGCAGTTCACGCACATTACCAGGCCATTCATAGCGGATAATATGTTTCACTACTTCCGGGCTTACAGTAAAATTCCGGCAGTGTTTATCCTGTTTTTCTAGAAAATAATTAAACAGTGCCACTATATCTTCTGAGCGTTCGCGCAGTGGCGGTATGGTAATCGAAATAACATTCAGGCGATAATATAGATCCTTACGAAATGTGCCCTTATCTACTTCTTTGATTAGATTTTTATTAGTAGCACAAATTACTCTGACATCAACCGGAATTACTTTGTCAGAGCCGATCCGGCTAACCTTTCTTTCCTGCAGCACTCGCAGTAAGGCAACCTGCTGTTCTAACGGCATATCGCCAATTTCATCCAAAAATAAGGTGCCACCGCAGGCTAGCTCGAATTTGCCTGCTTTACCACCGCGTTTGGCCCCGGTAAAAGCACCTTCTGCGTAACCAAACAGTTCACTGCCAATCAATTCCCGGGGGATTGCCCCGCAGTTTACCGCAATAAATGGGCCGGTACTGCGATCACTCCGGTTGTGAATGGCCTGAGCAAATATCTCTTTACCGGTACCACTTTCGCCTTGCAACAACACGTTGGCTATCGAGGTGGCCGCCAATGAAGCTATTCTTACGGCTTCAAGAATAGCTTTGCTTTCACCAACAATATCACTGAATTGCAAGGTTCCATAGTTGCCGCTAAACTTGTTTACCAAGCTTTGAATACGCTTAATAGGCCGGAGAATAATAACGCCGCCGGTAACGATCCCCAGTTCATCGGTTACAGGTTCGCCGGAAGCCCAGAAGTGACTGACCGTCCCGCCGATATCAAGCATGATTTCGGTATCGGCACAGGATTCCTTGCACATAAGCATTCTTCTAATAAAAGAGCTAGATGATCCGAGAAGGCGCTCCACCTGGACCCCCAAAACATTTTGTGATTTTTGTGTCGCCAACCCCAATATTTTTTTTGCAATTGGATTTAATTCACTGACAACGCCACTACTATCCACCATAATTACACCATCAGACATGGTGTTAAATATATTGGTCAGGCGATGGTTAATTACGCGAAGTTCTTTGTTCTTTTTCCTTATATTGAGCTGAGCCATAATGGCTTCTGCTGCAGCTACCGCCATACCTAAAGTATGTAAATGGGCGGCCGTTGATTTTCCGGAAACGTCCAATACCCCAATCAGCGTTCCCCTCTCATCAAAAATGGGAGCAGCCGAACAAGTCAAGCAATGGTGTTTGCGGCAATAATGTTCTGAACCTGATACTTGTATGGGTTTTTGAGCAAATAGCGCCGTCCCGATGGCATTAGTTCCCGCTTCCTCTTCACTCCAGCTTGCTCCTTGAAAAAAGCTGACAGTCATCGGATTGGTCAATGTATCCTCATCTCCGAGGATTTCCATAATATAACCACGCACATCTGTCAGCACTACAACAAAGCCGGAGCCTGTAACAATTTGGTATAAGTTATCCATAAAGGGCTTAGCAATTGTTATCAGTTCACGGTTTTTTCTGAGCATCACCTGCAAACTGGCATTGTCTAATTGGTGGTGAACGCGCTCGTCAAGCGGATTGACTCGGGCTTGGTCACACCGTACCCATGAATCAAGAATCTCCGGTCTGACAGAATAGGTATGACTTTTATCCTTACTTTTCAGAGTGCCTGTAAATCGAAGCCATCCGGCCCAGGTATTATCAATTGCGTTTCCGGCATACACAGCCATTCACCTTCCTGTACTCGATTTGACTCAATGCAAGGTTACCACTCAGTTAAAAATTACTGATAAAAACAAAAAAAGACATAGACGCAAAAAGAAGAGCGCCCTGTCTCAATAGCTAGCACTGACTCCTTTCCGCAACGGGAGGCGTAATGGTTTCCCACTAAACCCATCGATCTGGCAATCTTGGGTTTCCTTTAGATTACCAGATTCGGAGTTACTGAATATTCAGTTTGCTTTACTTTTTTTATATTCGTTAATTACAAATAAAATTCCTGCCTATAAAGGTAAAAATTTCCACGCACTATTATTTATCCTAATATAGTATTTATTTTTGCTATATGCTCACTATTCATATCATTTTCAGTAACGCTAATTTAGAGTGTTAATATTGAAATTCATAACTTTCCTCAATGATTTTTACAAATCTAACCACATATTCATTAGCAGGGGTTGGCACACCTAGTTGCGCTCCATATGCAGCAATTGCTCCATTGAGAAAATCAATCTCGGTTTTTCGCTTATGCCGGATGTCCTGGGCCATCGACGGCAGATGTTCTCCGGCCCGCGCCACCGAAGCCACCATGTCCGCAATAAGAGAATCATAATTTAACTGTATTCCTTTATGTGCAGCCACATCAACTACCTCTTGGGTAATTTCCTCTACCAATTTCATTCCCAGCGGATGGTTAAACAAACTTTTTACATTCATCCGCAGGATACCGCATGGTCCGTTAACGCACGCATTGATCACCGCTTTTGCCCAAATATGCTTCTGAACATTATCCGTCAACTCTGCCGAGATCCCTCCGGCCCGCAGATGAGCAGCCATGTTTTTTACCGCTTCCTCAGCCCCTGGCGTCTTGTCCACACTGCCGAGATAAATAGCCGTGCCGCCTCCGACATTGGCTTTTACCCTTCCCGGCTCTGTTAAGGTTCCGGTCATCCACATGACGCCCTGCATAATTGGTGTATGGGGAAAAATTTCTTTTAGGATATCTTCATTGCCAATCCCGTTTTGCAGTGAACAAACAATGGTATCTTCCCGAAATAACCCTCGTGCTCCATTTACCGCAGCCACAGTATGAAAGCCCTTAACCAGAATAATTACAACATCAACCGGAACGGTCTCTGCCGGTTTTGCGCAAGTTGCCAAGTGTACGATTTCGTTTTGGTCAATCATTTGGAGTTGCAAGCCGTCGCGCTTAATTTTCTCCATATGTTCCTGATATGGGTCGACTAGGATAACGTCCTGTCCGCCTTTTTTCAATACTGCGCCGATGATACTCCCCATGGCACCTGCGCCCAATATTGCATATTTCATGCTAATCCCTCCGTCGAATCTTGAACGTAAGAAGACTTCTATATTATTTTCTAGCCTTCCACATGCAGAGTTTTTATACCAAATAAGCTTTGCACAGTAATAACCAATGGATAGGGTGAATCAAATTCACGGGGAACATACACATCGCTTCCGTTAATTTTCTGAAGTTTATAATTATCTTTATCCTTGGGATACCCAGTCTCACGGACGGGCCTAAATTAATGCGCCCTCAACATACTGCCATGCGGTTAAAATAAAGAATCTGTACAGTCCCGCCTTTTTTCAGCAGATAATCTCTTGCTTTGTCACTAACAGTTATCATAATATCCACCTCTTGCAAATCTTATAGCTGAAAAACTCCTTAACAAGCAACTAGCATTGAATAAATTTACCACGAAAATTGAAAGTTCCTGCAGGTTGTTAAAATTTTTTTCAGGAACTTTAATGCGCAACATGATATGACGGCCGATTGTGCCGGGTTTGACATGTAAAAAAGACTTCGCATAAACTGCGAAGTCTTTTTCTTTTGGTGCCGAGGACCGGAATCGAACCGGTACGGGTGTCACCACCCGCGGGATTTTAAGTCCCGTGCGTCTGCCAGTTCCGCCACCCCGGCATGGGGTATAAATAAAAACCACTGGTGTGGTTCTATTTAGTTTTTTGGAGGCGGCACCCAGATTTGAACTGGGGGATAAAGGTTTTGCAGACCTCTGCCTTACCACTTGGCTATGCCGCCGTCATTCTGGAGCGGAAAACGAGATTCGAACTCGCGACCCTCGCCTTGGCAAGGCGATGCTCTACCGCTGAGCTACTTCCGCATAAATGGTGCCTCAGGACAGAATCGAACTGTCGACACGAGGATTTTCAGTCCTCTGCTCTACCGACTGAGCTACCGAGGCAAATGAGAATGGCGACCCTGAACGGATTTGAACCGTCGATCTCCGCCGTGACAGGGCGGCATGTTAGACCGCTACACCACAGGGCCGCGTGCAATCGCATTATCTAGTATATATTAGCCTTAGAGCAAAGTCAAGACTCAAAAATTGTCTGTTGACTTGTCACATTTATTCAGTCAGCACCTTGGCGACCGCCTCGGATACTTGCTCTGGATCAAAGGGTTTCACGATAAAGCTTGATGCTCCGGCTTTGATTGCATCAGAAATAATGCTGCGTTGTCCGATGGCAGTAACCATAATTATGCGCGCCAACGGATCTTCGTCATGAATATGTTTTACAGCTTGTATTCCATCCATAACCGGCATAGTAATATCCATAGTAACCAAATCCGGTTTAAATTGACGATAAAGCTGTATTGCCTGTTTGCCATCACCAGCTTCACCAACAATTTCATGTCCGAGATCGGTCAACAATTTTTTTAACATCATACGCATAAATGCAGAATCATCACATACTAGAACTTTTGGCATTAAAATTTCCTCCTCACTTGCTACTTCCACCTAATTGTAATCTTACATTTTCAATGGACTGAATCAAATTGTCATTTAGCCTTGCTTCAAGTTCAGGCAGTGTTTTAGCATCAAAAGCCGTTGTCATGATAGGTACTCTTCTGAGGCGAATCTCACTATAAAATTCATCACGAAAAATATTATAGTTAATTGTAAAATTACTTTCCGCTGCAAAATCACTGTAATCTATTATAACATAAGATCCATTTAATGCTTTAAAAGGTTTATCAGGCGTGACAAAAAGATTAAAATCTGCTATTTGCGCCGGCAGCTTGGTTACATATGGCCACTCCAGTACTTTCTTTAATTTAAATTGAGCACATACAGAATCCGGATCAAAAACAGCTAGTTGCTGCAGTGTTTTTTTTAAGCGTTCAGTTAAAATTTTTTCAAACGTTGCCAAATCAGGTGCAAAAAATCTAATATCGCACTGTTCTGTTAAACCAATAATAGTTCGAATAAAAAAATCTTTGGTTGCCTGGTCATATAAGCCGGTAAGACTTCGATGAGCTGGTTGATTGTTATAGGTAAATATGCGGTATTGTGAACCGCAGGTCATTAATTCATTAATTAAGGTAAAACCAAAAATTTCGTGCGGAAATTTTTTAAGAAATTCCCATTCTTGTACTTGTTCAATAATTTTTTCCATGAATATTTCCCCCGCATTCTATTTTGATTATATTCTGTATTACACCAAAAAAACCTGCTGTGAAGTAACCAAAAATTAAGCTCTGAATACTATGAAGTAGCTTCTAGCGAAACCATACACTCAGGAGGGAAAAAACATGGTAAAACGCATCAGCGTATTTGTGACAATCCTGTTTGTAATCACTTGTCTGATTACTGCCTGCAGTCAGTCACCCGCCCCCCAAGTAACGTCATCAAATAAACCTGCGTGGGCTCCCGAACTTACTGCCTTGCCTCAGGAAAAGGTAATTAAAGTTGGTATGAAACAAGTTATTTCTGATGCGGGAATCCTTATTGGTATGGCAAAAGGATATTATCAGGATGTTGGTATTAAGATTGAAGGTATTCAATTTAATTCCGGTCAGGAAATGATTAATCAGTTGGCCGCCGGGCAGTTAGATGTAGGGGCAACCGTTACGGCTTCCGGGTTATTAAACGCGATGTCCCGGGATATACCTGTAAAAATAGTAGCTGATAAGGGAATTAATGTTCCCGGGCAAGGGTATTACCGCTTCGTTATAAGAAAAGACTTGGCTAATACCATTAAAGACTTTGCTGACTTACGCGGCAGAAAAATCGCTGTAGTTGGCACAGCCTCACTTGATGAAATTTGTCTGGCCAGAGTGCTCGCCAAAGGCGGCTTAACAACTAAGGATATTGATATGCAAGTTATTCGGGCATTTCCAGATATGCTGGTATCGCTAGGCAATAAGAGCATTGATGCCGCTATGGTTATTGAACCTTTTGTCACCCAGGGTATAGCCAAAAATATTGTTGATCCCTGGAAAGACCCGTCTGAATATGATCCTGATGCCCAAATAGCCTTGCTGGTTTATGGAACGAGCATGACTTCCAGGCCGGAAGTGGCCAACCGCTTCATGACAGCCTACGTAAAATCATTGCGTGATTATAATGACGCATTTTTCAAAAACAAGAATAAATCCGAGATTATCGAAATACTGTGCAAGTATTCGGTAATTAAAGAACCTGCTTTATATAACCAAATGCTTCCTACTGGGCTAAATCCCGACGGCTACCTGCGCATGAACGGCATAGCCGCAGACTTACAGTGGTATAAAGAAAACAATTTACTGAAATCAGACATTAAAATCGAAGATGCCGTAGATAACCAATATGTTGATTTTGCTATAAAAACATTAGGTAAATATCAATAGTCATCTGACAGGAGTTGTTGGTGCATGAAAACAGCCATTTCCATTCTTTCACCCTTAACCTTGTTACTGTTTTGGGAAGCCGGCGCCTTTTTGGGTTTTGTTGATACCCGCCTGCTCTCAAGTCCCTGGATGATTTTACACTCTTTTTTTCCATTGGTTATTTCCGGCGACCTTATCTACAACACCTGGGTAAGTGTAGTGCGGGTTATCTGGGGATTTATCGCCGGTGCCATTCCCGGTATCCTCCTGGGCATGAGCATGGGGCTTTCTCCGTTTGTCCGCTCGGCCATTGAGCCTATGATTGCAGCTACATATCCGATCCCTAAGCTGGCCATTATGCCGCTTATCCTCTTAATCTTCGGTTTGGGCGAAACCTCTAAGATTTTTACGATTGCTATCGGCGTATTTTACCTAGTGGTCATTAACACCATGGCCGGGGTTTTAAATATTGACAAAATCTATCTGGAAGTAGCCAAAAATTTTGGCGCCAGCCGCAAAGACTTTTATCTTACGGTTGCCTTGCCAGGAGCCTTGCCCATGATCTTTGCAGGACTGAAACTTGGCATGGGCATGGCTCTCATCCTGATTGTGGCCGCCGAAATGTCTGCTGCCAAAGCTGGTGTAGGCTGGATGATCTGGCGGGCTTATGACATGTTTGATATTGAGCAGATGTTTGCAGCCTTAATCACGCTGTCAATTTTAGGATATATCTTCACTTTGCTGCTTGACTGGCTGGAGCATATGGTATTGCCTTGGAAGCAAGGCAACTAAAGGAGGTGCGGTTATGCCTTATGACAGCACCAGTATTGTCTTAACTAATATAACAAAAATATTTACCAATGGTAAAAGGCAAATTACAGCTCTAACCGATATAAATATCTCAATAGGCGATGGTGAATTTTTTTCCATTGTGGGGCCCAGCGGCTGTGGCAAAACTACCTTGCTGCGCATTCTCGCCGGCCTGGATATCGCCACAAGCGGCAATGTAGATATTCAAATCACGGCAGATGATCGTCCGGTAAATTCTATGGTATTTCAAGAGCAATCGGTTTTTCCGTGGCTAACCGTCATTGACAATGTTGCTTATGGCCTAAAACTACGCGGTATTCCTAAAAAAGAACGTTATCAAACTGCCGAAAATTTCCTGCGTATGATCGGTCTGACCAAATTTGCCAAGGCCTACCCCCACCAGCTTTCCGGCGGCATGAAACAACGTGTCAGTGTCGCCAGGGCATTTGCCAATGATCCTGAAATCTTGCTGATGGATGAACCCTTTGGCTCTCTGGATGAACAGAACCGCATCCTTTTACAACAGGAGTTACTGCGAATTTGGGAATTAAGCAAAAAAACTACCGTCTTTATTACCCATAGCATTGATGAAGCGCTCTGCCTAAGTGACCGCATTCTTATTATGACCGCCCATCCTGGTACAGTAAAAACAATTATCGACGTTGATCTTCCCCGTCCGCGTGATGTCGCCTCTATCAGGACCAGTATGCGATATAATGAATTATTCCAGTTAATCTGGCTGACCCTCAGAGAAGAGGTACTCAAAGTCCACGACAGAGATTTTGACAATCCAAGTTAAAACAGGCGTGTCGCAAAACATGGTATTAAAACATGTTTTGTGATACGCCTGTTCTTTTGCTGTTCTCTATAAAGTTACGATTTTTTACCAATATCTCTGTTACCCCAGCAACCGTAGGGATAAGATCGTCCCCATGCCCAGCATCAGTGTGGCAATAATATTACGGCTCCTATAAGCAACAAGTGTGGCAAGCAAACCCGCTATCAGGTAGTGATTGTCTAACGATAAATCAATTTGACCTCGCGGCAGCACCAATGCCGGTATAATCAAAGCCGTAAGAATTGCGGTTGGAATATGGGTAAGCCAGCGTTCCAGCCAAGCCGGCATACCTGTCTGCCTCAGCAGCGCCACACAACTAAATCGTGTTACAAATGTAACTAACGCCATCCCGATAATAATAACAAGAATCTCATTTCGCATGTGCTTTTGCCCCCTCCATCATTCCGCCAACCAAGACAGCGCCCAGACAAGCCACAATCATATACCACTTTCCGGGAAGATATACAGCACCCGCTACCGCTATCAAGCCTGCGACCGCACATACAACGACACTAATCCTGTCGGTTAACCTCGGCAAAAGCAGCACCAAGAAGGTAGCAGGCATGGCAAAATCCAAGCCCCATGCCAACGGATCAGGAATGTAATTACCAACTAAAACACCTGCTATTGTGGATAATCCCCAAGTTATGTACAGGCTGATGCTTGTGCCCCAGTGAAAAGCTGCACTATAGCCGTTCTGATAGATGCGGCTGATGGTTACCGCATAGGCTTCATCTGTCAACAAAAACGAAAGTAATGCTTGCCGGAAAATAGACTGCTTCACCATGTACTCTGCCAAAGATGCTCCCATTAACAGATGGCGTAAATTAACCAGCAGCGTCGTAAATACAAGCAAGCCCCAGCCGGTAATCCCGGCTCCTAACATCGTAATAGCGATAAATTGACTGGCTCCGGCAAATACCAACAGCGACATCATGATTGTCTCCAGCGATGTAAGTCCAGCCGTTAACCCCAGTACTCCACAGGTAATTCCAAACGGAATAACCCCTAACAAAATGGGTCCGCTGCTCACGACCCCCTGCCAAAATTCAGGTTTTTCCCCAATGTAGCCTAGCGCTAATGGCCTTTGGTTACCATTCATATTGTTATCCTCACTTTATCAAGCTAAACTTTACAATCATCTGCAAAACAAATAATGCGTGCCTGCGATTTGTAACGATTATATCATTGCAGCTACATACACACAATGATATAATTGTATGCAAAACAATTTACAAAGGGGTACTGCCATGCCTGTTAATTCTTTTGAGGATTATCCCATGAGCTGGAAACCAGACCTTAGTGACGTGAAAGGGCCGCTTTATAAGGCGATTGCCGAAAAACTAGAGCATAATATTAAAACCGGCGTGCTCACACCAGGCACCAGACTGCCGCCGCAACGCGAATTGGCAGACTTTCTGGATATTAACCTGAGTACGATTTCAAGAGCATTTAAGCTGTGTGAACAAAAAGGATTACTTTGTGCTACAGTCGGCAACGGAACCTTTGTTGCTGCTGATGCAGCCGCCAATCCATTTTTACTCCCGGAAGAAGACGCCTTAGGGATAATCGAGATGGGGCCCTTATTTCCTGACATGACAATAACTGAGGAAATCGTTGCCCAACTGAAAAAGATGATTATCGAGCCTGATTTCGGGAAATTGTTTCGATATGGCCGGCCTGGCGGAACTCTGTGGCAAAAGGAAACCGGAGCAAAGCTGCTAAGAAAAGCGAGTTATAGCGTTAATCCGGAAAACATAGTGTTGGCAAGCGGCGGGCAAAATGCGATAGCAGCCATCCTGGCAGGACTGTTTCAGCCAGGTGACCGAATTGGAACTGATGCACTCACCTTTCCCGGACTAAAAACAGCCGCGAAGATGTTGGGAATTCAGTTAATCCCCCTTCAACACGAAAATAATGAACTGACTGAAGCCGGACTGCGTTATGCCTGCAAAACCGAAAATATTAGCGGCATCTATGTCATTCCCGATTATCACAATCCAACCACACATACCATGTCGGCGGCTACTAGAAAAATGCTAGCGGAAATTGCCAAGAAAGAATGTCTCATAGTGATAGAGGATGCTATCCACAGCCTTTTAATTGAAAGTCCGCTTGCTCCCCTTGCTTCCTATGCGCCTGAACAGGTGCTGTATATTGCCAGTCTTTCCAAGGTGGCATCTCCCGGACTCAGAATTGCCTACATCGTGGCTCCTGACCAATATAGAAAAAAAGTAACCGAAGCACTTTATAACATGAATACCTCCATATCGCCAGTAATGGCCGAGCTAGTCTCCAGGATGATTATTTCCGGAGATCTGGACAAAACCATAGCAAGACATCGTAGCCAGAACAGGCTACGCAATTCCATTGTTGACCGTTATTTGAGCGGTTACAAGGTTATGGGAGAACCCGAAGGTATTATCAGATGGCTGATTTTACCCGAAAGATTTACGGGAGAAGCTTTTGAAGCCAAAGCCTATCAGCGGGGCGTTCAAGTATATAGTGCCGAACGCTTTGTTGTCGGAAATACCAGCCCTTCCAATGCGGTTAGGCTTGCGATAACTGCTCCTGAAAGTCTGTCTAAATTAGAGGAAGCAGTCCTGGCAGGGGCAGAAGGACTTGAACCCTCAACCAATGGTTTTGGAGACCACTACTCTACCAATTGAGCTATACCCCTATATGGAGCGGAAAACGAGATTCGAACTCGCGACCCTCGCCTTGGCAAGGCGATGCTCTACCGCTGAGCTACTTCCGCTTAAGCAGCGAACCATGTTGTCTCGAGCCGCGAGGCGACACGAGAACATACGTGAATCGCTTAGTTCTGAGCGTAGTGAAGAACTTCCGTTCAGAGAATAAGTTGGCGACCCCGAACGGATTTGAACCGTCGATCTCCGCCGTGACAGGGCGGCATGTTAGACCGCTACACCACGGGGCCGCGTTAAGGATTATCTCCCTGACGAGATATAATATTATCATGCTTTCAACATAATATCAAGAGTCTTTCGCAACTATTTTTATGTTTTTTTCTCGGATAGCTCAGTAATCTTCACTAGTTTAGCTATTTTCGCCTATTTGCGCATTTATATTTTTTAGTTTACGATAACTAAAAGCTTAATAAGAAAATCGCTAGTTAGGT
This sequence comes from Bacillota bacterium, assembly GCA_017889705.1. GTDB lineage: Bacteria > Bacillota > Negativicutes > Sporomusales > Sporomusaceae > Sporomusa. The sequence goes on along the minus strand of JAGGAB010000040.1, from coordinate 17,538 downwards.
TCTTGGAAGTTGAGCACATCAGATGATTTTGGAATACAAGGGACGGGATCTTACTTTTGTCATCGCCACAAAATTAAGCAAAAAGTCTAGGCCCAGAGCCTCCACGCTAACCTGTTCCACTAGAGATTTGCTTTCATAGCTATATGATATAGTCTCCATTTCATGCACGGACCTGAAAAGCCATGCGATATTCCTAAAACCCGTAAACTCGCGCTCAAACAGTACGGGTTTCTTAACGGACTATCACCTGGCTTTTCTCCTGCGGATCGCTTTTTCCGGCAAAGGCCGGCGGGGTACGGAAGTACCGGGTTTTGTCCTTGACATCTCTTGCTTATAATGCCTCCACTCTTCTCACAAGTTATAAAATGATACTAAAAAAGCGCAAGTCAAAGCTTATCGCTCTGATTTACGCCTTTGACAAATCAAATTTCTAAATTTTACGGCTGCCGCGTTTGGTAATTGGAACATTTTCTTTACACAGCGGGCAGCTTTCGCTTTCATAAGTGGGAACAGTTAAGTTCAGCAGTGCCTGCGACGGAATTCCAAAATCCACTTTGCCGCCGCTGCGGTCAACTAGCATGCCCACAGCTACCGGGATGCCGCCATGTTCGCGTACAACATCAACTACTTCTTTGACCGAACCGCCTGTTGTCACAATATCTTCCACAATCAGGACACGCTGATTTTTCTCGATAACAAAACCGCGTCGTAAAGTCATTTTGCCATTTTCTCGCTCGGTAAAGATCGCGCGGGTATTAAGATGTTTGCCCACTTCATGCGCCAGGATGACGCCGCCGGTTACCGGCCCGACAACCAGTTCAATATTGTCATTTTTAAAACGCTCTGCCATGGCCGCACATAATTTTTCGGTATGTTTCGGGTATTGAAGCACCTGAAATTTCTCGACATACATCGGGCTGTGCAAACCGGAGGTTAGTAAAAAATGGCCTTCCAGGATGGCTCCTGTTTCGATAAAAAGCTGTTTTACTTCTGTTTCGTTCATTATGCTTTCCCCATTTCTTCTAAGATTGCCAGCGCCGCAGCACACGGGTCTTGAGCCGCCGTAATTGGCCGGCCAATAACCAGATAATGCGCGCCTGATTGCAAAGCTGCCGCCGGTGTTGCCACCCGGCTTTGGTCATTTAACGCTGCTCCCTGCGGGCGAACGCCCGGAGTTACGATTTCAAAATCCTCACCGCAAGCCTCACGGATCATACTGGCTTCCTGAGGGGAGGCAACTACACCGTCAAGCCCGGCTTCTTTGGCAAGCCTAGCTAAATGCACTACCTGATCAGATATGGTAGTCGCCGAACGCAAGGCTTCCCATTCAGTTTCGTTCATGCTTGTCAATACAGTAACAGCAATCAGCTTAGGCCGGGGGATATTGAGTCTGGCAGCTGTTTCGGCCACCTTCTCAGCTGCCGCCCGCATCATGGCCGGACCGCCTGACGCTTGGACATTGATCATGGCAACACCTAAACGTGTGAGCGAAGCTGCGCCCTGGGCCACCGTATTAGGGATATCATGCATTTTTAAATCCAGGAAAACATCTTTACCTTTTTCTCTGAGGTAAGTCAGGCATTCCATGCCCACTCCGTAAAAGAGCTGCATACCGACTTTATAATAGCTTACAGCATCGCCCAAAGTCTCGACAAGCTGCCTGACTTCATCCATAGTTTCAAAATCGAGGGCGACGATCAAACGATTGCGTACTTGTTCCATTAAATTATCTATCCTCCATCCTGCGCATTACCCGCAGTTTACCTTGCCGACAAGCTCACTGACTTGGGTCAGACCGCGATTGGTAAGGTAAGTTTTTATTCCCTCGGCCACTTCTACAGCTGCATAGGGATTAACAAAGTTAGCTGTACCCACCGCCACTGCGCTGGCACCAGCCAATAAAAATTCAATAGCATCTTCGGCAGTCATAATGCCACCCATGCCGATAATCGGCACCTGTACGGCTTTGGCTACCTGATATACCATTCTGACGGCAACCGGCTTGACTGCCGGGCCGGACAGGCCGCCTACCGTATTACCCAGTACAGGCCGCCAGGTTTTGATATCAATCGCCATCCCGAGCAAGGTATTAATGAGCGAAATGGCATCTGCACCGGCTGATTCCACAGCCTTAGCCATGAGTACAATATCGGTGACATTAGGCGAAAGCTTGACGATGACCGGCAAACTTGTCTTTTTCTTTACTTCACGCACAACCTCAGACGCACTGTCCGGGCAGGTGCCAAAGGCAATGCCGCCCTGTTTAACATTAGGGCAAGATATATTAAGTTCCAGGCCGGCAATACCGGACTTGTCCAGTTTAGCTGCCAGTTCACCATAGTCTTCTACAGTATTGCCGGAGATGTTAACAATAACCGATGATTCATAGCTTTTCAATTTAGGCATGGTAGTCATAATAAATTCATCGACACCCGGATTCTCCAGGCCGATACAGTTCATCATGCCTGCCGGTGTTTCGGCAATACGCCGCCCGCTGTTACCCACCTTAGGCAGCAAGGTTGTGCCTTTGACAACAATAGCGCCCACTTGGTTAAGATCAACAAAATCACTGTATTCCAGGCCAAACCCGAAGGTGCCTGATGCGGTCATCACCGGAGTCTTCATCTGAATTCCGGCTATATTTACTGCCAGCATGTTTTGCTGTGTACTCACCATACCACCTCCCCGGCCGCAAATACCGGTCCGTCTGTGCACACCTTGAGTCGTTTGCCGCTGGTTCCGGCACAAGTGCAGGACAAACAGGCCCCTACACCACAGGCCATATAATCTTCCAGGGAAACTTGGCAGGGTATTGAATGCTTGTCCGCCAGCGCCACTACACCTTTAAGCATAACATGCGGTCCGCAGGTGTAAACAGCATCAAAGTTGCCGCTTTGTAACAGTTCAGGCAGTAGATCAACAGTAAAGCCACGCTGACCGACACTGCCATCATCAGTTGTAATATGTATGTTTTTACATACGCCAGCATACAGTGTGGGCCAAAATAACTCCTGTTCATTGCGCCCGCCCATCAAGATAGTGGCAGGCAGCGAACAAAAGGCTCTGGCTAAAAACAGCAGCGGCGCCAGTCCCATGCCGCCCCCCACCAATAGGGGGCGCTGGGCAGTAAGTTGAAAACCGTTTCCAAGAGGTCCCATACAGTTTATGGTATCTCCCGGCTTAAGCTGGGTCATTAAGGCTGTACCGCGTCCGACAACACGATAAATAATAGTGAGTGTTCCTTTGGCTGCATCACAGTCAGCGATGCTGAACGGCCTCCTAAGTAGTGGCTCAAGACTGTCGTTTATCCTGATATGAACAAACTGACCGGGTTTGGTCTGCCGCGCAATTTCCGGCGCGGCAATAACCAAATTCCATACATCTCCGGCAATAAGACCATGCTCAAGTACCTGAGCGGTTACACAGGTTTTACCCACGGCTTTTTTCGCCTCCACTAACATAATCCTGCAAGGCAAGCACGTAGAGGAATTTACCTTGACGCATGATATTGAGCACATCAAGCACAGCTTTGGCAGTATCCATGGAAGTCAGGCAGAGCAGTGAATGCTCGACAGCCGCTCTTCTGATCTTAAAGCCGTCGCTGTCAAAATCACGCCCTTTAGTGAGAGTATTGATCACCATATTGATTTTGCCAGCTTTGATCATTTCAATGATAACAGGCTGCTGTTCATGCAATTTGGGCACCATGTCAACCTTCAGGCCCAGCGACCGCAGATATTTGGCCGTACCGCTTGTAGCAATAAGATCATAGCCCATTTCAGCAAACTCTTTGGCGATTTCGCCTGCTTCGACTTTGTCTTTATCGGCAACGGTTACCAGCACAGTTCCGGATTTCGGCACATTCATGCCAGCACCGACAATGCCTTTGTAGAGCGCACGGGAGTAATGATAATCGATACCCATTACTTCGCCGGTGGATTTCATTTCTGGTCCAAGAGAGATATCTACTTGCTGCATCTTGGCAAACGAGAACACCGGAACTTTGACAGCCGTATATTCTCTGGCAGGCAATAGGCCTGTAGGATATCCCATTTCAGCGAGCGTCTCACCCATAGCAATGCGAGTGGCAACATCGACCATCGGCACATCGGTAATCTTGCTGAGGAACGGAATGGTCCGGCTGGAGCGTGGATTTACCTCAATGACATAAACATCTTCGTCCACAATAACATACTGGATATTGATAAGACCTTTTACATTCAGCCCTCTTGCCAATCGTCCGGTATAATCAACAATGGTATCCTTGACCTTTTGCGAAAGTGTCTGCGGCGGATATACCGCAATACTGTCACCGGAATGGACACCGGCACGTTCAATATGTTCCATAATGCCGGGAATAAGATAATCTTTGCCGTCAGAGATGGCGTCAACTTCAACTTCGGTACCCTGCATATAGCGGTCAACAAGCACTGGGTGTTCAGGGGAGGCTTTAACCGCCCGCACCATATAATCTTTTAATTCATCTTCATTGTAAACAATCTCCATGGCACGTCCGCCAAGCACATAGGAAGGCCGCACAACCACCGGGTAACCGATACGCCCGGCAGCCGCCGGCGCCAATGCAGCATCGGTAATAGTTTCCCCTTTGGGGCGAGGAATGCCCAATTGCCCTAATAGCTCATCAAAACGTTCGCGGTCTTCGGCACGGTCAATATCATCGACGCTTGTTCCATAAATTTTAACACCGGCACGCGCCATCGGACCTGCCAGATTGATAGCTGTCTGGCCGCCGAACTGCACAATAACTCCGTCCGGTTTTTCTTTATCAATTATATTGAGAACATCTTCCGGTGTAAGTGGTTCAAAATACAGCCGGTCTGATGTATCAAAGTCGGTCGAAACGGTTTCCGGGTTGTTATTGACAATAACCGACTCAATTCCCATTTCTCTTAGTGCCCATACCGAATGCACCGAGCAATAGTCAAATTCAATGCCCTGGCCAATTCGGATAGGTCCCGAACCCAGGACCATAACTTTGCGCTTATCGGTGGTAACTACTTCATCTTCCTGGGCATAGGTGGAGTAGTAATACGGTGTAACCGCCTCAAACTCGGCTGCGCAGGTATCAACCATTTTGTAGCTGGGCAAGAATTTGGCCTGTTTGCGCATTTCGCGGATTTGGAAAACAGTTTTACCGGAAAGTTCAGCAATGGTTTTATCGGCAAACCCCATTTTCTTGGCAGCCAGCAGCACCTCATTACTCAGTTTTTTGCTGATCTGAACTTCCATCGCTACAATATTTGCAATCTTATCTAAGAAGAAGTTATCAATAGCCGTGATTCTGTGAATTTCGTCGACCGTAATCCCGCGCCGCAAGGCTTCGGCAATGATAAACGCCCGCTCATCATTGGCCAGGCTGAGCTTTTCATGTACCTCGGCATCACTCAACTTATCAAACTCTGGGATATATAGTCGGTTTAAGCCAATTTCCAGCGAGCGTACAGCCTTTAACAGCGCACCTTCAAAGTTGCGGTCAATGGACATAACCTCACCAGTAGCCTTCATCTGAGTGCCGAGAATACGATCAGCAAAGCTAAACTTGTCAAACGGCCAACGCGGGAATTTCACAACTACATAATCTAGCGCCGGCTCAAAGCAAGCCTTTGTTTTACCAGTTACGGCATTGGTGATTTCGTCAAGGTTATAACCCATGGCAATTTTGGCAGCCACTTTGGCAATGGGATAACCGGTGGCTTTAGAAGCCAGCGCGCTGGACCGGCTTACCCGGGGATTAACCTCGATAACGATATATTCTGTGCTGTTCGGATTAAGTGCGTACTGTACGTTACAACCGCCCTCAATACCCAGTGCCCGGATGATTTTTAAGGACGCGCTGCGCAGCATCTGGTATTCATAATCAGTCAACGTTTGTGACGGTGCGACAACAATGCTGTCGCCGGTATGGATGCCAACAGGGTCAAAGTTCTCCATATTGCAGACTGTGATACAGTTGTCGGCGGCGTCACGGATAACTTCGTACTCGATTTCCTTCCAGCCGGCCACACTGCGTTCAATCAGTGCCTGGCCGATCAAGCTGTATTTCAGTCCACGGTTAACGGTATCAAAAAGTTCTTCATCATTATTGGCAATACCGCCGCCAGTCCCACCTAACGTGTAGGCAGGCCGCACGATCAGCGGATAACCGATTTGGTGGGCAAATTCAATCGCACTTTCAATATCTTCAACTATGGTACTGGCCGGGATGGGCTGACCAAGTTCCTCCATGGTGGCTTTGAATAATTCCCGGTCTTCGGCTTTTTTTATGGCTTCAAGTGGCGTTCCCAAGAGTTCCAGTTGATATTTTTCCAGCACGCCATTTTCCGCCAGCTTAACCGCTAAGTTAAGTCCGGCCTGACCGCCCAGTGTTGCCAACAGTCCGTCCGGACGCTCTTTAGCAATGATTTCTTCTAGGTATTCCGGCGTAAGCGGCTCAATATATACCCAGTCGGCAATATTGGTGTCAGTCATAATGGTGGCCGGGTTGCTGTTTACCAGCACAACCTCAAAGCCTTCTTCTTTCAGCGCTTGGCACGCCTGGGTACCGGCATAGTCAAATTCAGCAGCCTGGCCGATAACTATCGGGCCAGAGCCTATTACCATAATCTTTTTTAAATGTTCTTTTTTCGGCACCGTTAGTTCCCCCCTACCATGTTCTGTGTTTTATGAAGCAATTTCATAAACTCTTCAAACATATATGTGCTGTCATCCGGTCCGGGAGCAGCCTCGGGATGGTATTGCACCGAGAATACCGGCAGACTGTTATGGCGGATGCCTTCGATGGTATTATCATTGACTGCCCTGTGAGTGATTGTCACATCAATCTTAGCGAGTGAAGCTTCGTCGATGGCATAGCCGTGGTTTTGTGAAGTGATATAGACGCGACCTGTTATTAAATCTTTTACGGGGTGGTTAGAACCGCGATGACCGAATTTAAGTTTGTACGTATCGCCGCCCAACGCCAGAGCCAGCAATTGGTGCCCCAGGCAGATGCCAAAGATTGGTTTTTTGCCGATAAGCTGGCGCACAGTTTCTACCGGAGCATCCTTGGGATCTCCAGGTCCATTGGATAAGAAGATTCCGTCAGGATTAAGCGCCAGTATTTCTTCTGCCGGAGTATGGGCAGGCAATACAGTAATGTTGCAACCGGCTTTGGCCATAGAGTTTAGAATATTGCGTTTGATGCCAAAATCCATAACTGCCACATGCGGACCTTCTCCTGGTATCCGGTAAATTTCCGGAGTCGTAACTTCGTTGACAACCTCAAGAAAAGGCGGTGTATTTAAAAGCTCGGCAATCTCGACTTCACTAGTATCTGCCGGAACAATAATGCCTTTCATAGTGCCGTGTGAGCGTATCTTCCGGGTAATAGCCCGAGTATCCACCCCATAGATGCAGGGAATATTGCGTTCTTTAAGATAAGACACCAGGGAGTTTTCTGCCTGCCAGCTGCTGGGCTGACCGCATAGTTCGCTAATAACGAAACCACGCACAAAGGATTGTCTGGCTTGTTCAAAAAGTTCAGCTACACCGTAGTTACCGATGAGCGGATATGTCATTGTTACAATTTGCCCGCAATAAGACGGATCTGTTAATACCTCTTGATAACCGGTCATACCGGTGTTGAATACTACTTCCCCAACTGCTTTAGTACCGGAAGCAAGCATCCCTTGGAAAACGCTGCCGTCTTCCAATATCAGTTTGCCATTCATGTAAGCACCTCACCATTTTGCATAATTATACTACCGTTCACTATAGTAATTAGTGATCGACCCCTTAAATTCCTGCCTTCAAATGGAGAATGTTTGCCGCGAGTATAAAATTTTATGCAGTCAACAGTCCATTTATATTCACTATCAATAATTGTGACATCAGCTGGCGCACCGACTTTCAGCACACCGCCAGGCAATCCGAAAGTTCTTGCCGGAGCTGCCGACATTTTTTCAATGACTTCGATCAGCGTAAGTTTTCCTGTGTGATATAGCTCTGTCAGCACCACTGCCAGCGCAGTTTCCAGGCCAGCAAAGCCACTTGGCGCATAACGAAACTCCACATCCTTTTCCTCAAAGGCGTGGGGAGCATGATCTGTTGCAATCATATCAATAGTACCGTCTTTGAGACCGGCGATTAGCGCCTCTACATGCTCAGCCGAACGCAACGGCGGATTGACTTTAAAAGCCGTGTTAAAGGTTTTCAGTTCTTCGTCAGTCAGTGTCAGGTGATGTGGTGTGGCTTCAGCAGTTACTTTTACCCCGCGTTTTTTGGCCTGGCGGATAAGTTCCACTGCCCCTTTGCTGCTGACATGAGCGATGTGCAGCGGCGCATTGGCATATTCGGCCAACATAATATCTCTGGCTACCGCAATATCCTCGGCAACTGCCGGCCGCCCCTTGACGCCCAGCATGGCAGAGACCGAGCCTTCATGCATATATCCCTCACCGGCAAGTTCTTCATCTTCTGAGTGGGTGATAACCGGCCGTTCAAACATCCCGGTATATTCAAGACCGGTTTTTAATAGCCGTGTGCTGTCAAGATGTCCGCCGTCATCAGAAATCGCGACAGCTCCGGCTTGGATCATATCACCAATTTCCGCCAATTCTTTGCCTTCCAGGCCTTTACTGAGCGCGCCGATTACCTTGACATTGACAACGCCTTCCGTTTGTGCGCGTTGGATGATCCCGGCCACCAAAATCGAGTTGTCGACAACCGGCTTGGTATTTGGCATACAAGCAACTGTTGTAAAACCTCCAGCAGCGGCAGCGCGCGTACCGGAAACAATATCCTCTTTGGCCTCAAGGCCTGGTTCGCGTAAATGAACATGCATATCAATAAGGCCGGGAGCAACCACCAAACCGGCAGCGTCAATCACCTGCGCCCCGTCAGCACTAAGGTTTTGCCCGATAGCGGCAATAACTTTATCTTCTATTAAAATATCTCCGACTTCATCTGTGTTGTCTGCCGGATTTATGATACGTCCACCTTTAATTAGCAGTTTCAATGTTTGTCCCTCCCATCAGCACTAAGAATAACAGGGCCATTCTGACTGCCAGCCCGTTTTTTACCTGTTCTTGGATGGCCGACTGTTCACCGTACGCTATTTCCGGCGAAATTTCCAGTCCGCGGTTCATCGGGCCCGGATGCATTAAGAGCGCATCAGGTTTGGCCAGTGCTAACTTTTTAGCATTTACCCCGAAGATGCGAGCGTATTCTCTTGCCGACGGAAACAGACCTTTTTTCTGACGTTCAAGCTGAATTCTAAGCACATTGACAACATCAGCCTGGTCGAGGGCTTCCTCCACTCGGCGGTGTACTTTCACACCGATTTTTTCAATCTCGCGAGGCAGTAGTGTCTGTGGACCGGCAAGATGCACCTCGGCTCCCATTTTCATCAAACCCCAGATATTGGAACGGGCTACCCGACTATGCAGGATATCGCCTACAATGGCGACTTTCAGCCCTTCGATTTTCCCTTTATATTGTTTGATTGTAAACATATCAAGCAGTCCCTGGGTTGGATGTTCATGTGCGCCATCACCGGCATTAATGATAACCGGTTTGGCAATGTTAGCGGCGAACTGTGCCGAACCTTCAGCTTCGTGGCGCATAACAATAATGTCTACCCCCATGGCTTCTACTGTCAATAGCGTATCTCGCAAGCTTTCGCCTTTAGCCACACTGCTGGAGCTTGTTGAAATGTTAACAACATCTGCTCCTAGATATTTACCAGCTAATTCAAATGAGGTACGTGTCCGGGTGCTGTTTTCAAAAAACAAATTAACAATGGATTTCCCACGCAAGGTTGGCGCTTTCTTAATATCCCTGTCAATTATGTTTTTCATTTCCTTGGCCGTATCCAGAATCAAACTCATTTCCGGCGCGGACATAGTCTCAAGCCCCAAAATGTCTTTACGTTTAAGTGATATTTGGGCTTTACTCATTTACACACTCCCCCTTTGAATTATTAAGAAAAAAACAAACTCCTTACCGTATAACAGCAAGGAGTTGGAATAATGCCATGACAAATAAGCATCTGGCGACAACATCCTTGCCGACCTCTCTGGGTCAACTTAAAGGATAGTATTTGCTTTTTCAGATATAATAAAAGCCTTCTTACCGTGAAAGCACGCAAGAAGGCATCAAAACATAATTAATCCTTACTATCCCCTTGCCAGCCTCACAGGACCAACTTAAAGGCCATATTTATATTACAGTTATAATAACAGAATTCGGCAAGAAATGTCAAGCGTAAATATCTAAAATACTCTTATCAATTATAGACTTTCAACATCAATTACTTTATTTCCCTTGTCACCGCTGTACACTTCTTTATCAAGCCTATTTATTATATCTATAATTGCTTCCGATATAGCGTTGCTATTAAGCGATTTAAAAATAATATCGCTTTCTTGGCCCAGGGCATTACTATAATTAATTTTAAACATCTTCCCAATACCCAAAGTCTTTTTGCTTGCCACAACAACAGTATTAATATTAACAAGCGGAATCTTTTCCTCGAACTTCCCTATCAAAACAAGTAAATCGTTATTATCATCAATTATTAAAGAGCAATCCACCGGTCTTTCTACAGTCAAAGACGGGAATCCCGCTAAATACTGCACATCCCAGCGCTTATTTACACAGATGTTTTTTGCGGCAATGTACTTGCTTACTTCCTTATTCCTAACAAGTACAGAACACATTGCAAATATAATCAAAGCAGCAGAAGCAAGTTCCCACGAATATATCGAAGAAAGCATGATTAACACAAGTACAATTTTTGCCATTAATACAATCACTCCCCTTGTTATGTATATTTCTCACATAAGCTACTAATATCCTCTCATAATAAATTAATTATTGCCAAACAAAAAACTAGACAAATCATATGATTCATCTAGTCATTTGTAATTTGGACTATTTAGCCACAATAAGTTACCAACGCAATATACTCTAAGTCAGTGTTACCGTTGTTTTCAATACCATGAGTTTCACCGTCATCAGTAAATACAACATCACCTGCACTGACCTGCACCATTTTACCATTGTCATTCACTAACCCTGTGCCTGCCAAAATATAAAATCCTTCAAACGTACCTTCATGCTTATGCAATGGAGTTTTTGAACCTGGCTTCAGAGCAATGTGAGCAAATACTTTAGTTTTATTATGCATTTGTTCTTCGGTAAGAATCTTCGTAGATGTTCCCAACCGTTCTCCTGTACGTTGTTCTACCGGTAAATCTTTACCTCGTATAATCATTGCTTCTCCTCCTTTATATCATCGGTTAACTACATTTATTTTCCGGCATAATAGTTAATTAGACAACCTGCCAAAATAATGTCTCTGTCCTCTTTTGCTAGATTTTTTATAGATAATTCTATCGGAGTTTTACCCTGTTTATTAATAACAAAAGCTTGTACCTTTTCAGTTCCATCAATAATACTCTGACGAATATTCGGAATGAACAAGTAATCCTCAACCGCAAATTTGGCAATCTCAGCTTCATCAATGGTAAACGGAATCATGCCCCAGTTAATAACATTGCTCCGATAGCGTTTTGTTGCATACTCAATCGCGATATTGGCATCTCCACCTAACACTCGTTGACAAGAAGCTGCCTGTTCACGCGCCGAACCATCTCCTGGCTTCCTGGCAAAAATCACGCTTCCTAAACCTGTACTTTTAATAAACTGCTGAAGGGTTCCCGAACCATTAGCCTCATATGCCGGCAAAAATACACTCTCAAGTTCTTGGAGTGAATTGTTTTCAGCAAGCAATTGCTGGCGTTTTTGCTCTAATACCTGAATTTCTTTTGCTCGGTTAACATATTGAGGATCTTTCCGCGAAAGAGTAAACTCCGATAATACAAAAGGATTGGAACGGAAAGAAGACGTTTCCCCTGAAGGAATAAGTTCGTCAGTAGTAGTAACCGGATCATGAATCACCGACGATAACTTCAATAATAAATTCTCAGGCAACGGACGAATCTCCGGCCAATTGGCAATACCTGGCCCATACTTTAATTCTGCGGCTTTCTGCGGCTTTCCAAAGCCTTGGTATACCCTGTTTTGATATGATGACTGATCAAAACAATAATCTTTAGTAGGCTCTACATATTCAATCTCAGTTGCTGATGTTAATACACCGCCATTTATGGCAGTGGCAGCTATCGAACGTGCGTCCATTAGAGCCACAGAAGCAATTTGACCATTTCCGGGTTTTGATCCTTCACGATTTGGGAAGTTACGGGTAGCATGACGTATGCTCAAGGCGTGGTTAGCCGGAGTGTCACCAGCACCAAAACACGGGCCGCAAAATGCGGTGCGAATAACCGTGCCTGCTTGCGTAAATTTCTCAATCGCCTTATTTCTCAGCAGAGCTGAAAACACAGGCTGGCTGGCCGGATAAACACTTAACGAAAACTCGCCATTTCCGACTGATTTGTTACTAACGATTTCGGCAGCGACTGTAAGATTTTCAAAGGTACCACCCGAACAGCCGACAATGATTCCCTGCTCTACGGCAAGCCGTCCGTTAACTATTTTCTGTGTCAGATTCAATGATAGATTGGGGTTTTCAATTTGCTCTTTCGCTTCTTGTTCGACCTTGTGCAAAATATCGGCTGTATTACTATTTAATTCGGCTATTGAAAATACATTACTGGGGTGAAAAGGTAATGCAATCATTGGCACAATCTGATTTAAGTCAACTTTCACGACGCCGTCATAATAGCTGACTTCACCTGGCTCAAGTTTACGATAGTCAACTTGTCTGCCATGAATTTTGTAATATTCGGCTACTTTTTCGTCTGTCTGCCAGATAGAAGACAGACAAGTAGTTTCCGTAGTCATAACATCTATGCCATTACGAAAATCCACGCTAAGATTTTCTACACCTGGTCCTACAAATTCCATAACCTTATTTTTTACAAAGCCTTCTTTGAACACAGCTTTAATAATCGCCAAAGCCACATCTTGCGGTCCTACCCCCTTACGTGGTTTCCCTTCAAGATAGATGGCAATAACTTCCGGACCGGAAACATCATAAGTGCGGGACAGTAATTGTTTAACAATCTCCGGTCCGCCTTCACCAATCGCCATAGTTCCTAATGCGCCATAGCGAGTATGACTATCTGATCCTAGAATCATTTTTCCACAGCCGGCCATCATTTCCCGCATATATTGATGAATTACCGCTAAGTGGGGCGGCACAAAAATACCGCCAAATTTCCGGGCAGCCGACAAACCATAAACATGATCATCCTCGTTAATCGTCCCGCCCACTGCACATAGACTATTATGACAATTGGTTAGTACATAAGGTACCGGAAACTCAGTGAGTCCACTTGCAATTGCGGTCTGAATGATGCCAACAAAAGTTATATCATGTGAAGCAAGGGCATCAAATTTCAATTTTAAAAATGCATCATCACCAGAAGTGTTATGTGCGCTTAAAATACTATACGCGATTGTGTTCCGTCTGGCAGTTTCGCTATTAATAGTGCCTGAACTTAACCTCTCTTCACCAGCTTTAGCCAAAATAGCATTTACTTCTTCAATACTCTGCTTATCTGCATCTTCAAGAATAACACTGCCTTTTAACAGGTAGACTCCCTTTTTTATTAATTCAACCATCAAAATTCTCCTTTACACCATTTTATACATCAAAGTAATGATCCTTTTCATCCATACATTACTCCAAGCTAGCAAATGACAAGCTGGACTTTGCCATATCTAAAAAATATCTAACCCTTATTAGCGCTTTAGCTTAATTCTTATTAGCCTTACTGCCTATAATAGTTAATAAGGCAGCCTGCCAATATCGTTTCTCGTTCTTCTTTAGACATTTTTTCTAACTTGAGTTGAATTTGCTTTGCGTTATTGCCGCTAATTATGAAGGCCGGTACTGTTTCCCGTCCTTCTTTCACTGCTTGCTTGATACCGGGAATATGGACAAAGTCGTCAACCGCAATGCCAGCAAGCGTTTCTTCATCAACAGTAAACGGCAATAAGCCCCAATTAATCAGGTTGCTGCGATATCGTTTAGTAGCATATTCATGGGCAATATTAGCCTGTCCACCCAACATTTTTTGACTGGATGCCGCCTGTTCTCTAGCAGACCCGTCTCCCGGCTTAACCGCAACAATCAAGCTTCCAATTGCGGTATCTGACAAACAGCCTTTCATTCGCTGCGGCAAGTCGTTTTCTATAATTATTTGTGCTAAAACTTCCTCGCTATTGTCTTTTTTCAAGGCACTTACACGTGTTTCTTCAATTTTTTTCATGGTTTTTGATCTGCCCACATATGCTGGTTCTTTACGACACAATGTATATTCAGCCAGTTTTTGTGGATTAGAACGATAGGTTGATGCTTCACCAGATGGTATAAGTTCATCTGTAGTTGTAACAGGGTCTTTTAAAACAGCTGCTACTTTCAGCAGAAGGGTTTCAGCAAGCGGTGGTATCGGCGGCCAGTTGGAAATATTAGGACCGTTTTTTATTTCGGTGTCAGGCACTGGCTTGCCAAATCCCTGGTACACCCGGTTACTATATATATCAGGATCAAAGGTAAAATCGGCCTCGGTATAGGTAACCTCCACCTCTGTTGCCGGTGTCAGTATACCGCCATGTAAAGCCGTTGCGGCAATAGATCTTGCATCCATCAAAGCACTTGACGCAAGCTGGCCATTAGTTGGCATAGCACCTTCACGATGTTTGAAATTTCGCGTTACATGGCGAATACTCAAACTTTCGTGAGCAGGAATGTCACCAAAACCGAAACACGGACCGCAAAATGCCGGTTTTATGGTAGCACCGGCCAGCATTAATTTTTCAATTGCTTTCGTTCTCAAAAGCTCAAGATAAATCGGCTGGCTTGCCGGATACACGCTAAGTGAAAAATAGCCATTTCCAATTGACTTATTTGTCAAAACATCAGACATAGCCATAATGTTTTCAAACATGCCACCACAGCATCCTGCAACAACGCCTTGTTCTACTTTTAAACGTCCGTCAACCACTTTGTCAGTTAAACGCAATATCAACTGAGGATTATCTAATTCCTTCGCAGCTTCAAGCTCTACTTGTCTTAAAATATCTGTCGCATTGCTGTTTAACTCAGCAATAGACCAGACATTACTAGGATGAAAAGGCAGCGCAATCATAGGTTCTATCTCACCCAGATTAACCGTTACCACCCCATCATAATAACTTACTTCAGCCGGCTCTAATTGCGCATATGCCTCAGGCCGCCCATGGATAGCAAAGTACTCTTTAACCTTGTCATCAGTACTCCAGATCGAGGATAAACAGGTGGTTTCCGTTGTCATCACATCAATACCATTGCGGAAATCAATTGACAAATTCGCTACGCCCGGTCCAACAAATTCCATCACTTTATTATTTACAAAACCGTTACGGAACACGGCCTTAATAATGGCTAGTGCAATATCCTGCGGACCTACACCATTCTTGGGCGCACCTTCCAGATAAATGGCAATGACTTCCGGATAGGCTATGTCATAGGTCTTCTTGAGAATTTGTTTTACTATTTCCGGGCTTCCTTCTCCAAATCCCATGGTGCCGAGAGCCCCGTAACGGGTATGGCTGTCCACTGTTAAAATCATTTTGCCGCAGCCAGTCATCATTTCCCGCATATATTGATGAATGACAGCCTGGTTAGGTGGTACAAATGTACCGCCATATTTTTGGGCAGCAGTAAATCCAAAAGCATGATCGTCCTCAGCAACCGTGCCGCCAATTGCGCATAAACTGTTATGACAATTAGTCATTACAAAAGGTATCGGAAATTCCTTAATTCCACCAAGAGCAGCAGTCTGAACAATTCCTACATAAGTAAGATCATGGGATGCCAGTGCATCCATCCGCAACTTAAGATTTTGCCAGTCATCAGACTGATTGTGGCTGCTCAGAATTCGGTATGATATCGTGCCTTTTCTCGCCCGGTCCTGCGAAATAATGCTATGATCTGACAGCGGCGCTTCCCCTTGCAGACTCAGACAATGATCCAGCTCGTCTTTTGTCATCTTGTCAGCGTCTTTGAGGATTACATGTCCTTTTAAAAGAAATGTTCCTCCTGGCAATAACTCAATCATCGATCTCGTACTCCTTTAAACCAAGATTGATAGCCTACAATTCCAATCAATTATTTTTCCGGCACAAGCTTTTCAATGTACTGCAATGCCGCTTCCCGGTTTCCCAGAATTCTTTCGGCCCTGTCCTGATCTTTTTTCATTTTAAGCTTGGCCGCAGTCAAGACTTGCTCTATATTTTCTTGGGGTATAGCCACTACACCATTAGCATCGCCTACAATAACATCACCGGGATTAACTATGACGCCACCGCAGGATATCGGAATATTAATTGCTCCCATGCCAATTTTTTTACTGCAGGCCAGTGTCGTACCCAGACAAAAAACCGGAAAGTTCATTTCTTTAATGCTTAAAATATCCCGTACAGTTCCATCGGCTACTACACCACTAAAACCCAGTGTTTTCGCCAAACCGATGACAAAGTCCCCGGCAAAAGACCTGTACTCTGATCCCTCGGCATCAACCACCAGTATATCTCCCGGCTTTCCCTGTTTCATTGCTTGTATTACCAGCATATTATCGCCAGCCGGAACCTTGACAGTAACTGCTTGTCCGCAAATAACATACTCTTCCTTTAACGGTTTTATGGCTGTATTAAAATGATTAAAGCCTTGCATCGCATCAGATATACAAGTGGCAGGAACTGCTTTTAGTTCTTCAATAATTTTTTTCATGTGAATCCTCCATATGAGTTTGTAAAATGCTTGATTATGGATTTTTTTACAATACAAGTTAATATCATTTAATATCAGAAGCCATTTAGTTTGACGAAAGAAACTAAATAGCCTTTTCTGATAATTAATCTTTGACTATAGAGCCAGGCGCCTCTCCAGCAGCCACTTTTTTGATATTTTCCCAGGCATAGCTTACGCGTCGGTACCAGCCTTCACAAGCATGGCCTGCTGTATGAGGAGACACAATTACATTGTCCAATGTCAAAAATGGGTCATCCGGGGTTGCCGGTTCTGTGTGGAACACATCAAGAGCCGCTCCGGCAATCTTCTTGGTTTGCAGCGCTTCAAAGAGTGCATCTTTGTCAACTAATTCCGCCCTGCAGGTATTAATGATAACTGCTGTGGATTTCATGAGAGCAAATTCTTTTTTGCCAACCAAGCCCCATGTTTCCTTAAGCAAAGGCGCATGCATCGAAATAATGTCAGCAGAGCTTACCAATTCCACCAACGAAACCTTGCGGGCGCCAAGCTCCTTTTCAATGTCGGGAGCAGGGAATGGATCATAGTAGATAATATCAGTTTCAAAACCCTTGAGTCTTCTGGCTACTTTGCGGCCAATGTTTCCGGCACCGATAATCCCCACTGTTTTTCCGACGACATCAAATGTATTAAAGCCATTGATAGGCTCGCGCCAGGTTCCCTGACGTACTGACTTATCACATTCAATCAGTCGTTTA
>JAGGAB010000078.1 GCA_017889705.1 Bacillota bacterium | reverse complement strand
CTACCCGTACCAGAAATTCGATGGAAGCCGGTTTTGCCCAATTAGGCGGCCATGCTGGATTTCTGGATTCCAGCAGTATGCAAATTGCTCATGGCGAAAGTGCCAAAGACACAGCTATCATCCTGTCCCGCTTCGGTCATGCCATTGCCTGCCGGTACTGCAACTGGGGTTACGGCAATAAATACCTTACCGAAATGGCTAAATGGTCTACAAAGCCCATCATGAACCTGCAATGCGACCTCTATCATCCGTTCCAGGCTTTGGCTGACCTCATGACCATGAAAGAAAAAATTGGCGACTTAAAACGGGTAAAAGTATCTATCATCTGGGCTTATGCCGAAAGCCACAAAAAACCGATATCTGTACCTGTATCGCAAGTTTTGCTTTTCCCTCGCTATGGTATGGACGTCGTGCTGGCGCATCCCAAAGGCTGGGAACTGCCTGATTGGGTGATTGCCCAGGCTAAAGCCAATGCAGTAAAATATGGCGGCAGTGTTACTGTTACCGATAACGAAGCTGAGGCCTACGAAGGCGCGCATATCGTTATTCCGAAAAACTGGGGCAACTGGGTAACCGACCAAACCGGCGTGGCTGCTTCCGGTGCGGTCGCGGTAGTGGATGACAAACTAAAAGCTCAAAAATCCTGGAAGTGTACGGAAGCTAAAATGGCTACAGCCGATAAAAACGTGCTGTATATGCATGCATTGCCGGCTGACCGTAACAACGAAGTCGAGGATTCCGTTATCGATGGACCGCATTCTGTCGTATATGATGAAGCTGAAAATCGTTTGCATACAGCCAAAGCCGTTATGACATTATTAATGGGTGGCAGATAAGCATGGCCAAGTTAGCTGTTATCGCCATTGGGGGCAACTCCTTAATTCGAGATAACATGCGTCAGACGGTAGAAGACCAATATGATGCTGTCTGTGAGACTGCTAAGCACATTGTTGGCATGATCGAACAAGGTTATGATGTCATTATTACGCATGGCAATGGACCACAGGTAGGCTTTATTCTGAGAAGATCAGAAATTGCCTGTGAAACAGCCGGTATGCATAGTGTGCCCCTGGTAGTTTGTGGTGCCGATACCCAAGGCGCCATCGGCTATCAGATTCAGCAAGCTATGGATAATGAGTTTAAGAAAAGAGGCCTGGACAAATCAGCCATTACTCTGGTTACGCAGGTAGTGGTGGACGCCAGTGACCCGGCTTTTACAAGACCGACAAAACCTATTGGCTCTTTCTTCTCTCAGGAGCAGGCGGAAAAAATTCAAAAGAATAATCCCGACTGGGTGATGGTCAGCGACTCCGGGCGGGGGTACCGCCGGGTAGTCGCTTCGCCGCAGCCGCAGGAGATTGTGGAGAAAGATGTTATTAGTAAATTAGTGCGGGAAGGCTACTGCATGATTGCTGTGGGTGGCGGTGGTATTCCGGTTATCCGGCAGGAGGATGGCAGTTTTAAAGGTGTGGATGCCGTTATTGACAAAGACTTTGCTTCCAGCCTGTTGGCCGTGCAAGTTCAAGCCGATGAATTGATTATTTCCACAGGCGTGCCCAAAGTTTATTTGAATTATGGTAACCCTGACGAGCAAGCGTTAGATAAGGTGACGCTTGCTGAACTAAAAGAATATGTAAAACAAAATCACTTTGCGCCTGGCAGCATGTTGCCTAAAATTCAGGCAGTGATCAGCTTCCTGGAAAATGGCGGAAGCAAGGCGATTATCACTAATCCTGAGTCTCTGGAAGAGGCGATAGCCGGAAAAACCGGAACACATGTGTATCGGTAACAGACGACAGAGATGCTCCCGGCAGGGAGTATCTCTGCCGATTTTCCAAGACCCTGTTCAGTATCGGTGAGGCATTGAGCGTGTTTTCATCAATGGTAGCGAGTGGTGGAGAAAGGTCAATATCATAAAATGCTGACAGGATAAGTACTTCGCAAAATCAGAGTAACAAAAAAATTGCGAATATTTAAAAGAGGTGCAAAATATGGAAAAGGAAGTAGCTCCAGTTGATGAAATGCTGCCTAAAGGCCAGTTATTTACCTATGGACTACAGCATGTTATGGCTATGTATGCCGGTGCGGTGGCAGTACCGCTTATTATTGCAAATGCATTAGGCCTGCCGCGTGAGCAAGTGATATACCTCATTCAATGCGATTTACTAGTGGGTGGGGTTGCCACCCTGATTCAGGCACTGGGCTTTATGAATATGGGGGTAAAAGCTCCGATTATGCAGGGCGTATCGTTTGCTGCTGTTGCGCCGATGATTTTGGTGGGTAAAACGCATGGATTACCTGGAATCTTTGGCGCTACTATTGCCGCCGGGGTGATTGGTTATCTTTTGAGTCCTGTTTTCAGTAAACTCATCCGCTTTTTTCCAAAAGTAGTAACAGGGACGATCATTACGTTAATTGGTGTGTCACTTTTGCCTGTAGCTGTGCGCTGGGCAGGAGGTGGGAACCCGGCTGCAGCGAGTTTTGCTGATTTGCAAAGTATTGGCGTGGCCTTTACTGTACTAACCATTATTATTGTTCTATACCGTATGCTCAAAGGTTTTTGGAGTAATATTGCCGTACTGATTGGGCTGGTGATAGGTACATTGATTGCCATTCCGCTCGGCATGACTAATTTTTCACAAGTAGCTACAGCAGACTGGTTTTCCGTTGTTACTCCGCTGACTTTTGGTATGCCGATATTTGACGGTTCTTCTATCTTTGCTATGACACTGGCGTTTCTGGTTATCATGACCGAAACCACCGGTGATATTATCGCCATAGGCGAGATTGTAGGTAAACCGGTGAGTCGCGATGATTTGGCCAAAGGGCTTAGAGCTGATTCATTTTCTACTTTGCTTGGTGGTATCATGAACACCTTCCCCCACTCGGCTTTTGCTCAAAACATCGGTCTATTGACCTTGTCTGGCATCAAAAGTCGTTATGTGGTAGTTGCTGCCGGTATTATTTTGGCCTCTCTCGGCTTATTTCCCAAAGCAGCCGCTGTAGTTGCGGCCATTCCTAATCCGGTGCTAGGTGGTGCAGGTATCGCTATGTTTGGTATGGTAGCCACCAGCGGTATCCGTGCTTTGACAACAGTAGAGTTTGAGGGCAATCAAAATGCGATGATTGTAGCCATTAGTCTTGGGGTTGGTCTTATTCCGCTGGCTGTGCCCGGATTCTACCATAATTTGCCCCAATTCGCTCAGTTAATTCTTCATAGCGGTATTACCGCCGGCAGCATTGTTGCTCTTGTCCTCAATTACTTTTTCAATGAGTATGGGAAAAAGGAAGCTAGCGATATTTGCGAAGAGAATGCCGATTGTCACCAGGCATAACATCCAAACCTTTCCTAAATCAGGAGGGATGAGTGTGTATAATTTCGTACTGAACGGCCAGCAGGTCGATGTTGGTCATGATATAAATCTGCTAGAATATTTAAGAGACTATGCCCGACTTACTTCAGTTAAAAACGGTTGCGCCGAAGGGGCCTGCGGTGCTTGTATGGTGTTGCTGAACGGCAAGGCTACGCGGGCCTGTGTGTTGACAACCGCCAAAATCAGCGGCAAAACAGTGCTGACTGTTGAGGGCTTGTCTAAACAGGAAAAAGACATCTATAGCTGGGCGTTTGCCACAGCAGGTGCTGTACAGTGCGGTTTCTGCATTCCCGGCATGGTTATCAGTGCGAAAGCTTTACTTGAAAAAACCCCTGATCCTACTTGTGATGAAGTGAAAAGAGCGCTGCATGGCAATATCTGCCGCTGTACCGGATATGTTAAAATTGAACAAGCTGTGCTGAAGGCGGCCAAAGCTCTGCGTGAGGGCTTCACGCCGTCAGGTGATAGTACTTATAAAGTAGGCGACAGAATGCCGCGGGTTGATGCTAAAGATAAAACCTTAGGTACTGCCGAATATGTTGATGATATGATTGTAGAAGGAATGCTGTATGCCGCTATCCTCCGCGCACCCAGTGCCCGTGCCTTCATTAAAAAAATTGATACGACAGCTGCTCAGGCACTGCCTGGCGTCGAAGCCGTAATTACTGCTAAAGACATTCCCGGACGCCGTAACCAGGGTCATATTATTCCCGATTGGCCGGCCTTTATCGCCGAAGGGGAAGAAACCCGCTATATCGGCGATGCACTAGCCGCTGTCGCTGCCACAAGCAAAATAATTGCCAAAAAGGCTGTTAAATTAATACAGGTAGATTATGAAGAGTTAACGCCGCTGATTGTGCCCCGCCAAGCGCTGGCGGAGGATGCGCCCCAGCTTCACCCTAAAGGCAATTTATTAGCCAAAACAGTACTTAAACGTGGTAATGTCGAGGAAGCCGTTGCTAAGGCCAAATATGTTGTAACCCAGTGTTATATTACTCCTGCTACTGAGCATGCTTTTCTCGAACCCGAGAGCGCCCTCGCAGTCCCCAATATTGACGGCACTTTAACGGTATACACGGCCAGTCAGAATGTATATGATGATCACCACGCCATCATCTCGCTTCTAGGCGTAGAAGAAACTGAAGTACGCATTATCAGTAAAATGGTGGGCGGTGGCTTTGGCGGCAAAGAAGATCTATCGGTACAACATCATGCCGCTTTGCTTGCCTGGCACACGAAAAAACCGGTGAAAAATACGCTGAACCGCCAGGAAAGTATTAATGTTCATCCTAAGCGTCATGCCATGGAAATGAAATTTATGACCGCCTGTGACGAAAATGGGATCATTACTGCCATGAAAGCTGAACTTATTGCCGATACCGGAGCCTATGCCTCACTCGGCGGACCGGTATTGCAACGGGCCTGCACCCACGCCGCCGGGCCATACCAAATCGAAAATGTGGATATTGTTGGTTTAGGTGTCTATACCAATAATCCGCCAGCCGGGGCATTCCGGGGTTTCGGTGTAACGCAGTCCTGTTTTCCCATGGAGAATAATATCAACATGCTGGCAGAGAAAGTGGGAATTTCCCAATGGGAGATACGCTGGCGCAATGCCATCGAACCAGGCAAGGTACTGCCTAACGGCCAAATTGCCGACCAAGGTACGGCTCTCAAAGAAACGCTGCTAGCTGTTAAGGAAGCATTTGAATCCAGTCCCCACGCCGGTCTGGCCTGCGCTATGAAAAACGCCGGCATCGGTGTTGGCCTGCCTGACATTGGTCGGGTCAAGCTAAAAATCGAAAACGGCAAAACTGTTCTTCTTACCGGTGCTGCCTGCATAGGACAAGGCTTAATCACCATTATGATCCAGATAGTAAGTGAAACAACAGGACTTGAATCCTCGCAAATAGTGGCTGTTGCGCCTGACACCTACCTTACTCCCGATTCCGGCACCACCACAGCCTCCCGTCAGACAGTATTTACCGGCGAAGCCACCCGCCAGGCGGCGCTTAAGCTCCAGGAAGCGCTGACAACAGCTTCACTGTCTGACCTGGAAGGCCATGAATTTTATGGAGAATATTCAGGTGTAACTGATCCTATGGGCTGTGACAAACCAAATCCGGTCAGCCATGTTGCTTATGGTTACGCCAGTCAGGTAGTTATTCTTGATGACGCCGGCAAGCTAGTTAAAGTAGTCGCCGCCCATGATGTCGGCAAAGCCATTAATCCGCTGGGGGTCGAGGGCCAAATTGAAGGCGGCGTGGTTATGGGCTTAGGCTATGCTTTGACCGAAGATTTCCCACTCAAAGCTGGTATACCACAGGTCAAATTCGGAACGCTAGGCTTGCTTCGGGCTAGCAGTATTCCTGAAATAGAAACTATAATCGTGGAAAAAAATCAAACCGAATTGGCGTATGGTGCCAAAGGCGTAGGCGAAATTACTTCTGTCGCCATAGCCCCGGCCGTTGCCGGTGCTTATCTTAGGCTGGACGGCAAAGTACGCCCAAATTTGCCGCTTGCGTATACACCATATAGCCGCAAAAAATAATTTTAAAATAATTTAATCTTGGAGGTTATTCAACTATGAAAACTATTGTTAACACCGATAAGGCTCCCGCCGCTATTGGTCCCTACTCGCAAGCCATCAAAGCCAACGGCCTGTTGTTCATATCCGGACAATTACCGGTAAATCCGGCTGACGGCACCATTCCGGTCAAGGTTGAAGAGCAAGCCAAACAATCACTGGAAAACGTAATGGCTATTTTGGTCAGCGACGGACTGGGTGCGGAAGCTGTTGTAAAAACGACTGTTTTCCTGAAAGATATGAATGATTTTGCCGCTGTCAATGCTATTTACGCGCAATACTTTACCGGGAATTTTCCTGCCCGCGCCTGCGTCGAAGTAGCTCGTCTGCCTAAAGACGCACTGGTAGAAGTAGAAGCCATTGCTGTGTGCAAAAAATAAATAAAATAACTGGGAGGAATAAATAATGGGCGACTTGATGAGACCTGTTCCCCTGATTACACTTATTGCGCGGGTTTTCGAGGAATATGCGGCAGAGTGTGCCATCTTCGGCTATCCGGCCAGCTATTTTTTTCATAAGCAAAGCGATAAAACCTTTTCTCTGTTTGGTGAAACCATCGAGACAGCCGTAGGTCCGGCTGCCGGTCCTCACACCCAATTAGCCCAGAATATTGTTGTTTCCTACCTGGCCGGTGCCCGCTTTATTGAGCTTAAGACCGTGCAAGAACAAGAACCGCCTGTTGCTAAACCGTGTATTGATGCCGAGGATGAAGGCTTTAACACCGAGTGGTCAAGCGAATACACAGTAGAAAAAGCCTATGAAGAGTATATCAAAGCCTGGGTGTTACTACATGTTATCGAAGAAACGCTGGGACTTAGTAAAAGCGGCAAACGCTCCTTTATCTTCAATATGAGCGCAGGCTACAACCTGGAAGGTATCCAGTCGCCGCGTATGGACGCCTATCTGAACAACTTGATGGATGCTTCTAAACATCCGTACTTTAAACAATGTCTGGTAGAAGTAGAAGACCTCATTACTGATGGCGGTTTCCTTAAAGGCACAGGATTAGAAGAACGTCTGCCTGTGCTCAAAGGTTTATCTAAACGTATTTCGGGCAATGTCTGCCAGTCGATTACCCTGTCCACTATGCACGGCTGTCCGCCTGCTGAAATTGAGAGAATTTGCGTATATATGCTGACCGAAAAGAAGATCGGTATGTATGTTAAACTTAATCCGACACTGCTGACTTATCAAGGCGTGCGTTCCATCCTTGCTAGTACTGGATTTGGTTATGTTGAGTTGTCAGCAGAAGCTTTTGACCATGACTTGCAATACAAGGACGCTATCCCCATGCTGACAAGGCTGAAAAGGCTAGCGAACGAGCATGGTCGCTTCTTTGGCGTTAAGCTGACGAACACGCTGGGATCAATAAACTTTAAAGGAAAACTACCTGGTGGTGAAATGTACATGTCAGGCCGGGCTTTATTCCCGCTATCTGTCAACCTGGCTGCAAAAATATCGGCAGAGTTCAATGGACAAATGCCCATTTCATTCTCCGGTGGGATTACTGAACACAATGTATTAGCTGTATTTGCCACAGGGATTAAGCCTGTCACCATGGCTACCGAAATGCTTAAACCAGGTGGTTATGCCCGGATGTCTGCTATTGCCACCAAACTGGAAACAGCTGAGGGCTGGGAATATGACCAGATTGATGTTGCCAAACTGCAAGTATTAGCCCAAAGAGCCCTGAGCGCCGATTACTCGCAAAAGGATTTCCGCGGCTATGCGAAAGTTGCTATCAAGAGCCCGCTGCCGCTATATGACTGTGCTGCTGCCCCTTGTAAAACGGCTTGTCCCATTAACCAGGATATTCCTAAATACATTCGACTTGTCGGCCAAAAACGCTATGCCGAGGCCTTGGCGCTCATCTATGAAAAGAATGCTTTACCTGGCATTACCGGCACCATCTGTGATCATGTCTGTCAGCATAATTGTACCCGGCTGGATTATGAAGGCTGTGTGCATATTCGTGAAGTCAAGCGTCTGGCTGTTGAACAAGGCTGGGATGAATACCGCAAAAACTATAAATTACCGCAAAGTAAAAATGGCGTCAAGGTTGCTGTTATGGGTGCAGGCCCGGCTGGCCTGGCCTCAGCTTACTTTTTAGTCCGCCACGGCTTTAGTGTGACAGTATACGAAACCCACGCAAGTGCCGGCGGTACTGTACAGCACGTTATTCCTAATTTCCGTATTAGTCGCGAAACTATTGAGGGTGATATCAACTTTATCAAAGAACATGGAGTTGAGTTTGTCTTTAAATCCAGCCCGGACCTTACCCCGGCAGACCTGAAACAAAAAGGCTATAAGTATGTAATCGTAGCCGTAGGTGCAGGTGCCGAAAAACCGTTCAATCTTAAAGTCGAAGGTGGTAAAACGCCACAAATCATTCCAGCACTGAAATTCCTGGCTCAATATAATAAAGACGTGGCTGCTCTGCATTTAGGTAAAACTGTTGTGACCATTGGTGCCGGCAATACGGCGATGGATGCCAGCCGTACAGCTTTGCGGATAAAAGGTGTGGAAACAAGTGCTATTGTGTATCGCCGTTCCATCAACGAAATGCCTGCCGCCCGCGTTGAATACAACCTGGCTGTTGCTGACAATGTTGATTTTAACTTCCTGGTTAACCCGGAAAAAATAGATGACCAAGGTAACCTTGTCTGTCAGGTCATGCAGCTTGGCAGACCGGATGCCAGTGGTCGCCGTCAGCCGGAACCTACCGGTGAGTATAAGACCTTTAAAGCCGATACCATCATCATCTCAATTGGCGAAGATATCAATACAGGGTTGCTTGCCAAACTGGGGATTACCACCCAAGGTCAGCAAGTAACGAATCAGGAGAATGTGTACTTAGCCGGTGATGCCCGTCAAGGCGCTTCTTCGGTCGTAAAGTGTATTGCCGAAGGTCGCAAGGCTGCTGATGCCATCTGTCACAAAGAAATAGCTGGTTTTGAAGGTAAAGTCGACAAGACTGGTAAAGCTGCAACGGAACAGGCCCAAGAAATTACTGCCAGGAAAATTGGCCTGACAACGGCTTCCCTGCTGACTGCCGAAGGTCCGGGTAAAGTTGAAGTGGCTATAGGAGAGCGAGAATTTAGCCGCTGTTTAGAGTGTAACTATGTGTGCAACAAATGTGTGGAAGTTTGCCCCAACCGCGCTAACCTGGCTGTACGCGTAGGCGATGGTTTCGCTAACTATAACCAGATTATCCACCTGGATGCTTTCTGTAACGAATGTGGCAACTGTGCCAGCTTCTGTCCGTGGGAAGGCCGTCCATTCACCGATAAGCTTACCCTATTTAGTCGGCGTGACGACTTTGACCATAGCCAAAATAGTGGTTTTTTAGTAGGAGACGAGGCCGTGACAGTTCGGGTTAACGGTGCGGTTACTACCCACCGTCTGGTAAACGGCCAGCTTGAATTCATAGGTAATAAAGACTTTGACAGGATGGCCCAAGTATTTAATTACTTGCACAAGAACCGACCTACGCTGTTTGGTCATGTGAATGAATAAGGGGGGGGACATTGTGTTAGTATTAAAGAACGCCACAGTTGTTGAATTTTATCCGACTTCCATACAAGATAGTGTCGATATTGTTATTGACGGCAGCAAAATCGCTGCTGTCGGCACAGGTATTGCCGCCAATTATCAGGCCGATCGCGTGCTGGATATACAAGGGAAGCTGGTTATGCCAGGCCTTGTTTGCAGCCATAACCATTTTTATTCCGGTTTGTCCCGGGGTATTACCGCCACTATTGCTCCCAGCCCTGACTTTATATCGGTACTCAAGAACCTCTGGTGGCGGCTGGACCGGGCCATTGATGAGGAAATCCTCTATTACAGCGGGATGGTATGTTCGCTGGAAGCCATTCGCTGCGGAACAACTTCGGTTATTGACCACCATGCCTCACCAGCCTATCTCAAGGGTTCACTCAAAACCCTCAAGCAAGCCTTTGAAGAAAGCGGGCTGCGCGGTATTACCTGTTATGAGACCACCGACCGTAACGAGGGACTGAAAGAAGTCGAAGCCGGTGTTCAGGAAAATGTTGATTTTGCCAAATTGTGCGAAAGTGATAAAAAGGCAACCGGCGGCAATCACTTGGTGGAGGCGATGATTGGCGGCCATGCACCGGTTACTATGCCTGACGCCGCCCTCAAATTGATGGCCGATGCTGTGCGCGAAACTGGACGCGGTGTGCATGTGCATGTGGCCGAAGACTGTTATGACGTGTCCCATAGCCACCATTTGTATGGCAAAGATCTTATTGTCCGGCTTAACGACTATGATTTGATTAATGACAAGGCGCTCCTGGTGCATGGCATACACCTGTCAGATCAGGATATTGAAATTATCAACGCCAAGGATGCTTTTCTGGCTCACAATGCCCGCTCCAACATGAACAACAATGTTGGTTATAGCACCAAACTGCCACTGTACAAAAACCTGGTATTGGGAACTGACGGCATGGGCAGCGATATGTGGGAAGAAATGAAGTTTGCTTACTTCAAACATAAAGATGTTGCCGGCTCGATGTGGCCTGACAGTTACCTGAAGTTTCTGTACAACGGTAACGAGATATTGAAGCGTTACTTTGCTGCTGATTTCGGCCGTGTGGCTCCCGGC
>JAGGAB010000139.1 GCA_017889705.1 Bacillota bacterium | reverse complement strand
AATATCAGTTGCAATTCAGCAGATGACAAGCGGCAGTCAGCAGATTGTTGCCTCCGTGCAAGCAATCGACAAAATAAGTAAAGCAAATGTTGGTCAGACGCAAACCGTTTCCGCAGCGACAGAGGAACAGTCCGCATCAATGGAAGAAATCGCTGCCTCAAGTCAGGATCTTGCCAAGATGGCGCAGGAGCTGCAAAATATTATCAGCCGGTTCAAGATTTAACACTTTTTTTAAATGTGCGCAACATTAGGATGCGTTATCGAAAAAACTCCGCCAGGCGCCATAGGGGCTTGGCGGAGTTTTATGTTAAATATCAGAACTGCCCTCAACTGTTGGGCGTGCTTTTTTGTCGAAAATAGTGGACGAGTGAATAATACAAGGGTATCGTTAAAAATAAAACCCAGGCTGGATGCCAGACATTATAAAGAAAGCCTAAGGTGAGATATATTGTTGCAATTATAATGGGATAAGGAACGTGGTTCCAGTTTTTCTGCTGAATCGCTGAAATAATGCCGAAACTTATAGGAATAAGCAGGAAGACTAGCCAAGTGGGATGCCAGATATTATAGACCACACCAACAGCGACATAAACAAGAATAATAATCATGACGATGGGAAATTGGGTCGCATGGTGGTTATGCCCCCATTTTTTATGGGCTTCCGCAAACGTATAATTTTGCCCGTTGACTGTGATATGGGCGGTGTCTTTGATGTGAATCGTTTCTTGTTTGGCAAAATCAGTAGCGGAGATGCCGTCCTGGCCGATATAGAGTTCACCGTTTTTGTCTTTTAAGTGAATGCCGTTAAACTTGTGAAAGTCTTCTTTTTCATTTGTTTGCTCGGTGGTGCTTGCGTCAGCATCTTCACCCGTTGGGGTAGGATCTTCTTCGCTAGATAACAATTCGTCGAGGGATATTTTGTAAATCTTTGCTAGTAATATTAAATTGTCTGTATCGGGGGATGCTTCAGCTCGTTCCCATTTGCTGATGGCCTGGCGACTAATCCCTAGCTTCTCGGCCAAGGCT
The DNA here is from genome assembly GCA_017889705.1 of Bacillota bacterium. Classification (GTDB taxonomy): domain Bacteria; phylum Bacillota; class Negativicutes; order Sporomusales; family Sporomusaceae; genus Sporomusa. The sequence goes on along the minus strand of JAGGAB010000139.1, from coordinate 2,460 downwards.
TCCTGAGAAAAACCGTTAGACTTTCTTAAATTAACTAAGCGATTGGCAATTTCAATATTCATCAAGCAGTGCTCCTTTTTATCTGGATTACGAATTTTGCAAGTCATATCTTGATTCAAATTATAGAAAACAAAGAGTGGTTGCACTATACATTTTGCTTTTCATTCGCCGCAACTGTTGGTTGCAGTGATTAAAATATCCCGATAGTATGGTGCTGATCGTTGTAATAGTTATCATACTATACTTTTTTTTCTAAATGAAATATGTGCGTCGTTACTACTGTTTTGTGGATCGAATTTGTATCGTAGCTTCTCGCCGTTTTGTGACCAACGAGCAATCGGAACAAGTTAAAGGAATATATTGAAATAATATCCATAAAGGAATATTATTGTAAACAGATGTAAAAATATTGATTTAATTATTATGGAGGGATTAAAGTGTTGAAAAAGGCATTTATAGTCGCGGTTGCTATGTTTTTAATTTCAAGCAGCACAACATTTGCAGCAGGGAAACAGGATATAAATCTAAATGTCGATAACATGCAGCAAAAATTGCTTCAAATCAACGATTTTATTCATGATAACCCTGAACTTGGCAATCAAGAATTCAAGGCGGTCGAGCTCTTAACCAGTACTTTGGCAGAAAACGGTTTTAAGGTGGAAAAAGGGGTTGCAGGTCTCCAAACGGCTTTTGTAGCTACGTATGTGAATAATGGTGGCGGCGGACCGGTTATCGGTTTTATTGCGGAATATGACGCACTGGCCAAGTTAGGGCATGGTTGTGGTCATAACATGATTGGTACGGCCGCAGTCGGGGCTGGTATATCATTGGCCAAAAGCCTGGGGAATATTCCGGCAACAATCATTGTTTTTGGCACACCGGCGGAAGAAACAACAAGTGGCAAGCTGCCAATGGTAGCCGCGGGCTTATTTGACAAAGTAGACGTTGCCCTAATGACCCATCCGGGCGACCGTACTTCTGTAGGCCCCAAATATCTTGCGCTTAACTTAGTCGATTTTGCTTTTGAGGGTAAAGCTTCCCATGCTGCAGCTTCACCTGAAAAAGGGATCAGCGCCTTAGATGGCGTGATGATGACGTTTAATGCAATTGAATATTTGCGCGAGCACGTCCGCTCCGACATCCGAATTCATGGTATCGTTACGGATGGCGGAGCTGCAGCCAATATTGTTCCGGAACATGCTGCTGCACGGTTCTACATTCGTGGCGCTGACCGTCAATATTTGAATTCGGTTGTTGAACGTGTATACAATGCAGCTAGGGGCGCTGCACTCGCCACTGGAACTAAATTGACCATTAAAGAAATTAAAGCCTATGACAATAATATTAATGTTGATAGCCTAAATAGCGTACTGCTCGAAAATGCCAAAGCCGCAGGGGCAAAGCGAGTTCTACCGCCACCTGGCGGTTCCGGTTCCACGGACTTCGGTTCCGTCACCTATAAAGTGCCTGGCGCAGAACTGGCTATTGAGTATGTACCGGCAGGTACTCCTGGCCATTCTCAGGCAATGGTGGACTCCGGGACTACTCACGCAGGGCATGAAGCTGTCATCATCGCTGCCAAGGCGCTTGCCGCTACCGGTTATGATCTGATTGACAACCCCGACCTGCTCCGACAAGTCAAAGCCGACTTTCAGTCAGCCAAAGCAGCGAAAGAGTAGCTCGAATCAACAAATAAATGAAATAACAATCGTAATATTAGCAAGCCGGGGTAACCCCCGGCTTCTTTCCTATATGTGGTAGTATTGCCGCTACCGGGTAACATATTAAAGGAAATACCAGTTTCCCATCGAATGCTATTTGTGTATAGTATCGCCTGGCAGAGACGGCACTCAGACAAATTTTCCACACAACGAAATGGAGGCGTTCGCATGAAGTTTTTTAGATCCATGTTGACATTTCTAGTGGTTGGTTTGTTTCTGGTTGCCACCCCCACTACGTCTCTGGCGGCAGAAGCTTGGACCACCGATCCCGCGACTGGGTGCAAAATCGGCGTGGTGTTTTTAACTGACAATAGGACGCTGGTATCGGCAAGCTTGACGGGGGCCTGTGGTGGGAAGGCAAGGCTGCCGGAAAAGGAGTACTGACCTATGTGTACAAGGATGATGGCAAAGACTATTGATCCATTGCCATTAGCTCACACTCAGTGCCATAATGAAGGAGGCGCTATTGATGCGGTCCTATTACAGAATAATCGGGGTTTTCACATGGCTTATCGTTTTCACGTTGCTGTGCATACCGGCGACTAATGCACAGGCATCAGCCTATCAGAACTGGAACGGGGTTTGGCTCACCAACCACGGCGAGGTAACCTTGCGGCAGGACGGGAAAAACATCTCCGGTACTTACTGCGCGAATAACGGGTTGAATAGCCGGCTTGCAGGAACACTTACGGATGAATGGGGTTGGGGGTTGCGCGGCAAATATTATGAAGGCATCGAA
>JAGGAB010000002.1 GCA_017889705.1 Bacillota bacterium | reverse complement strand
AGCCCATACACTCACCTTCTCAATCAGCATTTGACTATATTTTAACATATTTGTAGTTTTATGTGAATTTTAACCACTTTTCACACAGTCTGACAGGTTGCATGTCCCAAGAATCTGATAGTGTATTGTGCAGGGAAGGTTTGTTGACTCAAATGATGTCCGGAATAACCGAGGTTGGAAGCGCAAGCGGGTAATGTATTACTAGGCTTCACCGCAGGCGATTGACTTCCGCTTATCTGATGGCTAACCTGTCTGCAGACGCTACTTCCAGGTATATAAAAGCCAACTCTACGCTTTGCAGAGTTGGCTTTTTTACATTAACAGAAAGTATAACTTTTTAAGAACAGGATAAGGGCAACATCGGCTTGCGCTTTTGCTAAAGCTCGGCGCAAGCCGTGTTCTCTTTACCTATATTACCTTTCTTTTGCATCCAAAGCCTCAAAAATATTATTTGATTTATTGGACCCTGACTGATTGTTTATACCTACTTTTTTTGTGGTAGCTTTATCATTAGAAATTGACTTTTGGAGCTCGTCACGGCTAGGTTGTTTTATCATATTTTCACCTCCTGCGACTAGTTTTCCCGTTTTTATTTTCAGTAAGACCGGTATTATTAGGATACGCATTGACAGGGATTAAGGAAAATAAAGTTAAAGAGTTAAAAAAATCATACCTAAAAAATTGCCGCTTAACGGGGTATACCCAATATGGGACACGGGGCCAGGTTGATTGTCCCAAGAATCTTGTATGCAAGGTTTTATTGTAGCTGTACAAAATCAAGTGATTACCCTAGTGATTGCTGATATAGCAGGATTTGTAAAAAACGCGTCGAAAAAGATAGAAAAGAAATAAAAATATGAATTTTTGCAAAATAATGAAAGGAGAAAAATTCTAAACTGGTTTTGTACAGCAGATAAGTTTTAATAAAGAAAATATATTTTCTTTAAGGGAACCGACATTTTGGGGCTATTAAGTAACTGAAAAGTAGCATTAACTGAGCATTTTTCTAAAAAAAGAGATGCGAGGAGTGTTAAAACATGCAAATTTTCAAATTTAGTACCAAAAGCATCAAAACAAAATTAATTGTCGCCACTTGCTTGATGTTGGCAGTCACCGTAGGAACTTTGGTTTTCTTTAACCTGAGGGCGACCGAAATCGCACTGTCAGAAAAGATTGCCGAAGTCACAATAGGGAATGCTGAGACTGCTGCCGAAGGCGTAGCCAAAGAGGTGGCAGCGGTAAAAGCCGTGGTCGAGTTTATTGCCCTGGATGACAAAATTAAAGCTGCAAACCAAATTTCTGTGGTTTCGCGGCTGGCAGAAATAAAGAAGACCCAGCCGAAAATCGATTCCTTGGGTTTTGCCGGAACGGACGGAAAGTACATTGACAGTAGCGGGACGGCGCTTTCGGTAGCGGAACGAGAATATTTCAAGGAAGCCGCACAAAAGCAGGCGACGGTGATATCCGGAGAGCCGGTCGTGTCTAAAGCTACCGGTAAGTTGGTAGCCGTGGTAGTATCACCTGTGAGAGAAAATAACCAGATTGTAGGGTTTGTCATTGCAGCGGTCAATATCGACACGATCAAGGAATATATTTTGGGCCGGAAGATCGGAAATGGCGGCTATGCGTTCTTGGTAGGTAAATCGGGGCTTGTTGTTATACACCCTAATGACCAGGTGGCAATGAAACGGAATTTCCTAACTGAAGATGTCGGCGCGCTCAAAGATATGATACAGGAAGCGCTGTCAGGCAAGAAGGGGGTTAGGGAGTACGAGTTTGACGGACTGGTTAAGTTCGCCGGATATACGTCGGTCCCTGGCACTCCATGGGCGATGTGTAGCACCAATATCAAGGCGGAAGCGATGAAGGCGATCGGAGAGATGAGAACCCAGTCCATGGTGATCGGCGTGGTTGCCTTATTACTGGCAGCAATATTCATCTACTTTATCGCAGTCAGAACGACTAACCCAATTATACGCTTGATGGAAGCAGCAAATAAGATGGCGGCGGGAGACCTGACCCAGAAAGTTGCGGTGTCGTCTGACGATGAGATCGGTAAGCTGGGGGCATCCTTCAATACGATGGTAGCACAGCTTCAGAGTCTTCTCGGACAGGTAAGCCAGACAGCAAACCAATTGAGCAGTGCGTCGCAGGAACTGGTCGGCATCGCTCAAGACAATTCAGCCGCGATGCAGCAGATTGCCGCTTCTACAGAAGAAATTTCTGCGGGACTCGAGACCGTGTCGGCTTCAACAGAAGAAGTCACAGCCTCTGCCGAGAACATGGGGGCCAATGTTCAGCAGGTAGCCCAAATCGCGGACGAGGGGAGTCAAGTCGCTAAAGCGGTTGAGCAGCAGGCTTTGAATTTGCAACAAAATGCCAGAAACTCCAGTGATACTGCGAATCGCATGTATGATGGGATAAGCATGCGTGTGACGAAAGCTATTGAAGACGCCAAAATCGTTAACGAAATTTCCGCGATGGCTGCCTCGATTGCCGCCATCGCGGGGCAGACTAATCTACTGGCACTGAACGCCGCCATCGAAGCAGCGCGGGCTGGGGAGCAGGGGCGTGGTTTCGCCGTGGTTGCGGAAGAAGTGCGTAAACTCGCTGAAGAATCTGCGCAAGTTGTAGCAAATATCCAGGGATTGACCCAACAGGTTGAAATGGCGATCGGAGTGTTGATTAGCAGCGGCAATGATCTATTGAAATTTATTGATGGTACTGTGAAAAGAGACTATGCAGCTTTCGTCGATATTGGGCAGCAATATAAGAAAGACGCCGACAGCTTCCTTTCCGTTACCTTGGGGATCGGTGACCGGATGACGCAAATCGTCCAGGAAGTCGCTGAAGTAAATAAGGCTATTGAATCAGTCGCGACAACTATCAATCAGAGCGCCGACGGCGCTGAAGAGATAGCTAAGGGAACCACTGATACCAGCCAAGGTGTTGATAAGATGTCGCGGTCGGCTAATGAATTGTCCAATGTTGCTGCAGAACTAAACAAACTGGTTGCAACCTTTAAGATATAAATAAACGTAACCTTTATTATTGAAAGGCAATGGGATGTGGGAAAAGGTTACTTGTCTCCGGAATCTTATAGTGTACGGTGAAGAACTGATTTGCCGCGTCATACGCAATAACCAAAGATTGGAGGCACGGTTGGGGGAAGGGATTGCCAATGGTTCCATCGCCGGCGCTTCAAGGAGAAGTGTAGAAATACGTTAATTGGCGGCTTTTTGATTCATGGTAGTGGCGAAAAAAGGTGGAGATCCTGTCATTTGACAGGATCTCTTGTGTATTTTGGAGATGTTTTAATTTGAGCTAGGACGGTAAGTCAAAGACTTATCACTTGCCAGTGCAGTGGGTATAGTCCCCTTGCTTCATGTTTGCCAGTTTGGTTGCTGCAAATAACTGCGCTTCTTCTAGTGATTCAAAGGTTAGTTTTCCACTAGCTTGCCAGTAAGAGTAGTATTCTAAATCCTGAGTTTTATGTGTAATTTTGACGGTGAAACGATCTTCCTCGTGTTTTTCTAAGATAACTACGTAGTCCGAATCATCATAGATCCATTGTCGGCGAATGATACCCCAATCGACAATTTCAACATACCGGTATTCCAAAATAACCACCTCACAAGTTTAGTTATACAGGTGAATTATTACAATATTCTTAATTTGATTATATCTTCGAGTAATATTACTGTCAATTAAAGAGACAGCTTACAGTTATAAAAAAGTATTAAACATTGCTTCTTAAGGACGAACTAATAAATAATTCTCTCAGAAACGTTGACTTTTCTGAAAGGACTATTTTGTATGTGCATGTTTAGAAAACGATTATTTTCCTTAGTTAGTTGGACTATGAGTCGAAGAGTTGGTGAGCTTTAAGCCAGCTTGTTTAAACGATTTTAGTTAGGTAGTCTGATTTGGCAGCTTCCTTGTAAAAATGGAATATTTGCGGAGGCGATATGACGAGTGAATTGCTGAAAAATATAAGATGAGCAATAAGTTGCTTGACAAATACAATATGGGAAATTATACTAGAACTAATTTAATAATAATGATTATCAATATCAATTAATGAAAAGATCGGCAATTTTCACGGTTAGTTTCCAAAGTTGGTGGATTTTCTAACACATGGTGTCGAGTTGTTTCTTAAAGGTGGTCCTGTCATGTATGGCTTATTACTTTGCTCGCTGGTCGTAGTAGCCATTGCGGCTGAGCGGCTTTTTATACTACCGTCATACTACATTAAAGTTGCTTGTATTTCAGGAAAAATTACAGCCGCTGTTGGAACAGCATTGTATTAAAGAAGCTGAGCAGGCCTGCGGGCATATCGTCGCGGGCGCAATGTTGAGACTTCCTGGAAAATGCGGCAGCTTTTGCTGCCGCCCGTCTTAGCGCATACCTCAACTATCTTAGCGTAATTGTTACATTGGCTCCGCTAATGGGGCTGTTGGGGACAGTCGTTGGTATGATTGACTCGTTCAGCGTTTTTAGTGTACAGGCCGGTGAGCCAGCGGCTATAACTGGTGGTGTCGGTGAGGCATTGATTGCTCACACTTATTTGGCGCAGCTCCTGGACGCATTAATAACAGATATTGAGCATGCTGCGGCTGTAGTTATGGATTACCTGCCAATGCCGGGGACGGAGCGGAAAAATAATCATGAAATTGCGTAGTTTAAGGCTAACCGACCAGCCGCAGTTAATGCTTGTTCCGATGATTGATATTGTTTTCTTTTTGTTGGTCTTTTTTTATGATGAATACTTTATATATGGTGGCGCAGCACGCCGTAAAGGGTACGGCCACCTATGCGCCAAAACTGGTTGAAGTGCAGAGCATGGATAAAGTAGATGCCGTATCGGGTGCCACCGTTTCTTATAAGCAATTTTTAGAAGCAGGTAAAAAGGCCTTAGATCAAGCCCGAAAATGATTTGGGATTATGATACCAGTATTATGAACCAGCTATTTGTTACAAGTGGCAAATAGCTGGTTTTACAGACTGCCCCGCGTGACGGCTAAGTATTAACGGTATATTTGACATGTAGTCTGTGGCAAGGTCAAAAATGAAGGAGCATATTTACCATGCAGCTTTCTAAACTTGAAGCAGCTTTGAACAATTATCTAAATAATGGAGAACGTAAACTTACACACCAACGCAGAGCTATTTTAGCTGTTTTTGTTAATGCAGATGCACATGTAACTGTTGAAGATTTATATATTATGACCCAGCAACAGTATCCTAATATTGGGATAGCTACTGTCTATAGAACTGTAAAATTATTGTGCGAATGCGGTTTAGCCAGCGGCTTCAAGCATAGTGACGGTGCTTTTCGGTATGAACTTGAAAAAGAGCATCATAACCACCTTATGTGTATAAAATGTGGCCGGCTTATTGAAGATACAGATGCCGAAGTCGAGGTACTGCAAAATAAATTAGCAAGAAAAAATAAGTTTAAAATATTACATACTCGCATAGAGGCATATGGTATCTGCCATACATGTCTAAAAAGTGATCATAAAGACTCGCGGGGACGCTTTCGGCGAGTCTCTATTTAGAAATAGCATTAGCCGTTATACCGACATCGTGAACCATATACCCGGTAATGCTAAAAAACTTCTGTCATTTGGCAGGAGTTTTTTATATTGTGTGCTAAATTTTAAACTCATGGAAAATAATCAATGGAGATAAAAATACAATGATAAAACAAAACTTGAGAGTAAACCATATTCCTGCAATTTTGTGGGGTGACAAATTTGATAAGTTATTTATAGCGGTGCATGGTAACCTGTCAAATAAGGCAGATGATGCGATTGTTATATTTGCAGAAGAAGCAACCGCAGTAGGGTATCAAGTACTTAGTTTCGATTTGCCTGAACATGGTGAACGTAAAGAGGAACATTATGCCTGCAACGTTCAAAATTGTGTTCAAGATCTTGCTGCCATTATGCGTTATGCGCAATCCTTATCAAACAATATAAGTGTATTTGCCTGTAGTATGGGAGCCTATTTTAGCTTATTAGCATATCGCGATGAGCTCCTAAAACAGTGTTTATTTCTCTCGCCTGTGGTAAATATGGAACGTATTATAAATAATATGATGACATGGTTTGACGTAAGTGAGGCTAGATTAAAAGCGGAAAAAGAAGTTTCGACACCTATTGGACAAACGCTCTATTGGGATTACTACTGCTATGTGAAGGCCCATCCTATTGTTAATTGGAATAAAGCAACTTCCATTCTCTATGGTTCGGAAGATAACTTATGCGAGATTGATGTGATAGCTGCATTTGCGAAATGCTTCGATTGTGATTTAGAGGTGCTGGAGCATGGAGAGCACTATTTCCATACCGAAGAACAACTCCAATATTTCAGGCAGTGGTTGAAAAAACATATTTATGTTAAATGAGAATAAAGAACGGCAATTCAAAAGACTCGCGGAGACAGTTCTATCTAAACCGGTAACCAAACGGAACGGGATACTTTTGCATCTTAGATACTTGAGAAGTCAAGAATTTTGCGGCTTCTTGTTTACTTATGGAGCTGGTTACGGCAGGTGTCAGGTGTGAGCGTCCCAGGGATTTCTTCCGTGGTGTGGTATAATAAGATAAGCAAGATACTCTCGTCCACAAGGAGACTTAGTCATGACCTCAAGTCAGAGCCACCTCATTTTTGATACTATGATTGGCGGCACCAAACCGGTGACCGTTGTTGATAATGGCCATAAATGCCCTTTTTGCTGTCGCGAAAAACTAGAAGGCGTCATTGCCGAAGATGGCCCGATACTCCTTATTGCTAACAAATATCCGGTACTTCAGGACACTGTCCAGACTGTACTTATCGAAACTGATGACTGCGCAGCCGAACTGTCGCTGTATTCGAAGGAGCACCTCCATCGGGTTATACGGTTCGGTACTGAGAAATGGTTGGACATGATCGCCAGTGGCGAGTTCGAATCAGTCCTGTTTTTCAAAAACCACGGTCCGAGCTCAGGCGGCTCTATCCGTCACCCCCACATGCAGATCGTCGGTCTTCGGCACCTCGACTACACTGTTAATATCCCTCCTGCCAGTCTTGAAGGCATTGTCATCAGCCGCGATGGTGGTGTTGAACTCGCTGTTGCTGACAAGCCGCTGGTGGGCTTTACTGAACTCAACCTCAAGCTTGCCGACCTCGGGCAGCTTGATCGCTTTGCCGACTACTTGCAGATTTGTGCCCACTACTTCCTTCATCACTTTAACCGTCACTGCAACAGCTATAATATCTTTTTTTATTATATAGGTGGCCAGATAACTGCTAAAGTCATGCCGCGGTTCGTTACCTCGCCTATCTACATCGGCTATGCCATCCCCCAGCTATCTACCCGTATTCCTGATGTCGCCGCCGACCTTAAACGAATATACGGATTATAATTTTAGACAGGGTACTTATAGGATCGCCAATAGCTAGTATTTTTTTAATTAGTAACCTGATGCTTCTGCACCAGTGTAGGTAAAAGCGATACTTGAGAGTTAACGTGTGAGGGGCGGGATTTTGTATGGTAAGTAAGGCGGCACCGAAAAAGATTGCCGGGATGTTAAGTATAACGTTGTTAGCCGTATTGATGATAATAATACCGGCGAAGGCTGTTGGTCAGACTGAAACTGGGTATCGCACCCCGGAAGTTCAGTTTTTAGAGGAAAAATATTCTCTTGCATTTAATGACGTAATTACAAATGGGGAGTTTGTTACAGCATTAGTAAAGGTTCTAAATTTAGAGTATGCTGAGCCGTTTCGCCAGACTGATGAGAGTTTGCCAAGGTTAACCTACCTTAAAGCCCAGAAGGCGTTAGCAGATGCCGGAATAGTAATAGAGAACAAGCTGGCTGCAGACGACGACAGTCGGCTAACTAGTATTCAGGCAGTGGCTTTAGCTGTACAGGCCTCTGGATTGAAAGAAGTTGCCGATACTTATAACCAGCATAAAATCAATGCGGCACTTGGCAAACTGAAGCTGCCAGGCAGCGAGGCACAAACATCGCAGTTTAAGGAAGTAGCAGTTGCGATTGACAGCGGGATTGTGCCGCCGGCTTATTATAAAGAACTTCAACATAATAAAGCTGTTTCACCAGAATTTGCGGCTGTGCTATTAACTAAAGTATTAAATTTTCGCGGAGAATATTTACCAGTAAATTGTCTTGGGTATATCGAAAATGAAGATATTTATGGTAAAGTGTATGTTAGCTGGAAAACAGCAGAGTTGATTAAAGCTGAAAAATTGTTGGCAATTGCCAACACGGCAGTGGAACAAGGCTTGGTAACCGGCTACAACCTCAGAGATAAGGATAAGGCACACCAATTTGACGAGCTGCGTACTATCCGTTATGGCCATAGTGACATTAAGCATGCGCTGCAGTTGATGGCGCTATTGAAAAGTGAAGGGTTACAGGCCAAGGTGCAATTTGAACCTAAAACGTCAGCATACATCTATTTGCAAGAATGGGGCGAACCCAAGATTACGCCTGATTTTGCTGTTGGGGAGCTGCCTAACGGCAGTTATGTTGCTTATGCGAAAGAATATGATATTTCTTTTGAGTTCGCGACGCTTGAACAAAAACAAAGGTTTCAAACTGTTATTTTTACCTATGCCAAGAAAGACCGCGAAAATCAGCAGGGGCTACTCTATGATGCCTGGTGGCAGCCGCTCTTTACATCGCTGACACCTATCAGCGGGTATCAAATGATTGTAGATCACATTATTGCCGAGGGTCATTATGAAATCCACACACTTTCGCTTGCGGAAAAGTCACCGATTATCCAAGCTGAGTTAAAAGCGATCAAGCCTGATATTCAAATTATGAAACGAACTGTTTGGGTTGATACGCCGTTTTATCAATATTTGCTGGGTGAGTATAAGTAGGTAAATGGAGGGCTGGGGGGACCTGCCTTCATAAAAACTAAACATGCAAAGAATATAGCTAAAATCTGCCGTTTCTAGGTAATAGAATAACGGTGGATTTTTCATTTATTGATACCGCAGTTAGGCAACAATAGCAGCAACAGTTTTCTAATAAGTATGGAATTTAAAGGGAATATAGGCAGATATGCGGAACTATGCAGTGCGTAAGATACGAAACATGGATGTGGGAGTGGATGTAGCATGAAAACTCAATTTTGGCTAAGGTGGACATCGGCAGTAGGTGTAATGGCGTTAGTGCTGTTCTTTAGCACACCGCAGCAATCAGCATTTGCTGTAGAGGCAACGTCAGAACCTGCGGGAGTTGTTCAACCTGTTAGCCCGCAAATAACAGAACAAGTGGCGAGAGCGGAAGAAGGAAAAGCTGCTGATGTTGTTTTGGCGGGAGTAAAGTTAAATGGAAGATGGGGATTTATTAATCCGCAAGGGGAGTTTGTCATTCCTGCGGAAGCAAAAGAAATTAGAGCATTCCAGGAAGGGCTTATTGCAGTAAAAAAAGATTCCGGCTGGGGTTTCTATAATAAAACTGGTCAGTTAGTGGTTCCGGCAGAGTTTAGCGAAGTTGACAATTTCACGGACGGCTACGTTAAAGTCAAACGTAACGGAAAGTGGGGATATTACGATAACCAGGGAAAAGTTGCCATTCCGCTGGAATTTGACGAAGTAAAAATATTAGGAGAGAAATTAGTTCCGGTCAAGAGCGGGGGGAAATGGGGTTATTACTGTACTGGTGAACAACTGGTGATTCCAGTACAGTACAAGGATGCCGGGGTATTTGCGGAAGGATTGGCGCCGGTAAAAAGTGAAGGAAAATGGGGTTATATTGATAAAACCGGCAAGGTAGTTATACCCTTTCAATTTGAAGAGGCCTACAGCTTCAGCGAAGGTTTGGCAACTGTAAAGGTAAATGGTAAGTATGGATTTATTGATCGCAATGGTGTTTTGGTCATTAAAGAACGCTTTGGAAGTGTTGGTACTGAAGGTTTCCATGAGGGATTTGCCGCAGTTAAAGTTGGTAGCAAATGGGGCTATGTAGACAATAAGGGCAACGTAATAACCACCGCCTATAATGAGGTATTTCCTTTTAAGAACGGCCTGGCAGAAGTTAGAACTATAAAAACAACAGTTTCCTTTTTTGATGCGGTGCTTTTCGTGGCAGCAGGGTCGGCTGGGTACTGGGATTTTAACAGTAATGATCTTTTACCGAAAAATACTAAGCGGGGATATATTGATCAAACCGGAAAAGAAGTTATACCGCCCAAATATGATTTTGCCAATGTATTTCATGAGGGACTTGCTGCGGTTATGCTGAATAATAAATGGGGCGTAGTAGATAAGACCGGGGCTTTTGTTGTTCCAAATCAATATAACAAAATTTCATCATATCGTGAGGGTTTTGCCCAAGTGGAGAAAGAGGGCAAATGGGGTTTTGTCGATAAAACCGGCAAGTTTTTGACATCGCTGAATTATCAAGAGGTATCTGCCTTTAGCGATGGTCTGGCCGCAGTTAAAATGTACGACAAATGGGGATTTATTGATACTGATGGCAAAACAGCAATCCGGATACGTTTTGATGAAATCGGCTTTCCTACTGCTGAACCTTCTTTCCTGGAAGAAAAACGGGGGTTCTTCTGCGGTTATGCAAAAGTAAGAATTAATGAGAAATGGGGGCTTATTGATTCAACCGGAAAGTTGGTTGTGCCAGCAGAGTTTGACAGTGCTTCAGATCTTATGGGAGGTTCTTTTGGCCTGTTAGGTGTAAAGAAAAATGGCAAATGGGGCTATATGGATTTGAACGGAAAAATGGTTATTGCCCCGCAATTCAATGAAGTCGGGATTTTTTGGAATCAAGAGTTGTTAGATAGAGAGAAAAGTTATTATCAGAACTCCTACTAGTGCAGAGTAAGGATTTTCAATGAGATTGCAGCAACAAGGCAGATAAATAATGCTAGAAATAAAAACAACAGCAGGTTCATTCGATAGAACCTGCTGTTGTTTTTGTGTTCGGGCTTAGGTGGCAACCTTACTCCGCAAAATACTCGTAAAAACTCTCCTAAGAGGATGCCAGCCCCCAGGTAACTTCTTGTTGATTCGGTTTCATAGTAACTAAGTTCTGATCACGTAAATAACAAAGATGTGCGATTGTGTCGGCAACAGCACTCCATTTGCGGGTAATCGGGAAAAAGATCCATTCACCATGTTTTTGATTCCAGCTTAACGCAGCCGATAGCTGATACGCATTTCTTGCTTTTCCATCACTAAGCAGCTCCAGTATTTCGGCATTGCGCTCGTGGTGAAAGGCAAGCGTTTCTTTAAGACGGACACGAAAATGCAAGAATTCCTCCCAATGTCCTGGCAATACCAGGTCGACTGTATAATCGGCTAAAGTTTCTAAACTAGTCAGATAATGCGCTAGGCACTTGCCATCTAAGGACCATTGAGAAAGAGTGGGAGATAGTTGACCTAACAAGTGATCGCCGGGAAATAAAATTTTTCTTGCCGGGTCGTATAAGCAAGTATGGCCTAAGGTGTGGCCTGGTGTTGCTATACAGGAAAAGGTATGATTGCCAATAATAATTTTATCTTGGTCTTTTATCGGGAAAAGATTACTGGTGTGCGAGGGGTTATAACGGTTGCCGGAATGGGCCTCAATACCTGCAGACATTTCTTCCGGTGAAAATCCATGCGAAGCAGCCAAGGATCTTAGCGTTGGCCAATTTTTGTCGGCGCTGGTATTGATAAAATGGTCGATGTACTCAATATCGGCCTGCCCACAGAAGATTTTTGCGTGATGCTTTGCAAATAAATCAATAAGTCCGGCATGGTCGGCATGAATATGAGTCAAAAATACGTCAGTCCGTGAAAGGTTAATGCCAAGTTCAGCAAGTCCATCCAGCAAGATCTCGGCACAATCAAAACGATTCCACCCGGTATCAACAATCAAATTACGTTCTTTGGAAGTAATAATGTAGCTGTTTACTGTTCTTAATGGGTGGCCAGGCAAAGGAATAGTTATTCTGAAAATGTCAGGCAGTAATTCTTCGAGCACACGCTAACCCCCAAATATAACAAAATAGTTGCTGCTATTACCTGAAATTTTACATGCAACCTAAAATGTTTACAAGTTTTTAGAGAAAAAGCAGACTAGCATTTGATTTTCGGCAATGTGATTCGCATCACATGCAAACAAGAATTTATTCGATAGAATGAAAGCAGATGATGTTAATAATACGTAATAACTTATAAAGGGAGAGATAAATATGTCAATGTTTTGTTATCAATGTCAAGAGACTGCTAAAGGTTCAGGCTGCACTATGCGCGGTGTTTGTGGAAAAACAGCTGATGTTTCCAATCTTCAGGATTTGCTGATTTATACCCTCAAAGGCATTTCAGCCTATACACTGGTCGCCCGTAAGGCCGGGATCGCTACACCGGGTGCTGACAAATTTATTATGGAAGGTTTATTTGCAACTATCACCAATGCCAATTTTGACAAAGCTAATTTTATTGCGCTTGTTAAGCAGGCCCTGGCTGTGCGGGAAGACGTAAAAGCTGCACTGAAAAAGGCTGGTGTGTCGCTGACCGCCACCGATGCAAAAACAAGTTCCATGTGGAAAAAGTTAGCAGATTGGCTTAGTGGTAACTCAGAAGCTGTAAATGTCCATGACAGTGCACTCTGGTCTGCTAATGACGCTGACGATTTTGATGAAAAGGCTGCCCAGGTCGGTATTTTAGCTACCGAGAATGAAGATGTCCGTTCACTGCGAGAATTACTTACCTATGGTATAAAAGGGATGGCAGCTTATGCTGAACATGCTTATACATTAGGCTATAAAGATGACGCTATTTTTGCCTTTATGCAAAAGGCGCTTGTTGCTACCGTAGATGATAGCCTAAGTGCTGATGAGCTGGTGGCCCTGGTGCTGGAGTGTGGTAAGTATGGTGTTGATGTCATGGCGCTCTTAGATAAGGCCAATACCAACACATATGGCAATCCTGAGATTACCAAGGTCGCTATTGGCGTAAGAAACAACCCGGCTATTCTCATCAGCGGCCATGATTTAAAAGATCTGGAAGAGTTGCTTGAACAAACCAAGGGAACCGGTGTTGATGTGTATACTCATGGTGAGATGCTGCCGGCGCACTACTATCCGGCCTTTAAGAAATATGATAATTTTGCCGGTAACTATGGTAATGCATGGTGGTTACAGGACAAAGAGTTTGAAACCTTCAACGGCCCAATTTTGATGACTACCAACTGCCTGGTGCCGCCTAAGGCCAGCTACAAAGACCGTGTGTATGTGACCGGTGTGGTTGGTTTTGAAGGACTGAAAAAAATCGGCGACCGGGTGAATGGTAAACCTAAAGACTTCTCCGCAATTATTGCCCATGCCAAACAATGCCTGCCCCCTCAGGAATTAGAGAAGGGTGAGATTGTCGGTGGTTTTGCCCACAATCAAGTATTGGCTTTGGCCGATAAGGTTGTGGAAGCGGTAAAGAGTGGTGCCATCAAACGGTTCTTTGTTATGGCCGGCTGCGACGGCCGAATGAAGAGCCGGGATTACTACGCTGAATTTGCCAAAGCGCTGCCAGGGGACACAGTTATTCTGACAGCCGGTTGCGCAAAATACCGTTACAATAAGCTTGAACTTGGTGACATCGGTGGTATTCCCCGTGTGTTGGATGCCGGTCAATGCAACGACTCGTACTCGTTAGCCGTGATTGCTTTGAAGCTCAAAGAAGTATTTGGGTTAGATGATGTTAATAAGCTGCCGATATCGTACAACATTGCCTGGTATGAACAAAAGGCTGTTATCGTACTGTTGGCGCTGCTATACCTTGGGGTGAAAAATATTCATCTTGGGCCAACTCTCCCGGCCTTCCTTTCACCTAATGTAGCAAAGGTTCTTGTGGAAACCTTTGGCATTGGTGGCATCACAACTCCGGAAGAAGATCTTAAGATGTTTATCCGATGACTAACCCGTTCTAATACTCCCGTCCTTTGTAGGCGGGAGTAAAGAACGGCTGCTAAGTCCCTGGATAATTCGACTAAGCTTCAGGTGGAGTTAAAACCCCACCTAAAGCAAGTCTCATTTATGGCCTAACACGCAATGGAAGGGTTTGTTGCATTGCTGAGATGCGCCCTATTTCTGATGATGACAAAACAACCCTCACCCTTTTGTTAATAAGGGATGAGGGTTGTTGGCTGTTAATTAGCCCTGGTCAATTTATGATAACTTACATAGGCCAATAAATTAGCCAGTGACACTACCAATGCCATTGGAATGGCAGTTGTGCCGCTGCCTAAACCGACAAGCGGCGAGGCGACTGCTCCGAAGATAAAGGATATGACGCCAAGTAAGCCGGAGGCGCTGCCGGCAGAGTCAGGATGACGCTGAATCGCAAGGGAAAAACTGGTTGTGGTAGTAATACCGATACACGAAACAATGAAAAACAGCAGGAACAGAATCATATAGACATTCGCTTGTAGCAAGCTTGCCGCAAGTAAAAGCATACTGCAGCATAAGGACATCAGCAGTCCGGACATCAGCAATTGTTTTTCGCTAAACCTTTTGGTGAAATACCCTGTTAATTGCGCAAACAACATAATACCCAAGCCGTTAAGAGCAAAACACAAGCTAAAGGTTTTGGCAGATAGGCCGTAAACTGTCTGCAAAACAAAGGGTGAACCGGCAATATAGGCAAACAGCCCGGCAATAATAAAGCCCTGGGTTAAGGTATAGCCGACAAAACTTCTGTCAGCGAAAAGCTGTCTGAAGGTAATAAACGTTGTTTTCAGGCTACCTGCTTTGCGTTTTTCCTCAGGCAGGCTTTCGGTCATACCCAGTATGACCGCCAATGTCAGGATAACGCTAAATACGCCGAGCGAGATAAAGATGCCCTGCCAGTCGCTCAACGCCAGAATTTGTCCGCCGATGACTGGCGAAAAAATAGGGGCAATTCCGTTTATCAGCATTAACAGTGAGAAGAATTTGGTCAGTTCTGGCCCGGAATAGAGATCACAGGCAATTGCTCGGGATAATACAATTCCCCCTGAGCCGGCAACCCCCTGGATAAAACGAAATAAAATCAATTCTGTGATTGAAGTTGCAAACGAACACAGAAAAGAAGCGACAATAAAGACAAGTAAAGATATGACCAGCGGCGGCTTGCGGCCATTGACATCACTGTGTGGGCCAATGAAAATCTGGCCGAGCGCAATCCCCAATAGCGAAGCTGTTAAACTAAATTGTACGAAGGAAGCGCTTGCCTGTAAGCTGGTTGCAATGTGCGGCAAGGCCGGCAAATATAAATCGGTGCAAAGCGGTCCCAGGCCGGCTAAACAGCCTAATAAAACTGCCATCGATAAACGATTGTGTTGAGCCGGGGTAACTGCCACCGCCACCGCAGAAGGATTGGCATTATTCATAACATTCACCTCATAGATACTTGGGATCATTAGATAAAGCAGACTTATTTTCAGGTGAAGTTTTAACTCCATCTGAAGGTTAGTCGCCCTTATCCAGGGACTTAGCCGCGCTTACTCCCTCTTAAGCGGGAGTCTTAGAGCGGGTTAGTTGTCGGATAAAAAGCATTATAACACAAAATAGTTAGTTGGGAAACTAATTAAACAAAAATTTAACTTTTATACCAAGTTTTTTTTGAGGGCTTTTAACATTTGGATAAGGCTGTTACAGTCGGTTTCCGACAATGTCTGTAACAAATTAGCTTCGGTAGCTTCCCGGATTTGATCTAAGCGATTTTCTTTTTGCCGGCCGGCTTCGGTTAAATAAATCCGTTTGATGCGGGCATCCTCAGACGAAGTTTCCCGGCTAACCAAGCATTTTTGGACCAAAATGTCAATGAGTTTGGTAACAGAGGAGGCCTTAATCAGCAAGTCCTGCTGCAGCTCGGATTGTGTCATGCCGTTATTTTTGGTTAACAGATACAGTACTCTAGCGTGGGAAATCGACAGATCCTCATTTGCCAGGTTTTTGTTATAGCGTTGCTCCAGCAAATGCGAAAGCTGCTGGATTAAATAGCCAGCGTGATTTTCGATGGTATTGTTCATGACATCATCTCCTTGCTATGATTTTATTATAATCCGGGCAAAAGTTCAAATATTACCTGCTTTTGTAAACACGGTGTCTTTATAAAGCAAATATCGCCAGAGGAGGAATTTTCTGAATCTTGTCGAAATTTAGCATTAATGGTAAATTCCCAATGGAGGAGGCACGGCTATGGACGATTATTACAGCCTTTTTCTAAATAATATCCTAGACTATCTGAATGAAGGTGTCTACTTCACTGATCTGAACCAGAATATTCTTTATTGTAATAGTGGCGCTGAATGCATTACCGGCTACCGTCTGGAAGAAGTCGTCATGAAAAACTACGGTGATGTCATGATGCATATTGCTCTAAGCGGAGAGCAACTGCGTGAAGAGCAATATCTGGTTGAGAAAACCAGAAAAGAAGGCAGAGTCCAAGAAACTTTTATGTTTATTTACCACAAGGATGGTCATAAGATTCCGGTTACCATTCGAACTTTTCCGGTATATGATAAGGTAGGAAAGCTTGTGGGATTTATTGAACTGATTACTGATAACTCCCGGCAAAAATTGGGGCAGGACAAAGTAAATGCGTTAACCCAGGCTGCTTATATTGATTCCCAAACTGAATTATTCAGCAAACAATATCTTGAGCACAGAGTACAGACGCTGCTGGCAGAAATGCCGGAAAGCGGTAAAACCTTTGGTGTTTTGTACATAAACATTCTCGGATTTCGGACAATTAATGACTCTTATGGGGTTACGCAAGGTGATAAAGTGCTTAAACAAGTCGGCCAAACGCTGGCTGCTGCGATTACACCCCCCAGCATTATCGGACGCTGGCATGGGGCAAGCTTTATTGTTGTTGTCAATGATACCCATAAAAGCTTGCTGCTACTGCTTGCCAATAAGCTGAAAACGCGGCTTGCCGAAACCGAGTTTGCTATTAACGAGGAAAAGATCCCTGTCAGAATCGCTGTTGGCTATACCCTTGCGCAGGCGTTGGATAACTTTGATTATCTAATCGAAAGGGTTAACAAATCTTCGCTTGAGGAAAGAGAAGAGGAACCACCGGTGCAAGTAGCAAAGGAAAGCCAGGAAGATAAAGAACCCGAGTATAGTTTCCAACAAGTAAAAGAAAGTTTTATTCATCCACATCCTGATGAGTAATGTCAGGTGAATTTCAGGTGTAAATGAGAAAGTGGCTAATCCATTTTTACGGATTAGCCACTTTGGTTTGAATGGATATTTTGTAAAATTTAGTAAAAAATAATTTGTCCGCAAGGGGTTTAGCAAACTGGGGAGAATAGGAAGAATATAGATAGTAAATAGTAGCTTGTTTGTCCGGGAGGGTTCAGATGAAAGACATCAAACTAACCAAAGACCAGCAAAAAATTGCGGTGGAAGAACTCCAAAGCTACTTCCAAACCGAGAAAGATGAAGAAATCACCGACTTGTCAGCCAACTTACTACTGGATTTCATCCTCAAAAACATCGGCCCATATATCTACAACCAGGCAATAAAGGATGCCCAGCATTTCATGGGTGAAAAAATCGAAGAACTCTTTACGTTGGAAAAGTCGCTAAGAAAGAAGTAATAGATTTTCCAGATAAAAGGGAGGGGGAAATTTATATGTATCATACCACTATCACAACAAATTCGCTGCCGATGCCCGAATTTATCAAA
Source organism: Bacillota bacterium (assembly GCA_017889705.1). GTDB lineage: Bacteria > Bacillota > Negativicutes > Sporomusales > Sporomusaceae > Sporomusa. Next base: position 138,951 of record JAGGAB010000002.1, on the reverse strand, counting down.
CGGTATCAGGAGCAGGAAAAATTTATGGCTTATTGTAAGGAATGCCCGAATTATAATACCCTGTGGTCGTGCCCGCCGCTGCAGTTTGCTGCAAATGACCTGCTGCAGGGCTTTAACTATATCAATCTTGTTGCCGTTAAGGTAATCTATGATAAAGAGACCATCAAATTGGCCGACACACCAGAGAAAGTCAAAGAAATTACTACGTGCTCGCTTCGGGAAGTAAAAAGCAAGCTGGCTGAGGCTATTCTTGCCTTAGAAGGTGAATTTCCCGGGGGTGTTGGTTTGGCATCAGGCGGCTGTCACTTGTGTGAACATTGCACTAGACCGGATGACTTGCTTTGCCGGATGCCTGAAAAAATGCGGTATTCGCTTGATTCTTTTGGGTTTGATCTTACGGCAATTACGGCTGAGTTACTGCAAATTGAACTCAAGTGGACGCACAGCGGCCTGCCGGAATATTATACGTTAATCCATGCCTTGATGACCAAAGAGCCGATGGGAAATAGGCTTAATACTATTGCGATATAACTATGCGGGGTGTACCGATGAAACCAGTTGCCATCATAACAGGAGCTGCTCGAGGGATCGGCAAGGCTATTGCTTACAAGCTTGCCGGGCAGGGAGCTGTTGTCATTATTGCCGATATCAATGAAAAAGCCGGGAATGACACGGCGAACACCATGTGTTCCGAGGGATTGGACGCTGCATTTTTTAAAGTGGATGTCGGCATTATTGCTGATGTGAAACACTTGATTCAAGCGGTAAAAACCAGGTATAAACGCCTTGACTGGATTATTAATAATGCCGGTATATCTTTTTTTAAACCCATTGATATTATTGAGATCAGCGAATTTGACCGGGTAATTGATGTAAACTTGCGCTCGGCATTTCTTTTTGCAAAATATGGTACACCGCTACTGCGAAAATCTCCGAATGCGGCAATTGTCAATATCTCGTCCACCAGGGCGATGATGAGTGAGCCGCATAATGAAGCATATTCTACCGCGAAGGCCGGCCTGCTGGGATTGACCCATGCCTTGGCTAATTCGCTGGGACCTGCAATTAGGGTAAATGCCATTTGTCCGGGCTGGATTGATGCCGGCAATCCGGATCAATTGCGGCCTGAAGATCATTCTCAGCATCCGGCCGGACGGGTAGGTATTCCGGAAGATGTGGCCAATATGGCGGCGTTTTTGGTGTCAAGGGAGTCGGCTTTTATTACCGGTCAATCTTTTGTCATAGATGGTGGCATGACTAAGAAAATGATTTATCCGATGACCAACCCGCTCTAACACTCCCGCTTCTAAAGCGGAAGTAAGAGCGGCTAAGTCCCTGGATAATTTCGACTAGAATTCAGACGGCATCAAAACGCCGTCTGAACTAAGTCTCCATTTATGAGGAGTAGAAATGTCACCAGAATTGCCAAAAAGCAGGCATCCAATTTATAATGGTAACAGCATAGGAGATGCAAGCTATGTCTAAAGACAAAAGATCAATAAAATGCGGAACCATAAACCCTAACACCCTGAAAATTGCCGGCAAACCAAACCGGGCAATGACTCCGGAGGTTAAACTGGCACCCGTATGGATTGACCGAAAAACGACTACAGGCGTCAAAAAGAAAAGCACAAAATCCACCGTTATTCCGATGAAATATGGAAACGGTGGATTTTATTTACCTAATAGAAAGTATAATTTTTTAAGAGCAGGATAAGAGCAACATCGACTTGGACTTATCCTAAAGTATGACGCGAGCCGTGTTTTTTTTATTAAGGGGTATCATTATTTAAGAGCCACTCGATGTTGGTTGCCAGGTTTCCATTGTCCGCAGTTTTTCACAGAGAAGCTTGCTGCGTTTCTTCTGGTAATCCTCGATAAGCAGTTCTTTGAGGATTGGCGGTAGGTCTTGCAGCAAGGATTCCAATTCTTCATCTGTTAAAACAACGGCTGATTTTTCATCCACAGATATCACACCTAATATACATATTTTTCCTATATATCGATAGATTTAAGCAATAAATTAATATTGCTGCAAGATAATGTTGTACCACAATGTGAATTTTTGACAAGCTGCTTTGGGTTTCAGAACCTTCTAGTATGCCAGGCATAGAATAAGACAGATAGTTTGTGAAAGGAGGAATATTTTATGCCTAAGCATAGCGGCCTGAAGTGCCCGTATCCATCTTCCTGCAAAACACATTTGAAATACCGGGTGGACATACCTATCAACCTGGCTAAATCTCTGGAAGGCAAATATTTTGTGGGTTACGCCGACGACTTAACCTTCGGCGACGGTACCAGCGCCTGGGCCAGACTGTACAATCCTGAAAATTCGGGAGTGCGGCTGCATGTGGCTGTCTGGACGGTAAGTGACATAAGCCAATCCACATTCCGGGCTCAATTCTGGTTTAACGCTAATCCCCCCGGAAATATCCAAACATCAACCTTGGTTACTCCTGCTAATTTGGCGTGTTACCCTTTGCCGGAGCCCCGCATACAACTTCAGTATGCCACACAGGTGATTGGCGAGCCCGAGGGCGGGGTTAAAGCCTTTGTGCGGCGCGGTCAGCCGGAGACTACACTAGTCGACGATGAACAGGGAAAATTCATATTTGCGCCTGGCGGTTCTTTTCTGATCTTTTTGTCCAATCCGGAATCGCCAACAATACCTACTGCCGGTAGAATTGCGTTCGGATGGTGGGAAGAGCCGATAAAGTGATTATTTACTGTTATCCAAATATTTCTGCAAGCTGTCAATATATCTCCCGATATGAATACCGTCAACAAAAGAATGATGAGCCTGAACCGAAAACGGCAGCAGGATTTTGTCACCGCCGGGAAAGTATTTACCCCAGGAGATTCTGGGAATGGAATCATCCTTGTTTAAGGAAATGGTGTGAGAAATATGGGTAAAGGTTACCCAGGGAACACAGGTTATATAGATGACATCATCTCTGCCGACTGCCTCTTTGGTGATAAACTGAGTTTGCGCAGCGGCTTGCTTTTTGGCATTTTGCGCAAAGGTTTCCGGCAAACCCTCCAGTGGTGTTACCACAAGCTTGAATAAATCAGACGTTGGTGACATAGCGGTAAAGGACGGGTGGACTTTATCGTGCAGCACTACCTGCTGATTACGGCTACGATAGCGAAATGCTTCCATATTGTTTAGCACATAAGTTGCGGCATAGATCATGGCATAATAAAAGGGCAGCTGTTTTTGTTTTACTGCAGGTAGAAACCGGGTAATATCAATATTGGTACAGATATTATATTGCGGATAATCCATTCTTTTAAAAAATTCGTAATGGGTTTTTCTGTCCCAAGTGTTTATGTCAATTAGTTTCATGGAAAAATCTCCTCCCGTACTTGGCTTGGCCTTTCCTTAATGCGCTTCAATGCAGTATCAACAGCTTCTTTTGCTGTTAGTGCATAGTCAAGCCTAACCCACTTGCGTTCATCAAGATAGCAGCCTTCATAGGATATGCCTTTGACTTTGGCTGCCCAGCCGCCTGAGGTTTCAATAATGACGACAGGTTTGCGGTTTAAATAGGCTGCTGACAATTCGCCTAAAGTACCATTGCCGCCGGCTATCATAATGATAACGTCAGACGAATGGACTAAAATCAGGCTGCGGTAGTCAAAACTGAGACCTGTTGAGATCGGAATATCAATATGTTTATTGGCAACATCTGTGGAATCACCCGGCAAAATACCCACAACCAACCCATTTGCCTGTTTGGCACCGCGGGATACGGCTCCCATAACTCCGCTGGTGCCGCCGGTAAATAGTAGGGCACCGGATAATGCGATTTCCTTACCGATTTCTTCGGCCAGCAGGTTGGTTTCCGCCGGTATTTCCCCAGATTGTCCAATAACTCCGATCCGTATCAATTATACCCTCTCCTTAACACTTGCTTTGTAATAAGTGTTTGTAATTGTTGCTGGAGTATAGTATTCCACATTATTCCATGAAAACCTACAATGATGAAAATGCTTGTGAGTTATAACATAACCCTCCTTGGTAGATACTTGTAAAGAAAGTTGAGTTGGTTATTAAGGAGGGGCTAGATTGAAAAAGCAAGGTGCAGGATTATCGGCGTGGCAATTAACGATGATGGCGCTGGGCACGGTAATTGGTGGTTCCTTTTTTCTGGGATCGGCTGTAGCTATCAAAGCTGCAGGCACGGCAATTATACTAGCTTTTGTATTAGGCGGTGCGCTGGTCTATACCATCTTGTACGCCCTGTCGGAAATGACGGTGGCTGATCCGGCTCCCGGTTCTTTTCGCACATTTGCCGAAAAAGCATATGGACCTGCCGCAGGTTTTGTTGTAGGCTGGGTCTACTGGACAGGGTTGGTATTAGCAATGTCGAGTGAGGCGATAGCGGTGTCGGCATTGTTGCAGGCTTGGTTTGCTGGGTTTTCGTTGCCACTGCTGGGGGCAGCGGTAATTGTTGTTGTTACTGTGCTCAATCTTTTTGGTGCTGACAAGTTAAGTAAACTTGAAGGCGGGCTTGCTGCGATTAAGTTGTTCGCCATTGTTGGTTTTGTGGTGCTGAGTGCGGTTATTGTCAGTGGGGTGCTACCTGGAGCCGAGCGGGTGGGTACAGGCATTGTAACAAGAGAGCCGTTGTTTGCGGCAGGTATTGGTGGTATTGCGGGCAGTATGCTGATTGTTATGTTTTCTTATGCAGGTTTTGAGATTATTGGGTTAGCGGCCTCAGAAACTGCCAACCCGGATAGGATAGTACCACAGGCAATTGCCTATACTGTGTTTGGTTTAGTTGGTTTATATGTAACAGCTATTGTGGCGATATTGCTGCTTGTGCCGACCGGAGTTATGACTCCAGAGCAAAGTCCATTGGTAACAGCACTGACCGCTTGGAATTTGCCGTGGGCCGGCAATGTTATTAATATTGTGCTGGTTACTGCCATTCTGTCAACAATGCTGGCCGCTATGTTCGGACTGGGGCGTATGCTGCGTTCGCTGGCAGAGGAAAAGCATGCTCCGCCCTGGCTGCGCGATAAAGGGGATATTCCCTACCGGGGTATTCTTTTTTCAGGCTCAGCCATGCTGGGTGGCCTTGGAATGGGACTATTGCTGCCGTCGCAGGTATATCTTTTCCTGGTAAGCTCAGGTGGCTTTGCGTTGCTGTTTTCCTATCTGGTTATTCTTGCAACCCACTATCGTCTACGGCAGCAGCACGGTTGTCCGCCGCAGGGAAAATGCCAACTTCCCGGGTTTCCCCTGACCTCCCAATTGGCATTGGTAAGTATTATAGCTGTAATTGCAAGTATGCCGCTTATTCCCGGTCAGGGCGCGGGGCTATTTGCCGGTCTGGGGTTTGTAGCTCTGTTTTCGGCAGTGTATTTTGTTAATAATGGTCTGCAACTGAAAGAAACCAATAAAAGCTGGAGGAAAAGTCACACCCGTTTAGCGGCTATGCAGCTAGAGAGTGCAGAAGAATTAAGCGTTAAGGGCGAATTGCCGGAAGGCAAAAAACGCGCAGATAAAACAGCAAAACCCGAGAAATACTCCGACAGACAATGAACTGTTGTTTCAAGACAATTTGCCGGGGGAACAGTAAGAAGGAATGCTCTTGTTGCAAGAGGCATTCCTTCTTTTGCATTTTAGCTGATGACTAACTTGTTCGTACTGCTGACGTTTCTACAATTGGTGAGTACATATTCCAGCGAGCATAGGCGGGCGGCTAAGTACCTGAATTAAGTTTCCATTTATGATATACTCAATATAGTGCTAATTGGTAAGGTGGGGATAGTTTATATGATAAAGTCATGGCAGAGCTTTGTGCTGGGCGCTGTTATTATGCTGCTGGCAGTGCTGGCTATGAATATGGTTTATCCTGTAACAGAAAAGCAGGTAATCCCGGAAACCGCCATAATCAATACGGAAGATCTGGCCAATAAGGTTACAATTACACCCTTGCCTACGCTGCGCATTATCAGGGGAAACCAGGTGCCTTTTGAAGGTAAAGTGGAATTACGCCAGGTTTTTGCCGGTCGGGCTGGGCGGGATATAACCATTGTCAACTTTCAGGCTGCCGGTGAACATGCCGATAAATCGTTAATTAAGATTGTCTGGGAAAATGGCGAAGTGGAAAAACTAGCTCCCGGTACCGTTAATAAAACGTTTTCACCAGACCGGCGGGCGGTGGAAATTGCGGTAATAGGCTACAGTATGCATGAAAGGCCTATTTTCCGGGATGCCAGCCGCAAGGGTACGCTGACCTGGGAGATCCGCTATGAGCCTATTGATTAAGATTTTGTAAGACTATATTTTTGGTTTGTGAGAGGGTTTTATTATGTCTATTTTTGCAGGTTTTTTGCATTATTGTAAGCCGTACAGAACGCTTTTTTATGCTGATATGGTTTGTGCCGTACTGGTTTCGGTGATTGATCTGGTTTTTCCGCAGGTGCTCAATTACTTAACGAAAATTTTGCTGGTCCAGCAAACCGAACGGTTTATTGACATCATTGGTTATGTTGGCGCCGGTATGATGACGCTTTATATCATTCGGTATGTATGCCAGTATTATATTACCACCTGGGGACATGTGATGGGTGCGCGGATGGAAAGTGATATGCGGCAGGATTTGTTTGATCATCTGCAGCGTTTATCTTTTTCTTATTATGACAAAAACAATACCGGTGAAATGATGTCCAAACTGGTGGCCGATTTGTTTGACATCTCCGAGTTGGCACACCACGGACCAGAAAATATTTTTATTTCTTGCCTGAAACTATTGGGTTCGTTTATTCTGCTCATGATGATTAATGTGCCCATGACTTTGATTTTATTTACCATTGCGATTAGTATGACGGTTTTCAGTTATTACCAAAATAAGCGTATGAAAGTAATTTTCATGGAAAACCGTAAACGGATTGCCACTGTCAATGCTTTGGCTCAGGATAGTCTGGCTGGCATCCGGGTAATTAAGTCGTTTGCCAATGAGAAGATTGAACAGGAAAAGTTCCGCCGCGGCAATGAGGCTTTTCTTGACTCCAAAGAAAGCGTGTACAAAATTATGGGAAGCTTCCATGCTGGTAACGGTCTGCTGGAGGGGCTCTTATATGTGGTCGTGCTGGTGAGCGGCGGCTATTTTATCGCCAAAGGCCAGTTAGCAGCAACCGATCTAGCGGTGTATGCGCTGTATATTGCCATTTTTATTAATCCGTTAGATGTGCTGATTAACTTCACCGAGCAATTTCAAAAAGGCTATGCCGGGTTCAAGCGGTTTGCTGAAGTGCTGGCAACTAAGCCTGAAATTGTGGACAGAGAAGGAGCCAGGACACTTGCCAAGGTGCAGGGGCATATTGAGTATCAGGATGTGAGTTTTGCTTATGATGGCAGCAATGCTGTGCTCAATCAGGTCAGCTTTAGCGTAGACGCAGGCAAAACTATTGCGCTTGTTGGCCCGTCCGGCGGCGGCAAGACAACCATCTGCTCGTTGCTGCCACGGTTTTATGATGTGACAGCCGGCTCGATTTTGCTTGACGGACAGGATATTCGGGATGTTACCCTTGCATCGCTGCGCAATGCTATTGGCATTGTGCAGCAAGATGTGTATTTATTTGCCGGCAGCATCAGAGACAATATTGCGTATGGCCGGCCGGATGCAACCCAGGACGAGATTGTTGCTGCGGCGCAAAGAGCCAACATTCATGAGTTTATTGTTGGTTTGGAAGAGGGCTATGATACCTATGTCGGTGAGCGGGGAGTGAGGCTGTCTGGCGGACAAAAGCAGCGGATTGCGATTGCACGGGTGTTTCTTAAAAATCCGCCGGTTCTAATTTTGGATGAAGCCACCTCGGCTCTTGATAATGAGAGCGAGCGCCATATTCAAGCTTCGCTGGAGGAACTGGCCAAAAACCGGACGACCATCATTATTGCCCACCGTCTGAGCACCATTCGTCATGCTGATCAGATTATTGTCATCAATGACGGACAAATTCAAGAATGCGGTGACCACCAGGAACTCCTGACGCAAAACGGCTTGTATGCCAAATATTACAATATGCAGTTCGACGGACTGGAAATAACCGAATAAGCTGCGCATGACGGGTAAAGGCTAATTGCTTTTTATACCGGCGCCGCAAAGCGGGAACACAACAAATTGGTTTTGCAGTGAAGGATATTTTTTAACAAAACTTAAATAGCCGGCATAATTGGCTGCTGAGGTTATCTCCACATAGATGCCTTGGACGGCCATTTTTTGTCTGGCATCAACAATGCTCTCTTCTGTTACCCCAATGATGTCGCCGCCGGTTTCGCGGACGGCAGCTAAGATTTCGGCGCCTCTGGCCGGCGCGGCAATGGCAATGCCTTCGGCTAGTGTGCCGGTATTTTCTACAGCATCTACGGTAGACTTGCCGGCCTGGAAGGCTTTTGAAATCGGGGAACAGTTTTCAGCCTGCACCGCTAGAATTTTGGGGAGTTTATCAATAAGCCCCCAGGAGAGTAGTTCCTTGAAGGCAATGTGTGCGCCCAGCAGTAAAGTGCCGTTGCCAACCGGGATAATAAAAGCATCAGGCATACTGCCGTTACACTGCTCAAATACTTCGTAGAAGTAGGTTTTGGTTCCTTCCCAAAACAGCGGATTATAAATATGGCTGGCATAAAACAGGTTGGTTTCTTGTACCATATCAATAGCTGCTTGGGCGGTATCCTCGCGCGTTCCCGGTATCTTATGGATAATGGCCCCATGGGCTTCGATTTGTTTGATCTTTTTATCAGAGGTCGAGGCCGGCACGAAAACATCACAGGCAATACCCGCGCGAGCAGCATAGGCGGCAATGGCTGTGCCGGCATTACCGCTGCTGTCGGCAACAACACGGTTTACGCCCAGTTTTTTGGCCATGGCAATAAGAGTGACAGCACCGCGATCCTTAAAGGAGAGGGTAGGCATATAATAATCGGCTTTGGCGTACAGGCTTTTGCCAACAGAAATCAACGGGGTATCACCCTCGCCTAAGGTAACCTGCTGCCAGCAGTCCTCCAGGTCAAACGGCAGGGCGTCAATATACTTCCAAAGTGAATGGTTGCGCGCGACAGCTGTTGCCGTAAAATCTACCGGCTTTTTTGTGTACTCCAGATGCAGCAAGCCACCACAGTCACATTTCCATTGGTTGCTGGCCAGCGAGAACTTTTGGCCACATTTGACACATACATAATTCATGGTTACTCTCCTCTCAAATAGGTCATGATTTCAATTTCGACGAAAACCACAAAGGGATTTGGGAAAAATATAGCAGAACCTGTTGGTTTAGTTACTTTGATTATATAAAAATCATGAAAAATACACCACCTGTTTTGCCGGTAACAGCTATGTGAAAAAATTTGCCCCAAAATACTCTGCTGGCAAAATTAAAAATAGGTAAATGCTTTTGCGGCGCAAGGGGAGCTGCCGGTATAATTAAAAATAATAAAAGCGTAGGGGGAATGACAGTGAAAAGAGCATTACTGGTCATTGATGTGCAAAATGAATATTTTACCGGCAAATTACCTGTAACTTACCCGGCAGGCAGCTTCAGCCAGATGCTTAAGGCTGTGGATGCCGCCAACGAACAGGCGATCCCGGTTATTCTTATCCGGCATAGTGCTCCGGAAAACGCTGCGGCTTTTGCCAGAGGCAGCGCTGGTTGGGAATTGCACACAGAACTTTTGTCCCGGTCTTATGTGCGGATTATTGATAAGGCGCTTCCTGGAAGTTTTACCAATACTGAGCTTGAAAGCTGTTTGCGGGAATTAGGCGTAGATACCCTGGTTATCAGCGGTTATATGACGCAAATGTGCTGTGACACAACTGCCCGGCAGGCTATGCATCTGGGCTTTACTGTGGAATTTCTCGCTGATGCCACAGGTACGCTCGATATAGCCAATTATGCGGGAACGATTACGGCCAAGGAGCTGCACCAGGCCATTCTGATCACGCAAGCCATGCGCTTTTCCAAGGTGCTTTCCACCGATGAGTGGATTAAAGCGTGCCGGTGAGTTAGTTGACAAATAATGGGTGGAGAGTATAATGACAAATGTGAGACTTATTCTCAGGGCGGGGTGCAAGTCCCCACCGGCGGTATCCCAGTTGTACTGGGGAGCCCGCGAGCGCTCTTCGTGTTTACGAAGAGGTCAGCAGAACTGGTGAGATGCCAGTGCCGACGGTATAGTCCGGACGAAAGAGAATAAGGCAGTCAGCATTATTTCGAAGCTTCAAGAGTATTTTTGGTTAGCTGCTGTCTGCCTAATAGCCCTGATTTAGTAAGTCCTACTATAACTTATAGGAGGCGCATTACTATGAATCAGACATTGCTAAGTCAGTTTGGCAGCTCAGAGGAGCGGGTGAAACAAGCAGTAAATGCTTTGGCTAATGGCCGGGGTGTATTAGTAACAGATAACGAGCAACGAGAAAACGAAGGTGACATTTTTTTTGCCGCTGAATCACTAACTGCAGAACAAATGGCGCTGTTAATTCGTGAAGGTAGCGGTATTGTCTGCTTATGCCTGCCGGAGGATAAAGTTCAGGCACTAGCGTTGCCAATGATGGTAGAAAACAATACAAGTAGTTTTCAGACAGCATTTACTGTTTCCATCGAAGCGGCAAAGGGAGTAACTACCGGAGTGTCGGCTGCTGACCGCGTTACTACGATAAAAGCGGCAATAGCGGACAAGGCTTGTGTGCACGACCTACGCCAGCCCGGTCATGTTTTCCCTTTGCGAGCGAAAACCGGTGGAGTATTAGAACGGCCTGGTCATACAGAAGCCAATGTTGACTTAATGCGGCTTGCCGGTCTCAAACCTTATGGTGTATTGTGTGAACTGACAAACCCGGATGGAACCATGGCGCGATTGCCGGAAATAGTGGTGTTTGCTAAACAGAACAATATGCCGGTGGTTACTGTTGATGACTTGATAGATTATCGTAAGTTTCGAGAATAATTTCGTAAGATTGCTGGGTGCTGCCCTAACTAGGTTCAATAAACCTGGCTAGGCAGCGCCTTTTGGTTTTTCCCATTTTCTTAATTGCGTTGTTAGTTTCTTTATAGTAAGAGGATTTTTGTAAATAAAAGTCGAATAAGTGAACTCGGTTTAGCAAAATTGACTGGATATACTTAGTAAGGGGAATGCGAATGACAAAGGCGCGCAACAAGGTAATTATCGGTTTGGCAGTCTTGGCGGCAGCCGGGTTTTATCTATATATAGGGAAGTTTCCACAATCGTCTGCAGATGTAGTAGCTCTCCAGCAGGAGCAGCAAGCGCAGCAGCATATTGTCGTGCATGGTATGGCCGTTCCGGTTCGGTATGCAGCGCTGACATTGCCAGCTGCCGGCATGGTTGCAGAGACGCCGGTGACTGCTGGTGAACAGGTTAAGACTGGACAAGTGCTTTTGCGCTTAGAAAATGCCGAGGTCAGCAGCAAACTGCGACGGGCTCAGGCTGATCTGGCCTATGCCGAGGAAATGCTCGAATGGGCAAAACAAAACCGGGTGGAAGAAATAGCCTATAAACAGGTTGCCTTCTCGGCTGCTCAGGCTGAACTTAACCGGGCTCGGGCTGAATGGCAGAGGGTGGAGCATCTTTATAACATTGGCGGGGCATCTCAGCAACAGGTAGATCAGGCCCATGCTACCTATATGGAAAGCAAAGCGGCTGCCGAGGAGTCGAGATATGTTATGAATACTGCTCACATCGGTAATAGCGTAGACACCATTATCCCTGCCCGTCAGGCAGCGGTGGACAGTGCGCGGGCCTCAGTGGATGAAATACAGTCACAGGTCAGACAAAGTGTAGTATACGCGCCGTTTGACGGTACAGTTGCTTTTCTTAATGCGCGGGTTGGTGAGTATGGGACAACAACTGCACCGGTAATATATTTAGGAGACTATGCGGCCTGGCAAATTCATACCGAAGATGTAAAGGCAACCCAAGCAGCCCGTATTCGGCCGGGAGCGGCGGCGAAGGTGACTTTTGAAGCCATCCCGGGTCTTGAAATACCCGGAAGTGTAGTGAGTGTCAGTTCTTATGGTGAGAAAAAGCAAGAGGACATAATTTATCAGGTAGTTATTAAGTTGGCGCAACAAGATACACGAGTTCGCTGGAATATGAAAGCTGCTATAACCATCGAGCCATAGTTAGCCAGTAGGTAGCGCATGTGTAGACAGGACAGTAGAGCCTGTCTTTTTTTCTAAGTAAGCCACTGTGATTTGAATCACCGCATGTTAGCGAGTTATGGTATATTATTAAGCTAAGAATATAACCTACTTCAAAAAACAGTGATAAAGGAGAATAGATATGCTGAGAAAGATTGTTACTATAGATGAGGAAAAGTGCGATGGCTGTGGATTATGCATTAACGCTTGTCATGAAGCAGCACTGCAATTGGTTGACGGTAAGGCCAAACTGGTAGCTGATAACCTGTGTGACGGGCTTGGTGCCTGTCTGCCTGATTGTCCGCGCGATGCCATTAACATTATAGAACGGGAAGCACCGGCTTTTGATGAAGCAGCTGTTCAGGAGCGGCTTGTTGCCACCAAGGCTGCAGCTGCTTTGCCTCCAATGGCCTGTGGCTGCCCGGGAAGTATGGCTAAAGAGATCAAAAGAAATCCAGAAGTCAGCACTAGCGCCAGTATGGCGGATGTCCCAACTTCTCAGCTGCGTCAATGGCCCTGCCAATTGCAGTTAGTATCGGCAAGTGCCCCATATTTTGATAATGCCCATTTATTGGTGGCTGCTGATTGCGCAGCTTATGCCTATGCCAATCTGCATAACGAGTTCATGCGCAATAAGATTACGGTTATTGGCTGTCCCAAACTGGATAAGACTGATTATACCGCAAAGTTAGCTGAAATATTGAAGTTACACGAAATCAAAAGCCTTACCGTACTCCGCATGGAAGTACCCTGTTGCGGCGGCTTGGTAAATTCGGTTAAAGAGGCGCTGCTGCAAAGCGGCAAAATGATTCCCTGGCAGGTTGTAATTATTGGTACAGACGGTACCATCCGGGAAGACTAATTGCGTGAATGGACAGTGAGAATCTCAGGAATACCTGAAATTCTCACTGTTTTTGTTACCCTTAAGTCACTGTTTATTTAGCGGAAGGATTTGAAGGCGCAGGTAAAGAAATACTAGAATATCAAAAGTGCAGCATGTCTAATTTGGTGTGGGATATCCGGGAGGTAATTAGTTTGGTAAAAATCAAGAAAAATCTTAGCGATAGCGAGATGCTTAAAGGGTGGCAGGAAGAGTCCACCTTTGAGACTGAAATCTTGGAAGAAACTGTTCCAAGACCGGTAAAAATGGCAAAAAAAGATGCGGCAGAAGATATTAATAATGCCTATCTTACGCCAGAACTCAAAGAGTCGGTTGGCAAGGCCCTGCTGGAACTCAAACTTAATCTTTATAAACAAGGTATTGTAGATTATCAAGTTAAGGTTGCCTGCCAGGATAACCAGGTAATACTGACTGCCGTACCGGCTAAAGTAAAAACTAAAACTGAAACGAGCGCCAAACAGCCTGTACACCGTAAGGGCAAGTAAAGGATAGGAAATACCTATCCTTTTCAGTTATTAAGTACTAAGCTTCTTCTTCCGGCGGCAGCGGTTCGTGGGTAAGTTCAAACAGCGCTGCGGTGAACTCGGCAATATGTTCTTTTTCTTCATTCATCAAATGGCAGAACAGACGCTGGACTTCGGGATCTTCGGCTGTTTCCATATATTTTTGATATTTATTTGTTGCCAGGAGTTCGTCATTTAAGGCTTTGGTTAGCAGGATGACGGTTGGCATCTCTTTGCGGCTAGGGGGAACTACCTGGATATCGCCGGCTTCAACTGCTTTGGCTTTGGGTTTGAATAAGGGCCGGGTCATGAGTAGGATATCAAGCTCCTGCTCGCTAAACATCTGAGCCTGTACTGGATCCAGACGGGAAACTTCGCGCATGATTTCAACATAGTGCTGCATTTCGTCTTCGGCTACATCGAGAAATAGCCGGGGCAGGCAAGCCGTTCGGGATGCTTCCAGATAAAACGCAATGGCATTGCGTTCGTCAGCGGCTGCGTCGCGGAGCAGTAATAAATCAGGATGGTTGGGACAAAGCTCTGTCGTGCAGGACATATCGTCATATACAATCGGTTTGGGTTTAGTTGATTTTTTGTAAGCCCGGAATAAGGCCATATATATTCACCTCCCAATAATCTTCTATATTGTATGCGCGGTAGCAAGTAAGGGTTAATGTGGGCAGGATATTAAAGCGTTGTGTCAAATAATATCTTGGATATTGTTAGGTCGTAAAGAGAAGATAGCCGCCTGTATCAGGACAAATACAGTAACGGCACGGGCCTGCGCGAAAAGACGGCGCAGTATCAGGGGATACGTTTACAGGGGGATTCGCATGCAAACAATGAATACAAAGGGTAATATCATCAAACTTGTGATATTGGCAGCCTTGGTGTTACCCTTAATTTTCGGTGCAGAAGTAATGTTTGTTGAAAAGCAATATGTAACAGAACTTAATCAGATACAGGATGCAAAACTCAGAGCTGAAGCCGAAGTCTACTGGTTGTCAGGGCAGACAACATATCTGAGAAGTATTGCAAAAATTAATGCAGTCTCCCTGAGTGATCCGGAGGCGTTGCCTACTGATTTACGCAGTTTCCAGACTACGGAGCTTGCGGCACTTGGTTATGCGGGAGCTGACGGCAAAGTTCAGTTTGATACAAGTCAGAGTGGTGTTCAAAATATTGCCGGCAAGAATTATTTTGTTGATGCGGCTGCCGGTCGGGAGTTTATGGGGCGAGTCACAGGAACTGACTGGCTATTAAGTGAAGAAGTTACGGTGATCGCTGTGCCAGCTACTGTCGATGGAGTGGTCACCGGTGTTTTCTACGGCGTTATTCGCCAGGAAACTATTGAGGCAATGTTTGCGAACTTAGCACCTGTCGGTATTAGTGAACAGCAGGTTGCCGGCCGCTGGTTGGCTTGGTTGGCAGGCATGTATCTTTTAGGGATTATTCCTTTACTGGCATTGGGCTATCTATTGCGCCGTTCCCGGGAAGTTGTGGAGTTACCCTTTGAGGCAGCGCGATCAAAAACGGCTGAGCGTGAAAAGCTGAGAACCAGAAAAGCTCCAAGACCTATGGGCAACAGAGTGGCACCCGGATTGCTGCCTGATGAGGAAGCCGGTTTGTTTATAAAAGATTTTGGCGGCACGGCGTCAGAACCTCCGGAAAGTATTGCTGTCAGAAAGATAGCCGAAATAATTGCGTTAAATTCAGCTGATGCCGATCAGGCGGCAGAAAAGAAGTCGCTGCCTGATAGTGATGCAGCAGCAGCAAAAACGCTTGCCGCTACAAAGCTCATTGAAAGAATTGCCGCTGAGACGGCAAATGTTGCTTCAGAGGCGGGCACGGTTTCGTTCGCTGGTGATGCTGCTAAAACCACTAGGATTATTGCCGCCAAAAAACGGCAGAATAATATGGCTGCGGAAGTAGTTGCGCCAACACCGGCGGCTGTCATTGATAAGATGCTGGCAGCGGCTGCGTATAAAGGAAGTCGCGCCGCCGCCCAAAAAGAGCCGGTTATTCCCAGTGAGTTTGAACCAATAGCTGCTCAGTTGCGTAAACTTAAATCTGAACCTAAATTAGAACCACAGATAGAACCTGCGGAGACAAACACGATTGACCGCCAGGAGCTTGTTGAAAAACAGCAACAGCGACTGGCTGCGACGGAGTTTAAAACAATGAGTATGGATGATTTGCCTGCAGGTGATGGGTTGACAACTCTATATACCCGGTCGGTATTTGAGAAAAAAATAGCTGCCCGGTATGGTAAACCTGATATAGGGTTTATTGTTTTAAGTATTGACGGTATGAAAGTAATCAACGACTTTTTAGGAAATTTGGCTGGTGATACCATTATCACAGCCGCCGCCGATATTCTTAAACAGGTTGCCGGTTCTGACTGTATAGCGGCCCGCATGGACGGTGACAGGTTTGTTGCTATGTTTTACGAAGTTTCACCAGAAGCGCTGGAAGACGTGAAAAAAGATATTAAGTATAATATTGATCTTCATAATCTGCGCCATCCGGAGCTGCCGCTTAGTATAACAACTGGAACAACCATGGCCAAAACCGGAGAAAGTCTGGCTGCCGCCTGGGAACGGGCAATACAGGAAATGGAGAGCCGTAAACCCGTCAACCGGGAGGAAGCCCGCAAATTTATTATGATGTCGATCAAACGGCATCGCCGCAAGTCATAAGATTTTTCATAATGTGGATACAAATAATAAACTGCCGGCGTGATTAGTTCACGCCGGCAGTTTTGTTTCCCTAACAGAAAGTATAACTTTCTTAAAAACAGGATAAGAGCAACATCGACTTCCGCCTTCGCTAAAGCTCGGCGCAAGCCGTGTTTTCTTTATAAGGCCGGTTACTGGCGGGTGAATTTGGTTAACCCTTGCCGGAAGGCTTCGGTTGTTTCCTCGGTTTCGTCCAACAGATAGATGCGGCCGGGATTGCCTTGCGAATCGCGATCAATTCCGTTCCACCAAATAGCAACTTTTATTTTATCAAATTGACCGATTTGCTCAAACATGCGGTTCATCCACTGGGGCTTATTGCCGCCAAACGAATTGGAACCAAACTCGGTAATCATAAACGGCTTGGAAAATTGCTGGGTATATTCGGTATAAACTTGCGGATAAATACTGGAGAACTCCCGCCACCTTTCACCGGGGAAATAGGTGCCGGTATTATAGCCTGTTAATCCGACGACATCCACATATTCATCGCCAGGGTAGTACATCATATGATGATTCCATTTAAAAGCAGGGAAGGATAAATCGTGTGGATTCCAGACCCAGATGACATTATCAATGCCGTTGGCGTCAAATACGCTGCGAATATAGCGCCACATGGCTTTATATAATTCGGCGTCTTTACTGTAATAATGCGCAGAGTACCAGCACCAGTCACCGTTCATTTCATTGTTTAAACGAAAAAGAATAGGATGCCCAAAGTACTTTATCTGCTTGGCGTACATTTCCAAATACTCATCATATTTCCCATCCAGAATGTCGTAAATTACACTCGAGTTGTCAGTGAAATCATAACCGGTTTGCAGTGTCAGTTCCACAATTCTGCCGCGTTCATAAGCCGCATTAAGCGCCATGATCGGCAATCTTTCAGTGAATGACTGATAACGTACCAAGACTGGGAATTTATAATCGAGGCGGGCTTCGAGTGCATCCAGATTTTCGAATTTCTGGGGTGCGACCGGCTCGAAAATACCCCAGCGCAACGGGCTTGATACACTGAAAAATTTGTCGTAAACTGCACGGGTTTCAGCACTAAAAGGTGTAGTCGATTTGGCTTCCGTACGGTTAAACTGCGGTGTTCCCTGCCGTTCGACCAATGTAAAACTTGTGGCAATTTCTCCCGCATTTTCGATAGGCTGGGTGGATTTAATAATAATTGTGTAAACCTCATTGGAGTTTTTGGCTAGCTCAATACTGGCATAATAGTTCTTGTCATTAGGCATGTGAGCAAGCTTGCGTCTTGTCCAGTTCAGCAAGTGGATTTTGAAACCGTTTTCCCGGTATGTATCATCGGCAAGCAAGGTATGATCGCGGGTGTTATTTAAAAACCTGTTGCTGTACACCATATAGTCGGCAGTAGAGGCCTCGGTGTTGGTAAAATTGTCATAAAAAATTTCCATGCGCACTAGATCATTTGTTAAAACCGTCACTACAGGCGATAAAGAAGCGTCAAGTTTTAGCCCTTGCGGGACAAGCACAGAATAGCCGTTAGCATAATCAGTTAAACGTTCATAGTAAGTGTCAACAGGAACGGTGACCTTGACATCATCGAAAGTTCCGGCCTGATAATCGGCATATTGGCCATTAATAATCGTGGCGGCGCTGACCGGACTTACTAGCATTACGGCCAGTGCTATGGCAGTAATTAGCTGAAACAGCTTGGGCATGAGCATTTCTCCTTTAGTTTTGGTTAAAATATACTTCATTATATCATAAATGAGACTTGATTCAGATGGGGGGGGGAACCCCATCTGAATCTTAGTCGAATTATCCTAACGTCTAGCCATTCGCCTGTGGCCGTAGGGGTAATACTCCCGCCTAGAGATAGGGGTATTAGAACAGGTTTGTCATCCGATAAATAAGAAAACAATAATTTCCTTGAACACAGTTTCTTAAAATCAAGCTAAGTTGCAGATACTAAATATGATTTTTATCACAGACTTCAAGTCCAAATTGCGGTATAATTAAAGTGGACGTCGCAAAGACGACCAGCAACAAGGAAGGAGGCTTAAACATGGCATTTAAAATCAGTTCTGAATGTGTGAAGTGCGGTGCCTGTGCACCGGTTTGTCCGGTTGAGGCGATTTCGGAAGGCGACAGCCAATATGAAATTGACCCAGGTCTTTGCATTGATTGCGGCGCTTGTGCAGCCGTTTGCCCGGTAGGAGCTATCAGCCCTGGAGAATAGGGGGCTACCTATACGGTAAAGACAACATGGTTTCCGCTGAGCTGTAGCGCAGGCGGAGACCGTGGTGCGCTTAGGTTAACCTATTTGTAGGCAACAAAAGTCCAGCTTGCGGGCTGGACTTTTTTAGTTATAATTATAATAACAGTAGGTGTAAATGTGATTGTTTGCGTTGGTGTGTGAGAGGAGAGAAAGACATGCAGGGCTTGGAATATTTAAAGCATATACCAATTTTCGAAGAACTGGCTCCCGCCGATTTAGCTGCGATTAATACAGTTACTATTGAACGGCGCTATAAAAAAAATATGATAATTTTTATGGAAGGTGAGCCGGGAGAAGGCTTTCATTACATAAAAAGTGGCAAGGTTAAAATTACGCAGATGGCACCTGACGGCCGCGAACACATTATTAATATTTTGGGACCTGGTGAAGTTTTTGCCGAAGTGCTGCTATTTAATCGGGGATCTTATCCAGCTACATCTGTGGCAATTGAAGACTCGGTTATCGGCATTATAAAAAACAGTGACCTGGAGAATGTGGTAGCAGAAAACAGCCGTATTGCGCTGCATATTATCCAAGTGATGAGCAAAAAATTAATTCATGCCCAGATGAAGATCAGAACACTGGCATTATCTGATACCGTTTCGCGCACAGCCCAGGTGCTTGGCCGCCTATCAAAGCAGTATGGCCAGCCGGTTGCCGGCGGTGTTCAGATTGCCATTGATATGACACGCCAGGATTTAGCCAATTTGGTGGGGACAACCCGGGAGACGGTAAGCCGGGTGCTGAGTTCGCTGAAAAAGGATAAGGTTATTGATTTTGCGGAACACCAAATTATTATTTTGGATGAGAAAAGCCTGAAAAGGTATCAAAAGTAATGTCTTTAGACAAAGCGAAAAAAACTTTTGGTGGAACAATGACCTTCTGAAAAATACACTTGACTTACAGTTGCATACACGATATAATCATTTCAATGAAATATTCAACACAATGAACAGGAAGCTGAATGCAAGGTGTGCAGAGAGATGACGGTTGGTGCGAGTCGTCCGCTAAGCAGCAAAGTTCCGCCTGGGAGTGTCTGGTGATGAATCAGAATGGGATCCGCCCACTATAGCGGCTAAAGTTGGCCGAAAGGCAACATGGGTGGCAACGCGGGAATAGTTCTCGTCCCTAAAGGGATGGAGAACTTTTTTATTTTCCCCTGAAAGAAAGTATAACTTTCTTACAAGCGAAATAAGGATAGCAGCGACTTGTGCCTTCACTGAAGATTGGTGCAAGCTGTGTTTTCTTTATCGTGTCACACTTATGATGTGTTTTGGTCTAAGCTGGGTGGCAACGCGGGTTAAAACTCGCCCCATGATATGGGGTGAGTTTTTCTAACTTCTGTAGTAAAAAAGGTAAAACCGGATTACAAAAAAACGGAGGTAAGATCATGAAAGTATTAGTATCTGAACAGATTGCGCAAAAAGGTATTGAAAGACTTACAAAGGAAGGCGTTACTGTTGATGTAAAAACTGGCCTTTCGCGGGAAGAGCTGCTGAAAATTATTGGCGAATATGACGCCCTGATTGTTAGAAGCAACACCAAAGTAAATGAGGAATTGTACCAAAAGGCCACTAAGTTAAAGGTAGTAGGACGTGCCGGCAACGGTGTGGACAATATTGAGATGGACGGCGCCACTAAGCGCGGTATTATTGTTGTTAACACTCCCGAATCC
Organism: Bacillota bacterium; assembly: GCA_017889705.1. GTDB lineage: Bacteria > Bacillota > Negativicutes > Sporomusales > Sporomusaceae > Sporomusa. Next base: position 118,721 of record JAGGAB010000002.1, on the reverse strand, counting down.
AATGTTGTATCGGCTGCTGAACTTACTATCGGTCTGCTGTTCGCAACCTGCCGCAACATTCCTCAGCTGCATAACCGTTTGCAAGAACGGGTGTGGGACCGCGCCGGGCTAAAGGGCATGGAACTTCAAGGTAAAACCGTTGGTATTGTTGGTTTGGGCCGGATTGGTTCGTTAGTGGCTACCCGCTTAAAATCGTTTGGTATGGAAATTATTGCTTATGATCCTTATATCAGTGATACCCGTTTCAAAAAACTTGGTGTTGAAAAGAAAGAAACTGTGGAAGAGTTGATGGCAGAGTGCGATATTCTCACTGTCCATACTCCCAAAACCAAAGAAACTTATGGCATGATTGGCAAAGAACAATTTAAAGCCGCGAAAAAAGGTTTGACTGTTATCAATTGCGCGCGGGCAGGCATTATAAATGAAGCTGCGCTGATTGAAGCCATGAAAGAAAAGATTGTTAAGCGAGTTGGTATTGATGTGCCGGAAGGAGAACCAGAGCCTACTTCGCCGCTCCTAGATTGCGAAAATGTTATCGTAACACCCCATGCCGGCGCTGATACGGTTGAGGCGCAGGATAATGTCGGCATAACAGTAGCCCAGGAAGTAGTTTCTTCACTGCGGGGTGAAATTGTTCCCAATGCGGTTAATCTGCCTACTTTGCCAATGCAGGAATTTGATATTATCAAATCCTATCTGAAATTAGGCGAAACCATGGGTAAGATGTATTATCAACTGGAAAAAGAAGCCATTGAAAAAGTAGAAATCGTGTATCGGGGCGAAGTAGCAGCGCTGGAAACTTCGGTTATTTCGCTGGCTATCTTAAAAGGACTATTTGAGCCGGTTCTAAAAGAACGGATTAACTATGTAAATGCCAGCGTCATTGCCAAAAGCCGCGGCGTTACCGTTACCGAAAGCAAAGAAACAGATATCGACAATTACCTGACGCTACTTACACTCAAAGTTATGTCCAAAGGCAAGGTGTTTACCATCAGCGGTACAACGTTTGGTCTTGGCGAATTACGAATTGTAAATATTAATGGCTATGAATTTGATATTAACCCCACTCCAAACATGCTAATTGCGGAAAATACAGATAAGCCGGGGGTTGTGGGACAAATGGGAACATTGCTGGGAGTTGCTAAGGTCAATATTGCCACAATGCAGCTTGGCCGGAATGAGGCTGTGCAAAAAGCTATGATGGTATTGGCTGTTGACTCCGAGGTTTCTCAGGATACCCTGGATTTCCTCGGCGGCATAGATGGTATCCTGCGGGTGAATTTTGTAAAGATATAAGTGCGGTTTTGTAATAAGCTATTATCGTTGGCAAGGAGAAAATGTCGGTAGTGCCAGCTATGGAAACTGAAGCAGCAAACACAGCCGTACCGAAAGGTACGGCTGCTTTATCCGAATGACTAACCCTCTCTAAGACTCCCGTTTAAACAAGCGGGAGTATACCATTACGGGCACAGGCGAGCGGCTAAACGTTAAGATAATTCCGACTAAAACTCAGGCGGCGTTAAAACGCCGTCTGAATTAAGTCTCCATTTACGAGAGTACTTTTTGTGGACAATTTACCGGGGTTCGTCAGGCAATTTTTGCGTTTGGTCGTGATTTGGTTTCATATTTGGCAATAAGCAGTTAGGCTAGCGTTAGAAAGGTAGTAAAGGAGGTATTCTTGTGAATCAACCCATGTATCCTCAGTCTGTTGAGGAATTACAGCACTTACTGCGGACTGCATCTGATACTGAAAACCCTGTATATGTTTACAGGCAAGCTCTGGAAACAGGAATAAGTGTCGACCTAACTAAACTTGATGAGATTGTGGAAATTGATGCGGCCAACCTTGTCGCAACTGTCAGACCAGGTGTTAAACTGGGTGTATTGGCTGGCAGTCTGGCTCAGCAGGGACTCCGCTTTTTACCTGCCGATACCCCGTTTTACCATGGAAAAACCGTAGGCCAATTTTTTTATGAAGGCTGTGCAAACTTGGCCAGCTTAAAATACGGGAGCGCCAAACATTTTTTAATGGGGTCGGAAGTTGTCCTGCCAACAGGAGAGTTATTAAAAACCGGCGGCAAGACCGTCAAAAATGTCACCGGTTATGATTTTACCCGTTTTTTTAATGCGCCGTATACCGATTATGGTATTACTGTAAAATTTCTGCTGAAACTGCTGCCGCTACCTGAGATTCGCAAAGGTGTGGCACTGACATTTGCCGGCCTTAATGAGGTGCTGGCCTTTGTTAAGGATTTGAAAGAATGCCGGGTGGTTCCTGCCTACCTCCTATGGGTTGACAGTCAGGTGCAGGAGCTTTTTGGGGATAAACCAGCAGGGCACCTATTAATGCTTGCGTTTGACGGTTTGCAGGAAGAAGTTGCTGAACAATATCAAAATGCGGACACCCTGAGTAAAAAACATGGCGGGAAAGTGCTGGAGTCTTATGAAGGCAGCGGCCAAACACCGATCAAGTGGACTGATTTATATCAGAGTACAGATAAGTATATATTAACTGATGAATACAAACTGGCTTTTACCCGTCAGGAAGAATTCATCAAGGCCTTTTACCAAATCAGTAAAGACAGCGGCGTAAAAGCCGGTTTGTTTGGGCAGATAGCCGAAGGTAAACTCAATATTGCGTGTGCCACAGCCCAGCCGGACAACAGGTTTATGGAAGCCGTTGGCGCTGCAGTCGAGCAGGCCGGTGGCGTTCTAGCCGGCAAATATGACCGGCTTGCCGGCAAAGGCCAAAGCGGCATATTGGCAGAGCTTGAGCAGCGGGCCAAACTTAGTTTTGATCCCAAACAAATACTCAACCGTCAACTGCAGCAGGGGGTGAACTAAATGGATAAGAAATATGAGGCCTGGCAAAACCAACTGGTTAAATGTATTCGCTGCGGTACCTGCCGTTCGGTCTGTCCGGTGTTTCAGGCCGCAGATAATGAAAATACCACTGCCAGAGGCAAGGTGAGACTACTGGAAGCCGTCAGCGAAGGCAAATTGCCGCTGACACCTGAGCTGCAGCAGCGCATGGGCAAGTGTTTATTGTGCAAGGCCTGTGTGAATGGCTGTCCGTCAGGTGTAAAAACCGATGAGCTGTTTTTAAGTGCCAGAAAGCTGCTGGCTGATCAAAATGGATTACCGTTAGCGAAAAAGCTAGCCTTTACCGGACTGACATATCGTAAGTTATTTGACCTGGGTCTTAAAATGGGTGCGGTATTTCAGGGCGTTGTTTTTAAAGAAGCGCCTAAAGGCCGGGGCAAATTGGCCCGTATTCCCATGCCCAGTGCCGGTCTTAGCCAACGGCGTATTATTCCGCCTTTAGCCAGCGCGCCGCTAAGAACCCGCTTGCCGGAAACGAATACAGTGTCTTCGCCCAAAGTCAGAGTGGCTTTTTACACCGGCTGTATGCTGAATTATATTTACCCGGAAGCAGGCGAAGCCATTGTCAAAATCCTTAAAGCTCATGATGCCGAAGTGGTTATTCCCGCCAAACAGAGTTGCTGCGGCACACCGGCGTTTACCTCCGGTGATTACCAGGTAGGACGGTATTTGGCAGAAGAAAATATAAAAATTTTGGCTGACGGAGATTATGATGATATTGTTACCGGCTGTGCTTCCTGTGGGGCGGCCTTAAAACATGAATACGGCAATATTATCGAAGACCCTAAAGTTAAACAATTGTGGGAAAAAATATCGAAAAAAGTCAAAGATATTACAGAATTTATTGTTGAACAAGGAATAAAGCAGGAATTACGTGAAGTAAAAGCTAAAATAACGTATCATGACCCTTGTCACCTTGTCCGGGGTATGGGGGTCTCGCAACAACCACGGCAATTATTGCAGGCTATTCCGGGTGTGGAATATGCCGAAATGAAGGACGCCGCCAAATGCTGCGGTGCAGGCGGCACCTTTAGCATGGCCCACTATGAAATTTCCCGTACTATCAATGATTGGAAACTCGACAATGCGGAAAAGACAGGCGCAGCTATCCTGGCAACAGGGTGCTCGGCTTGCCGGATGCACATTACCGACGGTTTAGGTCAGCGCAGCAGTAATATGAAAGTATTGCACACCGCTGAAATCATTGCCAAGGCTTACGGCCTTAATTAGGGAGGGGTGGGAAAAATGCAACAGCAAATAATTGCTGAGTTAAAAGGCTTGGTCGGTGCTCAATATGTCATGGATCAGCTGGAAGACCGGATTTGTTATTCGTTTGATGCCACCTTTCGGGATTTTCTCCCAGATGTGGTCGTTAAGCCAGGTAATGTAGAGGAAATTGTCGCAATTGTCAAGCTAGCTGGCAAGTACCAGGTGCCACTGACTGCCAGAGGGGCTGCCACCGGGCTATCCGGCGGCTCTGTCCCGGTTAAAGGCGGCATTAGTCTGGTTTTAACCCGTCTTGACAAAATTGTTGATATTGATACGGAAAATCGCGTGGCAATCGTGGAAACCGGCGTAATTACCGAGACCTTTGTCAATGCCGTAAATCAGGCCGGACTATTTTATCCGCCTGATCCGGCCAGTGCCAAAACCTCAACCATTGGCGGCAATATTGCCGAATGTGCTGGTGGACCTAAGGGGGTTAAATATGGCATCACCCGGGATTATGTGCTTGGTATGGAGGTAGTTTTGCCGGATGGTAGTGTAGTTGAACTAGGCAACAAAGTTGACAGTGAGATGACCGGGCCTGACTGGGGCATGCTGCTTGTTGGTTCTGAGGGAACATTGGGTATTGTTACCAAGGTGTATTTGAAACTTGTTGACAAACCAAGTGCCAAGCAAACCTTGCTGGCCATCTTCGACAGCCTGGATGACGCTGCCCGCACAGTAAGTGAAATGATTGCTTCAGGCATCATACCGACCACACTCGAAATTATGGATAATTTGACAATCCGTGCAGTTGAAGATTATCTTAAAGTGGGCTTGCCGGTGAATGCCGAAGCTATTCTATTAATTGAAGTTGACGGCAGTGCTGCCGCTATCGCCAAACAGGCCGACCGTGTTATGCAGGTATGTAAACGCTGTGGTGCGACTGAAATTCAAGCTGCTTCCACGCCTGCAGACATGGATAAGCTGTGGCGGGCTCGGCGAGCTATATCGCCGGCGTGCGGCAAGATCAATCCAACGAAAATTTCTGAGGATGCCACAGTACCTCGCAGCCAAATTCCGGTGATGGTTCGCCGGCTGCGTGAGATCGCGCAAAAATACAATCTCAAGATGGTTATCTTTGGTCATGCCGGTGACGGCAATCTCCATCCCAACATTTTAAGCAACAAACATGACCACGAAGAAATGGAGCGGGTGGAGCAGGCTGTAGAAGAGCTGTTCAAAGCAGCGTTAGAGCTTGGCGGTACATTGTCAGGCGAACATGGCATCGGCTATATGAAAGCCCCGTTTTTAAAATGGGAAACAGGAGAAACCGGTTTTGCTGTCGGCAAACAGCTAAAACAAGTTGTTGATCCGCAGGAACTGTTAAATCCCGGTAAGTTATTTACCGCATAACCTATTTGGCTTAAAAAGAGTATGGGGGAGGAACAAAAATGCTAAAAACTGTGCCCAGGTATTGCAAGGGCTGTGGAATCTGTGTGGAACTTTGCCCGAAAAAGGTATTGGAACTTGATGAGCTAGGTAAGATTAAAGTTGCCAATCCTGATGACTGTGTAGCTTGCGGGCAATGTGAGCTGAGATGCCCGGATTATGCGATCTATCTTATTCCTGATAAAAAGTAATAACGAACGGAGGAATGTAGTATGGCAAAAGCATTACTGATGCAGGGGAATAGTGCCTGTGCCGAAGGCGCGCTTGCGGCCGGAGCCAGGTTTTTCGCCGGCTATCCGATAACACCGTCCACCGAGGTGGCCGAACAGTTGGCCAAACGGTTACCGCAGGTTGGCGGTAGCTTTATACAGATGGAAGATGAAATTGCCGGTATGGCGGCAACCATTGGTGCGGCGTTAACCGGAGTGAAAGCGCTGACTGCTACCAGTGGTCCCGGCTTTTCGCTAAAACAGGAACTGATTGGCTATGCATCTATGGCTGAGGTTCCCTGTGTAATTGTTAATGTGCAGCGGGTAGGCCCCAGTACCGGTCAGCCGACTTCACCGGCTCAGGCTGATATTATGCAAGCACGTTGGGGTTCGCATGGTGACAGAGGCGTTATTGCACTTAGCCCGTCCAGTGTGCCTGAATGTTTTACCCTGACCGTTGAGGCCTTTAATCTTGCTGAAAAATATCGTACACCGGTAGTGCTGTTATTGGATGAAATTGTTGGTCATATGCGGGAAAAAATTGAAATTCCTGATCCCAGTAGCCTCACCATCGTTAATCGTAAAAAACCTGTGTTGCCGCCAGGCGAATTCCTGCCTTACAAACCTGAGGATGACGGCGTACCGCCTATGCCGGCATATGGTGACGGCTATCGTTTCCATGTCACCGGCTTGGCGCATGATTATACTGGTTTTCCCAGTGGCGCCAACAGTACTTCCCATGAGCTGATTGCCAGACTTCATACCAAAATAAATGATCATATCGACGACATTGTAACCTTCGAAGAAGAGCAGCTTGCTGATGCCGAGATTGCCGTTGTGGCTTTCGGCGGCACTGCCCGTACCGCCTATGCTGCTATCGAAATGGCGCGTGAGCAGGGTGTTAAGGCCGGTTTATTCCGCCCGATCACCATTTGGCCTTCACCGGAAAAACAACTTAAGGCGCTGGCCCAAAAAGTAAAAACCATCATTGTCGCTGAACTTAATTATGGTCAGTATGTGGGTGAGGTACAGCGCATTGTTGATGGCCAGACTAAGGTTGTGTCATTGGCAAAATGGAATAATGACCCGATTACGCCTGCTGAAATGTTAGCAGTCATTAAAGAGGCCAACTAAGGAGGGGAAAAGTATGGAAATGGAAGAATTATTAAAAAAGTATTATCGTCCCAAACTGCCTCATATGTGGTGTCCGGGCTGTGGCAACGGCATTGTAACTTCCGCCCTTGTCAAAGCCATTGATAAATTGGGACTTAATCAGGATAAAACTACCATTGTTTCCGGTATCGGCTGCTCGTCACGGGCCCCCGGCTATTTGCATTTTGATACCTTGCACACCGCGCATGGCCGGGCACTGCCGTTTGCTACCGGCATAAAAATCGCTAAGCCTGAACACACAGTTATTGTTATCAGCGGTGATGGCGATGCCACCGCAATTGGCGGCAACCATTTTATCCATGCTGCCAGACGCAATATTGATATGACCCTTATTGTCTATAACAACAATATTTACGGCATGACCGGTGGACAATATTCCCCGTTAACGCCGCATATGGCCAAAGCGACCACTGCTCCATACGGCAATGTCGACCGGGCTTTTGACTTAACTCAGCTGGCTAAAGGTGCCGGGGCTACTTTTGTTGCCAGATCAACCACCTATCATGCCAAACAATTGTCTGAGCTTATAGTTAAAGCCATTGAGCACAAAGGGTTTTCGGTTGTCGAAGCCATTACCGGCTGCCCGATTTCCTATGGCCGCCAGAATAAACTTGGTAAACCTGCCGCGTTGCTCGCTTGGCAGCGGGACAATGCCATTACGGTGGAAGCTGCCGCCAAACTCAAACCTGAACAGATCGCCGGAAAATTCCTTATTGGTGTGCTCTATGAGGAAGAAGCTCCCGAATATGTTACCGAATATGCCAAGGTTATCAAAAAAGCCATGGAAGGGGAGCGGTAATATGATGGAAATCAGATTGAGCGGTTCAGGCGGGCAAGGCTTGATTCTTGCCGGCATCATTCTGGCTGAGGCTGCTATTGATGATGGCAAAGAAGCAATTCAGTCCCAGTCTTACGGACCGGAAGCACGTGGTGGTTCCAGTAAGGCTGAGGTTATTATCAGTGACAAGCGCATCCATTATCCCAAAGTAACCAATCCCAACCTACTGCTGGCTATGACCCAGGAAGCGCTCAACAAATACGGCACCGATCTGAAAGATGACGGTCTCTTAATTGTGGACAGTACGCTTGTCCGGGAAGTGCCGGCACGGTTTACCAATGTATACAAGGTTGCTATTACTCAATTAGCCAGGGAAAAATGCGGCCGTGAATTATTTGCCAATATTGTTGCATTAGGGGCAATTACCAAAGTATCCAGTGTGGTTAGCCATGACGCTATTGAAAAAGCCGTTCTTGCCCGCGTGCCCAAAGGCACGGAAGAAATGAACAAATTAGCACTGCAAACCGGTTATCAGGCAGTATAATGAAACAACAACCTCTGGCTGCAAAGGCCGGAGGTTGTTAGCTATATATACCGGGGAGGATATTGTGTATCTTAGCTTAATGGATGATGTCATAAAAAACATTGCTGTCCTGGGGGTTGCAGCTTATTTGACTACCCAATTACCACCGTTTCGCCGGGCACTTAGCCAGTCACAATACCGCTTGCGGGATAAAATAATATTAATCTGCATTTTCGGCTTTTTTTCCGGATTGGGTAACTATCTCAGTATTCCGGTTATGGGGGCATTGGCTAACACCCGGATTGTCGGCGCGGTGGCCGGCGGTCTCTTGGGCGGGCCTATGGTAGGGCTGGGTGCAGGCATTATTGGTGCCATTCCCCGTTATTTTATGGGCGGCTATACAGTGCTGCCGGCAGTTGAGTCCAATATTCTGGTAGGCTATCTCAGCGGGCTAATTTATGTTCGCTATGGTGTCCGCAATATCGGCATTAAAACTGCCTTGCTGGCGGCTTTTGGTGCGGAAGTTATTTTGAAAGTTATGATTCTAGCCTTTTCAAGCTCTTATGACGCGGCCTGGGAACTTGAACGCGTTATTGCCATTCCTACAACCATCGCTAATTGCCTTGGCGTTATGTTGTTTGTCTATATTGTGCGTGACGTATACACCGAGCAGGAAAAGATTCAGGCCCGGGCATCGCAGCAGGCTATGCGGGTTATTCAGAAAACCAACGGGGTATTATGGAATGGTTTGGGTGAAAAATCAGCTAGGACGGTGGCGGGAATTATCTACTCCGAAATTGAAGCCGATGCTGTGGCTGTAACTGATGCAGACAAAATACTGGCGTTTATCGGGCAGGGGGATGACCACCATATTGTTGGACAGCCGTTTATCACGGCGGCGACAAAACGTACCATGCAAAATCTCCAGACTGTGATTACCAGTGACAAAGAAAGTATCGGTTGCCCGGTTGCCGGCTGTCCGCTATCGGCGGTAATTGAAGCGCCACTACTTGTTAACAACCGTTTTCAGGGCAGCATTAAAGTCTATAAAACAGGTACCGGCGTTATCCTGCCTTATGAAGCTGAGCTGGTACAAGGTATTGCCGATTTTCTGAGTTTGCAGCTGCTGCATGGCGAACTTGAAACCAAGATTGTGCTTTTGGCGCAAGCTGAATATAACTCGCTGCGTTCCCAGATTCAGCCGCACTTTATCTTCAATACCTTAGGCACAATCAGGGCGATTATCCGGACAGAGCCTGAAAAGGCCAGGGCGTTAATTAAGGATTTGTCAGATATCATCAGGCGACATATCAAGCCCGGCAAGGAAATCAATACAGTAACCGAAGAACTGGAGTTTGTCGACAGTTATATTCGCCTAGAGCAAGCACGTTTCGGCGAGCGTATCCGGATTGTTACTGCGATTGATCCGGCAACCTCTAAGCAGGCAGTACCGGTTTTTTCTGTCCAGGTGCTTGTGGAAAATGCGGTCAAACATGGCCTTACGCCGAAAAAAGAGGGCGGGATCATTGAAATTCGTGTGCGCCGGGAAGGCGAAATCATCTGTATTGCGGTGCAGGACAATGGCGTGGGTATGAGCCGGGAATGTCTTGACAAAATATTGGAAATACAACCTGACAATCCGCTGAGCGGAGGTATTGGCATTGGGCTTAATAATGTTCATGCCCGGATACAACGGCTGTTTGGCAGCGAGTATGGTATCTTGCTGGACAGCAAAGAAAATGAGGGCACTTGTGTGTCGCTCCGGTTACCTTGGCAGGAGGTGCGCTGATGACAAGGCTAAAAGATGTAAAGGTTGTTATTGCTGATGATGAAAAAGTAATGGCTGAGGAGTTGCAGTCATTACTTCTGGAAATCTATCCTGATCTTATTATTGTCGGTATGGCTCATGACGGCGAAACTGCTCTCAGTTTAGTCAAGACCGGCAAGCCTGATATTGTTTTCCTCGATATTCAGATGCCGGGAATGACCGGTCTGGAAGTTGCGGAAAAACTGGCTGTTATGGAAGAGGCGCCGGCTGTTGTGTTTGCCACTGCATATGACGAATATGCCTTAACGGCGTTCGCTGTCAATGCCATGGATTATATTCTAAAACCCTATGATGAAAGCGATATGGCACGGGTTATGGGCAAGTTTGAACGCATGCTTGCCAGATCTAGTGTGAAGCCGCGAACCGAAATCCAGAAGCCGGCAGGCGGAGAACGCAAGTTTTCTTTGGAAAAAGGTGATCGTATGGAGATTATCGGCAGCGATAAAATTGAGCTGATTTATGCTAAAGACCGGCTGGTTTATATTAAAACTCTGGATGGCGAGGTATATCGCACCAAACTAACCCTACAAGAATTTGAGGCTAAGCTGCCGTCAGCGCGATTTTTTCGCTGCCACCGGAATTATATTGTTAATGTCAATCAGATAAAAGAAATTGCGACCTGGTTTAATAAAGGCTATATTTTGATTTTGCAAAAATCAGGATCAGGCAAGGCTGCTGAGATTCCAGTGGGGCGGGCCTATGCCGCCCGGCTGAAGGAATATATTGAGCTGTAACTAGCGCCGCCCCAATCGGCGGTTTTTTTGTTGGAGCTATTATCCGTTGGTAGGCTTTTTTTTGTTGTTGGTCGCAATAATGAAGCCAGCTTGAACTGGATTATTTACAATTAGAGTAGGTTAAAACCGTTCATTTTGAGGAGGGAAGATATGAATAAGCAGAAATGGTTGTATCTCTTAGTTGCCTTTGCCTGTTTGTTTGGAGTAGTCTTTATGACACCTGAGGTTAAGGGGCTTACCCTGGCCGGGAAAAAGGCGATGGGTGTAGCGATTTTCGCAATCATTGTATGGGTCTCGCAAGCCATGGAAGATGCAATCAGCGGTCTGGTTATTGTGTTTTTGCTGGCTGCCATGGGTGCAACTAAACTGGGAGACGCTTTCAGCGGCTATTCCAATACGGCAGTCTGGCTTATTGTAATTGGTTTTATTATGGCAGGCTGTATGGAGAAATCCGGATTATCTAAGAGGATTGCCCTGGTCTTAGTGAATTCCGCCAAAGGCTCGGCGGTTAAGGTGTACTGGGCGGTTGCCCTTGTTATGCTGGTAACAAGCTTTTTAGTGCCGTCGATAACGGCCAGAACGCTTCTGATGCTGCCGATTATTGTCGGTATCGGACAAGCCTTTGGTGCCAAACAGGGACAGAGTAATATTGTAAAAGCCTTGTTGTTCATTGTTGCCATGAGCGGCACCATGATGAGTATTGGTATATTAACCGCCCATGTTGGTAATCCGATAACGGTAGGGCTGATTGAAATTGCCACCAAACAGGCCATCTCCTGGGCGGAATGGTTCAAAATCGGTGCGCCGCCGGCCTTTATTCTTGCCGCTATATCTGTTTTTATTCTGCAAAAAATGTGGGCACCGGAAATCAAAACACTGGGGCAGGGACAGGATTATGTCCGTAACGAGCTTGCGGCTTTGGGTAAACTTACTTCCCAGGAAAAATATACAATGCTGGTGTTCTTTCTTACTTTGGTTTTATGGGCCACTGACTCGCTGCACAAGGTCAATGTCGTGCTGGTAGGCATGGTGGCTGTTATCCTCTTGTTATGGCCGGGTTCAGGGGTTATGGGCTGGAAAGAAGCCCAGCAGAAAGTGCCCTGGAATATCTTTGTTTTATATGGAGCAGGGTTATCTATGGGAACCGCGTTGGTTTCCTCAGGTGCAGCTAAATGGCTGGCAGGCACAATGCTGGGGCCGATCAGCACAATGGCGCATTCATCGCAAATGATTCTCTTAATCTGGATTGCCACTGCTCTGCAGATATTCTTTACCGGCGGCGGCCCCAAAACCACGGCTTTGACACCAATCGTCATTGCCCACGCTGTCGCCATTGGCGCAGACCCGCTGCCGTTTGCGCTGCTTCTAGGCATGAATATGCAGCATCAATATCTGCTGCCTGTAAGCAATATGCCAAATGCCGTTGCCATCGGTACAGGCCATCTTACGTCCGGCGAACTTATTAAGACCGGTGCGGTAATGAGCATTTTGGCCGCAGCCTTTATGAGTGTGATGGTTTTGACATATTGGAAATGGTTGGGGATAGTGCAGTAGGCTTCGGGAAAAATTTATATTATCAGCAACGAAAAATGCTTATAAAAAAACCTCTCTGTATCTGTGTGCAGAGAGGTTTTGCGTTTCCCCGACGGTTGTTTTATTGCATCAGGTTTTCAATTTCCTCATACAAGTAATGGGTGTTATCGGATGTGACTAACTTGTCATTAACCTTGGCAATATACATTTCGGCACAGTCGCCGCATTCCCCCAAACAGGGTTCAACCGAAATAGATGCGTTTTTAAAATCGGCTTGGCATTTTTCCACAAGTTCTTCCATGCCTTCGTGTTTCAGATTGTTTTCGCAAAACTGCAAAATATTCATAAATTGATGCCTCCTCAAACTTTTTCGAAGTTTAGTTTAGTCCTGATAACGATAAACTATGTATGACAGCCAAATAGAGTGTGATGAGAATCACAACAAAGTGTGACGTTTATTGGTGCGTGTGGAAAATTTTTATAATACAATAAAGACAAGATAACAAGACAAAGTGCAAATAAACAGAGGAGGTGGCAGCATGCTGCCCAAAGGAGCAAATTTACAAAAAATTCGGGATGGAAAACGTACCTATGCGATAACCCCCCATCTTCCTGGTGGTTTTATCAAACCAGAGGTTATGCAGAAATATGTTGATGTCACCAAAAAATATGGCGGAACTATGAAACTGACTTCTGCCCAGCGGATTATGATTACCGGCCTTGCAGCCGAGGATATTGAGAACATTTGGGAAGAGCTTGGTATGCAGCCGGCTTTGGGGTATGCCAATTGTGTGCGTAGCGTAAAAATTTGTCCGGGCACTGCCTTTTGTAAACGCGGCAAGCAGGACAGCATCAAGCTGGGGTTGGAGCTTGACAAACGCTATATCAAAAAAGAAATGCCCAGTCGTATAAAAATGGGCGTATCAGGTTGTCCTAATTCCTGCGGCGAGACTTATGTCAAAGATGTCGGTGTTATTGGTACAGATCAGGGTTGGGATGTGTATGTCGGCGGCAGTGCCGGTTCGCATCCGCGGTTGGCAGACAAGCTGATTGAGGGGCTTAATTATGAGGATACCCTGCGCATTATCGATATTATCATGACATATTACCAAAAACATGCCGATATTGAACGGGTTGGACAGTTCATTGAGCGCATTGGCCTGGATAAATTTAAGAATGATGTACTGGCTGTATTTTATGGCGAAAAGAGTGCGGCTGAGGAGCCGAAGGTACCGCAGTCAGAAGCCGGCGAAAAGATTGTCCCGCTGCCTGGCGGCTTGACAGAAGGCAATCTGGTGTTTGGTGATGCTATAACCGCCGACAGTGTCATTAGTGACATTATCCGAGTATATCCACAAACTATCCCAGTGTTTCGGTCTTTTGGCATGGGTTGTCTGGGCTGCCCGTCTTCGGCCGGTGAGCCTGTCACCAAGGCTGCGGAAATCCATGGCCTTAATATAACTGAGCTATTAGTGGCTTTGAATAAAGTGGTGCCGGCGAACAAGTAAACTAAACAATATAAGGGAGGACAAGATTATGAGTGCTTTTTTAGCGCCAATTCATTTTTGGTTATACAGTAAAATCCGTTATGTTATTGAACGTGAACAACTGCTATTTGAGGAGGCAGGCAATTTGTGCGGCGGCACAGCAGAAGAAGCCCGGGAGCAGGCTTGGCAAAGCTATGGTGAACCCCTGCCAGATACTGATTTGGCAGACCATATCGACCAAAGTAATATCCACGGTTGGCTGCAGCGTCAGATTAATGTGGCGGAAAGCCGGGAGGCTGCCTTTATTCAAACTATTGTCGATAACTGTGGAGATGCCGCAGTCGATGTAGCCCGGAAAACCTTCAGAGAGCATGGTGCACATTGCTCCCGCCACGCTGCGGCGCAGGGGAAATACGATGCCTCAACAGCTCCCGGCATCTACAAAGCTATCAACGATTATTATCTCAATGGGATGCCTTGTGACCAAGCCGATGCTATCACAGAAAGCACGCCTGACAAAATAGCGTGGGAAAGCGGAGTGTGTTTGCAGGAACCTAACTGGAAGCGCGCCGGCACTGACGCCAAACTCATGAAAACTCTTTATAATGAGTGGCTGACAGCTTTTGTAAATCTTCTTAACCCCGGTTTTGCCTTTGTGCAAACAGCAGAGAATAAATTTGAGATAGTCAGAGTGTAACCCTAAACCGCGGCATGATTATGCCGCGGTTTTTATGTGCTGTGGGTTTGGCTATTTTCCAAATCGGGATTTTGTGATATAATTCTCATTGTTTTATTCTTTGTAACATTATGTTGGGACAGGAGATGAAAATGCAGATGTACAAAATAGTCGAGAAAATAAATTTGGCACCACAAATCTATCTTATGGATGTAGAAGCTCCAAGAGTAGCCAAATCGGCTAAACCCGGTCAGTTTGTAATAGTCAAGATGAACGAAAAAGGCGAAAGAATACCTTTAACTATCTGTGATTATAACGAAGAGAAGGGGACAGTTACAATTGTATTCCAGGTATTGGGTCAATCGACCATCGATATGGCCGGTTATGAGGTTGGGGATTATTTTACCGATTTTGCCGGACCGCTTGGTGAGCCTTCTGAATTCATCTATGAGGATATCGAAGAACTAAAACAGCAGCGCCTGGTCTTTATTGCCGGCGGTGTAGGTGCAGCTCCGGTATATCCGCAGGTAAAGTGGCTGCAGCAGCAAGGCGTACAAGTTGACGTTATTATTGGCGCGCGTTCTAAAGATTTTGTCATTCTTGAAGAAGAAATGAAAGCTTTGGGAGCGCAGGTATATGTTACTACCGATGACGGCTCTTCAGGCCGGAAGGGGCTTGTAACCGACGTATTAAAGAGCTTGGTTGACGGCGGCGCAAACTATGATCATGTTATTGCCATCGGCCCGATGGTTATGATGAAGTTTGTGTCTAAACTGACAGCCGGCTATGATATAAAAACAACCATTAGTTTAAATCCCATTATGGTGGATGGCACAGGCATGTGCGGCGCCTGCCGGGTATCGGTTGGCAATGAAATTAAATTTGCCTGTGTGGATGGGCCTGAGTTTGACGGCCATTTGGTAGATTTTGATGAAGCCATTCGCCGCCAGACTATGTACAAAACCGAAGAAGGACGGCAAATGCTGGCAGCAGAAAAAGGAAGTCACACCGGCGGTTGCTGCGGAGGTAAACACTAATGGCTAATATAGCAAGAATACCGGTACGTGAACAAAACCCCAAAAAACGGGTAACAAATTTTGAAGAAGTATGTCTGGGATATTCCCTGGAGGAAGCTGTTGCAGAAGCTGCCCGCTGCTTAAACTGCAAAAACGCAAAATGTGTAGGACAGTGTCCGGTAGCCATTGATATTCCGGCTTTTATCAATCAGGTAAAACAAGGCGAAATTGCCGAGGCGGCCAAAATTATTGCCGAATCTAGTGCGCTGCCGGCCGTGTGTGGCCGGGTTTGTCCACAGGAAACCCAGTGTGAGGGTAAATGCATTTTGGGAATTAAGGGAGAGCCGGTGGCTATCGGTAAACTTGAACGCTTTGTTGCCGACTGGGCCAGGGAAAATCAAGTAGATACTGTAACTACTCAGCCTAAAAACGGCAAAAAGGTAGCGGTTATCGGCAGCGGTCCGGCCGGGTTATCCTGCGCCGGCGATTTGGCGCGCAAAGGGTATGAAGTTACCATATTTGAGGCGCTGCACGAGGCAGGCGGGGTCTTGGTGTATGGTATCCCTGAGTTTCGCCTGCCTAAGGAAACTGTTGTTAAGAGCGAGATTGAAAATCTCAAAAAACTGGGTGTTACTATTGAAACCAACGTGGTTGTCGGTAAAACCGTTACCATTGATGAATTGTTAAATGAAGAAGGCTTTGATGCTGTATTTATTGGTTCAGGTGCCGGTTTGCCTAAGTTCATGGGAATTCCTGGTGAAAATGCCAACGGTGTATTTTCGGCCAATGAGTTTTTGACGCGGAACAATCTGATGAAAGCCTTCCGGGAAGACTACTCGACACCCATTAAAGTGGGACAAAAAGTTGCGGTGGTTGGCGGCGGTAATGTTGCTATGGATGCTGCCAGAACGGCTGCCCGTTTGGGTGCAGAGACTCATATTGTGTATCGGCGGTCAGAAGCTGAATTGCCGGCCAGGGTTGAAGAAGTGCATCATGCCCATGAAGAAGGCATTATTTTTGATACGTTGACAAACCCAACTGAGGTTATTGTTGATGATAAAGGCTGGGTAACCGGTCTCAAATGTGTAAAAATGGAACTGGGCGAGCCTGATGCCTCAGGCCGGAGAAAACCGGTGGAAGTACCGGGATCTGAGTTTGTTATAGCTGTTGATACCGTTATTATGTCGCTGGGAACATCGCCTAATCCTTTAATTTCTTCTACCACCGAAGGTCTGGAGATTAATAAATGGCAATGTATTGTCGCTGATGAAGAGACTGGCCTAACCAGCCGCGAACGGGTATATGCTGGCGGTGACGCCGTAACTGGTGCTGCTACCGTTATTTTAGCAATGGGTGCAGGTAAACGGGCGGCTAAAGCCATTGATGAAATGATGAGTGCCTAAAAGATATATTAACCATTCAGGCGGCATTATAATGCCGCCTGAATGGTTTTTTCTATTTGCGCATTGACGTAGCCAGTAAACTGTACTAGTGTAAGGGTAAGTAAATGGTATGCGACAGAGTACAGGATGGCGGAGGAGTTCTTATGCAGATAAGCATTAATACGGAAACAATAGCTGTGACTGAAGGCGAAAATATAATGGCTGTTCTGATCCGTAACAATAAGAATATAGCTAATATCTGTAATGGACTGGGCACTTGCGGAAAATGTAAAGTGCAAATTACTCATGCTGCTCCGGAACCTTTGGAAGCGGAACAACGCAAGCTTAGTGCCGGAGAACTGGCGGCGGGAGTGCGTCTGGCTTGCCAGGTAAAAGTCTGTGATGGTATGGTTATAACCTATAAGCCAGCCGGAGATACCGACCGGAAAAGCGGTCTGTTGTTTGCGCCGCAGCACATAACAAGCCAAGATAGTGGCCTGCGCCGGCTGGTGGTCGCGGTGGAACCACCCACACTGGCTGATGAACGGGGAGACTGGGACAGGCTGCGGCATAAAATTCAGGAATTGACTCAGCTTGAACAGGTAAAATTTGATTTACACCAGCTTCAGAATTTGCCTGTCATCTTGCGGCAGCAGGATTTTACGGTTACCGTTATCCTGTGGCAGGACAGTGTGCTGGCAATTTTGCCAGGGGCTTCGATAAAGCCGCTGTACGGCATAGCTGTTGATCTTGGTACGACAAACATTGCTGTGGCGCTGTATAATCTGGAAAATGGCGAACAGCTTGGCCTGGCAGCGGAAGGTAACAGCCAAGCGGCGTTTGGCGCTGATGTGATATCACGCATTCAATTTGCCGGCAGCAGTGAAGACAACCGTAAGCGGCTGAGGCAGGCTGCCGTCGATAGTATTAATCGTCTGATTAACACAGTGTGTGCGGCGGCTGACACTGAGCCAACTGATATTTATAAAGCTGTTGTGGTGGGCAATACCACTATGCATCATTTGTTTTTAGGGCTGGATGTTTCCTGCTTGGCGTTGTCGCCGTTTGTGGCTGTGTGCACAACCGACCTGGAACTCGATGCTGCTGAGGCCGGTCTTATGCTTCAGCCCCAGGCAAAGGTGCTTATGTTTCCCAATGTGGGCGGTTTTGTTGGGGGTGATACCTTGGGCGCTGTCCTGGGGGCCGGGCATTTACTGGGCAGGGGCCGCCAACTGTTAATTGATATTGGCACTAATTGCGAATTGTATTTAGAGGCCGGGCAGCGGTGCTGGGTTTGCTCCACGGCTGCCGGTCCTGCCTTTGAAGGTGCAGGCATAACTTGCGGCATGCGGGCGCAGCCAGGGGCTATTGAGCGGGTAACCATTACTGGCCAGCAGGTTATGCTTAGTGTTATTGGCGGCGGTGAGGCATCCGGTATTTGCGGTTCCGGGTTAATTGAGGCTGTGCAGCAGATGCGTCAGGCCGGGATTATCACCCGGGAGGGGAAAATTGTCGATCCGCTTGACCTTGAGGACGGTTTAAGTCTGGGGCCGGGACTAAGGAAACGTATTCGTAATGGGGAAAAATGCCGTGAGTTTGTGCTGCATTTTGGTTCAAACGGTAAGGATGTTGTTTTGACCCAGCAGGATATCAGTCAGCTGCAACTGGCCAAGGGTGCGATTTGCGCAGCCATCCGGACACTTCTTGACAAGGCCGGACTTGGGGCAACTGAACTTGACGGCGTGATTTTGGCAGGAACATTTGCCGCCCACCTTAACCTGGAAAGCACGGTGGATATAGGTTTAATTCCCTGGCTGAAGGGCAATAAGCTGCACGCAGCAGGCAATGCTGCCCATGCTGGGGCTGTCAGGGCGCTGCTTAATCAGCAAGATTTTGCCGAGTTCCGGGAAAAATCCCGTGATATTATTCATGTTGAGTTAGGCGGCAGTGCCGTCTTTAATCGATACTTTATGAAAAGCATGTATATTGAAGCTTGCGGCAGGTAATTTTGCAGGCATAAGAAAAAGAGTCTTGGCAACGCGGTGTTGTTACCAAGGCTCTTTTTGTATGCCGGCAGAGAAAATGAAAAAGTTAGTGGTGGCAAAAGCATTTGGAGCGCTACTATTTGTTAGGAAAGGAATAAGAACAATATGGCCAGCAGTATTGGTTGATGAATAAGATAAATAAGCAGGGAATGGCGCCCCAGATAGCGGAGGCCGCAGGCAAAATTGTTGGTTAAAGCTGAGGGCCAAAGTGATTGTTTGCTGCTATACAGCATTTTGCCAATGGCTATGCCGAAAAAGATGATACCAAGATATGGCAGCAGTGGGTAATAATCCAGCGAGGCAAAGTTGACCGGTTTAATGCCGAGAGGCAAAAGCCACGGGGAAGCTGTTGTCAGGTCGGCAACTACGTTACCGGCAAGCAGAAAGATGATGGCGGTACTTGTCAGCAGCAAGACCGGCAGTCTGGTTGTCCAGGGAGCAATAAACATACTGAAGCCCAAAAGATGCAAGATGCCAAACTGGATATACATGGTAGGGTTATAATAATAG
Source organism: Bacillota bacterium (assembly GCA_017889705.1). Classification (GTDB taxonomy): domain Bacteria; phylum Bacillota; class Negativicutes; order Sporomusales; family Sporomusaceae; genus Sporomusa. The sequence continues at coordinate 99,286 of JAGGAB010000002.1, read as the reverse complement.
GTCGCTGCGGTAATCAACATACCTGCACCAAACACAGTCAGGCCGCGGCGCATCGAACTGCGGCTGAGAGTGGTACTTATGCCTGATATCAGCATAAACAAGATTGCCGCAGCTTTACCCTGATAATACCAGAAGCCCTGCAAATAATCGATAGGCCAGTTATAAAAGTAGGCTAAGTCAAAAACCGTATGGAAAATTACCATTAAGATTATCGCAATTCCCCGGATACAGTCTATTTCCATAATGCGGGCAGCAGGCGACAAGACATCAGTCTCCTTTACCAGATCATATTCTATATTAACAATAGAGGACAAAGGTGTAATCGTCAAGGGTGGAAGACGGGGCGGCTGATACACGAATGAAGACAACAATGTAAGTCCTGGAAAAGGACAGTTTGGCAAATTTGGCAGGAATACCTGATTGTAACGGGAATATACTAATCTAGAAAACTGTGATTTGTAAACGGCGCTTGCTCCGGATGAAGCTATTCTACTTATAGATTCAAGGCGTATAGGCCGCTCAAACAGTGTTTCAAAGAACTTGGTACAAGCCAGGTGCTTTTTTTAGCAGGATGGTGTTATATGAAAGAGTTATATGTTATTTTGCTTTCGGTTTTTATTGGCGCACTGGGACAGGTCGGCTTAAAATATGGTGCTATGCGTTTGCCAGATGACGGTTCCTTGTGGGATAAGGCGATTGCTGCTTGGCCGCTGGCAGCCGGGCTGGCACTATATGGCGTGAGTACTTTGCTGTGGATTTATGCACTGCGTACGGTGGAACTTAGCTATGCGTATCCACTGATCAGTTTGGGATATGTTCTGGTATTTATTGCCTCTTATTTTATTTTTCATGAACCAATCAGTGTGCTCAGACTGGGGGGAATGGCGCTAATTCTAGGCGGAATCGTATTGGTGGCTAAGTCTTAATAAGAAGTAGATAATTAACAGAATCTTAACATTATTTTACAATAAGTTAACAAAAGGTAGGTCTTTGTGCTATAATCAGGTTGAATCCGACAAACTGAGGAGGATAATTATGGGATTTGGCTTGAAGCCACGTGAAGAAAAGTTTTACGGTTATCTCCTGGAAAATACGGAAATCATTCGTAATGCGGCGGAAATATTGCAATTGGCATTAAATCAAGAGGGTGAATTGCCTGAGTTGATGGCGCAAATCGATGCGCTTGAGAAAAAAGCTGATGTCAATACTGCCAAAATTGTCGGTCTGCTACATAAGAGTTTTATTACTCCGCTGGACCGGGAAGATATCTACGCTATTGCCCACAAGCTGGATGATGTTATTGACTGTATCCAGGGTGTTATTGAACGGATGGAGTTATACAATGCCGGCACTGCATCTGAGGGAGCCAGAGAACTGGGAACCCTTGTCGCCAAAACTTCCAAACAAATTGATAAAGCATTTACCTATTTGCCTGAGATTAAAAAACAGCGGGAAAAACTCGAGGAGCGTTGCTCTAAGATTATTGAGTTTGAGGCCTTGGGAGACAGACTATATCGTCAGGAAATGGCCAAGCTGTTTAGAGAAAGCACTGATCCTATTGAGATCATCAAGTGGAAGGAAATTCTGCTTCACCTGGAAGAGACTCTGGATATTTCAGAGGACATTGCGAATTTATTAAAGGGAGTCATTGTAAAATATGCCTGATATGACGTTACTCTACGTCGTTGTATTCTTTGCATTAGCGTTTGACTATATTAACGGTTTTCATGATACGGCCAACGCGATTGCCACTTCGGTATCAACCCGGGCATTAGAACCGCAGTATGCGGTAATACTGGCAGCTGTGCTTAACTTTGCCGGGGCGCTCTATAGTACCGGTGTGGCGAAAACTATCGGCGGCGATCTTGTAAAAGCAGCTTCTATGGTTAATCAGCCTGTTATCATTTCAGCGCTGTTTGGTGCCATTGTTTGGAATTTGATTACTTGGTGGTTTGGTATTCCCAGCAGTTCTTCACATGCTTTGGTCGGTGGCGTTTTGGGCGCTGTGTCTGTAGGCGCAGGTTTTGAGGCCATTAACGTTGCCGGTGTTGAAAAAATTGTGCTTTCACTGGTATTGTCACCGCTGCTTGCCATGGCAGGCGGGTATATTATCATGATTGCCATGATGTGGATTTTCTGCAAACAAGAGCCGTGTAAAATAAATACCGGCTTCAAGAAAATGCAGCTTTTGTCTGCCAGCATGATGTCATTTTCCCATGGTTCTAATGATGCGCAAAAGGCCATGGGTATCATTACGTTAGCACTTTTAAGTTCCGGACAGATACCCTCGTTAGAGGTTCCCCTGTGGGTAAAATTATCCTGCGCAACTGCAATGGGCTGTGGTACGGCAATGGGTGGTTGGAAAATCATTAAAACCATGGGTGGTAAAATATTTAAGCTTGAGCCTATTTCTGGCTTTGCTGCCGATTTAAACTCATCGCTGGTTATTTTTGCCGCTACCAATCTGCATTTGCCGGTAAGCACCACTCATGTCGTGTCTGGATCAATTATGGGTGTAGGTTCATCCAAACGGTTAAATGCTGTTCGCTGGGGTGTAGCCCAGCAAATGCTGTTTGCCTGGGTTCTGACCATACCGTTCAGTGCGGCAACAAGTGCGCTGATGTACAAAGTTCTATCGTTCTTTATTCATTCATAATACTAGATACTTATGTGAAAAAAGCAGCTCGGCGCAAGCAGGGCTGCTTTTTGCAACTTGCTATTCAATTGACAAGTCATTATAATAATAATAATATCCTGCTAAGGATTACATAGTATTTGAGACCGGTAAATAGAGATTGCTGGTTTTTGCTTACTTTCTCCGATGACTAACTGGATAATTCGACTAAGCTTCAGGTGGGGTTAAAACCCCATCTGAAGCAAGTCTCATTTATAAGGAGGTATTACTTTGAGTGCCGTTCGTCGTATATTTGTAGAGAAAAAACCGGGTTTTGCCGTTGAGGCCGCAGGTGTGTATTCTGATTTAAAGCACCATTTGGGGATAACGAATTTGACAGAGGTGCGCATTTTGCACCGCTATGATATCAGTGGAATAAGTGACGCCGAGTTTGAGGCTTCCCTTCATACCATTTTTTCCGAACCTCCTGTGGATGTTGTTTATCTTGAGAAATTTACTGTGTCTGCCGGGGAAACTGTGTTTGCCATGGAATATTTGCCTGGTCAGTATGACCAACGGGCCGACTGGGCGGCGCAGTCTGTCCAGATATTAACTCAAAAAGAACGTCCTGAGATTCGCACTGCTAAGGTGCTGGTGCTGGGAGGACAAATTTCAGCTGCAGATCTTGCCAAAATTAAAGAATACTGTATTAACCCGGTGGAAGCCAGAGAGGCTGCGCTTGAAAAACCGGTAACCTTAGAACTGCCTGTAACCATGCCTGAGGATGTGGCATGTCTTACAGGCTTTACCAATATGACTCAGGCCGAATTAAACCAGTTTCTTCAGGAACGCGGTTTGGCCATGAGTCTGGAGGATCTGGATTTTTGCCAAATCTATTTCCGGGATACCGAAAAGCGTGATCCGACAATTACAGAAATAAAGGTAATTGACACCTATTGGTCAGATCATTGCCGCCATACTACCTTCCATACCAAGATTGAAAAAGTTGACATTGAACCAGGCCATTTTACGCAGGCTGTTGACAAAGCCTGGCAGGAATACCGCAAGGCCAGGAATTATGTGTATGGGGAAAAAGCAGGCGAACGCGATATCAATTTAATGGATATTGCCACAGCCGCCATGAAGGAACTGAAAAAACAGGGACAGTTAACTGATTTGGATGAATCAGAAGAAATTAACGCCTGCAGCATTGTGGTACAAGCTGATATTGACGGACAGTGTGAAGACTGGCTGGTTATGTTCAAGAATGAAACCCATAATCATCCGACAGAAATTGAGCCCTTTGGCGGGGCGGCTACCTGCCTTGGCGGTTGTATCCGCGATCCGCTCTCAGGCCGGTCGTATGCTTACCAGGCCATGCGGGTTACCGGCAGCGGCGATCCGCGTGTGCCGCTGGAGAATACCCTGCCAGGCAAGCTGTCCCAGCGCAAGATTACCACCAGTGCGGCAGCCGGTTATAGCTCCTATGGTAATCAAATTGGTTTGGCAACAGGCCAGGTAGCTGAAGTATATCATGAAGGCTATGTTGCCAAACGCATGGAAATTGGCGCAGTTATGGCAGCCGCGCCCAAACAGAATGTTGTGCGGCAGGAGCCGCAGCCTGGCGATATTGTATTGTTGGTCGGCGGTCGCACCGGGCGTGACGGCTGTGGTGGCGCTACCGGTTCGTCCAAGGCTCACACTGAAGAATCACTGGAAACCTGCGGCGCTGAAGTCCAAAAAGGCAATCCGCCGACTGAACGCAAAATCCAGCGCTTATTCCGTCACAGTGCAGTCAGCACCATGATTAAACGCTGTAATGATTTTGGCGCTGGCGGTGTGTCTGTAGCCATTGGCGAGCTTACAGACGGTCTGCAGATTAATCTGGATGCTGTTCCTAAAAAATATGAGGGTCTTGACGGCACCGAACTTGCCATCTCGGAATCGCAGGAACGCATGGCGGTTGTAGTTGCTGCTGAGAATGCGCAGAATTTTATCGAATATGCTGATGCCGAAAATTTAGAGGCAACCCGTGTGGCTACGGTATCTGACGATAATCGCCTGACTATGTTATGGCGTGGCAAACCTATTGTCAGCCTTAGCCGTGCATTCTTAAATACCAACGGTGCTAAGCAGTATACCACTGTGCAGGTATCAGCGCCGGCAGATACCAGTTATTTTGCCGACACACCTGTTGGCGGCAAAATAACTGCACAACAGGTTAAAGAGACTTGGCTGCAGACTTTGCAGAATATCAATGTTGCCAGCCAAAAAGGTCTGGTGGAGCGTTTTGACAGCAGCATTGGCGCCGGTACTGTCCTTATGCCGTTTGGCGGAAAATATCAGGCTACTCCTATTGAGGGCATGGTAGCTAAACTGCCGATGGTGTCAGGCGATACCACGACAGGTACCATCATGACCTATGGTTTTAATCCGTATCTTTCCAGCTGGAGCCCGTTTCATGGTGCTGTTTATGCCATTGTTGAAGCGGTAGCCAAAGTAGTGGCTTTAGGTGGCAATTTCCGGACTGTGCGGCTGACGCTGCAAGAGTATTTTGAAAAGCTGGGAAAAGACAGTGTGAAGTGGGGCAAGCCATTCGGCGCATTATTAGGTGCTTTTTACGCGCAGCAGCAGTTGGGCATTCCGGCAATTGGCGGTAAGGACAGTATGTCAGGGTCGTTTAATGAGCTTAACGTACCGCCGACACTGGTGGCCTTTGCCGTAACCCCTGTGGATGTCCGTCAGGTAATTTCGCAGGAATTTAGGAAAATCGGCAGTCAGGTGGCTATTGTCCGCCTGCAACGCAATCAAGATGAGCTTCCTGATTTTGCTGTTTTAAAAGTAACCTATGATAAAGTAACCCAACTTATTCAGGCTGGTAAAATACTGTCTGCATATCCGGTTAAAGCAGGAGGTATTGCCGAAGCTGTCAGCAAAATGGCGTTTGGTAACCGTATCGGTATGACCTTTGCCGCACAAGTGGCTATTCGGGATTTATTTACGCCTGATTATGGTTCCTTGGTGCTCGAACTCCCCGCAGGTCTGGATGCTGCTCAGGAATTTGGTGATATTGCCTATGAGCTGCTGGGAAAAACAACGACAGAACAAGTTATTGCGCTTGACGGTGTGGCGATAACCCTCGAAGAGGCGTTTGCCGCCTGGGAACAGCCGCTTGAAAAGGTTTTCCCTACCCGGCCTGAGCTTATCGATGGCAAGCCACAAAACTTTACTGCTTATACACTGCGCAATACGCGGCGGCCTAAAGTCGCCATTGCTAAGCCACGGGTACTTGTTCCGGTATTTCCCGGCACCAACTGTGAGTATGATACCATCAAAGCGTTTGAACAGGCCGGAGCTGTTGCCCAGTCGCTGGTCATCCGCAACCTCACTGCCTCCCATATTGAGGAATCCATAGCAGCACTTGCCAGTGCGATTGACAATTCACATATTGTTATGATTCCCGGAGGTTTTAGCGCTGGCGATGAGCCTGACGGTTCAGGCAAGTTCATTGCCACAGTGTTTCGCAATCCGCGCGTAAAACAGGCAGTTACCGAATTACTACAGCAGCGGGACGGATTGATGCTTGGTATTTGCAATGGCTTCCAGGCGCTGATAAAACTGGGGCTGGTTCCTTACGGCGAAATACGCGACCTGTCTGAGCATAGTCCGACACTGACCTTTAATAAAATCGGGCGTCATATTTCCTGCATGGTTAATACCAAGGTGGTATCAACTCTGTCGCCTTGGCTGAGCAATGTGGAAGCCGGCGAAGTCTTTGCAATTCCTGCTTCACACGGGGAAGGTCGGTTTTATGCTACTGCGGAAGAAATCAGCCAATTGGCGGCCAATGGCCAGATCGCAACCCAATATGTTGATTTTGACGGTCAGGCCACCTATGACGTAGCTTTTAATCCTAACGGTTCTTTCCAGGCCATTGAAGCTATTACCAGTCCTGATGGGCGTGTGCTTGGTAAAATGGCTCACTCTGAGCGTATTGGCGGTCATGTTGCCGCTAATATCCCGGGCAATAAGGATCAGCGCCTGTTTAGTGCCGGTGTCAGCTATTTTAAATAGGTAGCAGGAGGAATGGCTATGTATGAGGTTAACCACATCGGAGTAGTAGTTAAAAATCTGGACAAATCGCTGGATTTTTACACCCAGGTGTTAGAGTGTACTATGGAGGACAGTTTCGAAAATGATCGTGGCAAGTTTGCGTTTTTGCAAGCCGGCCGGCAGATTATTGAGCTCATTCAGTATCATGGAGACAGTGAACCGGGGCGCGGTGCAGGTCATGTCGATCATATTGCCTTCACAGTTGCTGATATTGATGCCGAAACCGCCAAACTTCGGCGGAAAAATGTGACCTTGTTATTTGATGAGCCCAGAATAACTACCAGTGGCAAAAAGATCCTGTTTTTTACCGGGCCTGATGGGGAACGCCTGGAATTTGTTCAAAAGCTATAACGAAATAAAAAGAACGGTTCTGTTTGTTGGTATTGCAGCCGGCAAACAAGAACCGTTTTTGCTGTTTTGCGGGAAGTAACCTTTTCACGAGGGAGCTTGGTCAGCTAAAGCCAATGCCGGGCGGATGCTTGGGCGCATTTTCGGCAAGTGGGCACTTGGCTAAACCGCAGTCACCGCTATAATCGCACTCAATCTCTTCAACCTGATAATGTGGTCTTGAATCATTGGGGGTACGGGTTTCGCCATAGACGGCAATAATACTGTGGGGTTTTTGTAGATAAGGGCAATCGCCGGTTAGCAAAGTGGGTGCGCGTCTGCTCATAATCTCACCTCCGATGTTTATTTTTAAAGAAAAATACCTGGTGGTTAAAATATCTTAACTAAGTGTTCTTTATGATCTGATGGGGCATAATACGAGTGTTTCATAATATATTCACAGGAACATTCTGACTATAAGGCTTTATATTGCGCCTTACTTACAATCGGAATATAATAGGTATTAACTAAAAGTATTATGTTTTTATTTACGGCTAAGTGTAGCTGTTGATAATGTTTGGGGGGCTTCGTATTAATTTCCAGGATATCACTTTGGCACAAAAGGCCTTGTTTGATAAGAGCTTTAGTCAGCGCCGCTATGAAAACGCGCACTATAATTTTACCAATCTGTTTATGTGGCGTAATTTATACTCAATAAAATGGGCGGAGGAAGACGGCTACTTAATCATTAAGGCCGGTATTGGTGAAAAGCAATTTATGCTGCAGCCTTTTGGCAGTGATGCAGGCGTAGAAAATGTCCTTGAGAAAATGGCAGCTTACTGTACCGAACATAATTTGGCTTTTAAACTATATGGAATCGAAAAATACATGGTCGATATTATAGAAAAATGGCGGCCGGGGCAATTTGCTTTTACAAGCGACCGGGATAACTTTGATTATGTTTATAATAGCAAGGATTTAATTGAATTAAAAGGGCGCAAATATCATAGCAAAAAAAATCATATTAACAGCTTTCTGCGCAATTACAGCAACTATCAGTATATACCACTGACTCCGGAATGGGTGTCCCGCTGTGTGGAGACCCAGATTGAGTGGTGCAGGAAAAAAGGCTGTGATGATGATGCCATGCTAAAAGGCGAACGCGATGCCATTATTGAAGTTCTTATCCACTGGGAGGAGCTTAAGCTGACAGGCGGTTTAATTTATATTGATGGCAAAGTCGAAGCATTTAGTTTTGGCGAGCAGCTCAACGAGGATACTGCCGTTATCCATGTGGAGAAGGCTAACCCCGATATTCGCGGTGTTTATCCGGTAATTAACCAACAATTTTGCGCCAATGCATGGAGTCATATTCCGTTTATTAACCGTGAGGAAGATATGGGGCTTGAAGGTTTGCGTAAAGCTAAGGAATCCTATTATCCGGCGAAAATGGTAGAAAAATATATCGCGAAACTTCAATAGTTATTCATTTCAACAAAGAGAAGGACGGGCAAGATGGAAATTAAATCAATAAAAAAGCTTAAATTATATGGTTTTAATAATCTTACCAAGACACTTAGCTTTAACATGTATGATATCTGTTATGCTAAGACTCCGCAGCATCGTCATTCTTATATTGAGTATATTGATGAAGAATATAGCGCTGAACGCTTGACCAATATTCTAACAGAAGTATCCAACATAATCGGAGCCAGGATTCTAAATATCGCCAAGCAGGATTATGATCCGCAGGGTGCCAGTGTAACCATGTTGATTTCAGAGGAACCGCACAACCAGCCGGGAGAGCCGGTAACCAGCGAAGAGTGTAATGAATGTGAAGTACATGAGCCGATATCTGATGCGGTTGTGTGCCATCTGGATAAAAGCCATATTACCGTCCACACTTATCCGGAAAGTCATCCTGACGAAGGTATCAGCACTTTTCGGGTTGATATTGATGTATCAACCTGTGGGCATATTTCGCCGCTTAAGGCCTTGAACTTTCTCATAAATACTTTCCATCCTGATATTGCGGTTATGGATTACCGGGTTCGCGGCTTTACCCGTGATGTAAACGGCAAGAAATTTTTTATCGATCATAAAATAAATTCGATTCAAAATTACATTTCCGGCGAAAATCGCGACATGTATCAGATGATTGACGTCAATGTTTATCAGGAGAATATCTTCCATACGAAGATGTTGTTAAAAGAATTTGATTTGGATAATTACCTGTTTGGCACTGCCAAAAAGGAACTTATGATGGGCGAAAAGAAAAAAATCAAACAGCGGCTCAAAAAAGAGATGGCAGAGATTTTCTACGGAAAAAATATCCCGAAAGTCAATGTAAAATTGTGAGTACATTAAAATCCCCCGTTTGGGGGATTTTATTTTTATGAAACTATTATTGCATCCGCTGCCTGTACGCATTTTTCACTGGATCATGTTTGCGGCCATTGTCTATCTGGTTATCACCGGTTTGTATCTGCATGATCCATGGAGTTCTCTGCCATATGGAACAATGCGCAAGACCCATACCTTTGCCGGCATTATCTTAATGCTGAATTTGGGGGGGCAGATTTACTATTACCTTGCTACCGGCAAACATCGCGAAATATTGTTTACCAGACATGATTTGCCTAACCTGCGCAGTTTTTTTCGGTATGCCTTGTTTATTACGGAAAACCACCCGAATTACGGGCGCTATAACCCTGGTCAGAAAGTTTTGTTTACTTCCTGGGGGCTCGTGGTTTTGCTGGCCGGAGCGGCAGCGCTGCCTTTCTTTTTCCCGGACTATGCTGCCTGGCTCAGCCGGCCTTTTGGTGGACTTAGTGGAATCAGGATACTCTATTACGGCATTACCATGTTTTTTCTGGCCACCATTCCCTTGCATTTGTATTTGGCTTTTACCGAAGAACCAGCTAAATTGCAGGCAATGTTTTCGGGCTATGTAAATAAAACGCCCAAAATAAAGCCTGAGAACCCGTAATTTAGAGAACATTAGTCAGCGGGTGCAGCTCCTGCAAAGGCGGGAGGTTTGGCGTCGGTGCTATAGCGGTTAACACCTGCCTGCCGGCATCCATACCCTGGGCGCCCATTAATACAAGCAAGTCGCCGGCCGCTGCCCGCCTGCGGGCAGCCTTAACCGCCGATAGGAGGGTGGGGGTGTAAGTATAGTCAGCATGCAGTGTTGTCAGTGTCTGTAGAAAGGCCAGTCTTTCTTCCGGAGTTACCTTATCGGCAGCACCAACCTGATCGCTACTGTCGGTAACAATCAGCGTAAAAGGAAGGCAGCGCTGGAAACTGGCGATACTGGCCGCATTTTCTGCATTAATTGCCGTGCCGCGGTGGCCGCGGATGGCGGTAACCACAACCAGCCGCCGGTAATGCCAAGGCATGATAGTGCTGAAGACAGCCTCAATGCTGCCGGGATTTAAGGCGGTGTCATCAACAACAGTGAGTCCGGCCAGGTGAAAAATCTCCATGCGCCGTTCCACTCCCCGGAAAGTTTCCAGCCCATCGGCGACAAGTTCTGGTGGCAGGTCATGCAGCAAAGCGGCGGTGATCGCTAACATGGCATTTTCCACATTGTGCCGGCCGGGAATGGCCAAGTTCATAACATACTGGCTGGGTGGCAGCGTCTGGCCGCTTAATGTAAGAAGCGGTTTGTTCAGTGTCAAAGTAAAGTTGCTGCCATAAGGTGTGAGGCGGTTAAGAGTAACACAAATATCAGCTGGGCTGTCAATGGCCGCAGTGACAAGGCGACCGGCAAAACAGTCGGCAATTTTACGGCAATACCGATCGGAGATATTGACAACAAAGGGGGTCTGAGCAGGCAGTAAGTCTAAAAATTTGGCTTTGGCGGCAAGGTAATTGGCAAAAGTGCCATGGAAATCAAGATGGTCTGCACAGATATTGCTAAGTATGCCTGTGGAGAAATGAACATGAGCAGTGCGATGCATGTCAATACCTTGCGCCGATACTTCCATAACAGCATGAGTTAGCTTATTGCTAACCATTTGGGCCAGGTAATGCTGTAAATTCACGGCATCCGGCGTTGTCAGGGTACTGGGGACGGAGTGTTTGCCGGTGGTAACCCGGAGGGTGCCAATAAGGCCGACCGGGCAACCGCTGTGATTAAATATATGTTCCAGCAGGCAGGCAATGGTCGTTTTGCCGTTTGAGCCGGTTATGCCAATAAGCTTTAATTGGCGGGAAGGGTTTTGATAGAAAGCTGCAGCCAGTGCCGACAAGGTTAATCGGGCATTTGGTACTGCAAATACCGGAATGTTGAGCGGCGGCAGTTTATCCGGGCAATCGCTGACAATTGCCAAAGCGCCCCGGCCGGCGGCAGCTTGGGCAAACTTGTTGCCATCAACAGCCCGGCCGCAGATAGCCACAAAAATATGACCTGGCAGTACTTTATCAGAGTGACAGGTAATCCCTGTTGCTTTATTTAGCCAGCGTTCCAATTCCTGCATACCGTTTCCTCCTTGTCAGCCAATAAGATACTCCATGGTATTCCCATTACCGGCAGGAGGTGAATTCATCATTAAAAAGTTTTTGTATTTGCTGGTATTGTTGATGCTAATACTGCTGGAATACATTAGCGTCGGTTGTGGATTGCAGGCTCCGGCTCCTAAACCTGAGGTGCGGCGGGTTGCTGAGCAGGTTAGCGTTGAAGGGCAGCCTGTTGGGAATATGACCAAAGAAGAAGCCGGCAAAGTTTTGATAAATCTAGCTAAGGCCAAAGATGTGCCTGCGGTAAATGCCGGTTTTGCTGCTGACAGCGGTGAGATTATACCTGAGCGACCAGGGCGGCGCCTTAACCGTGAGGTCACTCTTGAGGAAATCCTGGCGGCGCAGCCTGGCAGCAATGTGAAAGCGGTATATCAGACTTTTTTGCCTGATATTACTAAAGAAAAGCTGCTGCAAAGCCGTAATTTGGGCAGTTATACAACACCGATTTTGGATAATAGTCCGGGACGTCTTGCCAATATCCGGCTGACAGGCAGGCTAATTAACAATATTGTGCTGGAGCCCGGGCAGGAATTTTCTTTTAATGATCTGACAGGCGAACCGACAATCGTGCGTGGTTTTCAGCCGGCGACTATATTTAATGACAGCGGGAATAAGGAAGAAGGTCTGGGGGGCGGCATGTGTCAGGTATCTTCTACTTTATATAATGCGGTATTGGCTGCAAAGCTTAAAGTCACTGAGCGTCATCCGCATTCCCGCCCGGTAAACTATGTACCGCCTGACCGGGATGCAACTACTTATACTGATAAAGATTTTCGTTTTGTTAATACTGCGCGTCAGCGTTTGATAAGCCGGGTGTTTACCGACCAGGCAGGTACTATACTGACGGTAGAGCTATGGGGACTGCCTGGCGCATAAGCAGTTTTTTTTTCAGACATACTAACGATGAGGTGGGAGCGCATGAAAAACAAAACACTGAATACCATCCTAGTCGCAGGAATTTTGTTGGCATTTGTCACGGGAGCCTATACACTACTCAAGCCTCCTGCCCTAAAGCCAAGCCCTGTACCGGCGCCGGCACCAGCCCCGGTGGAACAAGCACCGCTGGCACCAAAACCAATTGCCGGTGTGGCGCCTTTTAATGCGGACAAGTATGTAAGTGAACCGCAAATCAGGGTATACTTGGCAGACAAAGGCACAATTGAAACAATGCCTCTTGAGAAGTACATTGAAGGGGTTATTGCCCAGGAGATGGAACCTGACTGGCCGATAGAGGCTTTGGCAGCGCAGGCTATTGCCTCGCGAACACTGACCATCAGCGCAATTGAGGCTGGTACCATTAAAAAGTTGCGTAATGCCGATGTCAGTACCGCGAAAGAAGAACTGCAGGCATTTGCGCCGCAAAAAGTCAATGACAGCGTGCGGCAGGCCGTAGCCCGGACACGTGGGGAAGTACTGCTGTATGCCGGTGGCTTGGTTAATGCAATTTATAGTTCCTGCAACGGTCAAATTGGTGCCACCAGGGAAGAAAGCTTCCCTAAGGAAATTCCCCATGAGACTCCGTATTTTAAGCCTGTTGTCGATACCTGTTTTACGGATGCTCCTGACAATATAAAAACATGGACGGTAAAAATTCCAGCAGCCCAGGTAGCTGCGGCCATTGGCTACCGCGGTGATCCCAAGGATATCCGCATCTTGGAAAAAGGACCGTCAGGGCGCATTCTTTATATTGGTGCCGGTGATAAAAAAATGTATGGCTCTGATTTTCGGCGGGCGGTGGGTTATGATGTCCTTAAATCAACCTTGATTTCGGAAATGAATTATGAAGGCGGCAGCTTTACTTTTAAGGGACAGGGCTGGGGCAACGGTGTAGGTTTGTGCCAATGGGGTGCGCATACGTATGCCAATGAGGGCTGGAAAGCCCAGGATATTATCAAACATTATTATCCTGGTACCGACATAAAAAAACTGTGGCAGTAATATGCTGATAGGTAGACAATTTAGCAAAGATAATTATTTGCGGCAGGTATCGTGAATTTTATATTAAATTTTGCATACATTAATAATGCGAGGTAGTATGGCGGCTACCTCCCGGGGATTGCGCCGTTTGTCTGGTACGCACGGACAGACGGCGCGATTTATTTTTATTTCGGCCAAATTTTTTTTCTGTATTGGTCATATGAATATTGGCAATAGCTTTCGACTACGCTATAATAATAAAGTTAAGGCTCTGTGAAGGGATTGAGTTTGATCAATAAGAGTAATACCGATGTTGGCCATGTGCTTATTTCTGTAAAAGGTTCGCAACAGGACTCCCAGGGTGAAGAAGATGTAATTGAATTATTTACCCATGGGAAGCGATATACGAAAAACGGGGTTCACTATATTACCTACCAGGAAACTGAGATTAGCGGTTTGGAAGGCTGCACAACACTGTTAAAGGTATACGCAGACCATGTTGTTCTGGTGCGTATGGGCCGCATTGATCAGCGACAGGAGTTTTGTGTCGGGGAACGCAGCAGTTCCCAATATATCACGCCCTATGGCACAATGGAAATGAGTATGCTTACTACCCGGCTGACAATAGACCGGACAGAAGATAATAGCCAGGTCGCCGGAATACATATTGAGTATGAGCTGGAAATTGACGGACAGTGGCAAAGTAATAATACGCTGGCTGTCTTGGTACAGGGGGATAAGAAAAATGGACATTAAACAACAGTTGATTGCCGCAATTGGACAAGCTGCGGCAAAGGCCAGAGCTGACGGCATCTTTTCTGTCGAAAATTTACCCGAAATAGCTTTAGAAGTGCCACCGCAACGTGAATTTGGCGATTATGCTACCAATTTTGCCATGCAATCGGCCAAGGCCGCCAAAAAGAATCCCCGAGTGATTGCTCAGGCCATTATTGACCGTATTAATGAGCCATGGCTGGAAAAAGCGCTGCTTGCCGGTCCGGGATTTATTAATTTTTATCTGAAAGCCGATGTCTTATATCAGGACTTGGCAGGTATTCTGGCTGCCGGCGAAACCTTTGGACAGTCTGATGCTGGCAAAGGCGAATTAATCCAGGTTGAGTTTGTCAGCGCCAATCCCACCGGGCCGCTGCATGTTGGCCATGGCCGGGGAGCAGCCGTCGGCAGTGCGCTGGTTAATTTGCTCAGAACGGCCGGTTACAAGGTAGAAGCGGAATTTTATATAAATGATGCGGGTAACCAGATGGACAATCTGGCAGCTTCGGTAAATGCCCGTTATCTTGAACTTATGGGTAAGACCGTAGAGTTTCCGGAAGACGGCTATCATGGCCGGGATATTGTTGATACCGCCCAGCGGATTATTGATAAACATGGCGACAAATATCTTATTATGCCGGAAGCACAGCGGCTGGCAGAATTCAAGGAAGTCGGCCTTAAAGAAAAGCTTGCTGCGTTGCAGGAAGATCTGGAACAGTTTGGCGTAACCTTTGATGTGTGGTATAGCGAACGCACTCTGCATAACAGCGGCGCTGTGAAAGCCACTTGTGACCAACTGCAAGCCAATGGCAGCATCTATGAAAAAGATGGCGCTTTATGGCTCAAATCGACAGACTATGGCGATGATAAAGACCGGGTGGTTATTCGCGATAATGGTGTTCCCACGTATTTGGCTGCCGATATTGCCTATCATCGTGATAAATTTTCCCGTGGTTTTAACAAGGTTATTAATATCTGGGGTGCCGATCATCATGGCTATATTTGCCGGGTTAAAGCCGCTATTAATGCCATGGGCTATAATGCCGACAACCTGGAAGTATTAATTTTGCAGATGGTAAGCCTTTACCAGGACGGACAGCTTGTAAAAATGTCCAAGCGGACAGGTCAAGGTGTGACACTCAGTGAGCTTATTGAAGAAGTGGGCCGCGATGCCGCCCGATTCTTCTTCATTATGCGCTCAACTGACAGCCAACTGGATTTCGATCTTGACTTGGCTAAATCCCATACCAATGAGAATCCGGTATATTACATCCAATATGCTCATGCGCGGATAGCTAGTATCTTCCGTCAGGTGGCTGAGGCGGGTATCACAGTGCCGACTGACTGGCAGCAGGTACTGCTTAGCGTATTAGCCGAGCAGGCAGAAATCGACCTGATTAAAAAAATGGCTCAGTTTCCTGAAGAAGTTGCCAGTGCTGCCCGTGAGCGTGCGCCACACCGGATTGCCCGGTATGCGCATGACCTGGCCAGCCTGTTCCATACTTTTTATAATCAGTGCCGGATTATTGGTGTTGATGAGGAGCTTCAGGCTGCCCGGCTGGCGCTTGTTACCGCGGTGAGATCAACAGTAAAACAATCGCTCAGTATTCTGGGAGTAGACGCCCCCGACAAAATGTAATTACTATCTTCAACAATGTTTTACAGAAACCGGGAGGATTTTACCTCTGTATGTTGAAATATAAACGGGATTGTTAAGTGCGGAGGTTGAATTAATGGCAAATACTATTTCGAAGAATACTATGGATGAAGTCGATTCAGCATATCAGGTTTTGAAGGCGGCAGGACATCCGCTATATTATCGTGATTTAATTGATCAGGCCATTGCATTAAAGGGTGGCGCAGCCCGGGCATCGGCGTATACCATTGCTGATGTTCATACACGGATCAATTTAGACAGCCGGTTTGTGCATACCGGCAAAAGCATGTGGGGTTTAAATGAATGGTCACCACAGCGCATTAGTTCGTACGATGCGGACGAGCCTGCTGCAGCTCGGCAGGATACAAAAAGAAGAGAAAGACTGTTGGCAGCTATTCAGCAAGATTTTGACAATGAAGATGCTGGCAGCGCAACTGAGTCAGACTCTTTATTAGAGGGTGAAGCCGAGCTGGATGAGGAAGAAATGGAAGACAATGAAGCTTAACTGAACATATCCGAAAAGGTAAAATATCGTCTCTTGATCGGATAAAGAGCTTGAATTGTTGGGATAATTAGGTTGTCAGACAGTTAATTGTGGGAAGTTTAGTAGGAGGATTTTTAAATGGCTAAATATATTTTTGTTACAGGTGGCGTAGTATCTTCTCTTGGTAAAGGAATCACGGCAGCATCACTGGGGCGTCTCTTAAAAAGCCGCGGGTTCAAAGTTACCATCCAGAAGTTTGACCCGTACATCAACTTTGATCCAGGTACCATGAGCCCTTATCAGCATGGCGAGGTTTTTGTCACCGAAGATGGTGGAGAGACCGATCTTGACCTTGGTCATTATGAACGGTTCATTGATATTAATTTAAGCAAAAGCTCAAATGTCACAGCTGGCAAAATATATTGGTCAGTTATTAACAAAGAGCGTAAAGGCGATTATTTGGGCAGCACTGTTCAGGTAATCCCTCATATAACCAACGAAATTAAAGAGCGCATTTACCAGGTGGGTAAGGAAGATAATGCCGATATTGTGATTACCGAAATCGGTGGTACTGTCGGCGATATTGAGAGCCTGCCGTTTTTGGAAGCCATCCGTCAGGTTAAAAAAGAAGTGGGCAAAGGTGGCGTGCTCTATATTCACGTTACGCTTGTTCCTTATATTTCGGCTGCCGGCGAGCTTAAGACCAAGCCAACGCAGCATAGCGTAAAAGAATTGAGAAGTATTGGTATTCACCCTGATATCATTGTGTGCCGTACCGAACATGAAATTTCATCGGAAATGAAAGACAAACTGGCTCTGTTCTGTGATATTGACTGTGATGCTGTTATTCAGAATAAAAATGCCGCCAGCATTTATCAAGTGCCGCTCATGCTAGAGCGTGAGGGACTTGACAAAATTGCTATGCAGAAACTCAACCTGGTGGACTCTGGCGCCGATATGGTAGAGTGGAAAAACATGGTGGACAAGATCACTAATCCTACGCACAGTGTACGTATTGCCATTGTCGGCAAATATGTTGCCCTGCAGGATGCCTATATGAGCGTGTCAGAATCGTTGCGGCATGCCGGTATAGCCAATGACACCGCCATCGAAATAAAATGGGTAAACGCAGAAGATATTGAGGCCGAAACCGCTGATTTAACCGCAGTTTTTGCTGATGTCGACGGTATTTTGGTGCCAGGCGGCTTTGGTGATCGCGGTATTGAAGGCAAACTTAAAGCCATTCGCTATGCCCGGGAAAATAAAGTTCCGTTCTTTGGTTTATGTTTGGGCATGCAGTCTGCTGTTATCGAATTTGCCCGTAATGTCTGCGGGTTAGCAGGCGCCAACAGCACCGAATTTAATCCCGAAACACCGCATCCTGTTATTGATCTCATGCCTGAACAGGTGGCCATTGAGGCCAAAGGCGGCACCATGCGGTTAGGCGTATATCCTTGTAAGGTTATGGAGGACACGCTGACCCATAAGGCTTATCAGGATGAAATTATTTATGAACGCCATCGTCATCGCTTTGAATTTAATAATGCTTATCGTGAAAGATTGTCGGCTGCGGGGCTCGTTATCGGCGGTACGCTGCCGAACGGCCGCTTGATAGAGATTGTCGAGATTAAAGACCATCCCTGGTTTGTAGGTACACAATTCCATCCGGAATTTAAATCGCGTCCGACCAACCCGCACCCATTATTTAAAGATTTTGTTAAGGCATCGCTAAACGAGAAGCTGGATAAATGAGACTTGATTCAGAGGGGGTTTTACCCCCCGCCTGAATCTTAGTCGATTACCCCGGGATTTAGCCGTTCTTTACTCCCGCCTACGGAGGACGGGAGTATTAGAACGGGTTATCATCGGATAAAATATAGTAAGAAAACTGTTGGATATACTCCAACAGTTTTCTTTTAAACCGGGACTTAAGAAGGAGGTAGATTTGTGTTTAAACGCTCAGTGGTACTGGTACTGATTGGTCTTATTGGTATATCTATGCTGGGGGCATTATTTATTGGACCAAAGGTAAAACAAAGCAAATTAGCCGGGCGTGATAAAATTGCTATTATTTATGTTGACGGTATGATTGTCGGCGGCCGGGGGCAAGTTGGCTTATTCAGCGAAGGCGGTGGTACTGATGCGCTCATTCGCCAATTGCATGCGGCGCGTGATGATCAGTCGGTTAAAGCTATTGTGCTTCGCATCAACAGTCCTGGCGGCACAGTTCCTGCCTCGCAGGAAGTTGGCGAGGAACTGAAAAAAGTCAGAGAGCTTGGTAAGCCGGTGATTACTTCTATGGCAGATATGGCAGCCTCTGGCGGCTATTGGCTGGCAGCCTGCACTGACAAAATATATGCCAATCCTTCTACCATTACAGGCAGTCTGGGTGTTTACATGCCATACTCCAACTGGGAAGAGTTATACAAAAAAATCGGTGTGCGCCAGGAAAAAATTAAAAGCGGCCCGCATAAAGATATCTTATCACCAGATCGTCAGCTGACAGAAGAGGAACGGGCCATTATTCAGGTTATGGTTGACGACATGTATAATCAGTTTGTGGAGGTTATTGCGGAAGGTCGTCACCTGGATCAAGCTAAAGTTCGGCAGTTGGCAGATGGCCGCATATATACCGGCCGCCAGGCCAAAGAAGCAGGACTTGTCGACGAATTAGGGAATATGTATGATGCCATAGACGGCGCAACTGCCATGGTTGGGATTAAGGGCAAACCCGAAATTGTCGAATATGGTAAGCAAAATGCTCTGGAAGCCTTGCTGGGTGCGCAGGATAGCCATACTCCCGAACAGCTTATGCTTAAGCAGCTTAAAGATATACTCTCGTCCGGTCCTGTGGCCGCACCCCAGAGTTATTGAGGGAGGGGATTGGTATGGGGAGCTTTTTGGAAACCATTTATGATGTGTTATTTAAGCCGAAGGCAGCGATGGAATATATTGCCGAGAAGAAATTAACCGGGCAGGCATTAACCATGTTTACCATTGGCATGCTTGTCCCGGTGTGGGCGGTATATACTGGAATTAAAGGTACTCCGGCGATTCCGGTATTCGGTGGTATGTTTGCACTGCACTTTTTCGGCAGTCTGGCGTTTTGGATACTAGGCGCTGCCGTACTTAACTTTTTTGCTGAGTTGGCAGGCGGCCGGGGAACGGCTGTCGGGCTGTTTGCCGCCATGGGATTTTCGCATTTGCCGAGGGTTGCCGTAATACCGCTGGGAGTTATTGCTGCTCTCTTGCCAGACGGTTTACGCGGTTTAGCCTTCGGCGCAATCGGGTTACTGGTGGTTATTTGGACGATGGCACTCAATGTGGCGGCTATTCGTGGGGCGCATGGTTTGTCCGCTCTTGTGGCTATATTAGTGTTGTTTGCGCCAATTCTGGCCATGTTTGGAGCGGTTATTGCGGCAATCGTTTTTGTTGGTTCAGCTATTCCGCAAATCCCGTTTAATCTTTAACGTACCCGGTAAAGATAGACTTCCCAGACCGACCACTCTTCGCTGAATTTTTGTAAAAATTCAAGACCATTTTGCTGATAGTTGGTTATTTCGGCGGCGGATAAAATATATTCGCCGCCTAAGTTTTTAAAGGCCTGCATATCAAGCTCCAGATTTTTTAGCTTTAGCTGATACGATTTCCGGATTTGGTAGTACTCAAGTTCAGCCGGGAAGATATAGCAGGTTATGCCCCAATTATCGAAATAATTGCGCCAAAACTGGTTCTTATCAAGCTCTTTGGCAATGATTTGACGGAAAGCATGCTTATAAGCCAGCGGGTAAATATTAAGCCGGCCGTCAAGTGTATAAAAGCCATGATACTGGGTGATAGCCGGATAAATGCCGATGCTGGCAATTCGGTAATCCTGTTTGGGACGGCCGATGTAATTATCGACTTTTTGAAACAGACTGTCGGCAAAAAATTCGCCGTAACTGATGTTTTCGTAAAGCCAGCCGTTTTCCATTACCGAAATTTCGGCATGTTTTTTTAAGGCCAAGTCATATTCAATGTTGTTGCCAAACAGAAATCCTAGCTGCATAACAATCAACAGGGCGGCCAGCAACTTGCCGATATAGCGGATATTGGCGATAATCCCAAGACACAAGGCAAAAATAACATACCAGATAAGTGGATGCAGCCAGTGGATGCGTTGAATTTGAAACGAGTTCAAAAAACTGCTGGCAGCAGCGTGGGAGATATAAAAACCTGTGTAGCGCAGCCCATAAAAAATCGATATGCCAACTGCTAATACCAAGAGCAGTACGAGGAATTTGTATTCACGCCACTGACGCCAGCCAGTGAGGAGGGCAAGCGGCACGGCAAGGGTTAGTATGTATTTATGCAGACTGACAGCATGATACTGGCCATTGACGATATTGTCGGCAATAAGCGGCATAACGCCACGCAGGCTGCGAGCCTGTCCCAATGCAATACGATTAATTTCCTCGCGGTTAGAGATAAAGCCGGCACTTAAGAACTCATGATAGATCAGCCAGATTTCAGTTAGTACATAGGAGCCGGTCAGTAAAGCAATTGCTCCCCAAAAATGGAGGCGCAGCACGCGGTGCCTCCAATAATCATATAAGGAAAACAGGCCGAGGGCCGCAAGGATGAAGACACCGGCAAGCGGTAATGACGAATACAGAGCAAAAATGACAATGATCAGGATATTAATTGTCATTTTTTTGTCATAATAGGCATTGAGCATAGCATAGAATAGTAAGGGCTGTCCGGCGATTGACAGTCCATATACGGTATAGAAAGGGAGGGTGGCAAACGCGGTAGCAGTCGCCCAAATCAGCCAATTATGCTGTTTGGCTGGCAGCACATAGTATTTTAGCAGCAGATACATGCCGATAAAGGCGACAGTGTGGACAAGAAGTAGGTTAACCAAATAAGCGCGAAAAGGAGGCAAGAGCAAATAAAGCCAAGTAATTACATTAAAACCGCTGGGCAGACAACTGCGGGGTAATTCGCCCAGCATTTGCTGCATTGTTCCGGTTAAACTAAAGGCCTCACCGCTTTTGGCTAAAATGACCCAGGGCGTAATCCAGTCCAGATTATCATTAATGGTAAAATGCGCGTTTTGCCGTAAAATAACAAATGGTGCTAAATAGGCCAGTAACAAAAAAGAAAAAAATAAGGCCGCTTTATGGCTGGTAAGCCAGGATAACTTGCTTAGTATCAGTTTTTTTGGCATACAATCTACCTCGCAAAGCAGTTAATTACATAACAAAGTGTAGCACAAAAATGGGCGGGATAGGAAGTATTTCACAGAAATTAGAAAAAAGACAAAAATAATTTGAAAAAATTTCCATTTTCTAGCAGGAGATTTCCGATTAAATGCGAATATATGTAGACAGGAAATGAGTAAATGAAATTTTCTGTCAAAACTGCGAGAAAGTAAGGTGCGTTACATGAGCGATTCCCGAGCGACCATACTGGTTATTGACGACCAACCTGGGATTCGGAGACTGCTGACCGAGGTTCTCCAGGATGAAGGGTATCAGGTAATTACAGCCGCAAACGGCTACGAGGGCATACAGCTTGCACAGAATAATAATCCTAATGTCATTTTAATGGATATGAAAATGCCTGGAATGGACGGAATTGAGGCCTTAAAGGAGCTCAAGCGTCAGGGACAGGGTGATCAGGTAATTATGATGACAGCATATGGTGAGCTAGATATGGTTAATGAGGCCAAAGAAGCAGGGATGCGTGATTATATCACCAAACCGTTTGATATTATGTCACTGTGTCAAATTATCCATGATAATATCGGTGCCAGTATTGAGGGCCCTGACAGGTTGATGATTGGTTAACATTCACTGCAAATAACCCCGGGGAAAACTGTCCCCGGGGTTATTGTTGGCGTTTTCCCTGTTACCTGATATTGCTAAGTTGCAATAAACAGGCAGGATTTTTACTATAGGTGGCGAAATACAGGAAGCAGAGGGGGGATATTCATGATCATTAACGCTGTCTCAACATTGGCATTATATTGTCCGCGATGTGGCAAAATTGAACTTCATAATGTCTCCCGATTTGCTATTAATAACTCAGCCTGTCAGCTTGCCTGCAGTTGTGGCCAATCACAGGGAACGATATCTGTTGCAGGGCGGCGTCAATATCTGTTAGATATTCCTTGTGTAGTGTGCGAAACCAATCACTTGATTTTCCTTGACAGCAATTTATTTCGTCAGCCCAAAGCAAGCAGAATATATTGTGACCAGGCGAATTTAGAACTTGGTTTTGTTGGGAATCCAGAGGCCATTGCAGCAATTGTTGACAAACATAAGCAGGAGGTTGCCAGTCTTGCCAGTGAGCTGGAAGGGCAGCCAGACGGTTCGGGAATAGAGAATTCACAAATTTTGCTGGAGATTTTAAATAAGATCCATGATATTGCAGAGCAGGGAGGGGTATACTGCTCTTGTGGTAACAGCACCGATGTTGAGGTTGATGTGCTTGTAGATGCTGTTGAGTTGTCTTGTCATCAGTGTGAAGGCAGGCTGCTTATTTCGGCAAAAGACGAGCAGGATTTGGCAAGATTATCTGCGATGGGGGCTATTGAATTAGCTCCGCTCAGGCGCACCAACCGCAAGTGAGTAGGGTTGCCTAAATAAAATGAAGGCGAGTGAGTTGCCTGTGAAATTTTTTCTTGATACTGCCAATATTGACGAAATCAAAGACATTTTGCCAATGGGAGTTGTAGCAGGAGTAACCACCAATCCATCGCTTATTGCTAAGGAAAAACAAGACATTAAAGCCGTAATCAAGGAAATTGCAGCACTTACTTCCGGGCCTGTAAGTGCTGAAGTTATTAGTACCGAGTTTGCTGAGATGCTGACGGAAGCGAGGACGTTGGCCAAACTTGGTGGCAATGTGGTAATTAAAGTTCCGGTAACAATTGATGGTTTAAAGACCGCCAGTGCCCTGGCGGCAGAGGGAATTAAAACCAATGTAACTTTGATATTTTCGGCTAACCAGGCATTGTTGGCGGCGCGGGCAGGAGCTGCGTTTGTCAGTCCGTTTGTTGGTCGCCTTGATGATATAAGTCAAGATGGTATTGCGTTAATTAAGGATACGGCAGATATTTTCTCTATTCATGGGATTGAGACCGAAATTATTGCTGCAAGCATTCGACATCCCCTGCATGTTACGCAGGCGGCGCTGGCAGGGGCGCATATTGCCACTGTTCCCCCAAAAGTGTTACAATCACTTTTGCAGCATCCGCTGACAGATGCAGGTATTAAACGTTTTCTGGAAGATTGGCAAAAGGCCAATAGGTGAGGATACAAGTTAAGGAGATGTAATATATGGAACGTGAATTAGCACTAGAATTTGTAAGGGTTACCGAGGCCGCTGCAGTTGCCAGTGCTCGGTGGATGGGTCGTGGTGATAAAATTGCCGCTGACCAAGCGGCTGTGGATGCAATGCGCGCTGCGTTTGACAGCGTAAGTATAAGTGGACAGGTTGTTATTGGCGAAGGCGAGATGGATGAGGCGCCAATGCTGTATATTGGTGAAGAAGTCGGCCAGGGCGGCCCAGAAGTAGATATTGCGGTTGATCCCCTGGAAGGGACCAACTTGGTAGCCAAAGGTCTGCCAGGCTCGATTGCTGTACTGGCGATTGCGCCGCGCGGCAATTTGCTGCATGCACCTGATATGTATATGGACAAAATTGCCGTTGGGCCGATGGCTAAAGGCAAAATTGACATTAATGCGTCTGTAACCGAGAACCTTAAAGCGGTTGCAGCGGCGCTTACCCGTAAAGTAGAAGAGGTTACAGTCGTAATTCTTGACCGTCCGCGGCATGCGGCCATCATCAAAGAAGCGCGTGATGCCGGCGCAAGAATTAAGTTAATTTCTGACGGTGATGTGTCGCCGGCTATCAATGCGGCTATTGAAGGCACAGGCGTACATATGCTGCTCGGTATTGGCGGCGCGCCTGAGGGTGTATTGGCTGCTGCGGCCATTAAATGTCTGGGTGGTGACATGCAAGGCAGATTATGGCCGGAAGGCGATGAAGACATAGCACGGGCCAAGGCTATGGGAATTGCTGATATCAATAAGGTGCTGACTTTGGATGATTTGGTTAAAGGCGATGACGCCATTTTCGCGGCAACAGCCATTACCCAAGGCGATCTTCTAAATGGCGTTCGCTACTTTGGTGGCGGTGCCCGCACTCATTCGCTGGTAATGCGTGCATCGACAGGGACGATCCGATTTGTGGATGCTATCCATAAATTTGAAAAAAAACCTATGCTCATTAAACGGGTATAGTATGTAACCAACAACAATAAACAATAATAAGCGGGATTGCTTCTTGGTGTCTGACGGTTTCCTTACCGGCCAGGCCAAGAGAGCAGTCCCGTTTTGGTTTTGGAGTGTGTTTGAATAACTAAAAATCATAACATAATTTAAAAAAAATAACCAAGTTATGCATATTTTTTTGGCTTTTTGCTTATGCTAATACTGGGAGTAGTTCGCGTTAGCAGCCAGACTTAGTTCTGCTGACTAAAATTAGACCAGTAAGCGAGGTGAGGTATTTGCATCTGCCGAAAAGTAAAGTTAAGCGGCGATGGGCTTATTTGGGTGGGGCTGCCCTATTAGCCGGGATTTGGGTTTTTCCAACTCAACCCCATGTAGTGCCGGAAGCTATGCCAATTGTGCCTGCGAGCCAAACTCAGGTCGCTGAGGCACCGAAAGCTGTGGAGCAGCCTCAACAAGTGACAAAGCGTTATACTGTGGAGGCAGGAGATACTTTATCAGGTATTGCCGCGCGATATGGAATTGATGTAGAGACATTAACTGCTGCAAATCCGGGAATCAGTGATCTTATTCATCCTGGTGACCAACTGGTTATATTGCCCCAAAAAGGGCTTGTTCATCAGGTAAATAATGGTGACACGTTGTGGGATATTGCTCATACATATGGTGTGCCGGTTGAGACCATTAAATCAGCGAATACGAAAGGCAGCGACCAGATCACAGTTGGTGAAAGACTCTTTATTCCAGGAGCGCATTTGGCCAGAGCCGAGACCGTAGTTGCCCGGGCTTCAGTAAGCCGCTTCTTCTGGCCGACAAGAGGCGAGATATCCTCTGATTTTGGCTGGCGGTGGGGGCGCCTTCATGCCGGTATTGATATTGCCAATGACACCGGTACCTATGTTGTAGCTGCTCGGGCCGGGCAGATAATTTGGGCCGGTTGGCGCGGGGGTTACGGTTATACGGTAATGATTGACCATGGCGGCGGATATATAAGTTTATATGGGCACCTGGATGATTATAATGTTGAACGAGGTCAGTATGTGCGTGGCGGTCAGCGAATTGCATCTATGGGCAATACCGGCAATTCAACCGGTCCGCATCTGCATTTTGAAATTCAAAAAAATGGCGAGCCGGTAGACCCGACAGGTTTCCTGCCATAAATAAGACTTGATTCAGTTGGGGTTTTAACCCTGTCTGAATCTTAGTCATCGGATAAAGAAAGAATTGTAGGGCTGTCGCGCTAAGTAATTAGTGCGATGGCTTTTTTCATGTATTAGACTTCAGGCGGCGTTAAAACACCTTCTGAATTAAGTTGCGATTTATAAGTTTGGAGAGTTGTAGAAGTCTTATAAAACTAGGTGTGTAAAATACAAGGTCCGGAACAGCCGGGCATCATACAACGTTTCGCCGCTGGCGCTTAACCTCCGCTTAAGCATAACGGTCGCCTGTGCCTCAGTACTGGTTACATCTGTTCTGAGCAAAGAACGTGTAGTTTTATAATGACACTAATTCGCTCTAGGATAGTACCTGCCTACAGAAGTTGTGCATCATAAGCTGGTGATCCGGCACCCCCGCAACTCCCGTACCCCCATTGGCCTTTGCCGGAAAAAGCGTTCCGCAGGAGAAAAGCCGGGTGATATTCCGTTAAGCAATCCGTACTGTTTGAGCGTAGCGAGTTTACGGATTGTAGGAATATTACCTGGCTTTTCAGCTTTTGGAGGCTTTTGGCCTAGACTTTTTGCTTCCCTTTTGGGGCAATGCCAAAAGGGAAACTCCTCCGCTTGATTTCATTTGAATTAAGGCGCAGATTGGATTTTCTATAAAAGAAGACAGCGCCAGCCAAAGACTTTATATTGAACTGCAACAACTACTGTAAATTAAAAACAAGCAAGGCCCGACATAGTCGGCCCTTGCTTTATAGTCAGTTCTTATGATTTTGGTTTTTCCGCCGGAGTCGCAGCTGTTGTTGTTAAGTGCTGCAAGGTGGCGTCATGATACGGCCAGGCGGCATCACTCATGTTTTTATCAGGTTTGGCAGTAACTGAATAGATGGTGTTTGTATCACTGTGAGTAATCAGCCATCTTTTACCCAGTTTTTCGAAAGTCAAATCGGTTTTGCTGATGCTGCTGCCGAATTTACTGGGGTTGGTAGCAGCAATGTCATATTTACCATAAGTCGCGGCAGTAATGCCACATACCTGCAAACCGTCGTTTTTAACAATAATTAAGGCATCAACCTTGCTGCCGATTTTTTTGATAATGGCATTTACAGCCTCTGTTTGGTCGGTAAATTTGAGGTCAGCATGTTCAGGGCCGTCAGAATCAATGCCAGATGTACCAATTATACCAATGCGGAGAACATTTTTCTTTTTGTCTTTGCCAGCATAGAATTCTTTAATGGTATAAGGTTGAAAGGCTGGCCAGGTTTTCCCGGTGTTTTTGGTATTGGCTGCTAACATAGGAAAGTTGGCGGTCTGTAATACTTTTGATAAATAAGTAGGACCATAGGCGAGCTCGCCTGGGCCCAGTACCACTGCATCATAACCAAGCATGTTGTACATCGATACCATGGGATTAGGAAGTTTAGACGGAGTAGTAGCAAAATAATCGGTTAGCGCAGAGCCTGAGAGCATGCTGCCCTGATCAATCAAGATGGTATTCGAGTTGGTGGCACGTTGTTCTTTTACCAGGCTAGCCACTTTTACAAGCCCGAATTCGGCCGCTCTGGGGAATTTATAATCCCAGTCAATAATATGACCGTTAACCCTACTTGTGGCCATTACGGTGATTTTAAGCGGTCCGGGCGGCAGTTCAGGTTGTTTGGCTGCTGCCTGAGCCAGAGCCGGTAGACACCAGGTAACCGTTAGCGCCAAAACCGCCAGGCGCAATAGTGTTTTACAAGATTTCTGCAAGGTTATCCCTCCAAAGTTTCGCTTTAGTATTTTTATTGTTTTCGCTACTCATGTAGGAATTTCCTTTTTGGCAAAGCGTTTATAACAAAAAATACGTATAGCCGGCTGTATACGCAACTTATTTCATGGGGAATAATAATGATAATCCTGCTGCTGCATAACAACTAGGTAGTATCTCTCAACGGTTGCGAGGAAAAAATGGCCTATATAATTGCTGTTCTTATGGCAGGTTTGAGTTTTTTGCTTAACCGTTTTTTGCTGCGTTATCTGGGAAAGGTGACCATCATTAGCGCCGGACCGGTTGTCGAGGAGTCTGCCAAGACTTTATTTGCATATTATTTAGGTGCCGACATTTTTACCGTACATATGGTTTTTGGTGTCATTGAAGCCGGGTATGACTGGTATTGGCGGAGTAATAATGAGCTTGCGCCCCCAGTTTTGAGTATAATTGGACATAGCCTGTTTGGCGGCGTTACTGCCGGCATAGTTTTCTTGGCAGGCAGTTTGTGGCTGGGATTAGTTGCCGGGATAATAATGCATTTGTCGTACAATCTCGCCGTTGTCAGGCTGCTGGCAAACAAGACTGCAGATAAGGCAAGAAAGAAGGAATAGTCATGAGAATTTTCTACACCTGCGAATATTGTGGAGATCATATTGATACATTAGAAGTAGATGCTGTGGATGAGGCGAAATTTGGCTTTGATTGCTTGACTGACCAGGAACGGCAGGATATAATTAAGACTGATATTGCGCAAAATGCAATTTATGTAAAATCACTGTGTGATAACTGTATAACTGTGATTGGGCTTGATGATACGCTATCACTGGGTATGCCGACCATTGCTAATCCGAAAGGCTATATTCATTAAACACAGTGAAAACCACAAATAAATAAGTTAGGGCTTTAGCCGAGGCTAAAGCCCTTTTGGTACTACCAAGACAGATGAGGTTTTTATGGGAGAAAAAACAAGTATACCATTATTCTCAGCTTTACCTGAGGATAAGGCCCTGCGCCAGGCTATGGCAGCTTTTGCACAACCTAACGGGCAAGGCTTGATTTATGGAGTAACAGGTGCCCAAAAGAGTGTGTTTTTGGCAGCTGCCTTTCAGGCGGCCAGAAAGCCGACAGTAATTATTGGGGCCACTCAGGAAGCGGTAGACGTATTTAGAAATGATTTTGCCACCTTGCTGCCAGAGGTGTCGGTGCTGGAACTGCCGGCCCTTGATTTGGTGACTTTTTCCGCTGCTGCCAAAAGCGTCGAGTTAGCGGCAAAACGCATGGATGTGCTTAATCGGCTGGCCAGAGGCGAAAAACTGATTGTGCTGGCAACCGCTGAAGCTGCGATGCAGAAGGTTCTGCCTAAACAGGATTTTCTCAACAGCCGCATCTCCATCCATCACGACAGCGTAATAAGTCGGGAAGAGCTTGTGGGTTCGCTTGTCGAGTTTGGCTATGAACGGGTTGATCAGGTAGATAGTGTCGGCCAGTTTAGTGTACGGGGCGGTATTATCGATATTTTTGCCGTTAACCGGAGTTTTCCACTCCGGCTTGAGCTGTTTGGTGATGAGATTGACTCATTGCGAGAATTTGATCAAGTCAGCCAGCGTTCTATCAACGATCTGGAATTGGCTGATATTATGCCATTAACCGAAACAACCCAGAGTGGTAAAGCTGCTGTATTTGTGTCTTATCTGGCAGCCGGCGCGGCTGCTGTCCTTGATGAACCCGCACGCCTCAGAGAGCAGATGGCTAAACTGGTTAAGGAAAATCCTGAGTGCAAACGCCGGGTTATTGCCTGGCCGGAGCTGGTAGCGGCTTGCCAGGAATATAATTCCCTTTACTTATCACTATTATTGCAAAAAATACCTGGCGTGCAGCCAACTGAGATTATCAGTATTACCGCCAAAGGTATTGCACCTTTTCACCGCCAGATTGACCTTTTGATTAGTGAGATTAAAAGCTGGCAGGATAAGCGCCATAATATTGTTTTATTTATGTCCAGTGAAGACAAAGCGGTTAATATTGAACGCAATCTGACCGACGAAGGCATAACTGCAATTAGGGCCCAGGCTGGACCTATGCCGCTCATATCGGGTGCTGTTGTTATTGTGACAGGAACGCTGTCAGGTGGCTTCGAATTTCCTCAGGCCAGGCTGGTTATCCTGACTGAGTTTGATATTTTCGGACGGCAAAAGAAAAAGCGGCGGCCAAGGGTTGGTAAAGACCAGCAAATCACGTATTTTCGCGATATTAATTTAGGTGACTATGTTGTTCATATTAATCACGGTATTGGCAAATATGTCGGAGTGCAGACGCTGGAAGTGGGCGGCGTTCACAAAGACTATCTCCACATTCGTTATGCCGGTGATGACAAGCTGTATGTACCTACCGACCAGGTAGGTATGCTGCAGAAGTATATCGGTTCTGAAGGTGAAGTGCCGCGGCTTAGCAAAATGGGCGGCAGTGACTGGCTAAAGGTTAAAACCAAGGCTAAGGCGGCAGTTGCCGATATGGCAAAAGAACTTATTGGACTTTATGCCCAGCGCCAACTGCAGGTTGGCCATGCCTTTGGGCCAGATACACCGTGGCAACGTGAATTTGAGGATGCTTTTGCCTATGAGGAAACACCAGATCAACTGCAGGCTATTACCGAAGTTAAGCGCGATATGGAGCAGGAGCGCCCGATGGATCGTTTGCTGTGCGGCGATGTGGGCTTTGGTAAGACTGAGGTAGCCATTCGAGCTGCCTTTAAAGCCGTTATGGCTGGCAAACAGGTTGCGGTGTTGGTGCCGACAACAGTGCTGGCTCAGCAGCATTATCAGACCTTTTCCTCACGCTTTGCGGATTTTGGTACAGTAGTTGACGTTATCAGCCGGTTCCGCAGTGCCCGCGAACAAAAAGCAACCCTGCAAAAACTGGCGCAGGGCAAAGTCGATGTGCTGATCGGCACTCACCGGATTTTACAACCAGATGTGGTATTTAAGGATATTGGCTTGTTAATTGTGGATGAAGAACAGCGTTTTGGTGTAGCCCAGAAAGAAAAGATGAAAAAATGGCGCGCCAATCTGGATGTGCTTACTTTAAGTGCTACTCCGATTCCCCGCACGCTGCACATGTCGCTGGTAGGTGCACGAGATATGAGTATCATTGAAACGCCGCCGGAAGACAGATTTCCGGTGCAAAGTTATGTTGTCGAGTATAATGAAGAAATTATCCGCGAGGCCATTGTCCGTGAACTTAAACGCGGCGGGCAGGTTTATTTTGTGTATAATCGGGTACAAACCATTGATAAAATACGCCAGCGCCTGACGGAAATATTGCCTGATGCCACTATTAAGACCGGACATGGACAGCTGCCTGAAGAACTTCTGGAGCAGGTGATGCTCGACTTTTATGAAGGCCGGGATGATGTGCTGATCTGCACCAGCATTATTGAAAATGGGCTGGATGTGTCAAATGCCAATACCATTATTGTGTATGATGCCGATCATTTTGGTTTGTCGCAGTTATATCAGATGCGCGGACGGGTTGGCCGGTCACACCGGATGGCTTATGCGTATTTTACTTACCGCCAGGACAAAGTTCTGACAGAGGTTGCCGAAAAGCGTCTGCAGGCCATTAAAGAGTTTGCCGAGCTGGGCTCGGGTTTCAAAATTGCCATGCGCGATCTTGAGATTCGGGGCGCAGGCAATCTGTTAGGGCGGGAGCAGCATGGACATATTGTCAGTGTCGGGTTTGAAATGTATTGCCGTCTCTTAGATGAGGCTGTCGAAGAACTGAAAACAGGCAAAGTAACGCTGCCACCGCCTGAACCTACCATTGAGCTTACTATTGATGCCTATCTCACCGGTGATTATATCAGTGATGCTATGCACAAGATTGAGATATATCAACGGATTGCTGCAATCCGCCAGGAAGAACATCTCACCGAACTGCTTGATGAATTGATTGACCGCTTTGGTGAACCGCCGCTGCCAGTTATTAATCTGTTGGGTGTTGCCCGGATTAAAAATCTGGCACGGCGCGTGGGCGTCCGTTCTATCTCTGAACGCGATGGCCGGATAGAGATTGTTTTTGGCGATAATCCTAATGTGGTTGAAGGCGGCTTGGTTGAAGCCAGAAACCTTTTTCCCGGCAAGCTGTCTTTTCTTCCAGGACCGCCTGAAACTATGCGGCTTGCGGTTTCGCGGATCACGTTACCGTTAATTGAAATATTAACCAAACTGTTCTATAGTTTGACCGGCGTAAAGAACACGTAAAAAATGACAATTTATCGGCTTGTTCTATATGTGGAAAAATGAATAAAACGCAATATCCGGATATATACTACTATCAATGAAAGAGTAAGATATTTACTAGACACCCTTGAATTTGCCTTGCAAGATCCGATTTGTTTTTCAAACAGTCTCGAATGTAATCTAGTCTGCTAAAGCTGTAGAAAGGGGGATACTGGTGAAGGCAACCGGAATTGTACGCAGAATTGATGATTTAGGCCGGGTTGTAATACCCAAAGAAATTAGACGCACTCTTAGAATCCGTGAAGGCGATCCTCTCGAAATATATGTTGACCGTGAGGGGGAGGTTATCCTTAAAAAATACTCTCCGGTTGGTGAATTAGGGGATTTCGCCAAAGAATATGCGGACTCTCTGTTTGAGGCTATTGGTCATATCATTCTTATTGCCGACCGTGATAATGTAGTTGCGGTCGCAGGTGCTTCCAAAAAAGAATTTATGAGCAAGTCTCTTGGGCCAGCTGTGGAAAAGGTAATGGAGGAGCGCAAAGCGGTTTTAATCAGCAATCCGGGTGAGTACAAACACTGTCAAGGCTGTGCCCATCAATGCGAGGATGATGAAACCTGCAAGTTCACCTCAGAAGTTATTGCTCCCATTATTGTGGAGGGCGATGCCATCGGGGCAGTTATTATCTGCTCCAAGGAACCAGGAGTACAAATGGCCGATATGGAGGTTAAACTAGCCGAAACTGCAGCAGGATTTTTGGCAAAACAAATGACTCAATAACAGTTGCACAAAAAGCTTTTATTATGTAAGTAGCGGACAATAACAAGGCTGTTAAGTTCGCTACTTTTATATTGTTTTTGTACATGTATCGAGTTCGCGAAATATTGTTTTATTTGGCAGGGAGATTTTGCTATAATAGTAAAAGCGGTCAAAGAGACCGGATTGGGAGAGGAATGACTCAGTATTGAGCAAAGATACATTTTTAAAAGGTGCGTTAATTCTGACGATAGCCGGTATTGTTGTTAAAATTATCGGTTCAGTTAACCGCATTTTGTTGTCCCGGTTACTAGGCGGCGAAGGGGTAGGCCTGTATCAGATGGCATATCCCATTTACCTGTTGGCCCTTAGCATTTCGTCTGCCGGGATTCCAGTTGCTATCTCCATTATTGTTGCTGAAAAACTGGCTCGCAGCGATTATCGCGGTGCAAACCGGGTTTTTCGTATTTCATTGGGAGTACTGGCGGCTACCGGAATTTTATTTACTTTTCTTTTGTACTACGGTGCCGGCTGGCTGATTGAACATCACTTTGTCCGTGATGCCCGTGCGTACTATGCGATTGCCGCTTTGGCACCGGCTATTTTCTTTGTTACCGTATTGTCAAGCTACCGGGGATATTTTCAGGGGCTGCAAATGATGATACCTACGGCTGTTTCTCAGATTTTTGAGCAGTTATTCCGGGTTGTTACCATGATCGCCTTTGCCTATATTCTGCTGCCTCACGGTCTGGAATTTGCGGCTGCCGGAGCCAGTTTTGGCGCTGGCCCGGGGGCGGTTGCCGGTCTCTTAGTATTGCTATATTTTTATTGGCGGCATAAACCCGGCTTCAAGGATAAAATGGAATCCCAGCCACAGCATATTCAGGAATCCAGTGTTAGCATCATCAGTCGCATTGTGAAATTGGCGCTGCCGGTATCATTGGCTAACATTATGCTGCCGGTGGTTTCTAATATCGATTTACTCATTGTTCCGGCTAGATTAGAGGTGGCTGGCTATACGGTAGAGCAAGCCACCGAACTGTTCGGATATCTTACCGGTATGGCCGTACCGCTGGTTAATTTGGCAACCATTTTGACGGCCTCGCTGGCTGCAAGTCTGGTGCCTGCTGTATCTGAAGCATATACACTGGGAAATAAACAACTGATTTATCAGCGGACAGCGACAGCGATGCGGATATCCAACCTTATTACCATTCCCAGTTTTGTGGGATTGTGTCTCTTAGCTACGCCGATTTCACTTATGCTGTATGGAACCCCTAATGCTGGCACATCAATTGCCATTTTGGCAGTGGGTATTGTGCTTTTAGGGATACATCAGGTTACAACCGGGGTGCTTCAGGGACTGGGACATACGGCTATTCCTGTTATTAATATGGGCGTGTCGGCAGTAGGGAAAATCATTATGAGCTGGGTGTTTACGGCAATGCCTTCCCTTGGTATTATGGGGGCTGCCTGGGCCACTGTGGCTGATTTTGGTGTAGCTGCACTCTTAAATATGATTTTTGTGTATCGTTATGTCGGATTTAGCATTAATATTAAGGACACATGTAAGACCATCGTGGCATCAGGAGTTATGGGTGGTGTTGCGTTACTTTCCTATGATGCCATCATGAGCCATACTTTACATAATAGCCTGTCGACTTTGGGCGCGATTGCGATTGGCGGGGTAGTGTTCGGTCTTGCTATTTTGCTGGTTGGTGGGATTGAAACCCGCGATATTGAGCAAATACCACGGGTAGGCCGAAAACTATCCGCTGTGTTAACGAAACTAGGACTATTGAGGCGATAATTATGGGAATTACGATTGTTGGACTTGGGCCCGGAAGTTTTAAGCATATTACCATGGAGACCTGGGAACTACTTAACGGTGGCGGCACGTTGATGCTGCGCACCGCGAAACATCCTTGTGTGGACACACTTGTGGCGCGTGGCATAGGCTTTAGCAGTTTTGACCATTTGTATGACCAGGCCGAAGATTTTGCCAGCCTGTATCAGCAAATTACCACAGCCGTAATCGAAATGGCTAGGCAGGGGCAAGAAATTGTATATGCTGTGCCTGGCAGCCCGTTGGTGGCCGAAAAGACGGTAGAATTAATCTGTGCACAGGCGGAAGCGGACAGGATCAGTGTTGCCATAATTCCGGCCATGAGTTTTTTGGAAGTGCTTTATACCAAATTAGGCGTAGATCCAATTAACGGCGTTACTATTCTTGATGCTGCTGATTTATCACAGCTGCCGCCAGAACTTGCCACCGGGTTAATTATTACCCAGGTATACAGCCGCCAAGTGGCATCAGATGCAAAGCTGGCGCTTATGGAGTACTATGGTGATGAATATCAGATTACCGTTGTTCGCCATTTGGGTTTGCCGGAAGAAGAGATAACCACAGCAATGCTGTATGAACTTGACCGGCTTGACGGCATTGATCATCTTACCAGTGTTTATGTGCCGCCAAGGCCGACGCGTAGTACGCCATTTTCGCTTGCGCCGCTGGTAGATGTAATGGCACAGCTGCGCAGCCCGGGCGGTTGTGTCTGGGATATTGAGCAAACTCATCCGAGTCTTCGCCGGTATATTGTGGAAGAAGTGTATGAAGTGCTGGAAGCCATTGACTTGGCTGATAGTACTATGCTATGCGAAGAACTTGGTGATTTGCTGCTCCAAATTGTTTTTCATGCTCGCATTGCCGAGGAAAGCGACGAATTTACCATGCAGGACGTGGTAGATACTGTTACCGAGAAGATGCTACGCCGTCACCCGCATGTTTTTGGGGAAATAACAGTACAGGATGCGGCCGAGGTTGTTGTTAACTGGGAACAGATTAAAAAACAGGAAAAGCCGGGAGAAAGGCCAGGGGTGCTTGATGGTATTCCGGTAGGACTGCCTGCCCTCATGACTGCCTACAAACTTCAGGCAAAGGCGGCTAAAGTCGGTTTTGACTGGAACGATATTGGTCCGGTGTGGGACAAGGTAGCAGAAGAACTGGCTGAACTAAAAGAGGCGGCCGCTTTGCCGGAAACTGAGCGGGCAGAGAAAACTGAGGACGAGCTGGGGGATGTGCTGTTTGCGGTTGTTAATTTGGCCCGTTTCATGGGCATTGATCCTGAGTCGGCACTTAACCGGACAAATAATAAATTTAGACGAAGATTTACCTATATTGAGGACAAACTCAAAAAGCAAAAAACAGCTTGGAGCGATCTAAATTTAGCGCAACTTGATGTGTTTTGGGACGAAGCTAAGCAAAAAGAACAAGAAAAATGAGTTTTTTTACCAAAATTTTTATAAAAAGAAGGAATAAAAAGATACATAGCGAATAAAGCTAATCGTAATCGATTTACGTTAGGGGGACACGATTGTGAACAAAACTGATTTGGTAAAAGCCGTAGCCCAAAAGGCTGATATGACTCAAAAGGATGCAGAGAAAGCAATTAATTCTGTATTTGCCGCTATTGAAGAAGCCCTAGCCAAGGATGACAAAGTACAAATTATTGGATTTGGTACTTTTGAAGTCAAAGCTCGCGAGGCTCGCAAAGGTCGTAATCCACAAACTGGCAAAGAGATCACCATTCCTGCTTCCAAAAACCCGGTATTCAAAGCCGGTAAAGGTTTAAAAGATACTGTAAACGCGTAAGACTAAAGTAAACAGAACCACAACGAACCAGGTTTTTTATAAAACCTGGTTTTTGCTTAAATAAAATTTTCTCGGTCATCATAATATATGAGCTTTACTGCCGGCTTTGGCAAATAAGTATGGAAATAGCGAATCTATTGGCTTTAGGGTACGGGAGAGACAGTGGCGGGGTATTTTAGTAATAAGGAGAGTTATCCTTCATGACAGGTAAGATTTTGATCGTAGATGATGAACTTAATATTCGTGAACTGCTAAAATTCAATTTGGAGAATTCGGGCTACAAGGTTATTGAGGCCGAAGACGGACAAACCGCTATTAATATGGCTAAAAGCCAAAAACCCGAGCTCATAGTACTTGATCTTATGCTGCCGGGCATGGATGGCCTCGAAGTATGTCGGCTTGTGAAAAACTCCCGGGAGACAGCTGCCATTCCCATTATTATGCTTACTGCCAAAAATGAGGAAATTGACAAGGTAATTGGTCTTGAGCTGGGAGCGGACGATTATTTGACAAAGCCCTTTAGTCCGCGCGAACTATTGGCCAGAATTAAAGCTGTGCTCAGGCGCAGCAATAAAGAAACGGCAGTTGGCGGGGAATTGGTTGTGGGTAAGCTCAAACTTAATTTTAACCGCTATGAAGCCTATTTGGGAGCGACCAAACTGGAGCTTACTCCCAAAGAATATGAAATGCTCAAGTTATTTGCGACCAATACCGGCAAGGTATTTACCAGAGAGCAGTTGCTGGAAAAGGTATGGGGATATGAATATTATGGTGACACCAGAACCGTTGATGTGCATGTCCGGCATTTGCGGGTGAAACTAGCGCTGGAAAATGATGTGGCCGAAGCTGTTGAAACCGTAAGGGGCGTTGGCTACCGGTTCAAGGATTTGTCTGAATAGCATACTGCCAGTCAATGAATATAGCAAAAGAAGATTCTTTAAACTGAATATCTTAAAGTATAATTATTGTAAATAGCCTTCAACTTTCCTGGAGGCTATTCGTTTTTTGAAAGCAGCCAGGAAATTCGTAAAATCTTAACAAGATGTTAACAATATACTTGCTGATTTTGTGTTATAGTGCATATGAGAAACAACAGGAGGCTAAACTGTCTTATGGAATATAAAATCCAGGTAAATAAGTTAAAGCTATATTACGGCGAAACGCTGGCACTGAAAAAGATTTCGATTGACATTGCGGCAAATAATGTGCTGGCCTTAATTGGTCCGTCCGGCTGCGGCAAATCGACTTTTCTTAAAACACTTAACCGTATGAATGATTTGATTGAAAGTGTCAAAATCGAGGGAGAAGTGCTGCTTGACGGCGAAAATATTTACCACCCTAAGGTTGATACAGTTATGCTGCGTAAACGGGTAGGCATGGTTTTTCAACGACCAAATCCTTTTCCCATGTCTATTTATGATAATATTGCCTATGGACCGCGGATTCATGGTCAATCCAACCGGGCAGCTCTTGACGAAATTGTTGAGAAAAGCTTAACTGGTTCAGCTCTGTGGGATGAGGTTAAAGATCGCCTGCATACTTCGGCTATGGGGTTATCCGGTGGCCAGCAACAGCGGCTTTGTATTGCCCGTTTGCTGGCTGTTGAACCTGAAGTACTATTAATGGATGAACCTTGTTCGGCACTTGATCCTATTTCTACTATGAAAATTGAAGAATTAGTAACCGAACTCAAGGCGAAATATACCATTGTCATGGTTACTCATAACATGCAGCAGGCGGCAAGGGTATCTGATTATACCGGTTTCTTTCTAAATGGTGATTTAGTGGAGCACGATAAAACCGACAACATTTTTACACGCCCGCAGGATAAGCGGACTGAAGATTATATTACAGGACGTTTCGGGTAAAGGAGAGAGCTGAAACATGGTAACAAGGCATAGTTATGACCAAGATCTGGAGCTGTTGCGTCAGAGCTTGCTGAATATGGGCAATGCGGTGGCAGACGCCATTGATGGGGCAGTCATTGCCTTAGCCCAGCAGGACAATGAATTAGCCCGCAAAGTTATGGAAAATGATGATGATGTTGATCGAATGGAAATCGAGATTGAAGACAAGTGCATGGTGCTGATTGCCCGCCAGCAGCCAATAGCCCGCGATCTACGGGTTATCGGAACTGGACTCAAGATTACTACTGATTTAGAGCGAATGGGCGACCATGCCTATGATATTGCTAAAATTGCGCTTTCCCTGAGTGATCAGCCGCTGATAAAGCCACTTGTTGATATACCACGTATGGCCAGAATGGCTCAAAAAATGCTGAAAGACTCGTTGGAAGCCTATATCACCCTTGATATTGGGCTGGCAGAACAGGTCTGTATCAACGATGACGAGGTTGACAATATATATAGCCAGGTATTTAGAGAATTATTGACCTATATGATGGAAGATCCTAAAACCATTACCCAGGCTACACAGCTTATTTTTGTTGCTCGTTATTTGGAACGGATAGCTGACCATGCCACTAATATTGCCGAATGGACTATTTATTTGGTGACCGGCCAGAGACTGCGCAAAAACTAGAGTGTAATGTAAATACAAACGGGATTGTTTCATAATGGCTTGTCCGGGCAGCAGATGCTGCAGGCAAGGGCTGTGAAACAATCCCGCTTTTTGTGGAGCTGTCGCAATAGCGATATAAAATTATTGCTGGTGATGACTCAGCTTTTTTTGTGTGTAAAATCTTATCTGCGCCGTTAATAAAGTCAATGGAGTACAAGGGACGGGCGGCACTTTTGGCATCGCCCCAAAAGTACCCAAAAAGTCTAGGCCCAGAGCCTCCACGCTAACCTGTTCCACTAGAGAGCAGCTTTCATTGCTTTATGATAAAGTCTCCATATCAATGCACGGACCTGAAAAGCCGGGCGATATTCCTACAATCCGTAAACTCGCTACGCTCAAACAGTACGGATTGCTTAACGGAATACCGCCCGGCTTTTCTCCTGTGGAACGCTTTTTCCGGCAAAGGCCAAGGGGGTTACGGTAGTTACGAGGGTCGCCGTGGATACCAGCTTATGGGGCGCAACTTCTGGCAGGCAAAGAGGTGGTAATACTATCTTGGGGTTTAGTTAACAGGGCAAAACTA
Source organism: Bacillota bacterium (assembly GCA_017889705.1). Classification (GTDB taxonomy): domain Bacteria; phylum Bacillota; class Negativicutes; order Sporomusales; family Sporomusaceae; genus Sporomusa. The sequence goes on along the minus strand of JAGGAB010000002.1, from coordinate 59,937 downwards.
CGTTTTCTATTCTCAAAATAGGTGTAATTAGTACGGAAGCCCAGGCGGTCATTATGCATAAGCGGAGGTTAAGCGTCAGCGGCGAAGCGTTGTATGACGGTCGTCTGTGCTGAGTTTTGTATGTGACACTCCTTAATTTACCGCTCTTTGGGCAGTGGGAGTGTGATGATGAAGGTGGTGCCTACATCAACTTTGCTTTGAACCTCAATGCGGCCACCCAATACTTCCACAATGAATTTGACAATGGCCAGTCCTAGGCCGCTGCCGCCTGCTGTACGGGTGCGGGCTTTGTCTACCCGGTAAAACCGGTCAAAAATCAGGGGCAGGTCTTTGCCGGGAATGCCAATTCCCGAATCCTTGACGGCAATTTTCAGTTCGTTATTTTCCGGCCAGCAGGCAAGGGTGATTTTGCCTTGTTCCGGGGTGTATTTGATGGCATTTTCCAGCAAATTCACAATAACTTGTTTTAGCCAGTCGGGATGACTTTGGGCATAGATTTCGACTGTCGGATAGTCTAGGTCAATTATTAGGTGTTTTTGCTGCCAGCGTGGGGACATATCCTGTTTGGCGGCAGTCAATATAGCTGCAATATTGACTGGAGATAATTGAATCTGTTCACGGTATTCTTGGGCATCGAGGCGGGCGAGTTGCAGCAAATCCTGAATAAGACGATGCATGCGCTCTGATTCGTCATAAATAATGCGGACAAACTTTTCTCCTAGCTCAGGCTGGGCGAGTGCCCCATCAAGCAGTGTTTCGGCAAAGCCCTTAATGGCAGTCAGCGGGGTAGCCAGTTCGTGAGAGGCATTGCTCACAAAACTTGCCTGGCGGTCATGGATTTCCTGGAGGGTGGTAATGTCATGGAACACGGTTAATATACCGGCCTGGTCACCGCCGATAATAGGTGCCAGGAATACCTGGAATACTCGCTTTTTTCCGTAAACATTGGTTTTTAGGTCAATAATCCTGCTTTCCTTAAGGCGCAAGGTATCCTGTACGGCCTGATCGAGCAAACTATTGCCGATGACCTGAATATTGTGCTGTCCCACCATATTGCCGGTAATGCCAAATATATTTATTGCCATTTTGTTCACGGTTGTTACTTTGCCAAACCTATCCAGCAAAATAACGGCATCTCCCATATTTTGCAGAATGAGTTCCAACTTATGATTTTGGGCGGTGATATCGGTAACTTTGTCTTCAAGACTGGAGGTCAGATTGTTAAGCGAGTGGGCCAGAATTTCCAGTTCATCGCCTGTTTTGATGAATATTCGTTCACCCAGTTCGCCCTGGGCAATTTTGTTGGCGCTGTTGATAATGGTTTCAAGTGGGCGGGTATATCGGTAAGCTAATGCCAGACTAAAGCCGATAGCCACAAGGAAGGTCAGACAACTGGCAACCAATAAAGCGGAAAAAATCTTGTAATAGCCTTCGTCCACATGATCAAGCGGCATGGCCACCCGGACAACACCGGTAATTTCGTTATTATAAAAAATCGGGGTGGATACGTACAGCAAAGATTTATCCAGGGTGGTGCTTGCCCGAACACTGTAGCCATTATTGCCTATAAGCGCCTGGGCCACTTCCGGCCTGTCAATATGGTTTTCCATGAGAGCCGGGTTTTGCTGCGAGTCGGCAATGACAATGCCGGTGGTGTCAATAATGGTTACCCTAAGATCAATACGGGAGCTAAGTTCTTTAATTTTTTCATCAATCTGCCCTTTTTGAATAGGTCCGGACATGTCCCGGTAGATTAATTCTTCAATGATTTTTGCCTGGTTAAGCATGGCGGCGTCAAGACTGGCAATATTGTGGCGGTAAAAGAACCATAATATATAGCTGCCAAGCGCGATTAGTGTAAACAATATGAGTGCTAAAAAAGATACAACCAACTGGCTGCGGAGGTTACGGGTAAACATGGCTGATAGCCTCCCTAAGGCGAATTTGCGTGCATAATATTATAATACCGTAAATTCATGTCAGAAACCAACTTGTTTTTAGGGGTTTAACATTCCCTTAACATTGTCTTAACACAATGATCTGCAGAATGAATTACAATTAAAACATCAAATGTATAACTTCGAGGAGGTTAAAAATAACCATGAAATTCTCTAAAAAAATGCTGGCTAGCGCGCTGGCAATGATGCTGGGTGTAAGTTTAGTGGCCGGCTGTGGTGGTCAAAAAGAGGCTCCGAAAGACGCAGCTAAAGCTCAGGCTGAATTAAGCGGCACCGTAACTGCTTCTGGCTCGACGGCTCTCTTGCCTTTCCTAAAACCGGCGCAGGAAGAATTCCAAAAGAAAAATCCGAAGGTTACTGTTAATATTGCAGGCGGTGGCTCCTTTACCGGTCAAAACCAGGTAGGTGCCGGCTCCGTAAATATCGGCAACTCAGACGTACCGTTGCAGGATAGCCTGAAAGATAAAGGTCTTGTAGAAACTAAGCTTGTAGGTATTCCGTTTGTATTTATTGCTAACCCGGACGTTGCTGTGGACAATCTTACCCAACAACAATATGTTGATATCTTCACTGGCAAAGTGACCAACTGGAAAGAGGTTGGCGGTAAAGATCAGAAAATCACCATCATTCACCGGGCTAAATCTTCAGGTTCACGTGGCGCAATTTCCGAAATCGTGCTTAAAAACGCTGCCTTTACTGATGACGCTGTTATCCAAGACTCCAACGGTGCGGTAAGAGCTGCTATTGCCAGCACTCCCGGTGCTATTGGTTATGTAGATGCCGCTTATGCCGATCAATCGGTAAAATCCCTTGCATATAATGGTGTAAAATATAGCATTAACGAAGTAGTCAGCGGTAAATATCCTGTATTTACTTATGGCCGCATGTTTACTAAAGGTAAGCCTGAAGGCGCAGTAAAAGCTTTCATCGATTATGCAACAAGCAAAGAGTTCCAGGAAGCCTATGCTGAGAAAAACGGCTTTGTGCCAATTACCAAAATGAAATAGGTATCTGACAATTGAATAGTGTACTCAAAAGCCTTGAACCAATGGTTCAAGGCTTTTGGCATTTTAGATAAAAATTCCCGGGCAGGACAGAACACGCAGTAACGCGACATTTCGTCTTAACCGGGAATTTGCTAATTGGCGATGAATGAGTCGGGTTTATAAGTAAAACCATCTGTTGGTATATCGGTTGAATGCGAACAAGACTCACGGATAATGAGCTTTGGCTGCAGGATAATGCTTTGAGGTTCGTCCTGTAGCTTTTTCTCCATGCGTTCATATAAAAGGCGTGCCGTGTGAATACCCATGAGCCGTATGGAGGAAGAAACAGTGGTTAGTTTGGGAGTAAATATCGTTGCTTCCGGAATATCGTCAAAGCCGACTATGGCCATATCATAACCGGGAATAAGTCCCATATCTTTCATTTTCATCATTGCACCAATGGCAATGGTATCATTATAACAAAAAGCAGCAGTTGGCGGTTTCGGGCTGCTCAGAAGTTTCTGAATGGCATCAACGCCTCCCTGCCGGGTAGCCGGACATTCGATTACCAGAGCTGGATCAATTGGTAAACCTGCCCGGCGAAGTGCAGTGTCATACCCTTGTTTGCGTTCCTGCCAAGAAGAAAGCTGAGATGATCCCCCCAAAAAGGCAATACGCTGATGGCCTTTGTGAATAAGATGATCGACAGCCACTTGCCCGCCCAGGACATTGTCGACACCAACAAAATCGCACTTGGTTGAAGGAAGCTTTCTGCCTACCAGCACAATAGGAATACCTAAATTGCAGATCCGGTTAATCGGATCGCTGGGGCTTCCCGGCACGGCTAGCAAGATAATGCCGCCTACCCTATGTTCCAGCATTGTCGAAAGTAACCGCGACTGAATATCTGGCGAATCAAAGGAAGCACCTAAGATAACGGTCTTCCCAAACTTATCGAGCTCATTATGAATGCCTTCGAGCAATTCCGAATAAAACGGATTGGCAAGTTCCATAATAATGAGTCCAACTGTTGAAGAGGCATTAGAGCGCAAGTTGGCAGCAACGCGATCATAGACATAACCGAGCTCTTGCATGGAAGTCAAAACCTTATCGCGGGTAGTTTCAGAAATACTTGAACTGCCGCGCATTACCAGTGAAGCTGTGGAGCGAGACACACCCGCATGTTTTGCGACCTGTTGCAGGGTTATGTGTTGTATTTTTTCCTGTTTCATGTGCAACCACCTATTTATAATGAGTGCATCCCGGGTGAAAATCAGGGATACGTAAACTACATGGGCTAACTAGGCCTATTATAAGATAATCGGAATATACTGTCAATCGGCGCACGGTGGCAGTGTGCGGCGGTTATTAGATATAGACCTTAAAAGACGGCCATTACAGCGGAATTTTAACTTTTTGTATATGTGAAAATATTCTCAAAAACTGAAAAGAAAAGCTTTTTAAAATAATCTGAAAATATCGTTGACATCTTTCGAATGAGATACTATACTTTTATTAGATCGATCCAATAGATCGATCCAGGTATCGCATACTCCATTAATTCTAGTATTGCTTATGAGTGGTGGTTTACTCCATGGAGAACGTATTTGCACTAAATAGGCAGGCATGTTGATTGCGAGTTGTATTTGAATTCATTAGTAAGGTAAGCATAGAAATTTGTTGAGATTTCTCTATGGATTAGACGAAATAAAATAAAAAAAGGGGGACGGTAAGCTGCGTAGTCGTTAGACAGAATACGTACTAAGAATTGTGGTAAATATTGAATTATATAATGAAGAAGGTGAGTAAGACGTTAGAGCTGTATTTGGAGAATGTTAGTAAGCTAAAAGTAAAAGAAGCAAATCAACTACCGGCGCCAAAGAGCAACGAAGTAAAACTCAGCATAATTTACGGCGGAATATGCGGATCAGATTTGCGGGTATATAACGGACTACTGAGTTATGCTCAGTATCCTTTACGGCCCGGACATGAAGTATTAGGTACTGTTATTGAAGCAGGAGCGAATTCTCCTTACAAGGTTGGAACAAGAGTAGTAAGTTTTCCTAATACTTTTTGTGACGATTGTGAAGCCTGTTCTATAGGAAAAACAAATATTTGCAGGAACAAGAAATCCTTAGGTGTAACGATAGACGGTGTATTTGCCCAAGAGATCATTATTGATGCTAAATATGTCGTGCCTGTACCTGAAGATTTAGTTGATGAGCGGGCAATATTAGTAGAGCCGTTTGCTGTTACAGTTCATGCTGTGAAAAAGGCCAAGATAAGCAAAGGTACGTCGGTGGCGGTAATCGGTTGTGGAACGGAAGGCTTGCTGACAATTGCTTTAGCATTGCACTTAGGAGCTGATATAACAGTCATTGATGTAAATCCGGTAAAGTTTGAGATTGCCAGACAACTTGGCAATGTTAAGACTATGAGCCCCGAGGATGTTACAGATGAGACTTTTGATGTGGTTATTGAGGCTGCTGGGGTTCCCCAGGCTATTGAACAGGCAATTGGGCTTGTTAAACCGGGAGGTACTATGATTGCCCTGGGAATCACCGGTGATCTGGTAAAACTATCGCCGATACATTTGGTTCGTAATGAAATATCCATACTTGGCTCAATTATCTACACCAAGGCAGATTTCAATGATGCTATTAATTATTTAAAAGATCCTTCATTTAAAATCGAACCGGTTGTTTCGAAAATTGTTTCATGTACGAAAGCGCAAGAGGCGTTTAACGATGCAATGTCCGGAAAATATGCTAAGATTATTTTGGATTTTACAGCAGGTGTCGCAAATTAGAATAAATTCAGTGCATATCGTCAGGAACAAGCCTTATAATTAAAAATAATACTATCTTACTGAGAGGGGCAAAAGTAATGAAAAAGTATTTAGGTCTATTGAGTATCGTAATAATTGCCAGCATGTTGTTGGCTGCAGGATGTTCATCGCAAAAAAGTACCGGAGACCAAAAAACCGGCGGTACCAAAGTAATGAAGTTGGGTATTGTAACTAACCAAGATAGATCACTTACCAAAGGCCTCAAAAAATTTGCCGAGATTGTTGAAAAAGAATCAGGCGGCACTATTAAAGGTGAAGTTTTTGCCGACGGTCTGTTAGGCGGCGACCGTCAGGTGCTTGAAGCACTGCAAATGGGTACTGTTCAAGGAACTGCCGTTTCTACCGGTGTTGTGGCAGCTTTTGCCCCCCGTTTTGACGCTTTTGATTTACCGTACTTGTTCAAGGATAAACAAACTGCCTACAAAGTATTTGACGGTCCTGTAGGGGACGAAGTACTGCAGGATCTTCCTAAAGCAAAGCTTATTGGCCTGGGATATTGGGAAAATGGCTTCAGACATGTTACCAACAACAAGCGTGAAATCAAGACTGTTGAAGATTTCAAAGGTTTAAAGCTTCGTACGTTGGAAAGCAAAGTCCATGTTGAATTCTGGAAGATGATGGGCACCAATCCTACCCCGATGTCCTTTTCACAGTTATATTCAGCAATGGAGCAAGGTGTTGTTGACGGTCAGGAAAATCCGTATGGCAACGTTGTATCAAGCAAATTTAATGAAGTGCAAAAATACCTGACCAATTCTGGTCATGTCTACAATGCTAACGTATTTTTGGTTAGCAAAGTATTCTGGGATACACTGACAGACAAGGAAAAAGAGATCGTAAAGAAAGCCGCTATCGAAGCCAGAGATTATCAACGTAAACTCAATGAAGAAGAAGATCAAAAGAGTATAGCTATTCTTAAAGACAAAGGCATGAAAATCAATGATCTGAATCCTGGTGAAAAAGAAAAGATTGTAGAATTGGCGCAACCATTGTATAAGTCAGTTGCTCAGCAAATCGGCGGAGATTTTGTGGATAAGCTGATTGCTGCAACTAAAAAGTAGTAGTCATCAGATAAACATGGATAGGATTCTTAAGAAGGGATACCCTTCTTAAGAATCTATATCTATTAACAAAGTAGGCTAACAATCTTAATGGAGGAAATTGAAAAGAATGAAAAAGATAGCAAAATTCGAATCGGCTGTCAGTAATCTTATGGCATTGTTTCTGGCGCTGATGGGCATTTTAGTCTTTTCCAATGTCGTGCTCCGTTACTTTTTCAATTCAGGCCTTACCTGGGCTGAGGAAATGTCCCGCTTCTTGTTTGTATGGGTTGTTTTTCTGGGCGCTATCGGTGCTTTAAAAGAGAATAACCATTTGGGCTTTAGTACGCTTGTGCAGGCGTTGCCGCCTGTGCTGAAAAAACTATGTTACATTGTCAGTAATATTCTCATGATACTTTGTTTATGGGCACTGTTCGAGGGCAGCCTGAATATGACGCTTTTGACTACAGACAACCTGTCGCCTTCCATGGGCGTGCCGCTGGCCTTTATGTATGGTATTGGTATTATAACAAGTGTGGGAATGTTCCTCATTATTTGCTGTAACTTGTACCGCGCGTTATTTGTTCAAGGTGCAGTTGACAAATTAGTTGTAATGAAAGAATCTGAGGATGAAATTGCGTTAGAAACAGAACTGGCTAAAGGAGAAAATAAACCATGACAGTTGCTATTTTTCTAGGATCGTTATGTGGCGCTATGGCGCTTGGTATGCCGATCGCCTTTGCCTTGCTGTTTTGCGGTATTGCACTAATGACTTTTCTCGGTTTGTATGATACTCGAATTCTAGCGCAGAACTTAATAATCGGCGCAGACAACTTTGCTTTAATGGCTATCCCTTTCTTTATTCTAGTTGGTGAACTCATGAATGCCGGCGGAATTTCCAAACGCATTATTGGTTTTGGCTTGGCTCTTGTCGGTCATATTCGTGGGGGCCTTGGGTATGTTGCTATTATTACCGCGTTTATTTTTGCCGGGTTGTCCGGTTCGGCTGTAGCCGATACGGCAGCACTTGCCGCGATCATGGTGCCTATGATGGCTGATGCCGGCTACAAGAAAAGCGGCTCAGCTGCGCTAATTGGTGCCGGTTCCATTGTGGCGCCGATTTTGCCGCCAAGCATTCCGTTTATTATCTTTGGTTCCATCAGTGGCGTGTCAGTTATGAAACTGTTTATGGCCGGTCTGGTTCCAGGCGTAATTATCGCCGTAAGTTTGGCAATTACCTGGTGGTATATGGCTCGTAAACAAAATGTAAAGGTGTTTCCGCGTAAATCTTTTAAAGAAGTCCTGACCGCGACGAAAGATGCTTTTTGGGCATTGATTCTGCCGATCCTGATCATGGTCGGTATCAAAGGCGGGGTTGTTACTCCGACCGAGGCCGCTGTAGGTGCGGTATTTTACACCTTGTTCCTTTGCTTTGTTGTATACCGTACTGTTACGGTTTCACAGTTGTGGCATATTCTCATATCAGCCGCTAAGACGACAAGTGTTATTATGTTCCTCATTGCTGCCGCCATGGTATCGGCCTGGTTAATTGCGATTGCTAATATACCGGCGATGATTACCTCTTGGCTTTCTGCATATTTGGATAATAGATTGCTGCTTATGGTAGCTATCAATATTTTGGTATTTATTGTAGGTACAGCCATGGACTTAACTCCGACCGTACTCATTCTCACACCTGTATTAATGCCGTTGATTACGAAAGCGGGTATTGATCCGGTATACTTTGGCGTAGTATTCATTTTGAATAATGCCATCGGCTTGTTGACCCCGCCGGTAGGTACAGTGCTTAATGCCGCATGTGGTGCCGGTAAAGTACAAATGGATGATTTAATGAAAGACGTTATGCCTTTCCTGATTATTGAGGCAATTGTTCTTGTTTTGCTCATCCTGTTTCCGCAAATTGTGCTGGTGCCGCTTAAATTTATGTTAGGTTGATAAATCGACTGGAAGAAACGGAGATTTCTGGTTCCGAAGTCTTAACCTTATAACTTATGGTGGGTATACTACATACTCACCATAAGTAACAAATTTGGGACGAAACCAACCAATAATTAGATCGATCCAATAACTTTATAGATTACATCATTCACGCACAATTCATAAAGCCAAGAGGGTAGGGTGAATAGGTATGCAACAATGCGAAAACGCCAATACAATAAAGTGGCCTGACAATATTATCGTTTGTGAAGTAGGGCCCAGAGATGGCTTGCAAAATGAGAAAGTGCTCTTACCTGTTGAGCAAAAAATCGAGCTTATTGAGCGTGCAGCACAGGCCGGTGCCAAAATTATCGAAATAGGGTCTTTTGTTCACCCTAAAGCTGTTCCGCAAATGGCTGACACCGACGAGGTTGCCAAAAGAATTAGTCGCGTAGACGGGGTTGAATACCGTGCGTTAGTAATGAACTTACGCGGCCTTGAGCGGGCAGAAGCGGCGGGGATCAGAAAAGCTAAGCTTACGGCATCTGCCAGTCGAACCCATTCTTTGGCCAATATTAACAAGACTCCGGAAGAGGTTGTCCGTGGGTTTGCCAAGTGTGCCGAATATGCAGCTGTTCATGGCCTCGAATTATCTGGTGCGGTTTCGACTTCGTTTGGCTGTTCACTGGAGGGGCAGGTGGATTTTGGACAGGTGCTCTCGGTACTCCGGTGCTTTCATGAAATTGGGGTAAGAGAGTTATCGTTGTCAGACACTACTGGTATGGCCAATCCGCAGCAGGTTTACGAATATTGCATGAAAGTACAGGCAGAGTTTCCTGATGTAACTTGGGTACTGCATTTCCATAACACCAGAGGGATGGGACTAGCCAATGTAATGGCCGGTATGCTGGCAGGAGTCAAACGCTATGATGCCTGTTTTGCCGGACTTGGTGGCTGCCCGTTTGCGCCTGGTGCCTCCGGCAATATAGCGACCGAGGATCTTCTCCATATGTGTCAGGAGATGAGGATAGCAACAGGGTATGATTTGGATAAAATAATCTCTCTTGGTCACTATATTCGCAAAATCATTGGGCATGACACAGATAGCTTTGTATTAAAGGCTGGCAAGAACAGTGATATTGTTAAGCAAAAATGAGTCTGAACAGAATCAGTATAAAACAAGGAGGCGTACTTTATGAAAGATTTAGTTGCCAATCAGCTTATTAAGTACCTGGAGAACCGGGGCATCAAGCACATCTTTGGATTATGCGGACATACCAATATCGCCTTTTTGGCCGCTTTGTCCAAAAGTGAAAAAATCAGATTTATCAATGTACGGCACGAACAGCTGGCATCTCATGCGGCTGACGGCTATGCCCGCGTTACCAAAAAAGCGTCGGTAGTGCTAAGCCATCTGGGACCAGGCCTTACCAATGCCGCTACCGGGGTTGCCAATGCTGCTCTTGATTCTATCCCGATGGTGGTTATTGCCGGTGACATTCCTACCCATTATTATGGAAAACATCCCCATCAGGAAGTTAACCTGCATGCCGATGCCGACCAGTGGGAAATTTATCGCCCATTCGTAAAACGTGCCTGGCGGGTTGATCGCCCAGACTTATTGCCGGAAATCATGGAAAAAGCATTTGCACTGGCCGAATCAGGTCGCCCCGGCCCTGTTCTGGTAGATGTGCCTATGGATATTTTCTCCAAAGAAATTGACACCGAGTTATTTGATAAATTGAGCGCTAATGCCAAAGTTATGTATAAACCGTCAATTGACGACGAATTGGCCGAAAAAATCGTAAAAACACTGGCTGAAGCCAAAAATCCGGTCATTCATATTGGCGGCGGCGTGATGTTAGCTGATGCTGCCAACGAACTGCGGGAATTTGTTGATCATATGGGCATCCCTGTCAGCCATTCACTTATGGGCAAAGGCACACTGCCTGACGACCATCCGCTTACCCTTGGCATGACAGGTTTCTGGGGTACCAAATTCATCAATGAAAAATGCCGAACTGCCGACTATATTTTAGGACTCGGCACTAGCTTCAAAGAAGCTGACTGCAGCTCCTGGTATCAGGAATACACCTTCAGCTTCCCCCCAACCAAACTTATTCACATTGACATTGATGCCAGTGAGCTTGGTCGCAACTATCCGGTAGAAATCGGTGCGGTGGCTGATTTGAAAAACGCTCTGACAGTGCTCACTCGGGTGGCAAAGAGATTGTATCCTACAGCCAAACAGAGCCAGGCATTAAAAGCTGAAATTGCCGCTTATAAACAAGAATTTAAGGCCAGCAACAAGGCGTTGGAGGAAAGTAACGATTTCCCGATGATGCCGCAAAGAATTCTTGCCGATGTGCGGGAGGTATTGCCGCGCAATGCCATTATTACTACTGACGTGGGCTGGAACAAAAACGGTGTTGGTCAGCAGTTCCCGGTTTATGAACCAGGTTCGATCCTGACACCGGGTGGTTACGCGACTATGGGCTTTGGCTCACCGGCTGCACTGGGTGCTAAGGTGGCTGCCCCTGACCGGGTGGTAGTGTCACTTATCGGTGACGGTGGTTTCGGTCAGAATCCGGCGGTTCTGGCAACTGCTGCTATTGAGAATATACCGGCTATTTTTGTAATCATGAACAACCGGGCTTTCGGCACTATTGCCGGTCTCGAAAAAGCGCATTATGACACTACTTTTGGCACACTGTTCATCAAAGACGGCGAAAGCTATTCGCCTGATTATGCTGCTATTGCCCGTGCCTATGGGGTCGAGGGCATAAAAATCGAGACTGCGGCTGAATTCAAACCTGCATTACAAAAAGCAGTCGAATCCAATAAACCATGTGTAATCGATGTAACCATGCTCAATAATCCGGTACCGACTGCCGGTCACTGGAATATCATGGATATCTACTCGCCCGGCAAAAAGGTTCACCATGTAAGTACTAATTAAAAATAGATAATATTGTAATCAGACTATGGGAGAAAAGAAAATGACAACACAATTTTCGTTAGCACACCTTACCGTACTCGGCTGTGCACCTCCTGAAATGATATATATTGCGAGCCGGGCAGGGTATGACTTTGTAAGTATCAGACCTATTTATATGGGTTTGCCTGGCGAGCCTAATTATGCATTGGCTGACAATAAGGAAATGCTAAAGCAAACCAAAACTGCGCTGGTCGATACTGGAATTAAGCTCCTCGATATTGAATTGGCAAAGGTGGCAGATAATATTGATCCCAAGAAATATGTTCCCGCCTTTGAAGTTGCCGCTGAACTTGGCGGCCGTCATGTTCTTTCCAGTATCTGGACACCGGAGCGAAATTTTGCGATTGAATGCTTCAGTGAAATCTGCGATTTAGCCAAAACCTACGGTTTGACGGTAGAACTTGAGTATGTGCCAATTGCCAGCGTGAATACGCTGGCTGGCGCGCTTGATGTTTTGCACACCGCCAACCGTGACAATGCCGGGATTATGATTGATATTCATCATTTTCACCGGGCAGGGGACAAACTGGAAGAGTTAGCAGCTATACCGCGCGAAAAGCTGCGTTTTGTCCACCTGTGTGATGCGCCGGCAGAAATCCCGGGGACAAAAGAAGAGATGACCCGTATTCTACGTGAGGCGCGTTCCTATGTAGGCGAAGGCGGTATTGATGTGGCAGCCATAATCCATCAGTTGCCTGAGCTTCCCTATTCTATTGAATTGCCTAATCTTGCCCGTGTTAAGGAACTTGGTTACGGAGAGCATGCCAAGCGCTGTCTGCAGACAGCAAAGGATTATCTTGCTGCTCACCCGCGCCAGAATAAAGTTTTATGCCAGGCATGAGGTAAAAAAATATAGTGCTAATTATGAGGAGGTAAATGTTATGTCAGAAGAACTTACTAAAGAACAACAGGAAGAACTTACCACCGCTCTGGAGAAAGCCAGAAACGCTCTGGCAATTATTGAATCCTATGATCAAGCCAAAGTCGACCGTTTAGCCCAGGCGGTAGCCTGGTCGGTGGCCAACAAAAAGACTTTCTTGCGGCTTGTTGATATGAGTATTGCGGAAAGCGGCCTTGGTGATCCGGTAACCCGGCAAGCTAAACGATTTAAAATCCGTGGTGTGCTGCGTGATGCCCTGCGGCAAAAGAGTGTAGGCATTATTGAAGAAATTCCGGAAAAGGGTATTGTAAAGTACGCTAAGCCTGTTGGCATTATTGCCTCCATCGTACCGACAACAAATCCTGATTTAACGCCTGCCGGTACAGCGATTAACGCTATCAAAGCCAGAGACGTAGTTATCTTTTCGCCGCATCCCCGTTCGAAAAAGACTACCTTTGAAACTGTACGGCTGATGCGTGAGGCCCTTGAGCGTGAAGGCGCACCTGCTGACGTATTCCAATGCCTTACCCATGTTAATCTGCCAATGACCAGAGCCTTAATGGCCAAAACCGATATGGTTCTTGCTACCGGCGGCCAGCCCATGGTTCGCTCGGCTTACAGCTCAGGTACGCCGGCCTATGGTGTTGGTGCAGGTAATGCCACTATGATTTTTGATGAAACCACCAATGTAGAAGAAGCTGCTAACAACACCATGATCAGCAAAACTTCTGACTTTGGTTCAGGTTGCTCGGCTGACGGCAACCTGGTTATCCATGCAAGCATTTGGGACAAAATGCTTGCAGAACTTGTTAAAGTTGGAGCTTATTTAGCCAACGACGAGGAAAAAGAAAAACTCCGCAAAGTTATGTGGGATGATGAAGGCCACCGTCTGCCTGATACGGTAGCAATTGCTCCCCAGAAACTGGCACAGATAGCCGGCTTTACCATTCCAGATGACCGCAAGTTTATCGCGGTTATTGGCGACGGCGTCGGCCGCGAGCATCCTTTCTCCTGGGAGAAGCTTACTACCTTGCTGGCCTGCCATAAATATGAAGGTGAGTTTGAAAATGCCATCACCATGATGCACCAAATCTATTGGGGCAATGGCCGGGGACACTCGGTAGGCATTTACTCCTTTAATGATGACCATATTCACCGTTTGGCTTTGGCGGCACCGGTAAGCCGGATTATGGTCCGTCAACCGCAGTCCAAGGCAAATGCCGGGGCGTTCAACAATGGTATGCCGATGACCTCCAGCATGGGTTGCGGTACTTGGGGCGGCAATATTACCTCTGAAAATGTCAGCCTCAAGCACTACATGAATACCACCTGGGTATCGCGTACTATTCCGGAAGACCGGCCGTCTGATCAGGAATTGTTTGGTGAGTTCTATGATCCCGAATGTGAAAAATAATAACGTAGGTTGAATTTGCCGCTGTTGTTATAGGTCACAATACTATAAGGGTACTAGCACAGGCACTAAAGGGTTGGCCCCTTTAGTGCCTGTTGCTTTCTTACCGGCAATGAAATTACGCCACTTAGGTAATAATAATAAAAAATTGACAACGTAATGCCAGAATGATAAAATACAAAAAAACAGTTTTACAGACGATGATAAGGATAAGTAACTATAAAGAATTGTGCAGAGAGCCGGTGGCTGGTGAAAACCGGACAATTTCAGTAGTGAAATACCCCTTTGAGTTGCAGGCTGAAATTGCAAAAAAAATTGCAACAGTAGGCTGTGCCGGCTGCCACCGTTAACAGGATAGGGTATCGAAAGTAATGCTTTTTTGTACCTGAAGCGGTAGTAATACAAATTGGGTGGTAACGCGGGAGTAACATCTCGTCCCTGGATAAGGGACGGGATTTTTATTTTTCCGGTGGTAAAGTATAACAGTATTACCGTTTCGCCAAAGGCTCAGAAAAAAGCGGCAGTGTCTTGCGTCAGAATTTTTTTAAAGGAGAGGATTGTGTTGGTGGGTAAGATGGTAGGAGAAGGGGAACAGCCGCTAGTGTGCACCCCTTTAGTAGGAAAAACACGCGATGCAATTTTGGCGGAATTACATCATATCGTAGATAAGAAACCTGATATGATTGAGTGGCGGGCAGATTATTTTGACGAGATAACTAATTTGCCGGAAGTTGTATTAATGGCGAAGCAAATTGTAGAAAATAAAGATGATATTCCGGTAATCTTCACCCTGCGATCAAAGTCTGAGGGAGGGTTTTTTGAGGCGAATTCACCGGAAGAAAGACTGGCTATTATTGCCGCAGTTTGTGAGGGCAGTGGTGTTGCCTATGTAGATTATGAATTAAGCAACCCGCCGGAGCAGATACGAAAATTGCGCCACCTTACAAAGGCGACTAATACAAAAATAATCGCATCTTTTCATGATTTTAACAGAATGCCGCCACGGGAGGCTTTGCTCGAAAAAATCGCAGCGGCCAAGGAGTATGGCGCCGATGTGGCTAAAATTGCAGTAATGCCAAATTGCCTGGAGGATGTGTTAACTTTGCTCAGTGTTACTCTAGAGGCAAAGAAAATCATAGACATTCCGGTGATTACCGTATCCATGGGATCCTGTGGCGTAGCAAGCCGGCTGCTTGGCGGTATTTTTGGCTCGGCTGTTACGTTTGCTGTCGGGCATGACAGTTCGGCACCAGGGCAAATACCAATTGAAGACTTGAAAACCGTACTTGCAATTGTGCATAAATCAATGAATGGTAAATGAAAAATTAACACAAAAATAACATTGCATTAACAAAGTGAAATGTATGTGTCGCATATAATAAAAGAAAAGGACTATATTAGACAGGATGTGACTTTTCTGATGGCAATAACTGCTGATACCCGGGAGCATCAGCTAAAGCTGTTATACGACCGGTATGTGCGATATTTGTTTATTGCAAGCGCCTTTCTTATGACGGTTATTATACTATCGATTATTATTTTTGTCGGACAGCAAGGGTTGGCCACTTTTAAAGATGTCAGTCCCACGGAGTTTTTCCTCTCTGCTAAATGGGATCCGACAGAAGACAAATATGGTGCTCTGAGTTTTATTTCAGGTTCAGTGTATGTTACAGTACTTGCTGTCTTGTTTGGTGCGCCGCTTGGTCTCGCAGGAGCTATTTTTATGGCTAAAATTGCACCTGATTGGTTGCGGGAAATTATGCGTCCTGCTACTGATTTGTATGTGGCTATTCCTTCGGTAGTATATGGTTATGTTGGACTTACCTTATTAGTTCCCTTTATCCGCAATTTCTTCCACGTCAACACCGGGTTTGGCTTATTTGCGGCGTCCTTGATTCTTGCTATTATGATTTTGCCGACTATTATCAGTATTTCGGAAGATGCGCTGAGGGCTGTGCCTAAGAATTTGGAAGAAGCTTCGCTAGCGCTGGGTGCCACTCGCTGGCAAACTATATCGAAGGTGCTATTGCCATCTGCTTTGCCGGGGATTTTAACGGCCATCATTTTAGCCATGGCTAGAGCCATTGGTGAGACTATGGCTGTGCAAATGGTAATTGGCAATACGCCGCAAATCGCAAAATCGCTGTTTACACCAACCTCAACACTGCCTAGTGAAATTGTGGTGGAAATGGGTAATACTCCGTTTGATTCAGCCTGGGGTAATTCACTGTTTTTGATGGCGCTGGTATTGCTGATTATTTCCCTTGTTATGATTTTACTTATTAGGCAGATTGCAGCAAGGAGGTTGGCATAATGGCTTCGGCACGAATTCAGGATAAACTGGCTACCGGCATAATGTGGCTGGCCGGTATTCTTATTTTGGTAATATTGGTGACTTTTTTAGGATATATGCTGATTAAAGGTTTGCCGGTGCTAAGCTGGAACTTTATCACAGGCATGTCCAGTGATATCAATGCCGGTGGCGGTGTTGGTCCGCAGTTCTTTAACTCCTTCTATATACTTGCGTTGTCACTGGTGTTCTCAATTCCGGCAGCAGTGGGTGCCGGAATTTATCTGGCCGAATATGCCGGCAATGACAAACTGACAGATATGATTCGCCTAAGTACCGAAAGCCTGGCAACCGTCCCTTCAATTGTTCTTGGTTTGTTTGGTATGATAATTTTTGTCAATATATTTGGCATGGGATTTAGTATTATCGGCGGTTCACTTACTTTGATGCTATTAAATCTGCCTGTGCTGGTGCGGGTAACTGAAGAGTCTATTCGTACTGTTCCCGCCTATTATCGGGAGGCTAGCTTAGCGCTGGGTGCAACCAAATGGCAGACAATCTGGCGGGTAGTATTACCGAATGCCATGCCGGGAATTATTACCGGTATTACTCTTACCGCCGGTCGGGCGTTAGGGGAAACGGCAATACTGATTTTTACTGCCGGTACTACAGTCTCACGGACAGTGCCTGATTTTAATGTTATGGCAGCCGGTGAAACATTGGCCGTGCATATGTGGTATGTTATGGCGGTAGGTCTTGTGCCTGACCGGGTAGCCGTAGCTGATGGCACCGGTGCGTTGCTGATTATTACCATTTTGATTTTTAATCTACTGTTTGCTTTACCGACAAAATATGTGCAGCGGAAAATGGCCGGAGGCGGTCATTAACAGCAAAAGTAAAGGATAATAGTTCAGGGTTTTCGGACTATAAAAAATCCCGCTTCTGGTCAGCTCAGACTAGAAGGCGGGATTTTCTCCATTTAAATCAAAACCATGTATACAGGAATGGCAATAAGCGCGGCGATATTGGTAATTGAGACAAGAGTAGCGGCATATTCGGTATCTGCTTTATATACGCTGGCAAGAATCGATGTTTGGGTCATAGCCGGAAGGGCCGACTGAATAACGAAGATTTTTTTCATATAGTCGGGAATTGGGAAATAAGCCGCGACAATTAAAATGGCAAGTGGACTGACGATAAAACGGCCAATCAGGACACCGATAATATCACGGTTGAGCCGCAGTTTCTTTAGATCGACGCCGTACATGACAATCCCGATAAAGATCAACGACAGGGGAGTTGTCATGCTACCCAAATACTTGGCTGTAGACAATAAATAGGCAGGCAGTTTGATAGAGGCTAAAATGAGTAGAATCGCTGCAATAAAACTGAGCAAAGGAGGCGAAAAGATATTCTTTAGTGTTGGCAGGCTTAGAATTTTAGAGGAAGCCGCTTGGCCGTCTGTACTGATGCAATAATTTCCGACCGTCCAAAACCAAAGGGCGTTGGCTAAAAAATAAAGCAGGACGTAGGGGATACTGCTTTCTCCGAATAAGGCGAGATTGACTGGAAGGCCGACAAAAATGGCGCTGGAGGAAAAGAAGGAGGCAATAAAAGTGCCGTTACGCGTCGAGGGAACTCGCAATAGTTTGGAGACGATGAAAGCGATAACAGCACAGAGCAGCATTGAGAGCATGGGCACAGACAGACCATAAACCATACTGGACAGCATGTCTTTACTAAAGGTTGTTGTTAAGTTCCACAACATGTAGGTGGGGAGAGCTACATAATTGACGAGCCTGGGTAAAAGGCGCGTTGTCTCCTTGTCAAACCAGCCGCGAGAGGTCAAAAAATAACCAACCAGCACCATAATGAGAATAGATAAAACACCTTCGACTGCTTGAAAAAATTCCATAGTATCACCATTTTTTATTTTAGTTATGATTTATCCGATGACTATAATTTAGGCGGCGTTAATACGCCGTCTGAATTATAGTCTCCCATTATTATGGAGTGTCAAATTTAATTACAGCCATCTACAACAATATAGCAAAAAGCAACTGGTCCTGAGCTTAAAGCTCAGGGCTTCTTTTGTTAATCTCAGCTTCTTCCCGAGGTTTTAATTTTTTTGCTTTGGCAGCTGCCTTCTTTACTTTCAACCAGGTAGTTTCCCAGCTTGCGATTGCGGTGGTTGCCCTGGCAAGCTGCCAGCCGGTGATCAGTCCGGCATTATGATGAGCAAGACGACTGGCAGACGCCTTAACAAGTTCCTGTAACAGTGGCGGGGTAAAGGTAACATCCTGAATAGAGCCCAGTACATCCTGCAATTGTTCTAAGCGCCGGGTGAGCAAACGCGTGTTGTCAGGCAAGACTGGTGATAATGAATCAAGGGCATATCGCAGGCGCTTACAGGCAATTCGCAATTCATGGGCAGCGGCTAAGTCATCCATAGTCAGGGTATCGCCCTGCTCTAGAAACTGTGTGAGCCAGTGTGTCAACCGATCTAAAACAAACTTTTTACAAGTGGGCTCTGTTTCGTCGGCGACCGGCCAGGTTTCTAGGAAGGCCCACAAGCCTAATAATACAGGCGTAAACTGACCGGCAGCGACTTGTGGATAAAGCTCTGCCCGCGCTGCTTGGCATTTGTCGGTAATTAGCGCTGTTAAAGCAAGCTTGTTTGTTGGGCTGCTAAGGTTAGTTTCCAAAGCGTAGGCTAATTCATCCCAGTTTAAACGAAAGACATCAAGATCACGGATTTTGCCCAGTTTACGGCTCCAGGCAGTAAGCTTGTCCTGCCAGGCTGTGTAGTCTTCTGGCGGTAACAACGGTTTGGCAAGCTGTAGCTGCGCTCGTAAGCGGCGCAAGGCTACCCGGAAGTCGTGGATGTTGTCTACTTCATCAGGAGATGTTAAATAAGCCTGTTGGGCGCGAATGACTACATGCAGGTTATGGATAATTGTCTGACTGAATGCTTGTTTTGCAGGCAGTGCGCCACTGGATTTTTTTAACGGGCAGGGAAGCTTTTCATCTTGACTGAGCCCCTTTGCTAAGCCGGCTAAAACCATTGCCCGGTAAAGTTTGCTATCATGTTCAGGCAATAGTGGAAACTTTTCGGCTAAAACCGATCCCAGCCAAATCAGGGCATGGCGGTGGCCGGTTTTCAGTTCGAGTTCGAGTTCTAACAGTTTTTGCTGTTTATCGCCGGCAATAATTTCGCCATCGTCAAGGGCCAGTTCAATTGTGCTGCCGTCAGGAGTGGTAATATCTACTATATGGCGCTCAAAACGAGTGATAAACACGGGTTCAAGCGGCATTCCCTGCACAGCTTCTATAAGTCTTGGACCAATCTCGGTAGCCTCAAAGGGTTCAATACTAGGCAGGGGATTATCGACTGGTATATTATATTCAGCACGCTCATGCAGGCCGCCGTCACTTGTGCCGTCAGCTTTAACGGTGGCTGTCCACTCGCCAGCGGCTAAGCGTAACCGGTACGACAGTCGCGAATGTAACAACCGCTGATCGGCTGTATCATAATAGGTGGTTTCCAGCAGCTCAGTGCGAGGGGGTTGAGTGGACAGTTCATGGAGTAAAGCATCCTGGAGCAAAGCACTCAGACAGCCAGGATCAGTTAGGCGCAGTTTAAGTTCTGCTTCGGTATTTACCATAAAAAACACCTCCGTATGTATAACATTGTAAAGCGTAAACAGAAATACTTTAGGTTAGGTATTCTGCGGATAAAGGTCAATAACCTTCAGCGAAAATGACCTTATTCAAAGTTGTTAAAAACTACAACCACGTTCTGATAATAAACAAATAAGGCTTGTGCCAAGTCCTGAAGGATTTAGCACAAGCCTAGATTTTTCTTAGCGGGGGGCGTTTTTGCTTTCTAAAGAAACCCCCTGTAGTTGGTGTAGGGATGAATATTGGCAGCTGCAGTGCTTACCGTGATACGGCTGTGTTGTTATGAAACAGTTCCTGCCAAAGGGTGTCGGCAATTAACTGGGAAGCAGCCGGACGGCCAAGCAGGGTTGCCATATCGCGCATATAGTTGAGTTTTTCCGGGTTGGTAAGGAGTTCGTAGACGGTAGATGCGAGATGTTGACTGTTTTGCGACCACAGCGCCGCACCTTTCTGGGTTAAATAAGCGGCATTTTCTTCTTCCTGACCGGGAATAGCCTGGTAAAAGAGCTGGGGCAGTCTTAAAGACAAGGCTTCACTGATTGTGAGCGCCCCCGGTTTGGTGATTAAAAGACTGGACGCTGCCATGAGTTCAGGAATATGGCGGGTATAGCCCAGCACTTTGACCGGATGAACAAAATCTTGTGACCTTGATAACAGGCTGCGGCGCAGAGTGGCGTTACGTCCTGCTACCACCACCAGGTTTAGCGGCAATGGCAAAGCATCAAGCGCCAGGACGGCCTGTTCGAGGTCGCCTAACCCCAAGCCACCTCCCATAATCAGTACTATGGGGTGAGCCTCTGAGAAGCCTAGCGCTTTGCGAAGCAAAGTTAGTTCAGGTTGAGCAGGTGTGTGGGCAAATCTGGGGCCGACAGGAATGCCTGTGGCATGAATGCGCGGCAGATCAATGCCCTGAGCGGCTAGTTGCTGCCTAAGTTCAGGTGTGGCGACAAAGTATAAATCGGTTTCGTTATAGCACCAGAACCGATGGATGGCAAAGTCGGTGATAACGCCGAAAAGCGGCAGATTAATTTTGTGGTTGCGCTTAAGGTAAGCGGCTGCACCACAGGGGAAAGGGTGGGTGCAGATAATGGCATCAGGACGGTGGGTATTAATAAGTTTTAGCATACTGCGCTGCATGGTCATAGACATCAGGCTTTGTACTTTACTGCCTGGCAGTGCCAGCTGCGAGAAGCGATACAAGAGATCATACATATCGGGAAAAATATCAATGAGTTTAAGGTACGCTTCTTTTACCAGTGTGTTGAGATAAGAGTTCTCACCGGCCATGAAATCCACTACCTTAGCAGTGCCTAATTGTTGTTTTTCTATAGCTGCCTGAATGGCAAGAGCCGCCTGGGTATGTCCATCGCCCATAGAGGCAGACACTAACAGGATTTTTACCGGTTTTATGTTGGACGACAAAGTAATCACCTCGTCATTTAACCTCAAGATAATTTTACTATAATTATGATAATAGCTTGTTAACGTCAAGTTAATCAGACGTTAATTCTTAGTAAGAGCTTTTTTCGTAGAGTAAAAAAACGCGCGCGTTCATTGCTGACAGGCTTGCAATATTGGCGCGGCGCAACTTAACATATGGGATAGTCAGCAACACCGTTGCGCCGGTCATAAACCACGCAAGAGCCAGGGCGTTGCTTGGCGTATTTTTTTAGGTCGGCAGCTATCTCGGCTATTTCGAGATAATTGCTGATTTTTTTTAGCTGGTTGCTTATCGCCGCAATAGAAATCGAAATGATCGGGAATTGTTCCGGCTGTCCGCGCCGGTTTTTGACTTCTATGTAGCCTTTGCTCAGATCAAGAGGATTATACTGCGTTTTTACTTCATGATCAAACAGATTGATTATCTTGTTAGACAAGTCCTCAACATGTTCGGGTTTGGTTATAATTATGAAATCATCGCCGCCAATATGCCCTAAGAAGTCATCGGCAGAGCCGGCAGTGCTGATGCTGTGGCTGGCAATTTCGGATGTGAGCAGTAATACCTGATCGCCGCATTCAAATCCATACTTATCATTGTACGCTTTAAAGTTATCAAGGTCAAGATACATAATGGCAAAAGGTTCCTTGGCATCAAGTAGTCCTTTCAGCCGCTCTTCAATTACAAGATTTCCAGGCAAGCCGGTTAGTGGGTTGGAGTTATGCGCCCGGCGAATCTGGAGGTTGGTTATGCGGTTTAACAGTGTCATAATCGAGACTGATCCAAAATACTTATCGTCTTTAGTGACAATAATAAAATCGTAAAGATGCTGTTCCTCCCGGCTCATAGCCATTTGAGACACTGTTTCCAGCGGCAGATCGGCATCAACAATGAGCGGGTTCTTTTCCATTACCCGGTCTACTGGCCGGCGATAATAAAGAGAGATTCCGTAATTTGTGCCTAATTGATAATACAGTTTATCTTTCATTAACAGGCCGACAGGCAAGCCTTCGTCAACGATAACAACGCCGTTGGCTTGCTGGGTAGTAAAGATTTTTTCGACTGCATTTACTGCAGTAACCGGGGTTACGGTGGGGATATGTTCAACAATTTCACCAATACTAACTCCTAGTCCTTTGCTAGAGCGAGATTTTGCCGGGGTATCCTGGAAGTTAAACTTGGCAACCACTTCAAGCACCTCCTGTGATAGTTCGGGCGGGGGAAAGGCTGGCCGCGCCAGAAAATAACCTTGGCCATAATGCACTCCTTTGCTTATAAGGATAGCTAGCTCATTTGCAGTCTCAATACCTTCCGCAATAATTTGACTGTTGATAACGGCAGCCAGTCTAATCATGGCATCAAGCATAGCTTGCTTAAGCGGATCTTGGTCAACCTTATAGACAATAGAACGGTCAAGTTTAATATAATTCGGTCTAAGTGCGGCAATAGCCTCCAGACTGGA
This sequence comes from Bacillota bacterium, assembly GCA_017889705.1. Classification (GTDB taxonomy): domain Bacteria; phylum Bacillota; class Negativicutes; order Sporomusales; family Sporomusaceae; genus Sporomusa. Next base: position 37,007 of record JAGGAB010000002.1, on the reverse strand, counting down.
GTAGCCTGCGCCGGCATCATCAATAGCAATGCAATACCCTTGCTGCCGATAATGGGTCAGAGATTTGGCAAAGCTTTCAAAATCCGAGATCGCTGTTCGTTCTGTAATTTCAAAAGTTACCTGTGCCGGATTAAGACCATTTTCGATGAGAAAGGCTTTAGTCAGGCCACCGCGAAAATTTGGATCTTTAATAACTTCAGCATTCATATTGAGAAAGAGGCGTTGGTTGGTTCCCAAAGCTGTCATCTGCTTCAGGGAGGCTTCGCGGCAGACTTGTTCTAATGACAGCAAATTGCCGGTCTCCATAGCAATGCTGAATAATTTGGCAGGATAATGCAGTGGACTGTTAATTGGTCCACGGCTTAAGGCTTCATAGCCCATGGTGATTCCTGTTTTTAAATCAACAATTGGTTGATATACAGGAGAGATTTTTTTATCTTTAATGATGGTTTCCAGTTCTTTTTTTAGATCGTCTGGTGTAGGCGATTGTTCGGCGGGGTGAGGTATGCCTGGAAATGCCAAATTGTTGGTTGAAAGTAATGGCAGGTTAAAAGACAGTAAGCTGGAGCAGATATTTTTAAACAGTGCAAATGGCACAAAATTCCCTCCCAGGAAAGTCGAGTATATATAGTCATTATAGCCCAGAATAAGGAAGAGGATTGTAATCATTTTGTTAATTTTTCGGAAATGCATGTAATTGTTTGCAGACTGCCATAATAATGGAGAAGAAAATCTTTGGATGGGGTGATGTTAGCATGAATAAAAAATATCTTAGCTATTTTCTGATAACAGCATGTGTGTGTGTGGCGCTTATGGCCTGTAAAGGGCAGCCACAGAAAAAACCAGAAACACCTCAAAGTCCGGTGGCACCGAAACAGTCAGTAGAGCAAAATGAGCCTGAAATTACAGTGTTTATGCATGAGACCAACGAAAAGAAAACCATGAAGATGGAAGAATACATTGCCGGAGTTGTCGCCGGTGAAATGAAAAATGACTGGCCGGTAGAGGCGCTGGCGGCACAAGCCATTATTGCCCGCACCTTTACTGTTGAGGCAATGGAAACCAAAGGCGGCGTACCTGACCGCGGCACGCAGGCATCCACTGACATTAAGGAGTTTCAAGCCTACAATGGCAAGGCAGTTAATGACAATGTTAAAAAGGCTGTGGAAATGACACGCGGCATGATTATGACATACCAGGGCAAACCCATTAAAGGGTGGTTCCATGCTTCGGCAGGCGGTATTACGGCAACAGCCAAAGAAGGGCTTAACTTTAAAGAGGCCGAGCCGCCGTATATTCAGTCAGTGCAGTCGCCTGATGATTTAGCGCCTGAAGATGTTCGCAACTGGACAATTAACTTCCCTAAAGAAAATGTTATTGCCGCTATGGCCAAACAAGGTAAGAAAGTAACAGATATCAGCAGTATTGAAATTGCACAAAAAGGACCATCAGGGCGAGCTACTGTACTTATGGTTAACCGGGAAACTGAGGTATCAGCCCCCGAGATTAGGGTTGCACTTGACAGTACAAAATTAAAATCTATGCTGCTTGATCAAATTACAGTAAGTGAAGAGAATGTAACTTTTGCAGGCAAAGGTTATGGTCATGGCGTGGGCATGTCCCAGTGGGGGGCGCACCGTATGGCTAAAGACGGTAAAAAGCCGGAGGAGATTGTCACTCATTACTTTAAAGGCGTGAAAGTTGAGAAACGCTGGAATTAGGGTGATCATGCTGCAATTAATAACCGCCGATCACCAGGCCTTACGGCTTGGTGATCGGCGGCCTTTCACGGCTTTGGTTTAATTTGTCCTGGCAGGGAGGCTAGCCTCAAATGGATAAGACAAAGAAGAATAAACCTAAGCTTACTATCGCAAAATTGTCAGCAATCATGCCCGCTGATGAGCTAGATAAAGTCAAGACACGCCTAACTTCGCTAAGGCAACTAATTCAAAACAGTGCCGAACTTGGCGAAGATCTGTCAGGGATTGTGGCTGATCTCAGGGCTGTACCGGCTCCCAGTGGTGAGATGTTTGTTTTCACACCACAGCTATCGCAAAATGTTATTCTGTTAGAAACAGTGTTTCGTGATTGTAGTGATGTCAAGTTTCGTTTTTTTAAGACAGGCGGCAGACAAGCACTCTTAGTATCGCTTGATGGCATGACTGATGCAACAGCGCTGGAGCTCAACATTTTGAAACCGCTTATGACAGTTACAACAGTCAATAGTGATTTAAAAAAAATGATGGAGGAAAAGCTGACTGTAGCTGCCCTAAATATTGAAGTAAACGCTAACAGCGCGATAGAGGCTGTAATGAGCGGCAATGCACTTGTCATGATTGACGGCATGCCGGAGATGCTGGCAATTGATGCCACTAAACATGTAAAACGCAGTGTAAGTACACCTGTACTTGAGGAAAGTCTGCGCGGTCCACAAGATGCGTTTAATGAAACGCTGGCAGATAATATTGTGCTGCTGCGGCGCCGCTCCAAGGATCCCAATATCAAAATCCGTATCCTGGATGTGGGTGAACGGAGTAAAACTGCAATAGCGCTGATTTACTTAGCCAATTTGGTTAAACCTGGACTGATGGAGGAAGTAGAGCGGCGGCTGAATAGCATTAGTACTGATAGTGTATTTGTATCAAAAACAGTCGAGGAGGCGATTGTTGAGCATCCCTGGACGCCTTTTCCGCAACTGGAATCGACAGAGCGGCCTGAAAAGGTAATGGCGGCTATCTACGAAGGCCGGGTAGGCATTCTCGTTGACAATACGCCGGCTTCGGTTATCATCCCTTGCACCTATGCCAGTATTATGCAGGCTGTTGACGATTATACCATACCGGCTTCGGTTGCCTGTCTAGTCCGGATTAGCCGCCATGTGGCTGCGTTTATGGCCATTTATCTGCCAGCACTGTATATTGCAATAGTATCCTATCACCCCGGCATGTTGCCAACCGGCTTGGCAATATCAATTGCAGAGCTGAGAGCGCGGACGCCATTCCCCTCATTCTTAGAAGCGCTATTAATGGAAGTCCTGCTTGAACTGTTTCAGGAAGCGATTACCCGGCTGCCCAAGAAAGTCTCCAGTGCAGCCAGTATGGTTGGGGCGTTTGTTATTGGTACCACGGTTGTGCAGGCCGGCTTGGTCAACCCGTTTTTAGTTGTGGTCATTGCCACAACCGCCATTTCATCCTATGTCATGCCCTTATATTCTTTCGGTCTTGGGCTGCGGGCGCTCAGAGTACCGATACTGCTCTTGGCAGCTACTCTGGGGTTATACGGAGTTATGTTAGGACTGCTTATTGTTACTGTGCACCTTTGTTCACTGAAAAATTTCGGAGAGTCCTATCTTGGCGGCATGCTGGATATCGATACTCTCGCCGATATGAAAGACACAGTTTTTCGTGTACCGCAAAAGTTCATGAAGGCTAGGCCGATAGAGTTCGGTGCACAGGATCAAGAGCGGGCAGGTGACAGTTAGCATTATGGCAAATCTGGAAGTAAAAGATAAAATGTCGGTACTGCAGTTTGGGGTTGTTATGGCAGCCATTATGCTGGGGGCGCAGTTTATTGGTTTGCCTACCCAATTGGTTCCCCAGGCCGGGCAGTTAGCGTGGGTAAGTGTTATTCTTGGTGGTGGTCTGTTTTTTTGCGCCACCTGGGTCATGCTTAAACTGGCAGCACTGTATCCCAACAGCGATCCTATAGAATACCTGCCGCGGCTTTTAGGTAAATGGCTTGGGGTGGGTGCCATTTGCGTGTTGGTGCTGTTGTTCCTTGGAGTGACCTGGGTAACGCAAAACCAATTCAGCAGAGTGCTAGTTTTTTTTATGTTTGACCGTACGCCGACTGATGTGATTATTATGTCAATGCTGGCTGTTGTCGCTTATTGCGCGCTGCAGGATTTAGGGACGATTGTACGGGTCGCTCAGTTTACCTTTTTTGTTTCGGTTGCTATGATTGGTGCCATTTGGAGTGTAGCAATTTTTAACTTTCAGCCGGAAAATCTCCTGCCGTTTTGGACGAATAAACCGATAGGCGTTTTGCAGGCAACACTAAATACCTGGGGAACATATGGCGGTTATGAGATTGTTTTATTATTATTTCCGGTAATTAGCCAAAAACGCAACAATCTTGTGAAAGTGGTGGGTATTGGATTTATTTTTATCACACTGATTAGTGTAATCATTGTTGTAGTGACGGTGGGTGTATTAACGGTAGAGACGATCAAGAACGAATCCTACCCAACGTTGGTTGTAGTGCGAAGTGTGGAACTGCCAGGCACATTTATCGAACGCTTGGAGAATTATTTTCTTATTGCCTGGATCCCGTTAATTTTCAACTCGCAGGCGCTGTTTGTTTATATGTTAGCTCAGATAATGAGTAGATTATGGGGATTCGCCGATCACCGTCCTTGGGTATTGGCCTTAGTGCCTTTGATTTATACTGGTGCAACGCTGGTAGATGGTCTTGAATTAATGGTATTGGCCGGAAAAGTATTAACCCTGTTGGGGCTAGTCTTCTCGCTGGGGATAATACCGCTAGTGTATCTTTATGCTAAGTGGAAAAATCAAGGAGTGACAGCTGGTGAGCGCTAGCAGACGGCTGATAGGTATACTGCTTGTTATGTCAATTACTCTTGCTGTCGGCGGTTGTTGGGACAGGCGGGAACTCCAGGACAGGAATTTTGTCATGGCTGTGGCCATTGATGTAGCCGAGGCCGGCCAGAAACCAGGTCAGGGAAAACAGGAAGCTAAGACTGAAACCTTTGTGCAGCCGCATGGCGATAAGCGCTACCGGGTTAGCTTACAGATCCTCAAACTAGCTAAGACTGGCGGTGATGAGCCAAAAGGCGGCGGTGGCACGACCTATGTGTTATCAAATACCGGGCAGTCACTATTTGAGATTGTTCGCGATACATTGGGCCAAAGCAGCAAAAGTCTGTATTTTGAGCATATTCAGGCCATTGTTATTAGTGAAGCGGCGGTGCGGGAGTTGGGAATTAAGTCCATCATCGACTTTTTCTTACGTGATGCTGAGATGCGCTGGCGGATAAAAGTATATATTACACCCGGCGAGGCCAGACCGATTATTGCCTATGCGCCGCCTAACAAAGAAGCAGGCGGAATTTATTTGGCCAATATCGCCCGAAATCACCCCAAAAACATTCATGTTGCCGGTGCCCGTACCGACTTGGGGAATATTAGCGTGCTGCTAGACAATAAAGCAGACTTGATCATTCCTCGGATGGAGATGACTGGTAATGTAATAAAAATACGCGGTGCCGCTTTGTTCAAAAAGGATAAGTTTGCCGGCTACATTGACGAACAGGCGGTAGCAGGGATAAAAATGATTCGCGCCACAGAAAAGTCGGCCATAATTACGCTGCCTGGCGATGAAGACAGCGAGGTTGTGGCGTTTGAATTATTCCGTCATGACACCCAGCTTGCGCCGCATGTTGACGGAGATAATATTTATTTTACGCTGGATATCACTATGTGGGGAAATGTGGGTGAATATCAGGTGCTGGACCGCGCTTCTAAAGCAGATGATCCGGCGTTTATTCGCCGGGTGGAGCAGAAGGCGGCTGAAGAGGTAAAACGTATCGTGCTCTATGGTAAAGATAGTTGCCAGTCTTTGGGGGTTGATGTGATATATTTTAGTAGAAAACTCAAAGCTCATCACCCCAAAACATGGGAAAAAGTCAAAGATGATTGGGATACTATCTATCCTACGATTCCCTTAGTAGTATCAGTCAATGTGGTGATAAATCAGCTTGGCGAGCATAAATGAAGTGGTGAAAAACGCTGATGATAAAAGGCAATAAGGCCAAAATTCTTATGATTTGGCTGCTGCTGGTCGCTATTTGTCTCCCACTTGCGGGTTGCTGGGACCAGAAGGAGTTGCAGAACCGGAATATGGTGCTGGCAGCTGCCATTGATGTCGTCAAAGACAATGAACAGGCACATGAACAATTTGTTCAGCCACATGGCGGTAGAGATTTCCGACTTAGCGTCCAACTGCTCGAGATTGAGCCCCGACCGCAGGGCGAGCAGCGGGGCACCGCTAAAGTCGGTACTTATGTGATTTCAGGTACCGGACGACTACTGTTTGAGATTATACGGGATCTTTTTGGGCAGGTCGGCAAACCGATAACCTGGGAGCATGTTCAAGCAATTGTGATCAGCCAGGAGGCTGTTGAGGCCGGCGGAATGGATCAACTGATTGACTGGTTTGTGCGTGATGCGGAGATGCGCTGGCGGATTAGGGTATATATTACCCCTGGTGAGGCCAAACCGATTATTGAATATCAACCGCCCAGCGGTGAGCCGAATGGTTTGTTTTTGGCAGGTATTGCCCGCAACTATGTTAAAGACCCTCATATTGCAAGTCCGCAGACAGAACTCGGCTTTATCTCTATCCTACTTGATAATAAAACCTCGACCGTTCTCCCCAAAATAGAATTGAGTGGTGATATTCTTAAAGTAGGTGGCATGGCTATCATCAAGAAGGGAGAATTGGCCGGTTTTCTGGACGAGTATGATGCTTTTGGTGCCAAGCTTATTATGGGTATAGAGAAGAGTGCCATTATCACCACTGCCTGTAAGGATCATCCTAACCGGATCTTTGCGTTTGAACTGTTTCAACACGATACCCGGCTCGAACCCCATGTGTCTGGTGATACCATCTACTATACGCTTGATATTGCCATGTATGGCAATATTGGAGAGGTGGAAGGCTGTCCGGAGCCGCACGACCATAATCGGAATGACACTCAGTATATCAGAAAATTGGAGCTGCAATTTGCCGAGGAAGTAAAACAGGCCGCAGTTCATGCCTATAGAGCGCAGCAGGCTTTGGGGGCTGACACGCTGAGAATGGGAAAAAGGATGCAGATTCGCTATCCTAAGAAGTGGGCAGAGATAAAAGACCGCTGGGATGAGGAAGTGTTTCCCACCATCCCACTGATCATCTCGGTCAATGTCACTATCCGTCAGTTAGGTGAACACAAGTAGGCTATTTAAAGAGGATACTAAACAACCATAGACCGGTAGCTGCGGCGGTATAGATTGCCGCCGTTTTGCGCGCAAAATTGGCTTCGCGGTCACGGCCATTGTGCTTTTCAAGAACAGAGCCCAGTATCCAGGCTACAAGCGCGGTAGCGAAGAACACGATCAATAACCACAATGTAGTTTGATGAACAAGCAGATAAGCTAGCTTTTGCCAATAATAAGACAAATTGCCCATGAAACTTTCCACATCCCAATCTCTTGTACTATTACCACATTCTCACGCATATACATAACTTGAAATAGCATTAACTGGGAGGGAAGGTTTTATGCCGATAGATAACAAAACTCCTAAATGGCGGCATCAGTTAACCCTGGTTGACCGTGAGGAGCTTAATGTTGATGGTGTCGTCAGTCTAGGCAGTTATGATGAAAAAGAAATCGTCATGGAAACCGAGCAGGGAGTACTAATTATTAAAGGTGACGGTATTAATATTAAACAGCTCAATCTGGATCAAGGTAATATTATCATAGAAGGAACCATCAAAGGTATGAACTATGAAGAGGATTCACGCCAGAAAAAAGGTTTGCTGGAACGGTTTTTAAAATAAAGTGCGCAGCCGGGCGTTATCGCTGTGGCTGTTCTTATTATTTGTTTTTGTGGTTCAGGCGGTAGCCTATTGTTTGACAACCGGGCTGGCAGAATACGGCCGCCGCTCTCTGTATACAAAATTTACAGCGCAAACAGCAATTCTGCGCGATGTGAAGGATATACCTTATGCCGAGACCATTAATAAGGCAGGCGCGCTATATGGAGTAAGCCCGGAACTTATTGCCGCGGTAATCAAGGCTGAAAGTTCCTTTGAGCCCCGGGCGTTATCCAAGGCCGGAGCCTATGGCCTTATGCAGGTTATCCCAGATACCTGGCGGTTTGTTAATCGGCAAGCTTTGATTTGTCTTGGCAGACACGAAGGCGAGTGCAGCAGTGCGTGTTTTTATAACCCTGAACTTAATATTGCTATCGGTACCTGTTACCTAAGTCAGTTGGCGAAACGGTATGACGGCAACCGGGAATGGGCAGTAGCTGCCTATAATGCCGGGCCGGGAGCTGTTGATAAGTACGGCGGGATTCCGCCCTATGCGGAAACCACGGCATATGTGGTGCGCGTAGTTGATTACTGGTATCAGATAAGCGAACAATTGCCACCGGGTGGATTGGCGGCGGCAAATTGGGAGAAGATTGCTTGGGCATTAGGCTGGAGTAGTGTCCCGACTTTGCTGGCGTTATTGCTGGCAGGCAGGTGTTTGTTCCAGCGATATCGGGGATTTCATTGGCGATAAGATGATAATATACACGGCAATCAGCAGACATACAATTGCCATGACGGGGCGATAACGGTTCCCGTCTGTCGCAATTGTCCGGGGGGTGGACAGGTGGAGTTTGCAATACAGGTTAAGACTTTTTTGGTTATTGGCGCAACCGGGATACTGCTGGGGGTTTTGTTTGACATATATAGAGTATTGCGGCTGCGCTTCCGGCCACATTGGCTGGTAACTACAGCCGCAGATCTGCTGTACTGTTTGTTGGCGTCAGCGGTTGCCTTTGCCGCGCTGCTTATTAGCAATTGGGGTGAATTTAGGTTCTATGTAGTTATTGCGCTGGTGTCCGGAGTGGTTTTCTATTACCGGCTGGTCAGCCGGTATGTTATGAAATTCATTGTTGTTTTTTTTAAGTTCATGGCTGGCATAGTACGCACAGGTAGAAAAATAGTGGATCTGGTTATTGTAAGGCCTCTCTTTATCATTATCCGCACCATTGTTTGGCCGGCTCATTTTGTGGGCAGAAAGTATAATAACTGGTGGAAAAAGCGGCATCCGCCGCCTGCGCCGCCAGAGCAGCCACCACCAGGGTAAGGGAAAACGGATTTTTTTATAAAAATTCCCAAAAACAAAAGGATTTGCGGATAAAAGAGAGAATATAGTAAGAATTAAGGGATATGGTGATGTGTATGAGCCAAAAACGCAGGGCAAGAAGACGTTTTAGTTGGTTTCGCCTGGGTATCTTGGTCATGGCGGGATACTTTTGTTATGTCTTTATTGGGCAGCAAACCGAGCTAGCCCGAATCCGCCAGGAAACTGAGACGGTGAAGAGCCGCATGAATGAAGCGGTGGAGACCAATAATAATTTGACTGCCGAAAAGGAAAAGCTAAGCACAGCCGCTTATATCGAAAAGGTTGCCCGCGAACAGTTGGGTCTGGTGAAACCTGGAGAAGTGCCCTATATTCCTTCCCGATAACGTCATTCTTGACACATTTTCGTTGGCAAGGGTATAATATGGAGTGCAGGTTCCTAAAAATAAAAAGTACGAATGATTTTAAGGAGGAAATTTGATTAGTATGTCCATTGAAGTTGGCAGTGTTGTTGAAGGAGTTGTGACCGGCATAACTAACTTTGGCGCTTTTGTCGAGTTGCCGGGTGGAAAGGTTGGTTTAATTCACATCTCCGAAGTTGCTGACGTATACGTCCGCGATGTTAAGGATTTTTTGAAGGAACAGGATAAAGTTAAAGTTAAAGTTTTATCTGTGGATGATCGCGGCAAAATTGGCCTCTCTATTAAGCAACTGCAACCTCCTGCACCAAGAAAACCACATACCAATGATTTCCGCCGTCCTAATAGAGTGAACAGCTTATCCTTCGAAGATAAGTTAAGTAAGTTTTTGAAAGACAGTGATGAACGTCAGTCTGACATAAAACGCAGTACTGATTCCAAACGTGGGGGCGGTCGTGCCGGCGGTGGTGCTGGTGCTGGCGTTGCTCGGCGGGCAGAGTAAATATTGTATTTGCTATTATCGACAAAAAATAAACTAAGAAACCATAATATGTATAACATAAACCATCTGGTACAAAGAGCCGGGTGGTTTTTTGTCGCTCATCTCAGTTTATGTCGTATTATTTTATCAGTAGTGTGACTTAAAGGGACAAACATTTTAATGGAAACTTTTGTAAAATTTAGTTGATTGCAATTAACTTTTTACAGGAGTGAAGAACGAATGCCGAAAGTATCTGTGATAACACTACCTGAAGAAATCATCCAGGCACCGCCTGCTAGACCGCAGGCAAGGCCGGTAAAAGAAAATAAGCCATCTTGGTCTTGGCGGATTTTCGGTGCTTGGGTTAAGAAGCGGATTAGGGAAGTATTTTCTTGGCAGAATCTGCAACTGCCTGTCTTGGCTATTCTCCTTGGGCGGGTATCTATATTAGGTGAAATTGCTCCGTTTGGGTTAGCCTTGTTTGCGGCTGTTGCCGGTTTAGCACGACCGCGTGCGGCTGGTGTCGGGATAGGTGCACTGGTTGGTGTGGTTAGTGCGGGATTTTATCAGGAGGCGATTTTATACCTGTTGTCAATGCTTTTGTACTGGCGCTTGTCGTACAAGCTGTCGCGTTACGAAAAAAAGGCGCAGGCCATTCCGCTATTTATGTTTGGAACTATGTTTTTATGCGGGGCAGTGATTATGCCTTGGCGGGATTTTAGTCTGTACGGTATGCTGCTGGTATTTTTTGATGCAGCTTTATGTATGGTTTTGAGCTTTATTTTCCGCTATGGTGTGCCGGCATTTCTTGCGAAACCCAAAGAACGGGAAATTGGGGTTGAGACTTTGCTCAGCGCCACTATTGTACTGGCTATAGCGGTTGCCGGTTTGGGGAATCTAACCTTGTATGGTTATAGTTTGCGCAATATTGCCGGTTCAATTATTACTATGACTTTGGCTTTTAGCGGCGGCTCTGGTGTTGGTGCTGCGGTCGGCGTGGTTACTGGGCTGGTTATCGGGTTAAGCAGCGGTGATCCGGCTGCGGCTGTAGTAATTACAATGTATGCGTTGGCCGGGATGATTGGCGGCTTATTCCGTGAACTGGGGAAGCCTGCCGTTTTACTGGGCTTTATGCTTGGTAGTGCTACTGCTGTGCTGTATCTGGGACAACCAAGCCAATTGGTGCTGGTTTTGGTGGAAGTGTCTGTCGCTGGAGCGGCATTTATGCTGGTGTCTGCCGCTAAGATGCGGCAATGGCGGGAAACTTGCTTTGTGGAGGCAGATGATACGCAAGTTTCGCTGCGTTCGGTTCAGGTCGCTGCGGAGAAATTGACCAATATTTCGGCTATTCTTACTGATTTAGCAAATAACCCTGGTACTGATAACGGGAAGGAAGCTGCTAACTATACTGAGGGAATTAAAGAAAAACAACTGGCCCATATGCTTGCTGCTGTCGGAGAAAAAATCTGCGGACCGTGCGCACGGCGGGAGGAATGCTGGGATCGGGATTTTTATCAGACCTATCAGGCAATGTTAGATATGCTAGCTTTAGCCGAGGCAGGTAAACTTAAAGCCGGCGCGGTGCCGAGCATTATTAACGGATTGTGCATTAACCGACAGGGGTTGCTTGCTCTTATTAATCACGCGGCTGAAAGCAATGTAGCCTATTGGCGCTGGCACAGAAAAATTACAGAATGTCGTCAAATGTCCAGGGAGCAACTCCAGGCAACCGGCGTGATTATTAATAATCTGGCTCAAGAGTTAAGGAAAGGACCGCAGACAGACGAAGAAGTCGCAGAGCTGCTGGCTGAGCGAGCGGCCATTCTGGGCTGCCCGTTAACCAAAGTGCAGGTTGTTGGTGCACAGGGGAAAGTCAGAGTGGAAATACAAAAAAAACCTTGTAACGGCACAAGGCAATGTGTTAATACAATTTTGCCGGTAACCGCAAATTTGTTGCAGGAAAAGATGGTGCTGCAGGCCGACTGCGGTAATGTGATTGGCCATAGATGCTGCCAGTTAACCATGGAACTAGATGAGCGATATACTGTGGAAACAGGCATGGCAACAGCCTCCAAAATGACCAACAAGGTTTCGGGTGATAGTGTTGCTGTTCAGCCTGTCAGTCGGGGCCGCATAGCGCTTATCTTAAGTGACGGCATGGGCAGCGGCCAAACGGCAGCCAGCAGCAGCCGGCAAGCCATAAGTTTTTTGCAAAGACTGTTGTCAGCAGGCTTTGATGTAGACACTGCGATTAAGATGGTTAACTCGATGTTGCTGATAAACATGCCGGGTGATAACTTTGCTACAATTGATATGGCTGTAGTTGATACGTTTACCGGCGAAACCGAATTTTTAAAGGTGGGGTCAGCGCCAAGTTATATCAAGCGGGTGCGGGAAGTGGCTGTTATCAATCCGGTAGCGCCGCCTGTCGGGATATTGGATCAGGTAGAAATTGAACCTGTCACACGGGTATTGGCTCTTGGTGATGTTATGGTCATGGTGAGTGACGGTGTTAGCGATGCCGGTCTTGACACCGGCAAGGACAATTGGGTAGTTAATTTCCTGCGCTGCAGCGGCAGCGAGCGTCCCCAAGATATTGCCGACAGATTGTTAAAACAAGCCATTCAATTCTCTGGTGGCATAGCAAAAGACGATATGGTTGTACTGGTGGCCAAAATTGCGGAAAGGCCAACCCGGTCTCAATAAAGAAAACACAGCTTGCGCCGGTGTTTTGCGGTGGCGGAAGTCGAGGTTGCTCTTATTCTGTTCTTAGGGAAGTTATACTTTCTGTTAAGGTGAAAATCGCAGCAACTCCCGGGATTAATCCGGGAGTTGCTGTTTTGCTGTGTCAGGCTTTTCAAATCCAGCAAGCGGAATGCGCTTATAAGGTTGTTTGCTTAGCAATTGCTGAGTGAGATCTTTGAAAATAAAGTTGGTGTTTGTGTAGATGCTTTCGGGTTCGTGGTCATATTTGGCTGCCTCAATAACATCATAGCGTTTGGATAAGGCAGAGTATGCATAACATTTGAGTACAATATCAGAGTCAACATAAGTCTCGTCATCCTGCCAAAACGCGAAAGAACGATTGAGGCGGAATCTTGGTAGTTCAACAACAAGTACTAGATCTGCCGATACGGTGTCGGCAATTTGGGCCAGACTCTGTTTATCAGTCAGGCGGGCAGTCTTATTTGTCGTTAAGTAAGCTTGAGCGGCCTCTTTGCCTGTTGCTGCAGGCAGTAAGGAATAATAAGGGTATTTGAAGGGCTGTTTTAAGGTGTCTTGTATTATCTGGGCAGCAGCATCATCGCTAAGCCCGGCGGTGTTAACCAGGGGGAGTATGAGAGTTTGAATGGGTTGGATGGCAAAGGCCGGTGTGGCCGCAAACAGGACTAGCAGCAGGAGCAGCACCTTGGCAAGTAGTGGCCGCAATTGTTGAGTCGGCATAGCGTCTCACTCCTTTCAAAATTTTGTGTGTTTATATTTATTTTTATTATACATGGGTAATGAAAAATCCTAGCTTATATGGCAGTAAAATTTGTAGACAACACATAAGCTCTAAATTGAGCAGCTTGCCGGCAAGGCTCTTGCATAATTCCGGGAGGTTGCGCCATACTAAAAATTGGAGTGAAACTACAGGGTAGATAGCTAACTATCTCGCTATACCGGCGACTCCTGGTAGGAGGAGTGAGCAAATTGCCAATGCAGTTGGCGATGCTTACAGCAATCGTTTATAAGGGGATGAGAATATGAGCCTGCGAGTCGGGCTGCCGCAAGGCTTATTATATTTTCAGTATGGAACGGTAATAGAGCGTTTTTTGTCTGAACTGGGGGCTGAGGTAGTATTGTCTAGTGAAACTTCGCGTTCTACACTTGACTGTGGCAGTGCGCTAGATGAGATGTGCTTGGCATCCAAGATTTTCTTTGGTCATGCCTGTTCACTGCGGGACAAAGTGGATTATTTATTTTTGCCGCGGCTTGTCAGCATCAGGCCCGGACAATATACTTGTCCCCAAATTATCGGCATGCCAGATGTGCTTAAGCATAACGGCGGAAAGTTACCGCCAATCATTGATGTACATGTTGATATGCGACAAAAGCCTAGGCAGCTCTATCAAGCGGTTATTGCAGTCGGACAATTGCTGGGGCGGGGTGTTGCCGCGAGTCTGTATGCGTGGTTTCGGGCCTGGCAATGCCGGGAGTGTCTGCGATCGGGTAAAAAGGTCCTGGCTGGGCGGCCACGCCTTGCGGTTATCGGCCACCCGTATATTATATATGACCGCCAGGTTAGTCTTGATGTTTTGGGAAAATTGGACAGACTGGGGCTTACGGTTGTTACTCCTGAAATGGTGGACGCCGGTGAGATTAACCGCGGAGCGGCAAAGCTAGGGAAAAAGCTGTTTTGGTCTAACAGTTATGATATTGCCGGAGCGGCTATGGCTCTCATGGAGGCCGGCTGCCCTGTGCAAGGAATTATTTTTATAACCTGTTTTGCTTGCGGACCAGATGCGCTTGTCGGAGAACTTATCAGGCAGCAGGCCTGGCGACGGAATATTCCCTACATGCAGCTGTCGCTTGATGAGCATACTGCAGAAGCCGGTATGGTTACAAGGCTTGAGGCGTTTGCCGACATGCTTAAGCGGAGACCTAAGGCATGATTATTACTTTTCCGCATATGGGTTCTCTGGCTATTGTCTTAAAAGCCTTATTTGGCAATCTGGGTTGCCAAGTTTTAGTTCCGCCGCCAACTACCAAACATACTATGGAGCTGGGGATGCGATTTTCGCCGGAAACCGTATGTTTGCCGTTTAAACTGATGTTAGGCAACTTTATCGAGGCATTGGAGCAAGGTGCAGATACCCTTGTGAATTGTGGCGGGGTTGGGCCTTGTCGGCTTGGTTATTATAGTGTTATTCAACAGCAAATTTTGGAGCAACTGGGATACCGCTGCACTATGCTTACCATTGAACCCAGTCTGGTAGATGTTTATAAACAGCTAAAAAAAATTGCTCCTCACGCAAGCTGGGGTCAAATATATAACGCTTTCCAGGTGGCAGGGGCCAAGATGAATCTCTTAGATGATGTGGGACGAGTAATTAACAGCCTAAGAGCCAATGAGGCTGTGCAGGGTTCGGTAAGCTCACTCTGGGAACAAGCGGTAAAAGCAATTGACATGGCGGAAACCTGCCAGGATGTTGGTGATTTGCGTCAAGAGTTGCAGCAAAGACTGGCGGTAGTTAAGACGTCAACGACGAAAAAGTCGCTGCGGGTTGCGATCGTCGGAGAAATCTATGTTATGCTTGAACCCTTTGTCAATCAAAATTTGGAACGCTGCCTGGGCAATATGGGGGTAGAGGTTTGTAAAACCATGTTTTTGAGTGATTATGTCAAAGGTCATGTGCTGCGCCGCCAAAAATATGTTGAAATATACCGGAGATTGGCGGCTCTGGCTAATCCTTATTTAAGCCACTATGTTGGCGGCCATGGCCAGAAAAGCATTGCCTACACGCTTTTAAAAAAACAACAGGGCTATGATGGGATTATACAAGTATATCCGTTTACCTGTATGCCTGAGGTCGTTGCCAAGAATATTTTGCCCAAAGTTAGCCAGGATGTCGGCATGCCGGTGTTGACGCTTGCCTATGACGAGCAGACCGGTGAAGCGGGCATCACAACAAGACTAGAAGCGTTTATTGATTTATTACAGTACCGGCAGGCTAAGACGTATGAAAGCGGCAAGCTAGACTGTGAACAATATAGGTTGCAGAAAGGATACTGAATACAGGGCGAATGCGCCCTGTTGATTTTTGACCAGGCAACGCTGTTATACAGTTGAATTTAGGCAGGAAATCTTGCTGTATGACGCGAATGGAAAGTTAACATGTTGGTTATGATTCACGTAAGTGGGAAGCCGGGGATATACTATGATTGACAAGATTAAAACATGGATTGACAGCAAACGGCTGATTAAACCTGGCAGCCGTATTCTTGCCGCTTGTTCAGGCGGCCCAGATTCGTTGGCGCTTGTGCATATTCTAAACCGGCTTAAAGGTGATTATGGCTTTAATTTGGCTGTTGCCCATGTAAACCATATGCTGCGGCAGGAGGCGTCCGAGGAAGCTGAGTTTGTTGCGGCTTTTTCCGCTAACCTGGGACTGCCGTGTTGGACTGAGGCTATTGATGTTTTGGCTTATGGTAAGAAACACAAACTATCTTCGCAGGAGGAGGCAGCGCGGTTGGCTCGGTATCAGTATCTGCGCAGTACGGCCGCCGCTTGGGGCGGTGCGCAGATCGCCACAGGCCATCACCGTGATGACCAAGTGGAAACTGTGTTGCTCAATCTTTTGCGGGGAGCTGGTAGCGGCGGACTGCGAGGCATGCAGCCATTAAATCGTGATGTTATCCGCCCGCTGCTGCCAATTAGCCGTCAGGAGATTGAAGCTTATTGTGAAGAATATAAGCTGTTTCCACGCCAGGACAGCTCAAATTTTTCAACAGAATACCGGAGGAATTTAATCCGACTGGAACTATTGCCGGCGCTGGAGAGAAGTTATAACCCGGCCATTCGGGACGCTCTTTGGCGTTTAGCCGTGCTGGCCGGTGATGAATATGAGTATATTCGCGGAGAAGCTGCCAAACTATGGGGGACTGTGGCAATCGCCGGAGACTGTGTTACTCTTGACAGCCAGGCATTAGCCGGGATACCTATTGCTTTGCAGCGGGAATTAATTCGTCAGGTAATTGAGAAAAAACGTGATGAACTGACAGGAATAAGCTTTGTTCATGTGGAAAAATTACTTATTATGGCGTTATCTGGCACAGTGGGCTCAGTGTTAACACTACCCAAAGGGCTGCTTGCCAGGAAAACATATACCGGCCTTATCGTTGAGGACGCTAAAGCCGGACCGGTAAAATCTGAACGGGAGCAAGGCTTTGCGCCAGTGGAGCTGGTTATACCGGGAAGTACAACTGTCGGTAACTATACAGTCCTGACAGAGTTTGTGGCAACTTTGCCGCCAAATAAAGGGCAAAACAGTGCTGCTTTTGATTTTGAGCAACTGGCATTGCCGCTTATCGTACGGTCAAGATTGCCGGGGGATAGGTTTCGTCCGCGAGGACTTAATGGCCGGAAAAAGCTTAAGGAGTTTTTTATTGATCAAAAAGTTCCTGAAGCGGTGCGCGATCAGGTTCCGATTATTGCTGATCAGCGGGAAATTTTATGGGTGGCCGGTTTGCGCCCTAGTGAACACTGTCAAATTACTACGACAACGAAAAAAATCTTGCAGCTACGCATTACTAAACAGGAGGAATTTTGAATATGAGTAATAATATGATGGATGACTTGGAGAAGATATTATTTAGTGAGGAAGAACTGGCAAACCGGATTAAAGAATTGGGCGAAGCCATCACCAAAGATTATGCCGGCAAAGAAATACTAATGATTGGTGTACTGCGCGGCGCTGTAATCTTTATGGCCGATTTGGCCCGGTCGATCAACCTGCCGGTGGCTATTGATTTTATGGCAGTATCAAGCTATGGTGCTTCCACTTCATCAAGCGGCGTTGTCCGGATTTTAAAAGACCTTGATGAAGATGTGGAAAATAAGCATGTTCTTATTGTGGAAGACATTATTGATTCCGGCTTGACACTCAATTATCTTATGGATAATTTGTGGTCGCGCAAACCGGCCAGCATTAAGATTTGCACACTCTTAAATAAACCTGACCGCCGCAAGGCTGATGTTCCCATCGCCTACAACGGGTTTACCATCCCGGATTATTTTGTTGTGGGCTACGGACTTGATTTTGCGGAAAAATACCGTAATTTCCCGTTTATCGGCGTGCTTAAACCGGAAGCGTATGAAAAGTGATAATTAGCGTGGAGTAATCGTTGGATAAATGTTTTTCCTTAATTGTCAATTTTTCTTTAGTATGCTATAATTATGCGATATGAATAACATGTATCTAATGCCGTTGTTGTGCTCCAGCGAGAGGAGGGCTACTTGTTGAACAAGTTTTTTCGAAATGTTAGTTTCTATTTGTTGATTATCATCATTGCGATATCGATAATTGACTATTATTCGTCAAGGACGACGCCTAAACAGGAAGTTAGTTATACTCAGTTCCTGAAGCAGGTTGAAGAACAAAAAGTGGATAGGGTAACCATTGTGGAAAATACCATTCGTGGCAAACTTAAGGATGGTCAGGAATTTTCTACAATTACCCCAGATGATCCAACGCTAATTAATCAGCTTAGGGAAAAAGGCGTTGACATCAAGGCGGAACAGCCGCCGCAGCCACCCTGGTGGACGACAATCTTTTCTTCGATTTTGCCAATTCTATTGTTAATTGGCGTATGGTTTTTTATCATGCAGCAAACCCAAGGGGGCGGCAACCGGGTTATGTCTTTTGGTAAATCCCGGGCCAAACTCCATGGCGAAGATAAGACCAAGGTTACATTTAACGATGTGGCCGGAGCAGATGAAGCCAAACAGGATTTAGAGGAAGTTGTTGAATTCCTGAAGCATCCCAAAAAATTTAATGATCTTGGCGCACGTATCCCCAAAGGCGTACTTTTGTTTGGGCCACCTGGCACAGGTAAAACCTTGCTGGCCCGTGCGGTAGCCGGAGAAGCCGGTGTACCTTTCTTTAGCATCAGTGGTTCCGATTTTGTGGAAATGTTCGTCGGTGTTGGTGCATCCAGGGTACGTGACTTGTTTGAGCAAGCCAAAAAAAGTGCTCCCTGCATCGTGTTTATTGATGAAATTGATGCTGTCGGCCGTCAGCGGGGCGCAGGCCTTGGCGGTGGCCATGATGAACGCGAACAGACATTAAACCAATTGCTTGTTGAGATGGATGGTTTTGGTGTTAATGAAGGAATTATCATTATTGCCGCGACCAACCGGCCAGATATTCTGGATCCTGCACTCCTCAGACCAGGCCGGTTTGACCGTCAGATTGTGGTTGACAGACCTGATGTTAAAGGTCGTCTGGAAATACTTAAAGTCCATACCAAAGGTAAGCCTGTTGGCGAAAAAGTGGATTTGGATGTTCTGGCAAGACGCACCCCAGGCTTTACGGGTGCAGACTTAAGCAATCTGGTTAATGAAGCGGCACTCTTAGCTGCCAGACGCAGCAAACGGCGCATTGAAATGCCGGAAATGGAAGAAGCCGTAGAACGGGTAGTTGCCGGACCTGAGCGCAAATCCAAAGTTATTAGTGACAAAGAGAAAAAGCTTACGGCTTATCATGAAGCCGGTCATGCGCTTGTCGGCATGATGCTTACCCATACTGATCCGGTGCATAAAGTTTCGATTATTCCGCGGGGGCGGGCAGGCGGTTATACGCTGATGCTGCCGAAGGAAGACCGTTACTATGCTACCAGGACTGAGCTCCTTGAACAACTGAATACGCTTCTTGGCGGGCGTGTTGCTGAAGCCTTGGTACTTGATGAAATCAGTACCGGTGCGCAGAATGATCTGGAGCGGGCCACTGATTTGACCCGTAAGATGATTACCGAATATGGCATGAGTGAAGTATTAGGCCCAATTACCTTTGGACGTCGCCAGGAACAACAGGTTTTCCTGGGAAGAGATATTTCCCGTGACCGCAACTACAGCGAAGAGGTTGCCTACTCGATTGACAAGGAAGTTCGCCGTCTGATCGAAGCTGCTTATGCTAAAACCGAAGAAATGCTTAAAGAAAATATTGATAAACTGCATTTGGTTGCCGCAGCGCTCCTGGAACGCGAAACCCTTGAAGGCGAAGAATTAGCGCAGCTGTTAAACCAAGGCAAAATAACTGAAAAAGAATCAAATAGTGATGATAATCCGCCGCCTGCTGATATACCGCCGGTTACGGCTCAACCTGATGATAATCCTGAAGCTGGGCCAAAAGTTGTTTATAGTTTCGGTTTGGCTGAATCACGCTATTGATTGCGCAAAACAGCAGGGATATATCCCTGCTGTTTTTAGTTGGTTTTCTAGAAATGTTACTAGGGAGGGTTATTTTGAAGAAACTACTTGCATTAATTTTTATCCTGCTGTTATATATCAATAACGTACAGGCCGCACCGGCAGCGCCGGCTGCGCCGCCGGTAGAGTATGAAAAAGGTGTTGTGGTACAGGTTGGCCAGCTTGATCCATCTATGCAGAAAGAGTATCAAATGGGCAAGGGCGAGTTGGTCACTATCCAGTTGACCAGCGGGCCGGAGACCGGCAAAGTAGTAGATACCTTTAACTTTGTGTCAGAACGTTCGCCCTATGAAATCAAAGTTAAGCCCGGTGATAAAATTATTGTCGCCGTAACCCACAATATGGGGAAGACAGGATATCATGTCAGTGATTTTGACCGCATTGATTATGTGTATCTGCTGGCAGGCTTATTTGTACTGTCTTTGGTGGTATTTGGCGGTTTTATTGGAGCCAAGTCGGTAGTGGTTATTGCTTTCTCCATGCTACTTATCTTTAAGTTCTTTATCGATCAGGTTATAAGCAATCAAAATAGTCTGATGCTGTTAACCTTACTGGTGGCCACTGTTATTGCCGTTGTTACTCAGGTGATGGTAAGCGGGTTTTCGAAAAAGACACTGGCTGCTGTGCTGGGTACTGTCGGTGGTGTGATAGTTGCCGGCATATTGTCAATCGTGTCTATCCATCTCATGCATTTGACCGGTTTGGATTCGGAAGAAGCAATGCTTTTAAAAGCCGTGTCCTTATCACACATTGATTTTCAGGGCGTGTTATTTGCCGGCATGGTTTTTGGTGCGTTAGGAGCTGTTATGGATGTTACCATTTCTATTGCGTCGGCCGTGTATGAAATAAAATGTGTTCAACCATCTATCGGTTTTAAAGAACTGGTGCGGGCTGGTATGAATGTGGGACGGGATATCATGGGTACCATGTCTAACACTTTGATATTAGCTTATGCCGGTAGTTCCTTGCCGCTGATGCTGCTGATTGCTTCGCAAAAAAATGCGTCGATGGTAAAAATATTAAACCTCAATATGATTGTAACCGAAGTTGCCCGGGCGCTTACCGGCAGTATTGGCCTTATTTGCGCAATACCGCTCACTGCCATTATTACAGCCACACTGTTAAATAGAAAGTAGTAAGCAGGAGGGGAAACTATGGAGTGGATTAAACCAGGACGGGTTACCGGGCTGGGAAGTTTGCCATACCAGGATGAATTGACGGCAATCAAACTTATTGCCAAGTCTATGCCCTATTGGCCGCACTGGCCGCAACTGCCTGCTAAAGTACCAGAGCAGGGGTTTGTTGTGCAGTATGTTCAGCCACTACTTAAACTGGGCGTGCTAAGCGTTCAGCCGCTAAGAGATCCGGTATTTTGTCGTACAGAACCCGGCTGGGCGGAAAAAGCCGTTGCCTTTTACGAACAATACTTTGCTTTTTGCCAGGGTGATGCTGCGGCAGAGCAGCTATTTGCTCTGACTGGGGAAGCGTTTGCCGGCATGGAAGCTTTTTTGAATAGCTTTGACAGCTATTTTCTGCAGGCCGAAGGCGTGAAAGGGCATGTCAGCGGTCCGCTTACTGTGGGTCTGCAAATAAAAGACGAACAGGGCAAGGCTTGTTTTTATGACGAAGCACTGCGGGATATGCTGGTAAAATGCTTAACTGCCGAGGCTGTGCTTGAGGCAAGACGCCTGAAAAGCCTGAATTTGCCGGTGCTGATTTTTATTGATGACCCGGCGCTATTCCTTATAGGTGCGTCTACCCATATTACCTTAACGAAAGAAATGGCGTCAGAAGCCCTGTCTGTCATGCTGGAAGCATTGCATGAGGAAAATGTCAAGGTTGGGGTACATGCCTGTGCCGGCATTGACTGGTCAATTTTATTTGCCTTGCCGCTGGATGTAATCAGTTTTGACGCGTATCATTATTTTACGGGAATGGCACTGCAGGCTGATAGGCTGGCGGATTTTCTGGGAAAAGGCGGCAAAATGGCCTGGGGGCTTGTGCCCACCTCTGACGAAGCCTGGCAGGAAACATCGGAATCATTGCTTAAGATTTTTGACGAGCAATGTGCACGGTTGACTGAACGCGGGATTGACAGCAAGCGTTTGTCGCAAAACATAATTTGGACGCCTAGTTGCGGAACCGGGGCACTGCCAATTGCGCTGGCTGAACATATCTACAGCTTACTCAATGGGTTTGTTGCTAAACATTGTCAGGCTGGGTCACTGTAGTTTGCTCGGTAAGGTTTTGGCGCGGTGAGGAAGCAAGCGAATTAGGCAGGTAAGCGTGTATGAACCAAAAGTGGACAATTGGTGAAATGGCAAAACTCTTCGACATATCAACAGATACGCTGCGGTATTATGAGAGGGCCGGCCTTCTTTCATCTGACCGGCATTGTGATAATGGGTATCGGTATTACTCCTATGATGACCTTGTGACTCTGATGGATATTTTGCTGTTCCGCAGCCTAGAGGTAACTGTTAAGGATATTCGGCCAATGATAAACACGATGGGCCTTGGAGATATAAAACAGGTATTACTGGAAAATGACAGGCTTGTTACCGAGCGAATTGAAGCTTTGGTTAGGCAGAAGCGTTTGCTCGGGCAAAGTATTGCTCAGTATGAACTATGTGAACAACAGCTTGGCAAATTTTCGCTTGTGCCGGCCCCCTCTTTTCAATATAATTTCTGGGGCGCCCAGCAAGATCTGATTGAGATTATTCGCCTATATAAAAAGCCTGATCGGAGTTGGCTACATAATATTCGCTACACCTTGCTGCTGCCGCCGGATGACTTGTTTACTACGCAAAGTTTTGCTACTGCCCAGATTGGTATCAGTTTTGATGATGAGATCCTGAGGAGTCTAGATTTATCTGAGCGGCAGGAGTTTACTGCTTTGCCGGCAAAAGAATGTCTGTATACCGTGTTAGGTACCGATTATTCCAGCCAGGGAAATGAGATTCTAATAAAAGCGCTGGCGTGGCTAGAGGCTCAGGGCCGGCAAGTTGAGGGACCGTTAATCGGGAGATACCTGGCAAGTAACCATAAAGATGGTCGCGATTATTACGAGATTTGGATTGTTTTAGATTCTGCTTGACCTTGGAGTTACTCCAAGGTTTATTCTTTTGTATAGGGTGAGATATATGAGAGGAAATATTTTGGGGACCGAGAGTATCGGCCGTTTATTTTTGCAGTATAGTATTCCTACTGTTGCCGCTATGCTGTTTCTAGGCTTGAATACCATTGTGGACGGATTATTTGTAGGCCGTTATATAGGGACTGATGCATTGGCTTGTGTTAATATTGCAATGCCTTTCAGCAGCTTTTTGTTTGCGTTTAGTGTGGTTATTGGCATTGGGGCACAAAGTCTGATTGGCAGGAAACTGGGGGCAGGGAATGCTCTTGAAGCCAAAGTAGCTTTTACAACAGCGCTGCTGGTTGCCGGTGGAGTATCACTCCTGTTTACCGCAGCTGCGGTGATTTTTCCGATTCAGACTGCGTATTTTTTGGGAGCTAATGACCATTTAATGCCGCAGGTTGCGACCTATATCCGTTATTTAGGGTTATTTCTACCTTGCCTGACGCTGATGATGGTGTTGGATTATGTTTTGAAGACAATGGCAATGCCTGTTTATGCCATGTTGGCGCTGGTTGTTGCTGTCAGCAGTCATATACTGCTGAATTGGCTATTGCTTGTCAAGCTGTCAATGGGTATTAAAGGAGCGGCATTGGCAACCGGAGGTGGTTACACAATTGCTTTTGTTATGGCAAGTCTGCCGTTTTTTAGACAAAAAGCAGTGTTAAAACCTTTTGCCGGCAGTTTTGATACAGGTGCAGCCCGCCATATTCTCTACAGCGGTTCCTCAGAAGGTTTGAGCGAGATGGGAACAGGGATTACCACTTTTTTATTTAATATTACACTGATGCGCTATGTGGGTGAAATGGGGGTGGCGGCTTTTACGGTCATAAGTTACTTAGCGTTTATTGGCAACAACGTATTGCTTGGTCTGTCAGACGGAGTGGGAGCGATCATTAGCTACAATTATGGCAGCTGCCAGCTGGAACGGGTAAGAAAGGCGTTAAACCTGCTTTTGGCTGCAACTTTTGTGATTGGTCTGGGATTTTTTATCGCGATTTTTGTGTTTAGTAACGAAGTTATTGCGTTATTTTTGAATGACGGACATGAAAAAGTGCTGACCTTTGCTGTGTATGGTGCAAAAGTGTATGCGTTTGCCTTCTTGGTAAACGGGCTAAATATTGTTGCCGCCGGTTATTTTACGGCCATTGGCACTCCGAAGCAGGCTGTACTCATTGCGGTGAGTAAAGGGATTGTTTGGATAACAGCCGGCATTGTGGCACTGCCGCTTCTATTTGGAATTCAGGGCATTTGGTTGATAGTGCCAATGGCGGAAAGTGTTACGGTCGTCCTATCCGGGTTCCTGTTATGCCGCCACTTTAAGCAGCAAGTATATTTATCCGACAACTGGGACAAGGGGACAGGTTAGTTGTCCCACTAATTATTGTAATTTCTCGCGACATTTTAAAATGAAATAATGTGTGAACAATAAAAGAGCCTTCTAAGCACGTCGATGATATGCTTAGAAGGCTTGACTTTTTGACTAGGCAGCTTAAGCTGCGACTCTGCTATAACGCTGGCAGAGTAAATTGTTTTTACCTGATGCCTAATTTATTTATCAAGTGACAGGCAAAGTAAACGTGAAGGTGGTAATTTTTCCAGGCGTGCTGACTACATCTACCGAGCCGCCCATAGCAGTTACTAATTTTTTAGTGATGGCTAGTCCCAGACCAGTACCGCCGTCGCCGCGGGCGCGGGATTTGTCAACACGGTAAAAGCGTTTCCAGATATGTTGTAAGTGTTCTGGCGGAATGCCTGGACCGGTATTACTTATACTGACAGCGATGTGTTGGTGCTGTTTTTCGGCAGTTATTAGGATAATAGACTCAGGGTCTGCATGACGGATAGCATTGCTCACAAGGTTAGTCAATACTTGTCCAAGGCGATCCGGGTCGGCAATCGGGCTGACAAGATTTTGGGAAATATTGGTTGCAATGACTAGCGACTTTTCTTCAGCAAAAGGCGCGAATTTAGCCAGATGGGCAGTAATTAGTGCAGGTAAATCAATAGGGGTTCTTACCAGTGACAGTTCGCCGGCTTCCAGTTGGGACAAATTGAGCAGATCACCGACAAGACGGCCGATTCGTTTGGTTTCGGTAACAATGTTTGTTAGATAACGGTCACGAGTTTCTTCTGTTTTAACTAACCCGTCCTGGATAGCTTCGGCCAGAGCCTGAATGGAAGCCAGTGGTGTTTTTAACTCGTGGGAAACATCAGATAAAAATTCGCGGCGATTTTGTTCAATTTGCTCTAGCTCTTCCGCCATGCTATTTAGGGTACGGCCAAGGTGACCGATTTCGTCTGCCTGGGTGGCAGTAGTCCGACTAGTATAGTTGCCTTGACTAAAGGATGCTGCTGCCTGGCTGATGTTAGCAATCGGCCGCGTAAGGCTGCGGGCCATGAAAAAACCTACAAGGGCAGCGGCGAAAGCGCTGGCTGACAGCGCATATAGTAATAATTGCTCTAGCGCCTGAGCGGTGCGGGTTGCGCCGGTTACCGGCGAACGGAGAAAAAGCGCGGTCGGTACACCGGATTCTTGGGGTGGAAGCGGTAAAGCGACAACAATGGAGGGGTCGCTCTGACGCAGGTTAAATACTTTTTGTGTGCCCTCGCCGCTTTCCCAATCAACTGTATCCCATACCCGAGTCCAATACTCCGAATATTTATCTTTCCAGATGGCGGGTGGCTGCCCCACAATTATCTGACCGTTTTTATCCATAATCCAAACATCACCGCCGGCTATTTCGCCCATAGCTACCAACATTCGATTAGATGGTTTCCGGCCATCTGCCAGAACGTTGTTTATCATGGTGACAGCTGATTTGCCTTTAGCCAAGAGGTCGTGGCGTTTGTTTTCAACTACATGGTTGCGCACCAGATAGGACATCAATATACCTAAGGTGAGCATACTGACAAGAATAATGGCTAAATGAGAAAAGAGCAGTTTGCCAAAGATTGATTTGATCATTTGCTGGCTACCTCAAATTTATAACCCACACCCCAAACCGTATGGATATAGTTATATTTAGGATTATCGATTTTTTGCCTGAGACGTTTGATGGTGGCGTCGACGGTGCGGTCACCGCCGTCAAAATCATAGCCCCAGACATTGGTTAAGAGCTGATCGCGGGAAAAAGCCAGTTTGGCATGCCTCGCCATAAAGACCAGCAGTTCAAATTCTTTTGGGGATAACTGGGTGTGCTGTTCGCAGGAATAGACTGATTGGGCGGCTAGGTCAATGCGAAGTTCCGGGAATTCCAACTGGCTGCTGCTGTCGGTGAGTAAGCCGCTTCGCCGCAGGACAGCTTTAACGCGGGCCAATACTTCGCGCGGGCTGAAAGGTTTAGTGATATAATCGTCGGCTCCCAGGGAAAACCCCGTTAATTTGTCAGCCTCGGCACTTTTGGCAGTTAAAAAGATTACAGGAACCTTGCGCTCAATACTGGAGCAAATTTCCCACCCTGAGTGTTTGGGGAGCATGACATCAAGGAGTAATAAATCCGGCCGTTGTTTTTCTTCAACAGCCAGAGCCGCTTGCCCGTCGGCAGCGGTGAAGACCTCGAAGCCTTCTTCCTGAAGATATAGCTGGAGAACTTCAGTTATATTAGGCTCATCATCGGCCACTAATATTTTAATTCGTTCCATAACTCACCTCAAAACAATAAAAAGTTAAAGCTGTCAGAAGCTCATAGTTGTTTATTGAAATGCTATCACATTACTGCCTGGGTTGTAAATGCAAGAGATGAAAAGTGAGACTGCATTGACATCGGTTAACCGTTGGCATATTATTAGGATAACAATATACGGTGTTGGAGGATTGAACATTGCGGAACGCTATCCTTGAAATACTTAAACAAAATACAGGTCAATATATTTCGGGTGAGGAAATCTCGCAAGCTCTCCAGGTGTCGCGGACGGCGGTATGGAAACATATTCGCACCCTGAAACAATCTGGGTATGATATTGAAGCTCATTCGCGTCTTGGGTATACGCTGCGGCAGACTACTGACAGATTATTGCCGGCCGAAATTAAAGCCCATTTAACCAGTGAAGTTTTGGGGCAGGAAATTTACTATTTTGGCGAGGTTGATTCAACCAACAATGAAGCTAAGAAATTGGCGGCCAACGGTTGTCCGGAAGGAACTATTGTTGTGGCTGAAGCCCAAGCTACCGGACGGGGACGCTTGTCGCGAGGCTGGTTTTCGCCTTTTGGCAAGGGGATTTGGTTGTCAGTTGTGCTGCGGCCGCCGTTTGGACCGATGGATGCTGCCAAATGCACCTTGATGGCCGCTGTTGGTGTAAACCGCGCCATTAACAAAGTGACCGGGACAGGCTGCGGAATCAAATGGCCGAATGATATTCTCTGGAATGGCCGTAAAATTGTAGGCATTCTTACTGAAATGAGCGCCGAAATGGATGCCATTAACTATGTGGTCATTGGCATGGGGATTAACGTCAATATTGATGAGTTTCCCGATGATATTGCTGCGACTGCTGCTTCTTTGTCCATTGCTTCCGGTCACCAGATCTCGCGGATCAAACTGCTAACCGCTATCTTAAGTGAATTGGAAAGTGTATATATGCTTGTCAAAAAAACAGGTTTTGCTCCGGCACTTGCTGCTTGGCGCGAAGAATCCATTACGCTCGGACAAACAGTCAAGGTTTGTGGGTTTGAGAGCAGTTTTAACGGTGTGGCTGTTGACATTGATGCTGACGGGGCTTTGTTGGTAGAGACACCGCAAGGCATTGAGCGGGTATTAGCCGGTGATGTATCTATCCGTCCGGTTATGCCTGAATAATGTAAAACTATGGGGGAACTATCTATGAACACAAGAGATATGGCGCTGACGAGTTTATTTGCGGCATTGCTTGCCGGAACCGCTCAGTTGGCTATTCCGGTTGGGCCTGTGCCAGTTGCTTTTCAGATTTTGTTTGTGTTGTTAGCAGGGGTGGTATTAGGGCGGAAACTGGGTCCGGCCAGTATTGCCGTGTGGGTACTACTAGGGGTATTTGGTTTACCGGTATTTGCCCAGGGAAAAGCCGGCGCTGCTGTGCTGATTGGTCCGACCGGGGGCTATATTGTCGGCTATTTTGTATGCACATATATTGTAGGTTATGCTACGGAACACTTTGAATTGACTTATAAGAACATGGGGATAGCTATGTTTGCCGGTTTAGCAGCCATTTATGGAATTGGACTATTGGGATTTATGCTGTCGTTTCAGTATGTTTTGCATAAAGCTATGCCGTTGGATAAAGCCATTAGTTTGGCAGTTGTGCCGTTTTTGCCTTTTGATGTACTTAAAGCTGTAATGGCTGTTTATGGCGGTGTACGCGTGCGGCGAGCCTTACTTAGAGCAGGACTTATTGAATGTAAGCAACTGAAGTAGACTTGCTGCTAATTTATCTAATGACTAAAATAGGACAGTATCAAATGTTGTCGGAATTAGTCTCTATTTATATTTACAAGTTGTTTGCTTTTAGGTACAATTATAGCGATTATTGCGTAATAGTGATTGTATTAATTGTGTTAGGCAGTATATAGGAGGATTTTCTGATGTTATTAGTTTTTGATGTTGGTAATACTAATATTGTCCTGGGAGTTTATGAAGGGGAAGAACTTCGGTATCACTGGAGAATTTCAACAGATAAGCAGAAAACCGGTGATGAATATGGTGTGCTGATTTATAATCTGTTTACGTATCGCGGCCTAAAAATGGATGATGTGGAAGCTATTGTGATTTCGTCTGTAGTACCGCCGTTAGTTGTTCCTTTGAGCCGGATGTGTCAGCGCTATTTTAATGTTGAGCCGCTGGTGGTAGGCCCGGGAATTAAAACCGGTATTTGTATAAAATATGAAAATCCGCGTGAAGTTGGCGCAGACCGGATTGTAAATGCGATTGCAGCCTATGCTAAATATGGCGGGCCGCTGATTATTGTTGATTTTGGCACAGCGACGACTTTTTGTGCATTAGCTGAAAATGGCGACTATCTGGGTGGTGCGATTGCACCAGGTATCTGGATTTCTACCGAGGCATTATTCCAACGGGCTGCCAAGCTGCCACGGATTGAGCTGATTAAGCCCAAGACAGTTATTTGTCGCAATACAATCAACAGTATGCAGTCTGGAATTGTGTACGGATTTGTGGGACAAGTTGATGAAATTGTCCGTCGTATGCGCGAGGAACTCGGTCAAAACGCTACGGTCGTGGCGACAGGCGGCTTGGCTAATCTAATCGCACAAGAATCGAATACCATTGACAAGGTAGACACTTTCCTGACGCTGGAAGGATTGCGGCTTATTTACGAACGCAATCGGTAGAACCTAGATATAGATAGCTTGAACGGCGGTCAACTGTGGCCGCTTTTCTTTTACTCTAGCAGTTGGATAGCAACATCGACTTATGATTATCCTAAGGCTCGGCACAAGCCACGTTTTCTTTACTTGCCAGGAGGTACATATGCAGATAGGTAAAATTACATTGGCTAATCCGGTAATTCTTGCCCCGATGGCCGGGGTTACTGATTTGCCATTTCGCTTGCTTGCCAAAGAGATGGGCTGTGGTTTGGTATATTCTGAAATGGTGAGCGATAAAGGTCTAATTTATGATAATGCTCATACAAAAAAAATGCTGGCTATTGATAACCGGGAGCGGCCGGTCGCCTTACAGATATTTGGTTCTGAACCTGAGAGTATGGGGCAGGCGGCCAGCATTGTTGCGGCGGCCGGGGCTGATATCATTGATATTAACATGGGGTGTCCGACACTAAAGATTGTTAAAAACGGCGAAGGCTCCGCGCTTATGAAAACGCCGGAGCTGGCTTACCACATCATCGCCGCGGTAGTCGCGGCTGCTGGTGATGTGCCTGTTACCGTGAAGTTTCGCAAAGGTTGGGACGACAAATCAGTAAATGCTGTTGAGATAGCCAAATGCGCCGAACAAGCCGGGGCATCTGCAGTCAGTGTGCATGGACGCACACGAGAGCAATTCTATTCAGGTACTGCCGACTGGAGCATCATTCGCGAAGTAAAACAGGCAGTCAGAATTCCGGTCATTGGCAACGGTGATATTCGGACGCCACAGGACGCCAAGCGTATGTTGACGGAGACTGGGTGTGATGGCATAATGATAGGGCGAGGCGCCCAGGGAAACCCCTGGATATTCCGCCAAGTTGTCCATTACTTCGCCACAGGCGAAGTGCTCCCGGCACCCGGACTCAATGAGCGTATTGATATGCTGCTCAAACAGCTCGACATGCTTGTCGACCACAAAGGCGAATACATCGGCATCCGCGAAATGCGCAGTCACGCCGCCTGGTACACCAAAGGCCTGCCCAAATCCGCCGAACTGCGCCTCAAGTTTAACCAGGCTTTAAGCAGAAATGATTTCGTTAACATTATGGAAAGCTATCGAATAGAATTAACTAACCAGTAAAGATTAATATAAACTTTTAAATTATAGTGCAAAGGCCGGAAAACGATTAGAAATGTCCAGATGCGAGGCGCGACGAGGACGTGACCGCAGTCGTATTGGGAAGTACGTCGGAGGGAACGCCCACAGGAGCAACGAAGCAGGTGGGCGTTTATAATCGTTTTCCGCAGGGGAAAACGAGATGGAGATGTTGATCATGCCCGTCGCCAACGGCATACTGCCGCGGCCGCAGGGCGGAACAATTACCGGAATGTTTATTATTGAAAATGGCGGACAATTATTGCTTGATGTCGGAGTAGGCCGGGAGATTTTGATCTGTCCCTGGACGATAGAGGATCAGGCTTTATATCCTATTGGTGTTATTGTCCGCATTATGAATATTTGGAGTCATACCGTTACTGATGACAACGGCGTTGAAGTTCCAGTGCTTATGGCAAAACTGGAAGGGCGAGGTCATGCTCGCTGGTATACTATGCGGACAACCGGCAGCTATATTTATTCTCATGATGTTGAATATATTAACCTACGAAAAATGCGTAAAGAATATCCAACTATCTCCGGGGCTGGCTGGACACCTCAGGGCGGTTATACTGAGTTTCGTGATAAGAGTGATATTCCGATCACTATATATGGCGCTGACCTTGAAACTGGGGAGCAAGTCAGCATAAAAGCTAATTTAGGCGGCTTGGTAGAATTGGAACAGGCGCATACCATCGAACATTCGGTGATTAGGGCGCTTGCCACTTACGGTCTATGTACTGCGCGTACGCTGATCGAATCTATGAGCAGAGAGACCGCTGAATTAAAAAAATCTATGGAATTCAGTATTAAACATACTTTGCCGGAAACTTTGGGATTGACGGCAAGCGGTGCCTGTGGGAATCCTATGACCAATTTAGCCCGGTTTTATCTGGCCAAGGAGTTTGTCAGTAATCTTGATGCAGGCAAATCGCTTAATGAATCAATTGATAAGGCGCGACGCACTACCATGTCACAGCTCACCGAGGATATGGGGATTACTATGAATCAGGGTATTCGTGTACTGCAGGGGCTTAAAAAAGGCATGGCACATGATGACACCTTGTTAAAAATCGAAACTTATAAAAAAGTAATTAGCCGTTTTTCCTTTGAACCGTGGGAATAACGGTTTTTTGTTTTCCTAACAGAAAATATAACTATCTTAAAAACAGGATAAAGACAACATCAACTTACATTTTCACTAAAGCTCGGCGCAAACTAAATTTTCTTTATTTTGCGAAAACTTGTTAATAAAAAAAAATAATGTTAAAATATGTATGTACACAAGGTTGTGCACATATACTAAGGGGGAGATGAAGCGCCATGTTGCTTCGCATTGGCGACAAGATTGTTGATCGGCAGAAAATTCATCACACTGTTGACAAAGTTCTTGAATTGCGGCGAGATGGTTTATCGCAGCAAGAAGTTGCCAGCCGGATTGGCGTTGATCGCACCTTTGTTTCACGTCTGGAAACCATTGGTGAGATTCGCAAGGGCGGCCGGGTTGCCTTGATCGGATTCCCTATCCAAAATTGTCATGAAATATATAGTCTGGCTAGACAGGAAGGTGTTGATTTTTGCCTGGTAATGTCTAATCAGGAACGCTTAGATTTTCTTCAGACCAAAAGCGGTGTAGAATTGTTTAATACCATTATGGAGATAGTCTCTAAGGTTCGGCAATACGACATCGTTATTATTATTGGCTCAAATATGCGCATCAAACTTATGGAGGCCCTGCTGGACAAGGCAGTTATCGGGGTGGAAATTGGTGAATCCCCGATTGCTGAGGATAAATATGTTAAGCCGGAGGATATCTGTGCACTCATTAAGCAGCTTGGGGCTTAGCCCGGAAAATAAAAAGAGTAAACAGGTGGTAAGCATCAGCCTGGGATCGGCAAAACGCAATAGCACGACCACGGCTGAATTTTGTGGGCAACAGTTTGAAATTAAGAGGATTGGGACTGACGGAAGTAAAGAGGCTGCTGCAGCTCTTATCCGTGAAATGGACGGACAAGTGGATGCTATTGGCCTTGGTGGTACCGATTTATATATATATGCAGGAAGACGGCGGTATACCTTTCGGGAATCGGCAGCCTTAGCGGCCAATGCAAGAATAACACCGGTAGTGGATGGCAGTGCTATCAAGAATACGTTGGAGCGGAGGGTAATATCTTATCTTATAAGTGAATATGGTTTTACATTCAAAGATAAACAGACACTACTTGTTTGTGCTGTTGATCGGTTTGGCTTAGCGGAAGCGCTATCCAAGGCCGGCAGCAAAACCGTGTTTGGTGATTTAATGTTTGGACTGGGTTTGCCAATACCTATCACAACACTTGATGGTCTGGCGCGATTGGCCAGTTTCATTGCTCCGGTTATTACCAAACTTCCGGTAAGCTGGTTTTATCCGACCGGTAATAAACAAACCCAGGTAACTCCTAAATTTAAAAAATACTTTAAGCAGTCAGATATTATTGCTGGAGATTTTCATTTTATTAGAAGATACATGCCAGAAAGCTTAGCTGGTAAAATGGTTATTACCAACACAGTGACGCAGGAAGATGAAGAGTTATTGAAACAGCGGGGAGTTGCTGCTTTGATAACCACTACACCGGAAATGGGTGGACGCTCGTTTGGCACCAACATCTTGGAAGGGATACTGACGGTTTTATCAGGAAAAAGACCGGAACAGCTAACCACTGAAGATTATATTGCGCTTATTAATCAAGCCGGGATTGTTCCAAGGTTTAAGAAACTTACATAGGAGGCGTTTGTATTTGGAGAAGTTTGCTTTTGTAGTGCACCCTCTGAAAGCTAACGATTTTAGCAGGAAATTTTCTTTTACCCGCAACTGGCCTGACAGATTGGTTGAAAGCATTATCAAATACATACCGCCATTTAAAGTCTCCCACATTAGCGGTATTGATTCTGGACATAATAAGGCGGAAGGCTGGTTTGTCGGTTGTCCGTTGACATCCGGTCAAATGGTTGCTATGCCTGAACAGTATGTGATTAATAAAATTATCAAGGCGGGAAAAGTCGCTGAAAAACTGGGAGCTAAGATTCTAGGTCTGGGGGCATTTACTTCGATTGTCGGCGATGCTGGTATAACGGTAGCGAAAAACCTTAATATTGCCGTAACAACCGGTAATAGTTATACGGTCGCTACCGCTCTCGAAGGTACACGGCAGGCGGCCAAAGTAATGGACCTTGACTTAATGCGGGCCAATGTGCTGATTTTAGGGGCAACCGGCTCAATCGGCGCAGCCTGCGCTCAGATTTTATCCCGGGAAGTACGTTATTTAACGCTGGCAGCCAGGGATGAGAGCAAACTTGAAAAACTTGCCAGGCAAATTTTGAAAACTACAGGATTAGCCGTGCGGGTAACGGCAAATACTAAGCAGGCCATTCGCAATGCCGATATTATAGTTGCCGTAACCAGTGCCGTTGATAGCATCATTGAGCCTGAGGACTTAAAGCCAGGTGCCATTGTCTGTGATGTTGCCAGGCCGCGAAATGTGTCGCAGCGGGTTACTGAAATGCGCAATGATGTGCTTGTGCTTGAGGGCGGTGTTGTCGAAGTTCCGGGTGATGTGGAGTTTGGACTGAACTTTGGTTTTCCGGCGCAAACTGCGTATGCATGTATGGCAGAAACTATGATCTTAGCCTTAGAAGGGCGCTATGAGAATTTTACTCTTGGGCGTGATTTAACGGTTAAGCAAGTAGAACTTATTGATAAATTAGCGGCCAAACACGGCTTTAAACTCGCCGGTTTTCGCAGTTTCGAACGAGCGCTTACTCCTCAGGAAGTAGCGACTATCAAAGCCAATGCCGCTGCGAAAATTTTGCCGATTCAGAAAGGAGTTCTTTAGAAAATATTGACAAACCGCGAATTTATGCCTATAATAATGAAAAATAGAGGATACTGTACATAATGGTCCTCTTACCACCAACAGTGTCAAGTTATACTTGACACTATTTATATTGCCTAATTTCTACATATAAAGTAGACTTAGCATCAGTTGAGGTTCCAACCCAGCTTAAGGTTAGTCATCGAATAAAGATTTTGGGCAACAGGGCAATTTTAAAATCAAATTGAATACACTATCTACAAAGAAAAATTTATAATATTTGCAAAATACAATTCGGCAAATATTTAAATTAAGAGGAGAATGAACCATGGAAAAAGACGTAATGCTTACCATTGACGGATTAAAGAAGCTGGAGCAGAAGCTTGATCAGTTAAAATCTGTACGTCGCCGTGAGGTAGCTGAACGTATTAAACAGGCAATTGAATTTGGCGATATTAGTGAGAACTCCGAGTATGAAGATGCCAAAAATGAACAGGCGTTTATTGAAGGCGAGATACTTACTTTAGAAAAAATGCTGCGTAATGCCAAGGTAATTGATGAAGGAGAAGTAGGCACCGATATGGTTGCCTTAGGCTCAACTGTCAAGCTTAAGGATTTGGAGTTCGATGATGAACTGGAATACACCATTGTTGGTTCAGCAGAAGCTGACCCTGCCGAATTAAAAATATCGAATGAATCGCCGGTTGGTCAGGCCATCATTGGCCAAAAGGTTGGCAGCGTTGTTGAAGTCAATGTTCCCGCAGGTATCCTCAAATATGAGATTATGGAGATTCGGCGTCACCACTAAAATTTTAGCTTTGTAAGCAAGACAGGGGAGAAGTTTCATGACAGAAGTAGATGAAGTACAAGATAATAACCAGCAAACTACTGAGGAAATGAATGAACTCATGAAGGTTCGCCGGGACAAGATGGATAAAGTTGTTGCGCAAGGAATTGAACCTTTCGGGCGCAAATATGATTTTACGCATCAGGCCCAAGCTATTCTTGATAAGTATGCCGAATTAGAAGGACAAACTGTCCGGATTGCCGGACGTCTTATGGCTGTTCGTGGTCATGGCAAGGCCAGCTTTGGTCATGTTATGGACATTACAGGAAGAATTCAGGTTTATTTTCGGCAGGATGTATTAGGCGAAGCCGCTTATGAGCAGTTTCACCTCTTAGATATAGGCGATATTATTGGTGTTGAGGGGGTAGTATTTACTACTCAAAAGGGCGAAATCAGCATCAAAGCTGCTAAATTTGAGTTTTTGTCCAAATCTTTGCGTCCTTTGCCGGAGAAGTGGCATGGATTAAAAGACGTTGAAACTCGTTACCGCCAGCGATATCTTGACTTAATTGTTAATCCTGATGTGCGCAATAATTTTATTATGCGCAGTAAAATTATCAAAGTAATTCGTCAGCTATTAGATGAACGTGATTTCTTAGAAGTAGAAACACCAATGATGCATCCCATTGCCGGTGGTGCAGCTGCACGACCATTCATTACTCATCATAATGCACTTGATATGAAGCTTTATATGCGTATTGCACCTGAACTATATCTCAAACGCCTGATTGTCGGCGGTTTTGAAAAGGTGTATGAACTTGGCCGGGTATTTAGAAATGAAGGCATTGACATTAAACATAACCCGGAATTCACTATCCTGGAACTTTATCAGGCTTTTGCCGATTACCAGGATGTTATGCGTCTGACCGAAGAAGTGATAGCCAAAGTGGCAGAGACTCTTCTGGGGACAACCAAGATTACTTATCAGGGGCAGGAAATAGACCTTACACCACCATGGAACCGGCTTACCATGCCGGAGGCTATACTAAAATACTCAGGGGAAGACTTTGGCAAGGTCACAACAGTGGCGGAAGCCCGGGCGATTGCTGATAAGCTGGGAGTTAAGTACGAGCAAAAACATGGAATCGGTGGTATTTTGAACAATGTGTTTGAAGAGGTTTGTGAAGAACATCTGATTCAGCCGACCTTTATCATCGGTCATCCTACCGAAATTTCTCCATTAGCCAAACGCAATAAAGAAAATCCGGACATCACAGACCGATTTGAGGCGTTTATCTTTGGACGAGAAATTGCCAATGGATTTTCCGAGTTAAATGATCCAATCGATCAGCACGGACGTTTTGCTGATCAACTGGCCCAGCGTATGGCTGGTGATGATGAAGCGCATATGATGGATGAAGACTATATCAATGCTCTCGAATATGGCCTACCACCAACAGGTGGTTTAGGCATTGGCATAGACCGGTTAGTAATGTTCATAACTGACTGTTACTCCATTCGGGACGTAATCTTATTCCCGCATATGCGTCACCGCGAATAAGATAGTTGCCTGTTAATATAAGAGACTGACCAAAATTTGGTCAGTCTTTTTAGTTGACAGTTATAAATGATTTATGGTAAGATACTTTTCGTTCGGTTGCGGTTCTTGCAGCTAGACTTTTAAGGAATTCATATTGACAAGACAAGCTGATATGTGATAGTATTTAGAAGTCGCCTAAAGACGCGATTGAAAATTCCAAATAAAAGATATTGACACATCAAATGCGGTGTGATAATATATAAAAGCTGTCGCTGCGATGCGATGTGCAACGTTCCCTGAAAACTGAACAATGTAAGTAATGCATCATAAAAGCCAGATGTGCGGTGCTCAATGAGCACTTTATAAGCAGGCACACGGAATCTATGATTTCGATGTGATCGCTTAGTTAGATGTTTGCATCTAACATCAATTTCGATTTTTAAGAGCCAAC
>JAGGAB010000138.1 GCA_017889705.1 Bacillota bacterium | reverse complement strand
TAAAGGATAGGCTGCAGCTATGGCATTACGCAATTTATCTGTAACTCCTTCCAATCTTCAGTCGATTGGTTTAAATCGTTATATGTATTGGGAAAATACGGTCGGGTCTTTTTCCACACCGGCAACCACCAGTATCATACTGGGAATTATCACGGAAGGATCAGGCATCTATAACGGGCATGAATCCAAAGCTGGCGATGTTTTCGCCGGTGGCTTCAACATGGAACCCCTGTCTGGAATTGGACGCGATGTATCGCTTTTCCTCATCGATATGGATTTCCACCTGTTTTATCAACTTACCGGTCTCTTGCCATCCATGTGCAGAGAAGTGCTGTTTCTGGAACCGTCTAATCCGCTTGCCCGCCTGGGGCAACGTTTGGCAGCACTGCCTTCCGACCAGTGGATTCCTTATGCGGAGCATTTCCTTCTCAAAGCCTTTACCCGTCAATTCTATAGTCTGGATGTGCGGACTGAACGATTGATTTATGTCACAAAAACACTCCGGCAAAAACCGCTCATCGACTTTGATGTCTTATGCCGGCAAACCGGTGTTTCTTACCGGGCTTTGCAGCGTGACTTCGCGCACATGTTAGGCATTACACCCAAGCAATACGCAAATGTTCATCGACTCTATCAGGCTACAGAATATATCAGGCACCGTCAATTGACAGATGCGGCCTTTCTGGCCGGTTACTGCGACCAATCCCATATGACCCGTGAATTCAAACGCCTCTCCGGCTTAACTCCCAATCAGATCAGCCTAATGCATCGCATAGATTCCAAAATGTTTTTGGCAAGAGAGCAAAATGCCCGAAAGCACCATGCCATTGTCTTGCCTTATTAAGTCCACAAATACTGTCCTATACTACCCAGTACAGGACAGTATTTTATTATGTGATTGTACTTATGACTAAGGTTCTATTCCCCAGTCCGCCGCTATCCCAATATACCCTCTTTGGATATTGGCAAGCGAATCCGGCAAGGCTTCCAGCAGCCACCAGCGCCAGTATCTGCGGTATTTATCGGGTTCTGCTGTCAACACAAATCCCTCCATTTGATAAGGCAGTCCTCCGGCATAAGCGGCAGCCGCATAAAAATCCATATCTTCATACCAGAACTCAGCCGGAGTATCTTTCTCAAATATATGAGATGCCTGCTCAGGCTGAATGGCACCTTCACCGGCAACAACAAGTGATGCGGCAGCAGACAACCCCACCAGCGATTCAGGAAAACGTTGAAGCTGGTGCTGGGTATCTTTCAGCCAGGTTTGCTGTGTCCAGCCTCTTGCCTTCTTCCATTTCTGTTCCCAGTCTGCCAGGAGTGCCGCTTTATCTTCCCGTGTTTCTGCATTGGAAACACGATTGAATGCATCGATTAAATCGTCTACTGTTGCATCATCTTTCCAAGCCTGTTTCCACAACGGTTTAACCAGAGCAAGCTGTTTTTCCGCTATCCATACCCTACTGGAGTTTGCGGGTGGCTTGCCATAGTGCCCCTGATCATACTCAGACATCTTTTGGCAGATATCTGCACGCAGACCACGCTCCAGATGATGGTACGGATGCTTCTCCACACTTTCCAGCGCCGCGGCAACGGCTTTCCCAAATTCCGGGGTTGTTCTTGCGGCAATGGCCTGGATAATCCGCTCTTCTCCATAAACATCCCTGTCCATATCCTTTATTTCACCTCGTGTCGCACCGGCGGCGCTGCAAATTCCTGTTGAAAGAACCACCATTAAGATCGTAAATGCTAATGTTAATAACTTCATCAAGTTTGCACCCGGATGGTTATGACGCCGGCAAAAATACCGGGTGCAAATGTACCGCCGATAATAACAGGAAACTCAGTTCCATTCACAATCGAAAATTCCACTAAATCTGTTAATACAGCCTTCATTTTTCCATGAATACTTTTAAAGGCTGACAAGCTAGTTTCATCCAAGTCTGCCGCATAATCTTCGGCAAAATCATCATACCAAAACAAACACTCCCGGTCTTCTAAGGTGTCATATTTAACCACCGTTCCCGGAGGTACATCGTCATTGGCGGCAAAATCGGGCAAGCCGTCAAGCAGCATGTCTCCGCAGTAAACAAAAGGAAAGTATACCCCATCTCCCTCGGATTCAAGCGCTGTGCAGTCAGCTTCCCGTAGAATACTTACTATTTCTTTGGAAAACTGAACAGCATCGGCAAGCTCTTGCCAAGGCAGCGATGCTGCAAAGGGGTCTGGACCGTTACGGAAAAACCCATGGGTAAAAAAGCGCCCCATCAGCAGTTCTAGGCAACGTGCAAAATACAGATTAGCCGAATTATCCGGCTCAATCGTTCCAATCCGCTCCACAACAATGGATTTCTCTGGCAACGGTGCCATCTGCGCT
The DNA here is from genome assembly GCA_017889705.1 of Bacillota bacterium. Lineage (GTDB taxonomy): Bacteria > Bacillota > Negativicutes > Sporomusales > Sporomusaceae > Sporomusa. Next base: position 1,778 of record JAGGAB010000138.1, on the reverse strand, counting down.
ATCTGCTGGGCTAACGGCTTCTTGGCGCCAAAATTTAGGTAATCTATGCCTTCTTCACTGCCATAATCTTCTTGATCTTTTTCTTTAGCAGGTTCAATAAAACGCCATACTCCCGCAAAGGTCATGGGTTGCTTGTGAAGTCGCAATCCCTGACTCCACTCCCAGCCTGTATGGCTGTCATTGATTAAGTACTGCGCAATGATTTTATAGTTTTCAGCCACTTTGGTAAGATAATAAGAGAAAAAATACTGGCTGCCTTTTTTCCGGTCTGTTCCAACATAGATCCGGTAAATCACGCCCCACTCCGGATGCTCATAAGCGCGAACCAAAAACAGTTTGCGAACGGCTTTGTGCTGCAGTTGTTCTGCCAGTTCAGCGAAAGCCGCATCTCCGGGTCGGTGAGCCCGTTTAATAAAGGGTTGCGCTCCCTCCGGGTAGAAGATATCCAACTTAAAAAAGGCGTTCAACTTGGCGGCTTCCTGTTTAAAGCCTTCCTCGTCAAGATCTTCCCGGACCTGGGCCATTGTCACCTTGTACTGGGTTTGCAAAAAGTTATCAATAAAATTCGCAACTTCAGATGGCAACTTACTCCTCATGCCAAAGTCCCCCCTTTTCGGCTTCGCGTAAATTCTGCTCTGTTAGTGGTTCCCGGGTATCCAGCATCATAAAAGACATCGCCGTTCCTCCCTTTTGGGATTAATTATAATGAAACTACATGGTTCTGTATTGTAAAAAAACGACACTCTTATATATAACGGACGTAAAGCTTTCTAACTTGGGCCGGTGTAAACCCGGACATTTTTTTGAAATCACGGATCATATGTGCCTGATCCCAATAACCGGCGTTTAGAGCTGCATCGGTTAAATTATATTCATCAAGCAGCTTGAACGCTTGGTTAAACCGTAGCAGGCCGGCATACTCTTTGGGCGTAAGTCCCATAACAGAGACAAAATCCCGCTGCAGCTGCCGGTAGGAAACAGCGAAATCCTGGTGCAAAACCTCAGTTCCCTGTTCCCAGGTTTCCGCCAATATGTTGGCAGCCTCTGTTACCCGTTTAAATTGCGGACTGTACCTCACATCATGCTGGCGGATCATCTTCTGCATAAAAGTTTCTGCCGTAGCTACCCAATACCGCATAGGCCGTTCAGACAAGGATAATCCCAGTTGATAAAATGGATTATCACACTCCAGTTTGAGTGCGGTCCCGGCAAACAGCGCAGGTACCATTTCTGTCATTTGGTAATATAAACTGAAATCCATGGTAATCGTAAATAAAACACAATTCATAAGTCTGCTATTCTGAGGCCCTTTATTCAGACCACAAACCAATACATCTCCCTGATTGACCGCAACTCCCCGATACTGGCAGCTCCCCTGAACAACATACACAACATGGACGTACGGATCAGCCGCGGCCTGCCAAAACCTCTCTTCGGTTTTTTGGCAATCTGCAACTAAGGTTTGCATCATAAATCTTCGGCCTCCTTGCTGGAAAAGATAACATTTTCGCAATAGAATTCCATTCATTGTTATAAATGAGACTACAATTCAGATGGGGTTTTAACCCCACCTGAATTGTAGTCGAATTATCCAGGGACTTAGCCGTTCTCTACTCCCTCTTAAAGAAGACGGGAGTATTAGAACGGGTTAGTCATCGGATATCTTGAATTTTTTTCTTACTGCTTCCACATATTATCAAACGAAAAAAAAGTAAAAAAGTAACAGTTCCGAATCCATTTTTTTCATTCGGAACTGTTACTTTTTAATTCTTTCTGAG
>JAGGAB010000137.1 GCA_017889705.1 Bacillota bacterium | reverse complement strand
CGAAGTTTCCCTTTAGGGTTTCGAGTGTTATAGCCTGTTGATCCCCGACCTAAGAGGGCGGGGTCCCTGTGCCCTATGGGTATTACAGGCTGTTAACGAAATAAACATATGAGGTGAAAAATGATGGCAAATGAAAATGGATTGAACACCATTGGGTCAGCCTTAGTAAATGATCATCATTTACTAACTACAGTTTACGGAGACATCATCTCTATCGCGAAAAAAGCAGCCAGCGTCAGCGCTTCATTGGAGGTTCCGCAAAAGATAGTACGGTATCAGGGAACCGATCATAAAATACATTATGGTACAGTTCATGATGACCGCGTATTTCAGCTTGAAAGCGGATTTGCGGAAATTGCTAAGGGTGTATTTGATTATGATGGCGTAGAAGTTCTCCTAAGCGATGTTAAGATTTTAATCCCTGTTGAACCAACAAAAATTGTAAATTTCGGCTGGACTTTTGCCGGCCATGCGAAAGAAACGGGTGGGAAAGAAAATCTGAAGGAACCCTTTCTCTTTTTGAAACCACTGTCAGCATTAATTGCCGACCAGGAGACCATTTGTCTGCCACCCAGTCAATTGACCAATCGAGTGGAGCTGGAAGGTGAAGTTGCACTGGTTATCGGAAAACGAGGCAAAAATATTAAGGAAGAAGACGCTTTGGATTATGTCTTTGGCTATACCGTATTTAATGATGTTACGGCCCGTGATCTGACTAAGGCCGATCCGCAGTTTACGCGCGGCAAAGGGTTTGATACCTTTGGCCCGATTGGACCGTGGATTGTAACGGGTATTGATCCTACTGACTTACGAATTGTGACAACCCTGAACGGAAAAGTGGTACAAGATGGCACTACGGCGCAAATGTCTCTCCGGATACCTTACCTGATTAGTTGGATTTCACAGGTAATGACGCTGGAGCCCGGCGATGTTCTGGCTCTTGGATCTCCTTCAGGATCTTGCTCTATGCAAACAGGTGATGTGGTAAGTGTAGAAGTTGAGCATATTGGTAAATTAACGAACTATGTAAAATAAGCTCATCAAGCAAATAAGCTGTTGGCAAATTCATAATAGTATAAACAAAGCGGCTATTTGCATGGTGTGCAAATAGCCGCTTTGTTTATACTGTAAAGTTTTCCGGATTTATTTGGTGCAGGCGATTCGTGTCCTTGCAGATCCACTACATAACCTTGTGGTGATCGTTTTGTTCGTACACAATTTAATCATTTTTTATTGTTTCTATGCTGGTTCAAGGAAGCCTTTAGTTAGGCATACTTCTATGGATAGCTTCTTGATCGTTCCATGAAACTGAATATCAATATCCGAGGAAGTAACCGCAACAATTTTTCCCCGGCCAAATGCCTGGTGACTTACCATGCTGCCTACTTTCAGTTGATCCATACGTCGGATGGCATTTACATTATAGGATACCGGACTCACTGTTTTCACTGACCTTGCATTCGATGTAGAACTTAGTATGGATGGATTGATTATATTTCTTACAGCAGCTACAAATTGGGACTCCGATACTCTTTCATGATCCCGTTTCTCATACGTGATTAGTTCGAGATATGTTTTGGCCCGGGTCATCCCGACATAAAATAAGCGGACAGCTTCCTCCATGACCTCAAGCCTTCCCTCTTGTTGCTGCTTTATGTCATTAGACGAAGGAATAATACCTTCCAGCAAATCAATCATATACACCCGATCAAACTCCAACCCTTTCGCACTATGGAAAGTGGATAGCGTAACCCCTCTGTCTTTGTTATTCTTAGAAGCCTTCATCACCGTTTCCAGGTATTTCAGCCGACTAGCGAACTCCTCCATACTTTGGAGGCCAGCCGCAATTTCCTCCAGTGTATTGAGTATGCCAAGCAAGTACTCCTTACGAAAACCAAGCCGCTCACACATTCTTTCCAGCGCTTTTTCGTATCCTAACTTATGGCGAATCGTATATATGGCCGCAAGCGGAGCCATGCCTTGCATATGGCGTATCGTTTCTTTGCATTCTTCCAACGGTTTAACTTGGTAATCTTGCAGCGGAACAGATTGCAGCAACGTATCAAAAACGGATTCATTATTGTTCATTTTTTTAGCCGTTTCCAGTTGCTGCTTGGTAATATAGCCATTCAGTTTGGTAAATATCTTTTCAAAAATATCTATCCTTTTATCCGTATACGTCAACCGCATAAAATTCAATATATCTTCAACTACCCAATGGGAAAAGAAGCGATTATCTTCATCCTTGATATAAAAAGAAATTCCCGCGCGGTCTAACTCGTTGATCAGGATAATGGATGACGAATTATTTCTGTATAGCACCGCCGTTGTGCAAAAATGGTTAGACTTCTTTAATTCTTCGATCAAATATTTAGCCTGTTGTTTATAATCGGCAAGGCCACGAATGAGGATTGGTCTGTGGGATGGATTATGGGTAAACATATTCTTATCGTAGCGGCTTTTGTTCCGTTTTATGAACGTGTTGGCCGTATCAACAATATTTAGGGAGGAACGATAGTTTTGTTCCATGTACAAGATGGCAGCCTCTGGATATACCTTTTTAAAATTCAGTAAATACGATGGTTCAGCGCCACGCCAACTATAAATAGACTGATCGTCGTCGGCAACAACACATAAGTTGCCATGTTTCCGAACCAATTTTTCAATGATGTAGTGCTGAACCAATGAAGTATCTTGACTTTCATCGGTCAGAAAATAATTATACATCTTTTGATATCGCCCAAGAAGTTCCTTATCCTGCTCGAAAGCCTTGTTCGCATACATCAGCATATCATCGTAATCGAGCAGCAACGGATCAGAAGCAGACTTAAACTCTTCATAGTTTTGCAGAATTTGTGCGGCCGCTGGGATGGTACACTCCGTTTCAACCCATTTATCTGGCGGAATTAGCTTGTTTTTAATAAAACTAATGTACGTTGTGAGCTCTTCCATTTGATCTTCTGTCATGTTTTCCTGAACAACATTTTTAAAGATTTCCCGCAAAATATGTCTTTTATCTTGGTTTTGGTTTCCCTCAATCAGTTGATAGCCACGCTTATTTTTCCGAAAGTATTCTCGCACTACTTCAAATGCCAGACTATGTATCGTGGAAAAATCAACTGGCGAAAGCTCAGGAAAAAAGTGTTTGAACCGTGCCTTCATCTCCGCGGCCGCCGCCCGGCTGAAGGTTACCGCTTTAATTCGAGCCGGGTGAAGACCTTTTACCGCTATAAGATAACCAATTTTCATGATCATCGTGGTTGTTTTCCCCGACCCTGCCGACGCCAACAGCAACATGGCTCCATCTGTATTCACTACGGCTTGCCGCTGAGTTTCATTCAACACAACGTCTCGTTGCTTACCCCAAAAGATATCTTCTTTTGTCTTCATGTGATAATACCCTTTCTATTCTATGTAAAAAGTTATTTACCTAATCTCAAGAGTTTATACGGCTTCCTACTGTCACTTTATATAAGTGAGCCTTAGGTTCGGAGGGGGTTATTGCCCCCGCCGAACCCTTAGAGCGAACTTAAGACTGAGGCTCGAAATCTTTGATTTCGCGAAG
>JAGGAB010000136.1 GCA_017889705.1 Bacillota bacterium | reverse complement strand
TGCTTTTTCAGGACATGTATTCACTCGATCACAGTCAACAATGTAATCGCATTTACGATGATGATTTTTGCATTTTCGCGCCGATCCACAAGGGGCTATTTTTCTACCATTTTCACTTGTGTATTGGAAGAAACCAAACTGCAAGCGATTTATCCCAAATTCTGCAAACTCTTTCCTCACTGTCACACCAACCCCTTCCACCGATTGCACTTGTCATTGCCCTTGACCAGTACCGCCTGCTTAACTGCCGTATTCTGCTTATAGCACACCAGCTTGCCCGGATACGCCGCCCTGTTCACATTGCCGCATGTAGCGCATACCTGTTTGGCCGCCTTATACATCCCTACCCCTCCAATAGCTCAATTTCTATCTCAACCCTTGGGTTATGCTTATCAATCCCCACTACCTCGCTACCGTCAAACCGCCGAAAATACTTGTCATTGCTGACCACCCCAGCCTTTTCGAGTATGTCAGCCGTGGCCTGTAGCAATCCGATCAAATCCGGCTCTCCACTCCGGTTAGGCATCCAGTACCTAGCGCAAAGGTTCATCCTGCCTGTTAGTGGAGGCTTTCGCCACTGGCTTTTTAGCAGCCATAGGCAACTGCTCTCATAGTCGCGGTAGGCCTTAGACTGTATCGTGGCCCCTGATCTAGTGCGCTCGGTATGATTTTTTTTGGTTATAGGGCGCATTCCGGCGAGAGTAATTTTTGCTAGGGCCATTACGCTGCACCAGCCGCCTTTTTCATGCGGTAATCCTCCCAATTGCACTGGATACCGTCGCACATTTCAACAAGCCGGCTTACAATTGCCTTATCAACCCGCTTTTCCAGCTCCGGCAGAGTTAAGTTAGTCGTTACAATCAGCGGCAAATAGTTTTCGTATCGCTGGTTAATCACTTCGTATAGGGTTTCATGAACCCAGCTCCACCCGTCAGCGTTCTTCCGGGCGTACTCCTTGCCTAAATCGTCAATAATCAAAAGCGGCACATTACAGAGCATGTTTGCTATTTTGTCGCCGCTGCCGTCGTCGAATGAATGTTTAATCTTGTTCAATAGCCCCGGTGCCGTCCCGAACAATACCGGGATGTAATGCTCTTTCATAATCCTGTTAGCTATTGCCGCGGCTAAATGGGTTTTCCCTGTGCCTACTGCCCCGCTAAAAAATAACCCCTTGCAATGTACGTCCTTAGCGAACCTGCCACAAAAGTTATTAGCCACTCGCAAGGCTATTTTTTGTTGGTCAGTAATCGCGTTGTAGTTATCAAAAATCCGGTCTTGGAATCTAAGCCCCATCATCGAATTATCAATCAATCGCTTAATTTTATATTGCAGCCGTTCAAACTCTCTTTGCTGTTCCATCAGCTCATATTCGCGGGTTAACTCAGCAATCGCGTTAAGTGACTGTTTGCAACCGCAATCTTCATGTCCCATTACCCGGTCTTTGCCAAAAATGTTTATGACGTGCGGTTTTAGTTCACATTTACAGAACGAACATGCTTTACCCGTTGGCCCAGAATCCGTCTGGGATATTTCCTTGATCTTTATCGCCAGTTCGTTGTGGTAATCTATTTTTATCACCGGTAGATTTTCTCCGTATGCCATTGTCCAAACCCCCTTTTTGTTGGATTCCTTCTTGGTACTTGTTAATAACCCATGTGCGAATAGCCCGATAATCCGACTTGTATGTTTTACCACTAGCACCCTTGTAATCGTCAAGTATCTCAATCATGCGCTTAGCTCCGTGTTCGCCGAATTGTGTCACGAGTGCGGAATACTCCACATTGGTCAGACTAACGAACTCAGCAAATTTAACTTTACTCTCGCGCGAGTTATTTATATCTTCATTGTCGTTATTGTCATTCTTACCATTCTTGTTATTAGTGTCGGGTTGTCGTTGCTTTCGGCGTGCTTTCGAAGAAGTTGCCGCGTTGCTTTCGGGATTGCTTTCGCCGTTGCTTTCGTAATATTTAGAATCCTGATAAATACAGTAATTACTTATGCTTACGGTCATTCCTCGCGTTGCTTTCGCCGTTGTTATCATTGTTGCTTTCGCCGTTGCTTTCGCGTTGCTTTCGGAAGGGTCACCGGACGCTCGCCGGAACCAATCAATAACTTGGAAGATTTGATCTTTCGTAGGAATGACTTTCCTACTGCCAACATACCAGAAACATTCTTCTTGTATCTCAGGTATACTAGTGAATAACTCGCCCTTCTTTAGCTTCTTGTATGGGCTGTGCTGCGCCTTAGCTAAGAAGTAAATCCATATTTTTAAATACAGGGGCGGTTTAAGCCATATGTCGCTATCGGTTATCTTCCTAGCCAGCAGTATGTACCCGCCCGGAATTATATCGTTTTCATCCAATTCTCCGCCCCCTTGCATAACATAAACCGTAGTTGCATATAATAAACTGGGTTACTCTGACCTGTACTGCCATTTATAAAGAATTTCGCAGGCCCGTTGATGTTGCTCCCTCATTGACATTTCCGGCTTAAACAATCGGCTAGGCTCACTAAACTCAAATTCCGTCTGCACCGGGCTGCCCATTGCCACATACTTTCTATAGCAGCGCGGCCCATGCTGATGATTTACCGATTCCTGCACCCTTATGGGCCTGCCGCACATTCTGCACCGCTCCATTTTTAGCCGTATGTGGCTTCTGGTTCTTTTTCTGGCGTTATTTCATCATTTGCACTATCGGTATCCATAATCAACTTTGTACCAGCCTGGTCCAGACGGATTAACAATATTTCAAAATCATTTAAGCACCGAAGGGACTTAATATCTTGCAAAGACTTTGAATCATACTCTATTGACCATTGATTTCCTTTTTTATCACCCTTGTATCTGCTAATTCTGATAGCAAAATTCATTTCTTCATCATGTTCACATTCAAAGGTCAATGTAGCATAGTAGAAATGGCCCCAACCGCGATCATTGTCATAATTTACGTCCATGGTTACCTCAATAGCCTCATATGTAGGGTTATCGTCGTAATTAATTTCTAGTCCATTGGTTTCAACATGTTCAGCTACATATTTGCTCCAAATATCAAATAGCGCAGATGCCTTAATTTCTTTCCGGTCTTCTGGCAACATTAGTTCTTTAAAGTTTTGTAACATTGCTCTATTGTCAGTTGTAGAATTTTTAAGAACATCAACCAAAACACTGTCCAGTTTAACAATATACTGGGAATAGTCGTACCCTTCTAGGTAAGGAACCATCACCGACTTAACTTTTTCTTCTATTACCTTTGTTACATCCCCATATGAACGAAACATACTGTCCAAAGCGTTTTGGACACCCTTTTCTAATTGCTCGGCAACAAGCTTTTCTATACTGCCATCTTCCAGCTTTTTAGCAATTACATCCTTGATACTGTTTTCTAAATTCACTTTTTCTCCACTCCTTCAAATTCAAAATGGAATTTCATCTTCTGGGAATACCTGACCGCCAAACGGATTAGCGGCTTCCTGCGCCGGCTTGCCACCATGCGGCTATGTTTTTGTCCGTCCTGGCTATCCCACTTTTCCAGTTTCAGCCGCCCCGCTGCTATCACATTGTCACCCTTGACGATGCTGTTGCCTATCTGCTCAGCCAGCTCCTTGAACGCCTTAACCAAAATACTGAAATACTGATTCTTTCCGTCTTTGTCTTTACCGTCATACACCGAAACGGAGACTTGCGTTATGCAAGTTCCGCTATCTGAGTATCTTGTTTCCGGCTCCCATGCCTTACCGGATATGGTTGCTTTATTCATTTGCCGCCTCCTTACATTCGCTAATCCGATCATCTAACCAGTTAATCAAATCCTCGGCCTGATCTATCGTTAAATCATTGCTGCTCTCAACGCTGTAGGTAGTATGGATATGCTCTTTGATACCTTCAACCGTCATCCCGGCTTGTTTAGACATAGCAAACATCTGCTTGCGCTGTGAGTCTGTCAGCCTCGGTGCTGGTGGCTCTGCGCCGGACTCTAGCCACTCTAGCAACATGCGCCCTGTTTCCTCATTAGGTGTCCATTGTTTGCTGTCAAACAGTCCCGTTCTATCCTTGTTAGTTTCCGCTAAGTGG
>JAGGAB010000077.1 GCA_017889705.1 Bacillota bacterium | reverse complement strand
GCAAGGACTGAAGCCTCATCAAAAGTAAGACCACCCGCGCCCGACTGAATCCCTGTGTTTTCAGATTTCACCTTTTTCCCCCACTTCCCAAGAAATACGTGAACTTAGATTTCATCATTTTTGTTCTTATAAATTTATATCGTTTATCCCCACCCCTATCGGGAGGGGCAAATAAGTAGCACTTCTTTCAAATACACTTTTATTTTACCTAATTTTGCAAAAATTTCATACTCTTATTTTTCTATTTACAAAACTGGACACAAAGGCGCATCGATATATTTTGTATTGTATTAGACTGTAACGCAAGGATGCCAGAGGTAATCATTTATGGCATGCATCCGATGTCTGTTAGAAAACATCTCTCCTTGCTCTTTCGTTCTCCCCTAGACATCCTAACTATTAGACACATATTTTTTACCCAGATACTTTTTCATTTCGGATGAGCGAATATCGCCCGAAGCATTTTTAAGTTGAGAATACAAAATCGATACAACTGATCGGGGCTAACCCGCATTAAAATCGTTCAAAATCAAAAATTGTAGCTCAAAAGACGTAATTAGAAATCTTCCTCACTGGCTTATATAGATTACTTTTACTCTTGCCAATAAGGAAGATTTCTAATTATCAATATTATTTTCCCGCCTTTAAATGTTTAATACAATCCAGTCGGCGCTTCGCTTAAACTAATAAAAATATTTTTAGTTTGGGTATAATTCTTAAGTATCATTTTATGGGTTTCCCGACCAATCCCTGATTTTTTATATCCCCCAAAAGGAGCATGTGCCGGAAGATTATTGTAATTATTAACCCACATCCGTCCTGTTTCCACTGCTTGTGCAACCCTAAACGCCCTATTAATATCTTTAGTCCAAACCGCCCCGCCTAAACCATAGTCACTATCATTAGCCATATCTATGACTTCCTCTTCTGTACGGAACTTTAAGACACAAACCACCGGACCAAAAATTTCTTCTCTGGCTACTCGCATGGAATTTGTTACATCAGCTAAAATAGTAGGCTGTAAGAAAGCTCCATTTTGAAGATCTTGACTGGCCGCTCTAGCCCCTCCAGTAACCAGTCTAGCACCTTCTTTTATGCCAATGTCTACATATGAAAGTATTTTTTCAAGTTGTCTACTATTAATTTGGCTCCCCATCATGGTATCTTCATTCCATGGTAAACCCACTCTTACAGATTCAAACTTAGCTTTTATAGCCTCAATGAATTTATCATATACTGTTTCTTGTACAAATACTCGGGAACCAGCACAACAAACTTGACCTTGATTAAACAAAATTCCCATGCAAACCCCATCAATCGCTTTATCCCAAGGCATGTCCTCAAAAAAAATATTAGCGGATTTGCCTCCCAATTCCAAAGTTGCAGGTATAATTTTTTTAGCAGCAGCGTTTGCAACATCATAACCAATTTCAGTCGAACCAGTAAATGCCAATTTCCTTATATCTGGATGATCCAATAAATAATTGCCCGTGGTAGATCCTTTACCGGTTATTACATTGACAACTCCCGGCGGTAATACTTGTTGAAGCAGTTTTGTCAATTCTAACACACTTAAAGAAGTTTCACTTGAAGGTTTAAGTACAATGCAATTTCCAGCAGCTAAGGCCGGAGCAAGCTTCCAGCCAGCCATCAATAACGGGAAATTCCAGGGAACAATTTGCCCCACAACGCCAATCGGTTCATCTAATACAATACTAAGAGTATCTTTATTAATTAACGTTGCTGTGCCCTCTTCTGACCGAATTACACTCGCAAAATACCGAAAATGATCGCTGGTTAATGGAACATCAATATTCCTGGTTTCTCGTAACGGTTTTCCATTATCCAAGGTTTCTGCCAATGCTAACTTTTCAACATTTTCATCAATCAAGTCAGCAATTTTTAATAACAAAGCAGCCCGCTCTGCAGCACTCGTTTTTTTCCAACTGAGAAATGCTTTCCATGCAGCTTTTACCGCTTTATCCACATCCTTTTGTGAAGCATGAGCACAACTAGCTAATAACTCACCATTCGCAGGACAGAAAACATCAAATGTTTTCCCATCTTCAGCCTCAACCCAATCGCCATCAATAAATAACTTATAACCTTTGTCAAAAACAGATTCCATGAAACTTCTCTCCCATCCACAATCAAATAAATGTAAATAGACGGATTCTCGCTTATTTCAACTTTTTCAATTTACACGAGAATAAATCAGTATTTATTCTCCTTTAATATCGCCTTCTATCTTTTAAATTCTATCTATTAAGAATTTAACCTAATTCTATCACAATGATGTAAATTGTCAATATTATCTAAATTAGTTATATAATTAACTTTCTCTTCTCATTTAATCTACATAATTGTAAAAATTCCGTTCAATTTTAGTGTAATAACTACTATTTGTGAAAAGTTAAACTTGGTCATTAAAAAGAAAATAAGCTGATTACTAAGCCAGCTTATTTCTTCCCTCACATATATGAGTAATAATAATGACCACAAGTACCCCATTTCTCATCTGCAAAATTCAAACTAAAAACATCATGACATTACGGGCAATGTAACAATTTCACTTATTCTCGGCACTTTCTTTTTTCCACTCTTCTTGACTCCAGACCATACCAGCCATAGGGTAAGCTATCTATTTGCCCTGGCTAATTCTTTTATCAATATACTGTTCGACCTGTTCGAGGCTTGTTGCTGTTTTCCAATAGCCAGTTATCCTGTGGCAAATCAAGTCGTCCCCACTACAGGCCACACAGCCTTCCCCATATAATTGCAATTCCTGTTTCAACTTAAGATTAACGACTTTAGCAACTTTTATCCTGCCGGATGAGCGAATATCGCCCGCAGCATTTTTAAGTTGAGAATACAAAATCGATACAACTGATAGGGGGTAAACCGCATTAAAAACCGTTCAAAATTAGATACCGTATATGCCTGTTTAGTCATTATATTTCCTCCACCCTTATTCCGGAATATAACTCCAACCCGGTTTTGCCGCCATCTTATATAGAAACATATGATGCAATATACGCTTAATCCAAGCTGAAGCTTTTCCTATTTCATAAGTGGTTAATTTCATATTCCGCCCACCATGTTCCACCGGATATCTAGTATAATCCGGAACCACCGGATACAGCGCCACCATTATAGCGCTACCAGTTGCTATTGATTTCCGCTGAGACGCCACACAAGCAGCAGGCATTTTACTCATTGGAATACGCCGCCGGATAATCGTATCATCATTTTGAATCATATCCGCAATATTGTCTGCTACCATCCGTCCAATAATACACGCAATCATCCCCGTTCTCGGAGGCGCTGCATGAATTGTTACGCCGCTTGCCGTTATGCCACTGGGCGCGGATATCGGATGCGGCGGTGCAAAAGCAATACCAGCAGCAAAAATATTAGGATATAGCGGTGACTGGTACGCGGAAGGCCAATCTTCTGCTTTCCAGTTTGCATATCCGCGCGGCCCAGACTCATAATCTGCATCCACTTTCATCAATCCGGCGGGATTACTCATTTTATCCGAAATATCTTCTCCTTCCGCATTGATATAACGAATTTTCTGTCCAATAAACTGCGGAATAAGCATAGCAAAATCATAATCCAAACAACCCTCTTCGCCCCGTACGTTTTCCCAAAACAACTTATTCTGTTCAATTTTTATAGGCCGAGAGCCAATCATACAACGGATGTTGCAATCGCGCATAAGCCAGTCCGTTAATTCCTCCGACTCACGTAATTCTCCCTTCACATTAAACACAAAGGCCCCCATCCCCAAATCGCCGAGCTTAGCTTCATTACTGAACCAAACTAAATCGCACATATCCCTTAGACCCTGATGTAATAAATCATAGTGAATATTTTGCACATACTCGAACGCCGCACCCTGGCAAGTGCTTCCGGCATGACCCGTCCCAGCAACAATAGTTTGGCGCTCGCCTGCTTTCATTTTTTGAACGGCCTTTAAGTACGCTTCAGCTGCTTGGCCTGCATGTTCCTTAGTACAGATAGAATGTGTATAGCCAACCTTAGGTCCTAATCCTGATGTTCCTTCAAAGTTCAAATAAGGTCCGGTTGCATTGATCAAATAATCGTACTCATAACTTTCGCCAGATGCTGTAACAACGGCTTGCTTTTCTACATGAATTTCCACAGCGCGGTCAATGGTAAACCGTATTCCCTGTTTACGATAAACTGGCATTAAATCAATAATCGTTTCTTCCGGTTTCATATGCCCGACGCCTACCCACACTAACGAGGGCATAAATTGGAAATACGATTGAGGTGAAATAACGTGCACTTCATGGATTTCTGCCAGCCGTTTACGAAGATACAAAGCTGCCGTATGACCGGCAAATCCAGCCCCCAATACAATTACTTTGCTCATAGTTATCCTCCTCATCATTGCTTCAACAGAACATAATCAATCATCATTACTGGGGTTCAGCGTTTAATCTTGAGTGTTACCTCTGTCCGTTCTTCTCGGGGCACTTCTCGCTACCTAAAGATTGAAAACCTAAGACATACAAAATATTTGCCATAATACAAAAGCCGGTTAAAGCAAAAACAATTAGGTTTACACCGACAAGGCCAGTCAAAATCAGCCAGTAAGGATGGTGAAGCCAAGCCAAAATAGCACTGCCAAGAGTGAATACTCCGGCAATAAGCCAAATAACCCGTTCTAAATACCAATGATCATTCTTCGCAAGATACATCATTACACCTCACTTCGTCTTTTGTCCCTTTAAGAGTCACCGGCAATTCCCGGCGATGGAAAATTTCATAGTACACCAACGGCACAACCATCAGCGTAAGACCGGTAGCAGCAACCGCACCAAACATCATCGCGATAGCCAGACCTTGAAAAATCGGGTCAAAAATCATAACAAATGAACCGACAACTACAGCTGCCGCCGTAAGGACAATCGGACGGAAACGAACTGCTCCCGCTTCAATTAACGCCTGTTTCAAATCCGCGCACCTTACCCACTCCATTTGAATAAAGTCCACCAATAGTATCGAGTTTCGGACAATAATTCCCGCCAATGCAATAAACCCAATCATCGAAGTAGCGGTGAAAAAAGCGCCAAACAACCAATGTCCCGGCAAAATACCGATTAAAGTAAGCGGAATCGGAGCCATAATAACCATCGGAGTAATAAAACTCCGATACCAAGCTACAACCAAAATATAAATAAGTATCAGGACTGCCGCAAAAGCAATTCCCATATCACGAAACACTTCATAGGTTATCTGCCATTCCCCATCCCACTTCATCGCATATTTATTTTCTAGCCATGGTTGAGTCGTTGAATACTGCTTAAGATCATAGCCTTCCGGCAGCTTGACACCGTTTATCTTATTACGCATGTTCAAAATCGCATAAACCGGACTTTCCAGCACACCGGCAACATCCCCGACAACATAAGTCACCCGTTTCAAATTTTTATGATAAATTGTCTTTTCTTCCACGCCATATTCAGGCTTTACGAATTCACCAAGCGATAACAGCCTATTATCGGCAGATGGTACTCCAATCTGCTGCAAACTTGCGTCATATGCCCGGTTAGCCATAGGCATTCTAAGAAAAATTTCCACCGGTTCATTTTCCTTGTCAAAGTGAACCAAGCCAGCTGATAAACCGTTTAATGCAATCTGTTCGGTCTTTGCAATCGCTTCCGTACTAACGCCGCTCAACGCGGCTTTGTTCTTATCTACGCCAAAAGTAATTTTCGGCTGATCATCCTCAACATACCAATCAACATCAACGACACCGTCGGTATTTTGAAAAATATTTTTGATTTCCTTGGCAATCTGAATTTGTCGTTTAGGGTCGGGCCCATACACTTCCGCAACTAAAGTACTCAACACCGGTGGTCCGGGCGGAATTTCGGCAATTTTAATCTTTGCCCCATATTTGTCACCGATTTTTTTGATATCAGGCCGAATGCGTTTAGCAATGTCATGGCTTTGCGCTTGCCGGTCATCTTTGGAGGCAAAGTTGACCTGAATATCAGCCGTGTTGTGATCTGACCGGAGATAATAATGACGAACTAACCCATTAAAATTGTAAGGAGCCGACGTACCAACATAAGACTCATAGTCAGTTACTTCAGGCACAGTCTTCAAGTATTCGCCAATTTCGCGAGTCACCGCCGCCGAATCTTCCAATGTTGCTCCTGTGGCCATATCAATTATCACCTGAAGCTCACTTTTATTATCAAACGGAAGCATCTTTACGGTTACTGCTTTAAACGGCATTAAGAGGCAAGCTAGCAGCAGCAGCGCAGCGACACTGCCAAGAATCTTACGCCGTTTACCTCGATTATCCAACAATGGCCCCAGGATTTTAGCATACCAACGCTTTAACCGGCTTTCATCATTCGCGCCGGAACCAATGTCAACATGCTTTAGCACCTTTAAACTTAACCATGGGCTAATAATAAACGCAACCAGCAAGGAAAATAGCATGGCCGCTGATGCGCCTACCGGTATGGGCCGCATATACGGCCCCATTAATCCCGAAACAAAAGCCATCGGCAGAAGTGCTGCAATAACTGTGAAAGTCGCTAAAATTGTCGGGTTGCCTACCTCGTCGACCGCAAAAACTGCAGCAAGAGAACCAACTTTATTCAACTTAAAATGCCGGTGGATATTTTCTACCACCACGATAGCGTCATCCACTAGAATACCTATCGAAAAAATCAGCGCAAACAAAGTAACCCGGTTCAATGTATAGCCGTAAAGATAACTAATAAGTAAAGTAAGCGCCAATGTCACAGGGACCGCCACTGCCACAACAATCGCTTCCCGCCACCCCAGCGCAACGGCAATGAGAATAACTACCGATATGGTTGCGATCAGCATATGCTCCAACAATTCGTCGGATTTTTCTTTAGCTGTCTCACCATAATTACGCGTCACTGTGACATTAACATCCGTGGGAATCAAATGGCCCTTTAGCGCCTCTACTTTTTTTAGCGCATCTTCTGCGATATAAGTAGCATTTGCCCCCTTCTTTTTAGCAATCGCAATGGTAACCGCTTGGCGTTCCCCGGCGTCGCTGTCCGGGATATTCTTCAACGCAGCGGCGGGACCAAAACCAATAGAAGTATAATCCGCCGGTTCCTCCGGACCATCTTTGAGCTCTGCCACATCTTTTAAGTACACGGGTTTGCCATTATACACCCCGACTACAACACTTTCCACTTCACCTATATTAGTAAGAAAACCGCCTGTCTTAACTAAATACTCCTGGTTCCCAGTTGGATATTTCCCTGCCGGTAGCGCTAAATTAGCTTTTTCAAGCGCATTGACAATTTGAAAAGCAGAAACACCATAAGCTTTGAGCCTTGCAGGATCAAGACTAATTCCCACCTGCCGCCGCTGACCGCCAATAATAGAAAACTCGGAAACATTCTCCTCCTTCTTTAGCTCGCTGCTCACTTCAGCGGCAATGCGCCGTAACTCGTACCCGGTATAATGATTGTTATTGCTCCAAAGCGTCAAGGAAAGAACCGGAACATCATCAATGGACTTTACCTTAACCAGTGGCTCCGAAACACCAGCCGGAATTTTGTCATAGTTGGACATTAGTTTATTATAAAGTTTAACTAGGCTTTCTTCTGCATTCTCGCCAACTTTAAATCGGACAATCGTCATGTTTGATCCCGGTTTCGCAATAGAATAAACATAATCTACGCCAGTAAGTTCCCAGAGCAGTTTTTCCATAGGTTTCGTAACCCGTTCTTCCACTTCTTTAGCAGTAGCTCCGGGATAAGTCACCATCACATCAACCATCGGAACAACAATTTGCGGTTCTTCTTCACGAGGAGTTACTATTACAGCTCCTACGCCCAGCAGAAGAGAAACAATCACCAGTATCGGCGTAAGTTTAGATTTTATAAACGCCTGCGCTATCCTTCCAGCAATCCCGACGACATTCATTGCGAGTTCCCCTCTCTTACAACTCCACCATCAACCGCCCTATCTAGCCCCTCAACAATAACCTTTTCTCCAGCATCAAGCCCTGAAAGAATTTCCACCTGAGCACCGAAAGTCTTACCCAGCCGGACAATCCGATACGTAACAGTTCCATCAGTGCCAACAACATAAACACCACTAAGCTCTCCCTTTTCCACAACAGCTGATACCGGCAAAAATAATCCACTCTTATTCCCGATAGGAAACCTAACTCTTGCATAATTGCCAGATTTAAGGCCTTCACCAGCCACGTTAACTTTGATATGAAGCTTGCGGGATGCCGCGTCAACCGCCGGAGAAATCTCCGCAACAGTGCCAGATAGTGCTTTTCCCAAAGCGTCAACCACAACATCCACCTTCATGCCAAGCGATACATATTTCGCAAAACTCTCATCCACATCAGTCTCAAGACGAAAAGCCGAAGTATCTTCCACCGTAAACAGAGACACTCCCGGTACAGCCGTGCTGCCAAGGTCTATCTTCTTTGCTGTTACAACTCCGCTAACCGGAGCTACCAGCCGTGTAAGGCCGGAATAGGAAGAAGCTTCCGCCTGAGCGCGGTTTGCCGCTTCATTCGCCCGTTCTACTTCTAAATCGGCTACCCGGCTTTGGTTTTCAATCTGATCCATTTCTTGCTGAGAAATGGCTTTATCGCGATATAATTGCTGATATCTTTGATATGTAACCATCGCCAGCGACTTGTTTTGACTGGCAAGTTCCACTGCCTTCAGAGCCTCACGGTAGCCTGCCTGAGCCGCGCTTTGACGGGCTGACAAATCGCAATCTTCTAGATTAGCCAACACTTGCCCGGCATCTACCCAATCTCCCTCTTTTACTGCCACAGAAGTAACCGTCCCCATTACTTTACTAGCGATAATACTAACCGTTTTAGCCTGCAAGGTACCGGAAGTTTCATAATAATCAGCAGCCGTACTCTTTTCTAATTTAACTATAATGACTTCGGATACTTCAGGACGATTTACGCTCGCCGTTCCGGGCTTTACTTTACTGCTGCAACCACTGACCGTTATCAAAATACTTAAAACTGCTAATATAATTGATAACTTTGTTCTCATTGCGCCTTCACCTCTCCCGCTTTTTCATTTGCCTTTAGTATTATGCCGCTTTCAAACTCGAGTCTGGCGACCGCATACCGATAATCATTTTCCCTGGCCACAAGCGAAACTCTGGCATTGTCCAGATTTAATTGGGCATCAAGCAGATCGACGATAGGAGCCAGAGAAGAAGTATATCGAAGTTCTATAAGCCGCTTACCCTCTTCCGCCGAGGCAAGACTATCTTTTGCAAGTTCTACATTCTTCACTGCTTCTTCTACCGCCAAATAGTCATCATATACCTTAAATTGCACAGTTTTTCGCAACCCTGCCAGCCCTGTTGCCATTTCCATTTGCTTCAATTTTGCCTTATTCACTTCACTGGCTGTTTTATTGCCATCAAAAACATTCCACTTAAAAAGTGCCGTCACCAGCCAACTGTCACCCTCTGAGCCCAAAAGGGTATTCGCATCATTCATTTGGTATGTCCCGCTTATTGCCAAGACCGGCAGATGTCCGGCCTGAGCAAATTTTACATTCGTTCCGGCATTTTCAGTTTGCAAATTAAGCGCAACAATGTCCGACCGGTTAAGCGCCGCGGAATAATAATACTCTATTGGCTTTACGCTTTCCTCAAATGGCAAAACGCTATTAATTTCCGCCGGTCCATCGATGCCAATAACCAATCCCAGTTGTCGTTTAGCAACATTTACATTTTTTTCAGAACTTATTAAGCGTTGCTGTGCATCTGTAACCGCCGTTTTAGCCCTTAATACGTCGGAGTACAACCCTACTCCAGCCGTATATCTTGCCTCAGCCACGCGCAAATGCTCTTGCGCGTCAGCAATTGTCTTTTCACTTACAACCTTAAATTGAGTGGCCGTCTGAACGGACAAGTAACTTTGAACAACGTTAATCACTATTTCCTGTTTTTTCTGCTCATAATCCGCCCTTTTAGCCGCAAAACTTTTCTGAGCCATTGCAATGCCTAAATCAGCCTGATGAGAAATAAGAAGTTGTTCGAAAGTAATCGCTGTCTGGTAGTCGTTAAGAGTTCCGGGGCTATTAAACGTATCAGGCGCACCAGACAAATCTAGAGCGGAAAACCGATGTTGATTCATCTTTATCGACAGCGCATAGCCCGGGTTATTTGTCCGCATAGCCCTTTCCTCCAAAGAAACTACCGGAGAAAAAGTACTTTTAGCTATACCGATTTCCTGCTTTTCCGCATCAAGGGAAAAACTTGCTGCTTTTAAAGCCTCATTGTTTTTTAAGGCGTATTCCACAGCACCGTCTAACGAAAATGGAACTTCCGCTTGTACAATAGAAAAGCTATTAATTATGCCAAAACAAAATAATCCTAGTAATAATCTCTTCACGATAACGCCTCCTACTCCCCATACTCCAGCGGGGTATCTTATTAAGAAGATAATTGATATTTTGTATTTTGTAAATATTTTTTTTTATAAATCATTACTCTATTTTACTGGTTTTAGATAATTTCCTCCTGCGTAGATGAGCAGACACCTTAGAGAGAGTGGGCAAGTACATTAAGTAATTCTGACATTTACATATATTGTACGAAATCAGAATCCATATCATCACTTCTTTTCTTGTGTATCTGAAATAGCTGCGGGACAGTTGGAGATGCAGAAAATCAAATGTTAAAAATAGTGCTAGTAATATCATTATATCAATATATCGTAATATTGCAATGTATAAATATAGTTTTACGGAGTGAGAGTATGGGAGATTATGTATACGCATGTCCCCAAAACTGTCTATAGTGTAACCGCTATGTTAGCCCTGCGCTATAATAAAAATATGACCGGGCTTTTTTTGCTGTGCACCCCGTCAAGAGGACAGTGAAAAAAATAAGGATTTTGGAATGCTACCTGTAACAAAATGGCAGGTAGCATTTTTATGCGACTTTCGC
>JAGGAB010000135.1 GCA_017889705.1 Bacillota bacterium | reverse complement strand
ATCTCATCTTGTGCGACTCCGGAAAGAGGTGAACAGGCAACATTTCTTACACCATCACCACCCGCTCCTCGTGTAATGAGTCCGCATTTTAACAAGTCATCTAACACATTGCCTAAATCCTCAACTTTTACGGAATGAAGTTGAATGTCCTGCCTTGTTGTAAAACGCATATCAACACCGTATTTCTCAGCGATCTTACTCAATCCCTGCAACTGATTTGCAGTTGTTACTCCACCAGCAATTCTGGGTCTTACCATATATGTATCCTTGGGTCCTTCTTTATAAATTCCCATAATAGAACTAAAGGCTTTCAAATTTTCTAATTTGCCTTCATGATATTGCTGTAGCTTTTCTTTAAAATTCTCAACACTTTTTAAAATATCTTCTGTAATTGTTATCATATCTGATTACCTCTTTTATCCGTAATGTTATCCCATGGAATGATTATAACAACATAGTATTGACATTTCAAGAAAAATGCAGGTATAAGAGATAATCCAACTGATCTTTAATTATATTATTCTATACTTGCTTGCATCTGAATTTAAAATGTAAGATAAAAAAATACGCAGAACAACGTATTCTGCGTATTTATTAATTTACTCTTTACAAAACATAACCAATATTCTATTACAAAGGGATACGTTCTATGGGCAAATTTACAGAACTAGAACTAGAACTAAGTGAAGATTGTTGTTCCAACAGTTTCTCATTATTCTTTTCTTTTAAGGAAATACGCCAGGCTGTGATTGCCAATATAATTCCCAGTGAAGCAGCTGTTAGATCGACACTGGCAGTCATCCAATCGTTGCGAGCAATTGCTGGCAATAAACCGACGTTGGTTGTGAGTGCGTTAAGCACTGGCAATCCGATGCAAAGCACTGCCGCAATACGCAACTGCTCAATCCAGGCACGTAATGGGGAGCGCAAAAAGGAGTGAAGCAACATGATCAGCCATATACTGAAAAATGCTGTTATTTCAGCGTCAGCCCGTTCTTTGATGTCAAACGGCAGTAACCGATTAGCCCACAAATAAGCGATGCATGCAATGATAATACCGGTAATAGCCGTAATATTTAGTGCCTCAATAGCACGATACATCCATTGAGCCATCTGACTATTACGGGCATAGCGACTGCGGCGTTTGATGGTAAAGAATATCAGACCCGCGGCAATCATGACACAACTGATCAAACCAGCTGTAAAATACAGCCAAGATATGGGATATCCGCCAAATCTGGCAATATGTAAACCGACCAGTGAACGATAAACATGAACATATTTACTCCAGGTTGTCTGGCTGCCAAGCAATTCACCGGTAACCCCATCAAAAACGGCTCTATTGCTGATTGCAACAATGGTATCATCAATTGTTCTAAAAAAAGTAACTACTGCCTGCTGGTCACCGGGATTACGGACTCGGATGAAGGAGATTTTTCCTTTTCCCAGCTCTGCCTCAGCTAGTGGCAGGAGACTGGTCAGCGGTACTAATTCTCCCGGCAGATTGGCACGGGGGCGTTCAAAGTTCTTAGCCGCAACAGACTGCGGCCCTTTCCATGAACTACCGTACAATACCTGAGGAGCTACAGGCAGCAGCATTAAAAAGGTAACGGTCAGTCCCGTATAAGTAATTAAAAGGACAAAGGGAAGAGTGAAGACTCCGGTCATGGTATGAACATTCAGCCAGTTTTTTCGCCAACGAAGACGGAAAAAATCTTTGAAGACCTGTCGGCGAATGGCGATACCGGATACAAGAGCAGCCAGCATGACCATAGAAGCTAATGTAACCAGCCATAAGCCGCCCTTACCGCTGTGCAGCTCAAAATGGAAATGGGCAAGAAAGTGACCACCTTCAGTCTCCGGTGTCTTAATGATTGCCCCACTTTGAGGGTTCAGATGATTCTCTACTGTTTTTTTGCCTTTTATCCAGGTAATTTCCAGGTCCTGGTGACGTTGTTGCGGTAAAGCAATCATCCAGGTGTCCGCCTTTGGCGAAAGCTGTCGCAGCTTTTTTTCAGCCGAGGCCAGCGCCTGAACCGGCTCAACCTCGCTGATTCGCACATTAGGCTGCATCCAGTGAGTCAATTCTTGTTCAAATACCGCTAGAGTACCAGTTAAAAAGATAACAAATAACAGCCAGCCAAATACCAGGCCACCCCAAGTATGTAATTCACTCATCCCCCGGGTAAAGCTTCTCTTTTCTTTCGATTGATTCATATAACTTCTCCTTATCTTACCCAGTCAGCAACTAGCGCCAGGAACCCGCAAGAAAACGTAACGACAAGTAAATTCCGCCAAGCGCGCTGGGCAGTAGGAGCGGCAAAGGCCCAAAGCAGTGCCCCAGTGTAAAAGAGAGGAGGAAACAACACACTAAAAAACAAGGCATCCGCTTTTGCCCAGGGCAGCAGCAGCACCAAAGCCGCCAACATACTGGAGGTAAGCGCATAGCCGCCGAAAACGGCGGCTAGAATGCGCAGGATGGTTTGGGTTGTTTTATCGGTGTCAGCTAAACGTTCTTTTAGCCATTTAAATGCATCAAACATGACGGTATTCATGGTTAACCCGCTTATAGTTGGAAGGTCGCCGATAATTTAAAGGTACGGGGTCCGCCCAGAGTGACATAATTTTCGCTGCTAAAAAGACCTGCCCAGTAGTGTTTGTCAAATAAGTTTACGACGCTGGCACGGTACGTGACCGGAACATTGTTGATGGTGGTTTTATAACGCGCGCTCAAATCATAGCGTACCCAGCTTGGGATTTTTATGGTGTTCGCATTATTAATATATTGGGAACCAGTGTATACCGTCAAGAGAGAAAGTGTTAAGTCTTTATTCCACGGCGTGTCCCACTCGACACCTGCGTTTATTGTCCATTTGGGTACACCAAATGGTGTATTACCGTTATTTGAACTTGTATTGGAATTAACCAATTCACCATGTGTATAGGCAACTCCACCTAAAAGACGGAGATTTTTCGCTACGCTGCCGAAGGTATTCCATTCAATGCCGCGGTTATTCTGTTCGCCGTCATAGGAATAAATATTATCAGTAGTCGTATAGCTTGGCATTTTGATTTGAAAAAAGGCCAGAGTATTGGCGAAATTTCCTTTGTCCCACTTGACGCCGATTTCCTGTTGCTTGGTTTTATACGGTGCCAGTACTTCATTGGCGTTGTCATACGCTGTACCAACTACAGTTCCAGGGGAAAGCGCTTCAATATAATTGGCGTAGAGTGAAACCGATTTTCCCCACGGCTTGACTATGAGCCCGACCATCGGTGTAGTGGCGTCAGCGTCATAAGTGGTGGTTGAGGTCGGTGTCCCAGTGGCAGTGGTACTGGAGTATTTATAGGTTGTCTGATTCACATTTTGCCGCCGTGCCCCTAACGTTAACTGCACTTTATCTTCGTCAAAGGAAAGCGTGTCGGACAGAAGATAACTGGAAAGTTCAGTAACGAGTGTCTTATTACCCTTGGCTGGCGATACTAGGCTGTTATAGTAGTCGGCAAGTGAGATCGGGTTATAAATGTTCGTTGCGTAAGAACCGGTGCCAGAGGTATAAGCATTGGAATAATCCGTATCCTGGAAGCTTGCACCTAAAACG